>CAJNCV010000001.1 GCA_905221385.1 bacterium
TTAATCACCCCGAACAAAGGGCCATCGGTTCCTTTTTCCAAGAGTTGGATCAGCTCATTACCCTTCAACAGCGTGAGTGATTCCTACTTAATTGAGACTAGATAGTGATCGCATAATCAAATCAATATCTTGGTTTTCGAGTTCTTGGATAATATGGAGGTATGTTTTTTGAGTAGTGGTCATGCTAGCATGTCCCAGACGTCTAGCAACACTAGCAATTGAAACACCGGCAAAGAGTAGAAGTGATGCATGGGTATGTCTTAGACCGTGCAAAGTAATCACAGGAACATTTGCTTCCTTGCATCTCTTTTCAAGGGTGTTGTTTACAGTAGAATTGTAGATTTTCCCATGAACAAAGATAGGTTGTTCCGAAGGGAGATCACGCGTTAGCTCGGCAAATTGGATGACGGTTTGCCAATCTAATTGAATTTTTCGGACAGAAGAACGATTTTTCGTTGGTGCAAATTCTCCAGCTTCTTTATAATTCCAAGTTTTATTAATACTGAGTAGTTGATGAGGAAAGTCAAAGTCAGCTGGCGTGATGCCCAGAGCTTCAGAAAAACGAATTCCAGTCTTAGCTGTTAGCAATATGAGCCAATCCCAGTTGAGATGATTAGATAGCTTCAAATGAGTTAGGAGTGTATGGAGTTCAAACTGATTGAGGTATTTTGGCTTCTTTTCTCGAGGATTTTTCCCTTTAATAATGGCCTTGCGAGTAGGATCGTGAGTGATTAACCCTTCATCTACAGCATCCATAATCGCACTTTTAAGCTGATGGTGAAAATCCATTGTCGTGACACGTTCATGCTCTTTTGCATAGTTATTGAGTAACTGTTGATAAACGATACGATTTACATCGCATAGTTTTAGCTCAGGTGCTAGTTCTTGTAGCCAGTGCAGGGTCATATTGTATTTTTGTAAAGTTACATTTCGGATGGCTCCTTCTTTGTAAATGGTAATCCATTGTTTGTAGTAGGTATGTAGGTAGTCGTTTGGAGTTATTTTAGCTAACATTGGGAAATTCCTTTCTAATAGATTGGTGTATATTAATGGCTCGCCTCATTAGTATCTTACTACTTTTATCAGCTATTTAAAAATATGATCGTGGAGGGATAGCAAAAAACTCACAAGCAAGTTTCGCTCTGAATCTTGTTTGTGAGTTTTTCTTATTTATTAGTGGTACTCTCTCTCAATGTCAGTCTGGTTCCCAGCATGGTTAGGCTAGGTATTTTGCGACCGTGGAGGACTTCCTTGTTAAGAATATCCATACCTGCTCGGCCCATTTCCTTGGTATAGACAGTGATGCTAGAAAGAGGAGGATAGACCTGCTTGGTCAGGCTAGTGTCGTTGAAAGAAATGAGGCTGACGCGGTCTGGTAGGCTGATTCTAGCTTCTTGGAGAGCACGAAGGGCACCGATGGCTAAACTATCGCTGGCTGCGAAAAAGGCTGGTGGGAGTTGTTCTCCTAGCTTGTGAATGGCCTCCTTCATCAAGTCATAGCCAGACTGGGCAGTAAAGCTCCCCTGAAAGACCAGTTTTTCATGGTAGATTCCATTTGCTTGGGTAATGTTTTTGAAATTTTCTAGCCGCTTATCCTGGATAATTTCTTCCTGGTCGGTTGTTTCTTCGAGACCTGTTAGAATCCCGATACGGTCCATCCCTTGGCTGAGGAAATGGTCTACAACTTGTTTCACAGCAGTGTAAAAGTCAGTGATGATACAGGTATGACCTAATGAGAGGGTATCGCTGTCTATAAAGACTAAAGGTTTTTGGTATTCTTCAAAGGCAGCAATCTGAGCTCGGCTGAACTTTCCGATGCAGAGAATGCCAATCACTTCCTCGCTCAGTGTAAAAGGATGGTCATTAAAATAGCGCAAGATATCATAGTCCAACTCTTGGGCTCTTTTTTCAATACCGAGACGAATCTGGTAGTAGTAGAGGTCGTCCAACTCCCCTTGTTCACTGACCCATTGGATAATGGCAATCTTTTGCTTGGGTTTGTGGGATTCGCCTGTCTTGAGGTGCTTAGTATAGCCCAGCTCTTCAGCAATGGTTAATATACGGTGTCTGGTTTCTTCTGTGACAGATAGGCTCTGGTCGCGATTGAGGACACGAGATACGGTCGCGATAGAGACAGAGGCTAGCTGTGCGATGTCTTTTAAGGTAGCCATAAATCCTCCTCCTTTTAGGTTAGTATATCATATTTTTCTGCTTTTTACTGATAGTTTAGTAAAAGTTTAGTAAAAAGGATTGACCTTGGCAAATCTCTTGGATACAATAGAAGAAAGCGATTACACGTTAAGGTGACTTAACGACAGTCAAAGGAGAATTTATATGACACAACATCTTACTGCTGAAGCCCTTCGCAAAGACTTTCTTGCCGTTTTTGGTCAAGAAGCAGACCAAACTTTCTTTTCACCAGGTCGTATCAATCTGATTGGTGAACACACAGACTACAACGGTGGGCACGTTTTTCCGGCGGCTATTTCCTTGGGAACTTATGGGGCGGCTCGCAAACGTGACGACCAAGTTTTGCGTTTCTACTCAGCCAACTTTGAGAACAAGGGTATCATCGAAGTGCCTCTTGCTGACCTCAAATTTGAAAAAGAGCACAGCTGGACCAATTATCCAAAAGGAGTCCTTCATTTCTTGCAAGAAGCTGGCCATGTCATTGACAAAGGGTTTGATTTTTATGTTTATGGAAATATCCCCAATGGTGCAGGCTTGTCCTCTTCAGCATCCTTGGAACTTTTGACAGGGGTCGTGGCAGAGCATCTCTTTGATTTAAAACTAGACCGTTTGGATTTGGTAAAAATTGGAAAACAAACGGAAAATAACTTTATCGGAGTCAACTCTGGTATTATGGACCAGTTTGCTATCGGTATGGGTGCTGACCAACGTGCCATTTACCTGGCTACCAATACCTTGGAGTATGACTTGGTGCCGCTTGATTTGAAGGACAATGTTGTTGTTATCATGAACACCAACAAACGCCGTGAACTGGCGGACTCTAAATACAATGAACGCCGTGCTGAGTGTGAGAAAGCTGTGGAAGAATTGCAAGCTGCCTTGGATATTCAGACCTTGGGTGAATTGGATGAGTGGGCCTTTGATCAATATAGCTATCTGATTAAAGACGAAAATCGCTTAAAACGTGCTCGCCATGCTGTGCTTGAAAACCAACGTACCCTTAAAGCTCAAGCAGCCCTTCAAGCAGGTGATTTGGAAACATTTGGTCGCTTGATGAATGCGTCACACGTTTCTCTAGAACATGACTATGAAGTAACTGGTCTAGAATTGGATACCCTCGTTCATACAGCTTGGGATCAAGAAGGTGTTCTGGGTGCTCGTATGACAGGAGCAGGTTTTGGTGGCTGTGCCATTGCCTTGGTGCAAAAAGATGCTGTTGAGGCCTTTAAGGAAGCTGTAGGCAAGCACTACGAGGAAGTAGTTGGATACGCTCCAAGCTTCTATATCGCTGAAGTTGCAGGTGGCACTCGCGTTTTAGACTAGGAGAGAAGTAAATGGACGCTGTAATATTTGATTTAGATGGCTTATTAGCTGATACTGAGATCATTTCTCTAAAAGTTTATCAAGAATTGCTTAAAGATTTTGGAATTCCTTTCACAGAAGAAACATATTCTAGAGAATACAGTGGACATAGGGAAGAGGAGAATGTTCAACGATTTTTAGATACCTATGATTTACCTTGGAACTTTGACCAAACCTTGGAAAAAGTTTATGAACTGGAAGCTCGAATATTAGCCAAAGGTGTAAATTTAAAAAAAGGTGCTAAAAATTTGCTTGCTTTTTTGCAAAGAGAAGGTATTCCAATCGCTTTAGCAACTTCAAGTGTTGAATCTAGAGCTAGAATGATTTTGGATAGTAATGGTATACTGTCCTTATTTGACCATCTAGTTTTTGCAAAAGATGTAAAGCGAAGCAAACCTTACCCTGATATATTTTTAAAGGCCTATAGTGATTTGAATGTTTTACCAGAGAATTGCTTAGTACTAGAGGATAGTGAAGCAGGGATTGAAGCAGCGTATAGAGCAGGGATACCAGTTATTTGTATTCCAGACTTAAAAATGCCAGCACAGTTTTTCTTAAATAAAACAGAACAAGTTTTTCAGGATTTAGATGATGTCAGAGACTATTTAGAAAGTAAGAAGGAGAACCAATGAGTCAGGGAGTTCTAGATGCATTTATCACGGAAGTCATTGCAGAAAGTTCCTTTGAGGAAATGGACCGAATCTACCTGACCAATTGTGTTTTGGCTCGAGTGGGCGAAGGTGTTTTGGAGGTTGAGACTAATCTAGATGAGTTGATTGACCTCAAGGACCAGCTGGTTGAGGAGGCGGTTCGATTAGAGATGATTGAGGACAGTCAGACTGCGCGTGAAATCCTCGGTGCTGAATTGATGGACTTGGTAACCCCTTGTCCAAGTCAGGTCAATCGTGACTTCTGGGCAACCTATGCCCAGTCTCCCGAACAGGCAATTGCGGATTTCTACCAACTCAGTCAGAAAAATGACTACATCAAGCTCAAGGCCATTGCTAAGAATATTGCTTATCGTGTTCCATCTGATTACGGAGAACTTGAGATTACCATCAACCTCTCTAAGCCTGAAAAGGATCCAAAGGAGATTGTGGCAGCCAAGTTGGTGCAAGCTAGCAACTATCCCAAGTGTCAGCTCTGTCTAGAGAACGAAGGCTACCATGGTCGGCTTAACCATCCAGCTCGTAGCAATCACCGCATTATCCGTTTTGAAATGGCGGGTCAGAAGTGGGGCTTCCAGTATTCGCCCTATGCTTATTTTAATGAGCACTGTATCTTCTTAGATGGCCAGCATCGTCCCATGGCCATTAGTCGTCAGAGTTTTGAGCGCCTGCTAGCTATCGTAGAGCAGTTTCCAGGCTATTTTGCGGGTTCAAATGCTGACCTGCCAATCGTGGGAGGCTCTATTCTTACTCATGACCACTATCAGGGAGGCCGTCACGTATTTCCTATGGAAATGGCTCCTCTGCAAAAGACTTTCCGCTTTGTTGGTTTTGAGCAGGTCAAGGCTGGGATTGTTAAGTGGCCAATGTCAGTGCTACGTTTGACTTCGGATTCCAAAGAAGATTTGATCAACTTGGCTGATAAGATATTGCAGGAATGGCGACAGTATTCAGATCCAAGTGTGCAAGTATTGGCAGAAAGTAATGGAACACCACACCATACCATTACACCGATTGCCCGTAAACGCGATGGACAGTTTGAGTTGGACTTGGTCTTGCGGGATAATCAGACATCGCCAGAGCATCCTGATGGTATCTATCATCCCCACAAGGATGTTCAACATATCAAGAAGGAAAATATCGGCTTGATTGAGGTCATGGGCTTGGCTATCCTGCCACCACGTCTGAAAGCAGAAGTGGAGCAAGTTGCTAGGTACATCGTGGGAGAAGATGTTTCAGTTGTCGACTATCATCAGGAATGGGCAGACCAGCTCAAAGTCCAACATCCAGACCTAGCGGATAAAGAAAAAGCCCTTGAAATCGTCAAGGACTCTGTGGGTGCTATTTTTGCGCGTGTTCTGGAGGACGCAGGAGTTTACAAGCAGACGGAACAAGGACAGGCAGCCTTTATGCGCTTTGTAGAACAGGTCGGAATTTTGCCAGACTAGGAGCTTTCTCCTTGCACAGTCCTATAAAAAGTAGTATCATAGTGTCGTTTGAAATATCAGGAGGAAACGATGAAAGATTTTCATTTTGACGCTATATCTGCCTTTGAAAATTACGAAATAGATAAAATGAGAGACGGTCATGTTGTGGTGACGACGAAAGTAGTGGATTCGTCGCTCAACTACTATGGCAATGCCCATGGAGGCTATCTCTTTACTCTTTGTGATCAAATTAGTGGTCTAGTGGTCATCTCGCTGGGGCTTGATGGAGTGACGCTTCAGTCTTCTATCAACTACCTCAAGGCAGGAAAACTCGACGATGTGCTGACCATTAAAGGAGAATGTGTCCATCAAGGTCGCACAACTTGTGTCGTGGATGTGGATATCACCAATCAAGAAGGCAGAAATGTCTGCAAAGCCACCTTTACCATGTTTGTCACAGGCCAGCGGTCAGAAGACAGACAGGTAAGGATATAAAGATAAATGAGTAGGAAAAATATATTCTACTCATTTTAAATTTATAAGAGTAGTAAAATACCAAGCTAATGGTTATGTTTCTGTGGTATAATACTAAGTATGAATATTGAACAAACGAAAAAAATTATTCTACAACCATTCACTAAATGGACAGGCGGTAAACGACAATTATTACCTATCATAAAAGAACTTATGCCTGAAACGTATAATGATTATTATGAACCTTTTATCGGAGGGGGGGCATTATTTTTTGATATAGCTCCTGAAAGGGCTGTTATTAATGATTATAATTCTGAGTTAACCAACTGTTATCAACAAATCAAGGATAATCCTCAGGAGTTAATTGACTTATTGAAGTATCATCAGGAAAATAATTCAAAAGATTATTACTTACAATTACGCTCAGCTGATCGTGATGATAGAATAAACAATATGTCCGATGTCCAAAGAGCTGCTCGAATTCTATATATGCTAAGAGTCGATTTTAATGGCTTATATCGAGTGAATTCTAAAAATCAATTCAATGTACCATACGGTAGCTATAAGAATCCTAAAATTGTTGATGAAGAGCTAATATTTGCTATTTCAGATTATCTAAATAACAATCTAATAGAAATTAGAACGGGCGATTTTGAGGATGCACTCTTAAATGTTCAAAAAGGAGATTTTATTTATTTCGATCCTCCGTATATTCCATTATCTGATACAAGTGCTTTTACATCGTACACTCATGAAGGTTTTTCTTATGATGATCAAGTTAGATTAAGAGATACATTTAGGAGACTAAGTGATGCAGGTGCTTATGTTATGTTGTCAAATTCATCGAGTCATTTAGTAGAGGAATTATATCGAGATTTTAATATCCATTATGTAGAGGCTATACGAACAAATGGAGCTAAGTCTTCAAGTCGAGGAAAAATTTCTGAAATTATAGTTACAAATTATGAAAATTAACGAATATAAGTATGGGGGTGTTTTAATGACAAAACCATACTATAATAAAGACAAAATGATTCTTGTTCATGCAGATACGTTTAAATTATTATCAAAAATGAAACCAGAGAGTATGGATATGATCTTTGCTGACCCACCATATTTTTTAAGTAATGGTGGAATATCTAATTCAGGGGGACAAGTTGTTTCTGTTGATAAAGGAGATTGGGATAAGATTTCTTCCTTTGAGGAAAAGCACGAATTCAATCGTAAATGGATACGTTTAGCAAAAGAAGTTTTGAAACCTAATGGGACTATATGGATTTCAGGGAGTCTGCATAATATTTACTCTGTTGGAATGGCATTAGAGCAAGAAGGTTTTAAAATTCTAAATAATATTACTTGGCAGAAAACAAACCCTGTACCCAATTTATCTTGTCGTTATTTTACTCATTCTACTGAAACTATTTTATGGGCAAGAAAAAACGATAAAAAAGCTCGCCATTATTATAATTACGATTTGATGAAAGAGCTGAATGATGGTAAACAAATGAAAGATGTTTGGACAGGAGCCTTGACGAAAAAAGCTGAGAAATGGGCTGGGAAGCATCCAACACAAAAACCAGAATATTTACTGGAACGTATTATTTTAGCATCTACTAAAGAAGGAGACTATATTTTAGATCCATTTGTTGGCAGTGGCACTACGGGTGTTGTTGCAAAGCGATTAGGTAGAAGATTTATAGGCATTGATGCTGAAAAAGAATATTTGAAAATTGCAAAGAAGAGGTTGGAAGTATAGAGAAGTGTTAGAGTTAGGTGAGTATGCAACTTATAAAGAATTTGGTCTTGAACTTATTAACTGTTTAGAACATTCTGGTTTTTCCGAGTCAATTAAAGAGGAAGAAGAAGCTAAATCTAGAATCCTTATAACACCTCAAGATATAACGTTGGTATTTTATGGATATAAGGCAACAAACGAGGAGACTAAAAAACGATTAAAGAGAAATTCTTACGATTGTTTAGTGAGATATAAGGAAGAAGATGTAAGCTTTATAACAATCTGTAAGGAAATAATAGAAAAATGTCATATTGAAAAATTTCCTGTAAAACTAATAAAGAATATAGTATATAGTATATATTGTCTTGAGATCAATCTCACAAAGGCCATTAACAACAATAGAATCTACAATTTCAGATTATTTATTAATTGAAAACCAACTAATTAGAATTAATAATCCATTATATAATGACAGATATCTATCATCAGAAGAAATTGATAATGGTATTAAAGAGTTAAGAAGTGTATTAGCTTCATTGAATGATGTTGGAAAATTTTCCTTGCAAGAAATTATAAATATAATAAGTTATATTGCAATTATTGAGGAATTTAATTATCCGAAACTTGAGGGTAATACTAAATATAGAGGACGTTCAGATTGTTTTGGTAGATATATTGAGGTTTTATTTGGTGATATAGATGAACTTAGTAGACATATTTCTGAACAATCTTTTTCTGTAGGTGCGAATTTTATTCATGATCACAGATACCAAGATTATTATTTAACTAAATATATAGAGATGGATAGACTTGAGTTGAACAATCAAGGTGAATATTTTTAAGAAAGGAATCTTATGAATCTATTAAATTATCATAAATTATCGTCAGAAGAGCGCTTGGGAAAATTTCTTTCTACGCTTTCAATTACCAACAGAACGCCAGAGTACTATGTGAATTGGAATAAAGTTAATCGTGAGACCAAGAAGTATGAACTAGAGTTGAATACATTAAACTACTTAATTGGTAAAGACGATATCTATTCAGAAGCATTACACTTATTCACTAAACAACCTAATTTGTTAAAAGCAATTCCTAGCTTGATTGCAAGTCGTGATAAAGTTTTAGATGTTTTAACAATAGATGAAAACGATAATATGACTTTTGAGCAATTGGATTTCAAAACGATAGACACTAGTAGAATAGATGATTACATGAAATTTATTGAGCAATCTGGTTTATTAAATTTTTTACAACAACATGCTAATCGTTCATTAGTTGATTATGTTTATGGAGTAGAGACTGGATTAGATAGCAATGCACGAAAAAACCGAAGTGGAACAACCATGGAGGGGATTTTAGAGAGACATGTAGCAAAAATTTCTCAGGAACAAAAATTGGAATGGAAATCTCAAGCTACAGCCCAATTTATTAAGGATAAGTGGGGGATTAAAGTACCTGTTGATAAGTCTGAGAGAAGATTTGATGTTGCAGTTTATTCCCGAGAAAAACATAAAGTTTGGCTGATTGAAACGAATTACTATGGCGGAGGAGGAAGTAAATTAAAAGCGGTGGCTGGAGAGTTTACTGAACTTAGTCAATTTGTTATTACCTCAGATGACGATGTTGAATTTGTTTGGGTTACTGATGGTCAAGGATGGAAAACAGCACATTTACCACTGGCAGAAGCATTTAGCCATATTACGAATGTATTTAATTTAGAAATGTTAAGAGAAGGATTTTTAGCTGATTTATTTTTACAATGATTGTTCATTAGCTATATACAAAAAAGAGGCTCGCACCTCTTTTTCTTATTTTTTCTTCCTATTTAGGACGGCATTGAGGACAATGGCCAGTAGGCTGGCTACGACGATTCCGTTTGAGAAAAACATTTGGAAGGCTGTTGGCATGCTGACGAAGAGATTACTGTTATTGAGTCCGACACCTGCAGCGATGGAGACAGCTGCGATAAGGAAATTGTGTTCATTGTTAGCAAAGTCAACGCGGGCGAGGATTTGCATCCCTTGAAGGGAAACAAAGCCAAACATCACCAGCATGGCACCACCAAGAACAGGGCTCGGAATGATTTGGGCGAGGGCACCAAACTTAGGAAGGAGTCCAAGGAGAACTAGGAAACCAGCTGCGTAGTAGATTGGTAGGCGAGTCTTGATACCTGATAATTTAACCAAACCAACGTTTTGTGAAAATCCTGTATAAGGGAAGGTGTTAAAAATTCCTCCGAGAAGGACGGCCAGACCTTCTGCACGATAACCGTTGCGAAGGCGCGTGCTGTCGATCGGATCATTGGTAATATCAGACAAGGCCAGGTAAACACCAGTGGACTCAACCATAGACACCGTTGCGATGATACACATCATGACAATAGATGAGATTTCAAAGGTTGGCATCCCAAAGTAGAGAGGAGTTGGAACATGGACAAGCGGTGCTGCCGCAACAGGGGAGAAATCAACCAAGCCCATGGTAGCAGCAATGGCGGTACCAACAACCAGACCAATCAAAATAGAGATAGACTTGATAAATCCTTTGGTAAAGATGTTGATCAAGAGGATAATTAGAACAGTGATGGCTGCAAGCAAGAGACTTTGACCAGTTGGCTCTGGGACATTATTTCCCATATTTCCGATAGCGACAGGAATTAAGGTTAAACCAATCGTGGTAATGACAGATCCTGTTACGATAGATGGGAAGAGATTGGCAACTTTTGAGAAAATGCCGGAAATCAGAACCACATAAATCCCAGAAACGATAAGGGCACCAAACATAGCACCGCTACCGTGACTCTGCCCAATCATAATTAAAGGAGCGACGGATTGGAAGGCAACTCCGAGAACGACTGGTAGTCCAATTCCGAAGTATTTGTTGAGTTGGAGTTGAAGGAAGGTGGCCACCCCACACATGAAGATATCTGTGGAGATTAGGTAGGTCAACTGCTCAGCTGAATAGCCAAGAGCTGTCGCAATCATGATAGGAACCAGGATAGAACCTGAGTACATGGCTAGTAAGTGCTGCAAGCCAAGAACGGCTGCTTGTGAATGTTTTTCTTGTTTTTGCATTAGAGATCTGCCTCCTTAAATACGACCTGACCATTTTCGAAACGATCCAAGCGAGCCAGTGATAGGACTGGATACCCTGCTTTTTCAAGCAAATCACGTCCATCTTGGAAAGATTTTTCAATCACGATACCAATCGCTTCAACTTTTGCTCCAGCTTGTTCGATGATTTGGATCAAGCCTTTGGCAGCTTGGCCATTAGCAAGGAAATCGTCAATAATCAATACCTTGTCCTCTGGTGAAAGGAATTTTCCAGCGATGGAAACGGTGCTGGTCACTTGCTTGGTAAAGGAGTAGACTTGGGCAGTTAAGATACCTTCGTTCATGGTGATGTTTTTAGCTTTCTTGGCGAAAATCATGGGGACATCTAAGGCTTCAGCTGTAAAAATGGCTGGGGCAATGCCTGACGCTTCAATGGTCACGACCTTGGTAATGTCAGCAGAAGCGAATTTGTCCGCAAATATCTTACCAATCTCTCGCATCAAGCTAAAGTCAACTTGATGGGTTAAAAAGGAATCCACCTTGAGGATGTTGTCCCCCAAGATATGCCCATCTTGAAGGATGCGCTCTTCTAATAATTTCATAAGACCTCCTAAAGTCTAAAAGATGCTTCATTTGCTTGTTTAGGGATTCTGGCAAGAAATAGAAAAAGGACCTACCTAATCCCCTAAGTAAGTCCCCAAAATAGGCATGGCCAACACCATACCTTCAGCTGACATACTCATTGTTAGGTGTTCCGGCACCTTGTAGAAACGTCGTGCCAATTCACGACATAAACAAGTAAAATGATATTCAATTTTAAACAGGCTACTGCCAATGTTTTTATTTTACACCAATTAGCTTTATAAATCAAATATTTTGTTAGCAAATAGATCATAAAAGCGAACGAATAAAAGGCTACAAGGCTAGAAAGTATTGTAGCCTTTTATTCTTCTATTCACTAAATCTTAAAAAATAACCATCAGGATCCAAAATCGCAAATTCATGAGGGTGAATAAAGCTATCTCCCACTCGAAATTCTCTTTTGGTCAGCGGACGATGGATAGGATAGTCAGCTTCTAGCAGTTTTTGGTGGAGCTGAGGGACATCTTCAATGCCAAAGGAAATATTGACACCGCGCCCGAAAGGATAGGTTAGTTGGGCTAATTCTTCTGTGCTGCCTTCTTCTAGCATAAGTTGGCAGTCTTCAAGCGAGAGGAAGAGAAATTTCTCCTCTGGACGCTCGTATTCGACAGAAAATCCCAGCAAGTCGCAGTAGAAGTGGCGTGACTTTTCGAGGTCAGATACTACAAATTCAGGAATGACAGCTTGATAGTCCATTAGCTTTCTCCTTAGAGTTCAATTTCCAATACAATCGGCGTATGGT
The DNA here is from genome assembly GCA_905221385.1 of bacterium. Classification (GTDB taxonomy): domain Bacteria; phylum Bacillota; class Bacilli; order Lactobacillales; family Streptococcaceae; genus Streptococcus. Next base: position 12,291 of record CAJNCV010000001.1, read on the forward strand.
CTTGACGCGCACCTGAGTCAATCATGTCAGACTTGGTCACCTTGTCAGCCACACGGTTGCTAGTGAGCCAGTAGTCGATTCTCCAGCCTGTATTGTTGATTTTAGAAGTCTTGCTGCGTTGCGCCCACCAAGTGTAACGTTCCGAGACATCGCCGTGAATGTGACGGAAGGTGTCAGTAAATCCAGTTGCCAAAAGGTTGGTAAAACCAGCACGTTCCTCGTCTGTAAATCCAGGTGAACGGCGGTTGCTGGCAGGATTTGCAAGGTCGATTTCCTTGTGGGCTACGTTGTAGTCTCCGGTCGCAAGGACTGGTTTTTCTTTGTCTAGTTGCGCCAAATACTCAGCATATTTGACATCCCAGACTTGGCGTTCTTCCAAGCGTTTGAGACCGTCTCCAGCATTTGGAGTGTAAACTTGCGTTACGAAAAATGCATCAAATTCCAAGGTGATGATACGGCCTTCTAAGTCCATGGTAGAAGGGGCACCGATTTCTGGGAAGCTAATCGTTGGTGTGAGTTCTTTCTTATAAAGGAACATGGTTCCAGCGTAGCCTTTGCGGGCAGGTTCTTGAGAGGAACGCCAAGTATTTTCGTAGCCTGGGAAGAGTTCTTCAAGTACTTCTAGGTGTTTCTTTGTAGGTCCCTTGGCAGAAAGCTTGGTTTCTTGGATAGCGATAATATCAGCATTTTCAGCTACTAAGGTTTGTAGGACTTCTTGGGACAATTTTGCACGTGCTGAGTCGCTCGTTAGGGCTGCATTGAGGGAATCAATATTCCATGATATGAGTTTCATAAACTTACCTTTTTCATTCAGATTACAGACTATATTATACCAAAAAAAGGCGCATTTCCCCAACGTATGGTTTGAAAAATCACCCTCTTTCGTTTATAATTAAGAATGATTTTATGAAAGGGAGTGAAAATACATGAAATTTTATTCTTATGACTATGTCCTCAGCCAAATCGGTCAGCAAAATGGCATCATGATTGGTTTAGGGATTGTCCTATTAGCTGTGACAGGTTTTTTTGCTTTTAAGGCATACCATGATAAAAAGGGGACTAAATTTCGTGAGTTGGTCATGATTTCAGCCTTGACCTTATTAGCTCTGCTTTTGGTTAGCATCACGACTTATCAAAACAATCAAGTATCTAATAATAAATTTCAAGCTTCACTTCATTTCATCGAGCTTGTTTCCAAAGAATTGGGCGTAGACAAGTCAGAGGTCTATGTCAATACCTCTGCGGACACTGATGGCGCACTTATCAAGGTAGGAGATCGCTATTACCGTGCCTTGAACGGAAGTGAGCCAGACAAGTACCTGTTAGAGAAAGTGGAATTGTATAAAACAGATGCAATTGAACTGGTGGAGGTAAACAAATGACACTCAATTATATCGAAATTTTAATCAAACTAGCCTTGGGTCTCTTTTCGCTGGTTTTCGTGATCAATGTGACCGGAAAGGGAAACCTAGCGCCTAACTCAGCGATAGATCAAATCCAGAACTATGTACTAGGGGGCATCATCGGTGGGGTGATTTACAATAGCTCTATCAGTATCCTTCAGTATGCAGTTATCTTGATCATGTGGACCATTCTGGTCTTGACTCTCAAATGGCTCAACAACAATGCTCACTTTGTGAAACGTTTGATTGATGGGAAACCAACCCTGCTCATCAAGAATGGGAAGATTGATCCAGAAGCCTGTCGTTCGGTTGGGTTATCTGCAGCGGACGTAGCTCTTAAACTCCGTAGCCAAGGAATTTTCCAAATGAAACAAGTCAAACGCGCTATGCAGGAGCAAAACGGTCAACTCATCGTAGTCCAAATGGGAGATGAGAATCCCAAGTATCCTGTCGTAACCGATGGTGTCGTCCAAGTAGAAGTTTTGGAATCAATAGGCCGTAGTGAGGAATGGCTGCTTGATAACCTCAGCAAACAAGGTCATGACAATGTTGCCAATATCTTTATCGCGGAGTATGACAAGGGTGCCGTTACAGTCGTAACCTATGAATAAGAAAAACCTGAGGTCCCCGCCTCAGGTTTCCATTTGTAATCAGAAAGGGAGTTTATGTCCATTATTCAAAAACTCTGGTGGTTTTTCAAATTAGAAAATCGCCGTTATCTAGTCGGGATTGTGGCCCTGGTCTTGGTCTCTGTCCTCAATCTCATTCCCCCCATGGTCATGGGACGGGTGATTGACGCTATTACATCGGGACAATTAACCCAGCAGGACCTCCTTCTTAATCTATTTTATCTGCTGCTGGCGGCCTTTGGGATGTACTATCTACGCTATGTTTGGCGTATGTATATCCTTGGAACTTCCTACCGGCTGGGGCAGATTATGCGCTCTCGTTTATTTGAGCACTTTACCAAGATGTCGCCTGCCTTTTATCAGACCTATCGAACGGGGGATCTGATGGCGCATGCAACCAATGACATCAATGCCCTAACTCGTCTGGCAGGTGGTGGCGTCATGTCTTCGGTGGATGCCTCTATCACGGCTCTGGTGACTTTGCTGACTATGCTCTTTAGCATTTCCTGGCAGATGACGCTAGTTGCCATTTTGCCCCTGCCTTTCATGGCTTATGCGACCAGTCGTCTAGGGAGAAAGACCCACAAGGCCTTTGGCGAGTCACAGGCAGCCTTTTCCGAACTCAATAACAAGGTGCAGGAGTCTGTATCAGGTATCAAAGTAACCAAGTCTTTCGGTTATCAGGCGGACGAGCTGGAGTCTTTTCAGGCAGTCAATGAATTGACCTTCCAAAAGAACCTCCAAACCATGAAATACGATAGCTTGTTTGACCCAATGGTTCTCTTATTTGTTGGTTCATCCTATGTTTTAACTCTTTTGGTCGGTTCCTTGATGGTTCAGGAGGGGCAGATTACGGTTGGGAATCTGGTCACTTTTATCAGCTACTTGGATATGCTGGTTTGGCCTCTTATGGCCATCGGCTTCCTCTTTAATATCACTCAGAGAGGGAAGGTTTCTTACCAACGGATTGAAAATCTTTTGTCTCAGGAATCACCTGTACAAGACCCTGAGTTTCCTCTGGATAGTATTGAAAATGGACGTTTGGAATATGATATTGACAGCTTTGCCTTTGAAAATGAGGAAACACTGACGGATATTCACTTTAGTCTGGAAAGAGGGCAAACCTTGGGCTTGGTCGGACAGACAGGCTCTGGGAAAACGTCCTTGATTAAGCTCCTCTTGCGTGAATACGATTTGGATAAGGGAGCTATTTATCTAAACGGTCACGATATTCGGGATTATCGTCTGACAGACCTTCGTGGTCTCATGGGCTATGTCCCTCAGGACCAGTTCCTCTTTGCGACCTCTATCTTAGACAATATCCGCTTCGGCAATCCTAATTTGCCCCTTTCAGCGGTCGAGGAAGCGACTAAACTAGCTCAAGTTTACCAAGATATTGTAGACATGCCTCAGGGATTTGATACAGTTATCGGTGAAAAAGGGGTCAGTCTATCTGGTGGGCAAAAGCAGCGTCTGGCAATGAGTCGGGCTATGATTCTAGACCCGGATATCTTGATTCTAGATGATTCCTTATCAGCCGTGGATGCTAAGACGGAGTATGCGATTATTGACAAGCTCAAGGAGACGCGGAAGGATAAGACAACCATTATCACAGCCCATCGCTTCAGTGCGGTTGTCCATGCAGATTTGATTTTAGTCCTGCAAAATGGCCGAATTATCGAACGGGGCACGCACGATGACTTGCTAGCTTTAGATGGCTGGTATGCCCAAACCTATCAGTCTCAGCAGCTGGAAATGAAAGGAGAAGAAGATGCAGAATAAGCAAGAACAATGGGCTATATTGAAGCGCTTGATGTCTTATCTCAAGCCCTATGGCCTCCTGACATTTTTGGCACTCAGTTTTCTCCTTGCGACGACGGTCATTAAAAGTGTCATTCCCCTTGTGGCCTCCCACTTTATCGACCAGTATCTCAACAATCTTAACCAAATCGCTGTTACCGTTTTACTGGCCTACTATGGTCTTTATATCCTGCAAACTCTGGTTCAGTATGTCGGCAATCTTCTCTTTGCGCGGGTGTCCTACAGTATTGTCAGAGATATTCGTCGCGATGCCTTTGCCAATATGGAGAAACTGGGCATGTCTTATTTTGACAAGACGCCAGCAGGCTCCATCGTTTCTCGTTTGACCAATGATACCGAGACCATCAGTGATATGTTTTCAGGGATTTTATCCAGCTTTATCTCAGCAGTTTTTATCTTTCTGACAACTCTCTATACCATGTTGGTGCTGGATTTTCGTTTGACAGCTTTAGTTTTGCTCTTTCTCCCCTTGATTTTCCTTTTGGTCAATCTCTACCGGAAAAAGTCAATGAAAATCATCGAGAAAACCAGAAGTCTCTTGTCAGATATCAATAGTAAGCTGGCAGAAAACATCGAAGGTATCAGGATTATCCAGGCCTTTAATCAAGAGAAGCGCCTGCAGGCAGAATTTGATGAAATTAACCAAGAGCACTTGGTCTATGCCAACCGTTCTGTAGCCTTGGATGCCCTCTTTTTGCGCCCTGCCATGAGTTTGCTGAAACTCCTAGGCTACGCCGTATTGATGGCTTACTTTGGTTACCGTGGTCTTTCTATCGGGATAACGGCTGGAACCATGTATGCCTTTATCCAGTACATCAACCGTCTTTTTGATCCCCTGATTGAGGTGACGCAAAACTTTTCAACCCTTCAAACTTCCATGGTGTCTGCAGGCCGTGTCTTTGCCTTGATTGATGAGACGACCTATGAACCTCTTCAAGAAGATGGGCAAGCCAAAGTCCAAGACGGCAATATCCGTTTTGAACATGTGTGTTTCTCATATGATGGCAAACATCCGATTCTGGATGATATTTCCTTTTCAGTTAACAAGGGCGAAACCATTGCCTTTGTAGGGCATACAGGTTCGGGGAAATCTTCCATTATCAATGTCCTCATGCGCTTTTATGAATTTCAGTCAGGCCGCGTTCTCTTGGATGGTGTGGATATCAGGAACTACAGTCAGGAAGAGCTGAGAAAGAACATCGGTCTAGTCTTACAGGATCCCTTCCTCTATCATGGAACCATCAAGTCCAATATTGCCATGTATCAAGACATTAGTGATGAAGAGGTCCAGGCTGCGGCTGCCTTTGTTGATGCAGATTCCTTTATTCAGGATCTTCCGCTGGGTTATGATGCCCCCGTTTCCGAGCGTGGTTCGAGCTTTTCTACTGGCCAGCGCCAGCTTCTTGCCTTTGCTAGAACGGTTGCCAGTCAGCCTAAAATCCTGATTTTGGATGAAGCGACAGCCAATATTGACTCTGAAACAGAAAGTTTGGTTCAAGATTCCCTAGCTAAGATGAGACAGGGGCGGACGACCATTGCTATCGCCCATCGCCTTTCGACCATCCAAGACGCCAACTGCATTTATGTCTTGGATAAGGGGCGTATCATCGAGAGTGGAACCCATGAGGAACTCTTGGCCTTGGGAGGAACCTATCACAAGATGTATAGCTTGCAGGCTGGAGCCATGTCCTAATACTCTTTGAAAATCTCTTCAAACCATATCAGTTTTATCTGCAACCTCAAAGCAGTACTTTGAACAGCCTGCGGCTAGTTTCCTAGATTGCTCTTTGATTTTCATTGAGTATAAGAAGGAATTCCTCCAAATTACAGCTTTCTTGCACCGCCTTTTCCATTTTGTGGTATAATGAAAAATGTTGACAAATAGTATAATGAAAACAAAGGAGAAACAGCATGCTGAAATGGGAAGACTTGCCCGTGGAAATGCAATCAAGCGAGGTTGAGTCTTACTACCAGCTTGTCTCTAAAAGGAAGGGTTCGCTGATTTTCAAGCGTTGCCTGGATTGGGTTTTGGCCCTGTTTTTGCTACTTTTGACTTCTCCCGTCTTTCTTATCTTGAGTATTTGGATCAAGTTGGATAGCAAGGGACCTGTCATTTACAAGCAAGAGCGCGTGACCCAGTACAACCGTTCGTTCAAGATTTGGAAGTTCCGTACCATGGTAACGGATGCGGATAAAAAAGGAAGTCTAGTGACTTCTGCTAACGATAGCCGTATTACCAAAGTGGGAAATTTCATTCGCCGTGTGCGTTTGGACGAACTACCTCAGCTGGTCAATGTCCTTAAAGGCGAGATGTCCTTTGTTGGGACACGACCTGAGGTGCCACGTTACACCGAGCAGTATAGTCCTGAAATGATGGCGACCTTGCTCTTGCCAGCAGGGATTACCTCTCCAGCCAGCATCAACTACAAGGATGAGGATACTATCATCAGTCAAATGACGGAGAAAGGTCTGTCAGTTGACCAAGCCTATGTAGAACATGTTCTTCCTGAAAAGATGCGCTATAATCTCGCCTATCTCCGAGAGTTTAGTTTCCTTGGAGACATCAAAATCATGTTTCAAACCGTGTTTGAAGTGCTAAAATAAAGTAGTCATGAGAAAATGACTACAGATAAAAGGAGCAAATCAATGCCAAATTACAATATTCCATTTTCACCACCCGATATTACCGAAGCTGAAATTGCTGAAGTAGCGGATACCCTACGTTCTGGTTGGATCACAACAGGTCCTAAGACAAAAGAACTGGAGCGTCGCTTGTCTCAATACACACAGACACCTAAGACTGTCTGCCTCAACTCTGCGACAGCTGCTCTTGAATTGATTTTGCGTGTCTTGGAAGTGGGACCTGGTGACGAAGTCATCGTTCCAGCCATGACTTATACAGCTTCATGTAGTGTTATCACTCATGTAGGAGCAACCCCTGTCATGGTGGATATCCAAGCAGATACATTTGAGATGGACTATGATCTTCTGGAGCAAGCTATCACTGAAAAGACTAAGGTGATTATTCCGGTTGAGCTTGCAGGGATTGTTTGCGACTATGACCGTTTGTTCCAAGTCGTGGAGAAAAAACGTGATCTCTTTACAGCTACTAGCAAGTGGCAAAAAGCCTTTAACCGTATCGTGATTGTTTCTGATAGTGCTCATGCTTTGGGATCTACTTATAAAGGGCAACCAGCTGGTTCTATCGCTGACTTTACTTCCTTCTCATTCCATGCCGTTAAGAATTTTACAACTGCTGAGGGAGGAAGTGCGACTTGGAAGGCCAATCCAGCTATTGATGACGAAGAGATGTACAAGGAATTCCAAATCCTTTCCCTTCATGGTCAAACAAAGGATGCCCTTGCCAAGATGCAACTGGGTTCATGGGAATACGATATCGTAACACCTGCTTACAAGTGCAACATGACGGATATCATGGCTTCGATTGGTTTGGTACAATTGGACCGTTACCCAGCTTTGCTACAACGTCGTAAGGACATCGTGGACCGCTATGATCGTGGTTTTGCAGGTTCTCGCATACGTCCATTGGCACACAAGACTGATACTGTCGAATCTTCACGCCATCTCTACATCACTCATGTAGAAGGAGCAAGTTTAGAAGAACGTAACCTTATCATCCAAGAATTGGCCAAAGCAGGAATTGCAAGTAATGTACACTACAAACCGCTTCCTCTCTTGACAGCCTATAAGAATCTTGGTTTTGATATGGCAGATTATCCAAGAGCCTATGCCTTCTTTGAAAATGAAATTACGCTCCCTCTTCATACAAAATTAAGCGATGACGAGGTTGATTACATCGTTAAGACTTTGGTGAGAATTTCCGAAGAAATCCTCGGATCTGGAAAAAAATCATAAAAAGATCTTGACAAAAAGCGGACAATAGCATATAATATTCTCAACAAATCAGAAAAGTAACTATTTTTGATCTTCAGGGAGCCTGTGGTGATTGTGAACAGGTGGTTGGAAGTAGTGAAATTGGGCTGATTTTAAAAATGAATTTGAAACAATGAAAATTCGGTGCGCACACCTTACAGTGCAACTTGTTGTTAGACAAGCAGAGATGTAAAGGGGATAGTCCCTTTATAATTGAGGTGGCACCGCGTTACCAACGCCCTCACATGGAAGTAGATTCCGTGTGTGGGCTTTTTCATATTATCGAATCAGCTGTATGAAAAAATCATATACTGAAACACAGGAAAGATGAAATTATCATCTAAGTTTCTAATTAAAAAGATGGAAAAATTACAGTCCTTTCTCTCACAGAGAGCTTGTGGTTGCTGGAAACAAGCAGAGAAAACTGTAAGGTTGGGTCCGTCTGAAACGAGAGAAGAAAACATAATTCTCAAGGGAGTGCCCTTTATCGCACAGCCTGTTACAGAATCTTTCTGAGACAGGAATGAGAGATAGGAGAAATCCTATAATTGAGGTGGCACCGCGAATTTCGTCCTCACGCAAGTTATTTTGCGTGGGGATTTTTCATACAGCCGCCACGAACTAGAAGTAGAACTGAAAGGGAAATTACAATGGAACGAATCATTCATGGAGATGTCTTATCACCAATCTTGGCTTATATGCGCTTAAAAGGGCAACACAAGGTGATCTTAGAGAGTATTCCGAGAGACAAGGAAACCGCTCGTTTTTCTATCCTAGCTTATAATCCTGTTTTTGAGATTAAGTTTGAAAATGGAGTCCTTTATCAAAATGGTCAAGTGATTGATCGGGATCCCTTGGATTTCCTTTATGAAGTGACTCATAAGAGCCAGCACCATTCAGATCTCCCTTTTGGTGGGGGAACTATTGGTTTTGTTGGTTACGATATGATTTCGCTCTATGAAGAAATCGGTCAAATCCCTGAGGATACCATTGGGACGCCAGACATGCATTTCTTTGTCTATGAGAGCTATATGGTCTTTGACCACAAGAAGGAAAAAATCCATGTCATAGAGGATGCTCTTTATAGCGATCGCAGTCAAGAAGATTTGGAAAAAGCCTTGAACCAAGTGCTTGAGGAATTACGCATCCCTGCTCCAAATGAATTTGAAGACTTGGATCTATCTCCGCTGAACTTCAAACCCCATATCGCTCCTCAGAAGTTTGAGCAAATGGTGGAAACAGCTCGTGACTTGATTCGTAACGGGGATATGTTCCAATGTGTGCTCAGTCAGCGTTTCTCAGCAGAAGTTACTGGAAATCCATTTGATTTCTATAGGAATCTTCGAGTGACCAATCCATCTAATTACCTCTATTTCTATGATTTTGGAGATTATCAAATCATCGGTGCCAGTCCTGAAAGTTTGGTTTCTGTCAAAAACGGTATCGTGACAACCAATCCGATTGCAGGTACGCGACCAAGAGGAGCTACGGATGAAGAGGACAAGGCCTTGGCGACTGACCTGCTTTCTGATGAGAAGGAAACAGCAGAACATCGGATGTTGGTAGACTTGGGACGTAATGATATTGGTCGCATCTCTGAAACGGCAAGTGTCCAAGTCACCAAGTATATGGAAGTGGAGCTTTTCCGTTATGTCATGCATTTGACCAGCGTGGTGAAAGGGCGTTTGCTTCCCGAACTTACTGCCATGGATGCCTTGAAAGCTACACTTCCAGCTGGAACAGTTTCAGGAGCACCAAAGATTCGGGCCATGAGACGCATCTATGAATTGGAGACGGAAAAACGAGGCGTATACGCAGGAGCAATCGGCTACTTGTCTGCGACGGGTGATATGGACTTCGCCATCGCCATCCGAACTATGATTCTCAAAAACCAAACAGCCTATGTTCAGGCTGGGGCAGGGATTGTCTACGACTCCATCGCCCAAAACGAATATCAAGAAACCATTAACAAGGCTAAATCTATGACTAGAATTGGAGAACTAAGACCATGATTTTATTGATTGATAACTATGATTCTTTTACCTATAACTTGGCGCAGTACATTGGGAATTTTGCAGAAGTGCAGGTCTTGAGAAATGATGATCCTAAGCTGTATGAAGAAGCTGAAAAAGCAGATGGTCTGGTCTTTTCTCCTGGTCCTGGTTGGCCAGTGGATGCCGGAAAGATGGAAGACATGATTCGTGATTTTGCAGGTAAGAAGCCAATTCTAGGTATTTGTTTGGGTCACCAAGCTATCGCAGAAGTCTTTGGTGGGAAGCTAGGCTTGGCTCCAAAAGTCATGCATGGGAAACAGAGCCATATCAGCTTTGAAGCGCCATCTGTTTTGTATCAAGGCATTGAGGATGGTCGTCCAGTCATGCGTTATCACAGTATTTTGATTGAAGAAATGCCAGAAGAGTTTGAAATGACAGCTCGTTCGACTGATGACCAAGCTATTATGGGAATTCAACACAAAAGCCTGCCGATTTATGGCTTCCAGTATCATCCAGAAAGTATCGGAACGCCAGATGGCTTGTCTTCTATTCGGAATTTTATCGAAAAGGTTGTAAAGTGAGGAAACTAGGATGAAAGAGATTATTGAAAAATTAGCAAAATTTGAAAATTTATCAGGTGTGGAAATGACGGATGTCATTGAGCGTATCGTAACTGGGCGCGTAACAGAAGCTCAGATTGCTTCTCTTCTCTTGGCCCTTAAGATGAAGGGGGAAACACCGGAAGAGCGCACAGCCATTGCACAAGTTATGAGAGGGCATGCCCAACACATTCCAACTGAGATTCATGACGCCATGGACAACTGTGGTACTGGTGGAGACAAGTCCTTCAGCTTTAATATTTCGACAACTGCAGCCTTTGTCTTGGCTGGTGGCGACGTTCATATGGCCAAGCACGGTAACCGCTCAATTTCTTCTAAATCGGGTTCGGCAGATGTCCTTCAAGCATTGGGTATCAATCTTGACCTCAAACCAGCTGAACTAGGTAAGGTTTTCGATAAAACTGGCATCGTCTTTCTCTTTGCTAAAAATATGCACCCAGCAATGAAGTACATCATGCCAGCTCGTTTGGAGTTGGGAATTCCAACGATTATGAACTTGACTGGCCCACTGATTCACCCAATGGCCTTGGAAACACAGCTTCTTGGAATTAGTCGTCCAGAACTTCTAGAAAGTACAGCTCAGGTTTTGAAAAATATGGGTCGCAAACGTGCCATCGTGGTTGCTGGACCAGAAGGGTTGGATGAAGCTGGCTTGAACGGAACAACCAAGATTGCTCTTCTTGAAAATGGAGAAATCACCTTGTCAAGATTTACTCCAGAGGATTTGGGGATGGAACGCTACGCTATCGAAGATATTCGTGGTGGCAATGCTCAGGAAAATGCAGAAATTTTGCTTAGCGTTCTTCAAAACGAACCAAGTCCATTCTTGGAAACGACAGTCTTGAATGCTGGTCTTGGTTTCTATGCTAATGGCAAGGTAAATAGCATCAAGGAAGGAGTTGCCTTGGCCCGTCAAGTGATTGCTAGTGGAAAGGCCCTTGAAAAACTCAGACTGTTACAGGAGTACCAAAAATGAGTCAGGAATTTTTATCACGAATTTTAGAGCAGAAGGCGCGTGAAGTTGAGCAAATGAAGCTGGAGGAAATCCAGCCCTTGCGCCAGACCTATCGCTTGGCAGAATTTTTGAAGAATCACCGTGACCGTTTGCAGGTAATCGCTGAGGTCAAGAAGGCTAGCCCTAGTCTGGGAGATATCAATCTAGATGTGGATATTGTGCAACAGGCCCAGACTTATGAAGCGAATGGCGCAGTGATGATTTCGGTTTTGACAGATGAGGTATTCTTTAAAGGGCATTTGGATTATCTACGAGAGATTTCTAGTCAGGTGCAGATTCCGACTCTCAACAAGGACTTTATTATTGACGAAAAGCAAATCATCCGTGCTCGCAATGCAGGTGCGACAGTTATCTTGCTCATAGTGGCTGCCTTGTCAGAAGAACGCCTCAAGGAACTCTATGACTACGCTACAGATCTTGGTCTGGAAGTCTTGGTGGAGACTCACAATCTAGCTGAACTAGAAGTGGCCCACAGACTTGGTGCTGAGATTATTGGGGTTAATAACCGCAACTTGACCACCTTTGAAGTCGATTTACAGACCAGTGTAGACTTGGCCCAGCACTTTAAGGAAGGTCGCTATTACATTTCTGAATCTGCTATTTTCACAGGGCAGGATGCAAAACGAGTAGCACCATTCTTTAATGGAATTTTGGTTGGGACAGCTCTCATGCAGGCAGAAGATGTAGCCCAGAGAATCAAGGAGTTGCAAATTGACAAAGGTTAAGATTTGTGGACTATCGACCAAAGAAGCGGTAGAAACAGCCGTTTCAGCAGGGGCAGACTACATCGGTTTTGTCTTCGCACCCAGTAAGAGACAGGTGACCTTGGAAGAGGCTGCTGAGCTGGCAAAGCTCATTCCGTCAGATGTTAAAAAGGTTGGCGTATTTGTTTCACCAAGTCGAGCAGAACTGCTAGAAGCGATTGAAAAAGTTGGCCTAGACTTGGTTCAAGTTCACAGTCAGGTTGCGGATGATTTGTTTGAGAATTTGCCTTGTGCCAGCATTCAGGCTGTGCAGGTGGATGGAGAGGGTCATGTGCCCAATTCTCAGGCAGATTATCTACTCTTTGATGCCCCTGTGGCAGGGAGTGGCCAGACCTTTGACTGGGGTCAACTGGATACGGCAGAACTAGCTCAGCCCTTCTTTATCGCAGGTGGGCTTAATGAAGACAATGTAGTACAAGCAATTCAACACTTTACTCCCTATGCAGTTGATGTATCAAGCGGAGTGGAGACAGATGGACAAAAAGATCAGGAAAAGATTAGAAGATTTATAGAGAGGGCAAAGAATGGCATATCAAGAACCAAATAAAGATGGATTTTACGGAAAATTCGGTGGACGTTTCGTCCCAGAAACATTAATGACAGCAGTTTTGGAGTTGGAAAAGGCCTACCGTGAAAGTCAAGCAGACCCAAGTTTCCAAGAGGAACTAAACCAGCTCTTACGCCAGTATGTAGGACGTGAAACGCCTCTTTACTACGCAAAAAACTTGACCCAGCATATTGGCGGAGCCAAGATTTACCTCAAACGTGAAGACCTCAACCATACAGGAGCCCATAAGATTAACAATGCCTTGGGACAAGTTCTTCTGGCTAAACGCATGGGCAAAAAGAAAATTATCGCTGAAACAGGTGCTGGTCAGCACGGTGTGGCAACTGCAACAGCTGCAGCCCTCTTTAATATGGAATGCACCATCTACATGGGTGAGGAAGATGTTAAACGTCAAGCCCTTAATGTCTTCCGCATGGAGCTTTTGGGAGCCAAGGTTGAGGCTGTGACAGATGGTTCGCGCGTGCTCAAGGACGCAGTCAATGGAGCCCTTCGTTCATGGGTAGCTAACATTGATGATACCCACTATATCCTTGGTTCTGCCTTGGGGCCTCATCCTTTCCCAGAAATTGTTCGTGACTTCCAAAGTGTCATCGGTCGAGAAGCTAAACAACAGTACCGTGACTTGACAGGTGAAAATCTACCAGATGCCCTAGTAGCCTGTGTCGGTGGTGGTTCTAATGCTATCGGGCTTTTCCATCCATTTGTGGAAGATGAGTCTGTAGCTATGTATGGGGCTGAAGCAGCTGGACTTGGTGTGGACACGGAGCACCACGCAGCGACCTTGACCAAGGGTTGTCCAGGTGTCCTTCACGGTTCTCTCATGGATGTGCTCCAAGATGCTCATGGTCAAATTCTTGAAGCCTTCTCTATTTCAGCAGGTTTGGACTATCCTGGTATCGGTCCAGAGCATTCTCACTACCATGATATCAAACGTGCCAGCTATGTTCCTGTGACAGACGAGGAAGCCTTGGAAGGATTCCAACTCTTGTCTCGTGTGGAAGGGATTATCCCAGCCTTGGAATCTAGCCATGCCATTGCCTTCGCAGTGAAATTGGCAAAAGAACTCGGACCAGACAAGTCTATGATTGTCTGCCTATCAGGTCGTGGGGACAAGGATGTGGTTCAAGTCAAAGACCGCTTGGAAGCAGATGCAGCAAAGAAGGGAGAAGCTCATGCCTAAGACACTAACAGAAAAATTAAATGCTATCAAAGCAGCTGGAAAAGGAATTTTCGTTCCCTATATCATGGCTGGAGACCATGAGAAATGTTTGGATGGTCTCGCTGAAACAATCCACTTTTTAGAAGATTTGGGTGTTTCAGCCATTGAAGTGGGTATTCCCTTTTCAGACCCTGTTGCAGATGGACCTGTAATCGAAGAAGCAGGTTTGCGCAGTCTAGCTCACGGGACTTCTACCCAAGCTTTGGTGGAAACCTTGAAAACCATTCAAACAAAGGTGCCACTGGTCATCATGACCTACTTTAACCCTCTCTTTCAGTACGGTGTGGAGAATTTTGTCAAAGATCTAGCTGATACAGCGGTCAAGGGCTTGATTATCCCAGACCTGCCTCATGAACATGCCAACTTTGTAGAGCCCTTTTTGGCAGATACAGACATTGCCTTGATTCCCCTAGTTAGCTTGACGACAGGACTTGAGCGTCAGAAAGAGTTGATTGAAGGGTCTGAAGGTTTTGTCTATGCTGTTGCCATCAATGGGGTGACAGGGAAATCAGGAAATTACCGTGCAGACTTGGACAAGCACTTGGCACAATTGCATCAAGTAGCTGACATCCCAGTCTTGACAGGTTTTGGTGTATCTAGTCAAGCCGATGTCGAACGCTTCAATGCGGTGTCAGATGGCGTTATCGTCGGTTCGAAAATCGTAAAAGCTCTCCACCAAGGAGAGCCGATTGAGGACTTTATCAAACAAGCAGTAGCTTACCAAAAATAATAAAACAAGCAGCAAGTAAGATGAAAGGCACAAAAGGAAGTCTTTCCTTTTTCTTTTGTAGGAGAAAAGCTAGGATCCCCGTCGCAGAAGCGAACTGGATCAAGATGAGTAATTCTGTCACGCTAAAGACGAGCGCACAAGAAGCCAGAAAGAGAAAATCCCCTGCACCCATGCGGATATCTATGAAATGAGCCATGATTCCAAGGATAATGAAGAAGACCATGACTAGATTCCAACCACAGAAAGCCATGAGGATTAGATGAAACGTCAGCCAGACCAGCAAGGGATATTCCTGATGGCGAAAGTCATAGATTCCTAAGGTCAGGCCAGCAGTGATGAGGATGATTTGACCCAAGGAAATCCATCCCCAAGACCAAGCTAGAAAGAGGATTCCTAAGCCGAGTTCAAAGAGGGCATACCAGAATGGATAACGAATCTTGCAGTAGCGACAGCGAAAGCGATTAAATACCTGCGAGAGGATAGGAATCAAATCCAACGGACGCAAGCGAGTCTGACAGGAATCGCAGTGACTAGCTGGTCGAATAATGGATTGCTCAGGAAAACGGTCAATGACCAAACCCAAGAAAGAAGCGAGAATGCTCCCGACAAGAAAAAAATAAAGATCAATCATACTTATCTATTCGTAAAAAATAGGAGAAGTAGTATAATGGAGAAACATAGATAAGATGGTGAGGTCAAGATGATGATTCGTTTTGAAGAAAATGTGAGCACAGAAAATGCTCAGCACGTATGCCAATGGTCCAACTCCCTTGGCAAATCCTTTCAAGAACAATGGATGGGAACAATGATTCCTTTTCCCTTGACAATTCAAGTCTTGCAAGATTTGGAAGGAATCTTTTCAATCTTTGATGGACAAGAGTTTGTGGGGCTTATCCAGAAAATCAGGCTAGAAGACAAAAATCTTCATATCGGGAGATTTTTTATCAACCCCCAGAAACAGGGGCAAGGCTTAGGTAGCCAGGCTTTAAGGAAATTTGTTAGTTTGGCCTTTGAAAATGGAGACATAGATACTGTCTCTCTAAATGTCTACGAGACAAATCAAAGAGCCAAGCACCTCTATCAAAAAGAAGGATTTGAAATCGTTCAGATGGTTGAAGAACCTATACGAAAATACGTTATGAAAAAGGGGAGATAGAAGACGAAGAAGATGGGGAAAGCAGCTTTAAAATCATAAAAAACGCATAATATCAGGTGTTAGAAAACTTGATACTATGCGTTTTATTATAGAGGGATTTACTGGATTTTCTCTACAACTTGAGTTTATATCCAACTTTTCTTTCTACTAACGATTTTTCCAAGCTTGGTAGCGGGTGTCAATCAAGAGTTGGGTTAAGCGTCCCATGGTTTCTCTTTCTTCGGGAGTGAGGGATTGAGCTTGGACAAAGAGATGGTGAATGTGCTCAATGACCTTGAAGGAAGAAAGATCGTTGATAGAGGAGATACCAGCATCAAGAATGATTCCAAAAAAGAGATCGAAGTAGAGTTGCAGTTCCGTATCAGGAACCGTCTCAACCCATTCCTTGAAAGTAGTATCGACTTGTTGGCTATCACTATTGGTCTCATTCAGTTGGACAAAGTATTTGTTTTCAACCTGCCAACTAAAGGTGTCGTGCTGGGCAATACCACCTGGGGCAGTGCTTCGAACGACGATTTTTTTATCAGGAATTTCCAGCATCATCCCGATGATAGAACCTTGTGGGACAAATACTTTCGTCCTTTCCATCATGTTTTGATAGCCAGTTGTTTCGGTTAGTTCCTTGTGAAGTCCAGGCGCATCAAAAGTATAGACAGCGACGATGTTTTTTTGTAAAAGTGGGTCGAGTTGACTGGCAGCATAGACGGCTAGATTGCCCCCTTTTGAGTGTCCTGCTAGGACAACCTTTTGGTTAGGATGTTGGACAAAAAAGTCCTGTAAATACTGAAGGGCGTGTTTTTGAGCTGGAATTTCCTTCATATAGGTCATATGGAAATCTTCTTTCCAACCGATGATACTATCATCCGTCCCACGAAAAACAAGCAAATAAGTATCGAGACTGATACGATAAGTCATAGCCGCAAACTGTTTTTGTAATTCAGGATCAATATCATTGATAAAGTTTGAGAGCTTACAATTTTTAAAGCGTTTATGTTGAGAGAGTTGATCCAACAACTGGAGGCGATTTTTATTGGTCAGCATAGTCGTTTCTCTAGGGATTTGAGGTGCTAGATCTATGAGACGCTTTGGTTCTTGGGCGACTAAATCATCAAAAGGAAGATAGGTTAATTCAGTCAAGGCAAGAACATCTAACTCGTTCACGGGAAGGTCATAAAAGGAATCGTATGCTACATCATTCAAGTAGTCAAAAATATTGGCCATAAAAGCTCCTTTCTCTATGTTTATCCTACCACATTTACATAGAATTAGCTAGTAGGCGTGTTTAGTCTCTCTCCATAATGAACTAGTAGTTGGGGTTTAATTCAGATATACAGAAGACAGATTGCTTTTATTTCAAACCTCTAAAGGAACTTACTTGGATATTTTTGTTATCAATGCCATTTTCCTTAAAAAAATTCTTCATCTCATTTACATCATCAGGCTGTCCTGTGATAAGATAGCTGGCTTGATTGCCGTATTCATCAATAGCACGTTTTAAAAATTCTTGACTTTGAGAAAGTTCCTCGCTAGTTTTATAAGTAAAATTCGGTGTTTTTTGAGCCAGTTCTTTCATCTCATGATCAAAAATAGTAACTCCTTTGTCAAAATGGTTGAGAATAATCGGACATTTACCAGCCCATTCTTTGATAAGGGGGCGTAGAGCAGAAATGCCGACATCAGATGCAAAGCAAACTAGTGGCTTATTCGTATCTTTAACAGTCAAAGAGGAATCCAGCCAACTCATCTCAATCTCACTGCCAGATGGTAAATGTGTCAAGGTGTTCTTAAAGTTGCTACCACTATTATGAGTCAAAATGAGAATTTCATCTTCATCAGGTGTGGAGGCAATGGTTAGCCATCGACTGGTTTGCTCTCCCTTAGCTTCATATTTTTTAGCAGTAGACGAGGTATCAGGGAGTGTAAACTTAGCATAAGCCCCCGCTTTCCAGGTTTGATGACTCGGCTTTGCGATATGAATTAAATACAAATCTCCGCTGGGGTTTTCGATGGATTTTATCGATAATGTCTGGCTTCGTCCAAGATAAGCGATGGCACCCCAAGTTATAAGGCCTAAGACTCCAAGTGTTGATAGAATGATAATAAACATTTTTTTACCTCTTTTCATTTTTTATGACTCCTGTTCTCAATTTTATGAATGAACTAAAAACAAATTCATTCATATCTTTTCAAAAAATAAAGAAATCCATTCTTTATTTTAGAACTCCTTTAATGAAGTTGGTTGCAAGTATTTCGACAGTTTTGCCAATATCTGGAAAATCTTTTTCTGTGATATGCATATCCATGTAGTAAAATAGGTTGTAAACTTGTAAAATATCTTGAATTTTTTCTGGCGAATACCCTTCAGCTTGCATACGATTTGTAAAAGTTTTAACTAGAAACTGATGAAATGGATTTGCGACTTTGCCTTCCTCCGAGGAATAGTAGCTGTGCAACTCATCTGCGATGGCAGGATTGTACCATTCTGCAAGGATTTTATTGGAAGAAACGAGAGTTTTGGACTGAGCAAAGAGTTGACCAATGAGGTCGATCATGTCAATTTCCCAATCCAGTTCTTCGATCATTGCTTGGCGAACACGGTTGTTTTCATCTATATAGATGTCTAGAAAAATGGCTTCTTTACTCTCGTAATAGTTATAAAAAGAACCAACTGCAACACCAGCTTGCCTAGCAATTTCTGAAATTCCTGTCGCCTTGTAACCCTTTTTCGAAAAAACGTCATAAGCCGCTGTTTTTAGAGCTTGTTTTTTGTCCAATATGATTTAACCTCCTTTGCTTCATGAATGAATAAACTTATGCGTTCATTCATATTCTAACAAATCATGGCTAGCTTGTCAATAAGAAGGCTAGATCTATTAAATCAGTTAAAGAAACGCTAACTAAATGAGCACAGAAAGGAAAATATAGGATAAGGCTGGAACTATAGTTAAAAATAAGGTATGATATCAATGGGATTATTCTCTATTTAGCTTTCGTTTCCGAATCTGGATTTGAAAGATAAATAGCCAAATAGTTGAGTTACTAATTCATAGATTTTTTATTAAGGTTTTTGATATTTTGAACAAGAGTAAAGGAGGAGCGCATGCACAAGATTTTACTAGTAGAAGATGACCAAGTTATTCGGCAACAAGTTGGTAAACTACTCTCTGAGTGGGGGTTTGAGGTCGTTTTGATAGAGGATTTTATGGAAGTATTGAGTCTTTTTGTTCAGTCGGAGCCTCATTTGGTCCTCATGGATATTGGCCTGCCACTCTTTAATGGTTACCACTGGTGCCAGGAGATTCGTAAGATCTCTAAGGTGCCCATTATGTTTTTGTCTTCGAGAGATCAGGCGATGGATATCGTCATGGCGATCAATATGGGGGCAGATGACTTTGTGACCAAGCCTTTTGACCAGCAGGTGCTCCTTGCCAAGGTTCAGGGCTTGTTGCGCCGTTCCTATGAGTTTGGCCGAGATGAAAGTCTGCTGGAGTATGCGGGTGTGATCCTCAATACCAAGTCTATGGACCTGCACTATCAGGGGGAAGTTCTGAGTTTGACCAAGAATGAATTTCAAATTTTGCGAGTGCTGTTTGAACATGCTGGCAATATCGTGGCGCGTGATGACCTGATGCGGGAACTATGGAATAGCGACTTTTTCATCGATGACAATACCTTGTCTGTCAATGTTGCTCGTTTGCGCAAAAAGTTGGAGGAGCAAGGCTTAGCAGGCTTTATCGAAACCAAGAAAGGGATAGGATACGGACTGAAACATGCTTGATTGGAAATCATTTTTTCTAGCCTATCTGCGTTCTCGCAGTCGCGTTTTTACCTATATTTTTTCATTAAGCTTTCTCGTCCTTCTCTTTCAGTTTTTATTTGCTAGTTTGGGGACTTATTTTCTTTACTTCTTTCTGCTCAGTAGTTTTTTGACCTTCTTATTTTTGGCTTGGGATATATTTGCAGAAGCTCAGGTTTACCGGCAGGAAGTACTGTATGCTGAAAGAGACCCAAAGTCTCCTTTGGAATGTGTGCTAGCGGAAAAACTCGAAGAGCGTGAGTCTGAATTGTATCAAAAGAAGTCAGAAGCCCAAAGTAAACTGACGGATTTGCTTGACTACTACACCTTGTGGGTTCATCAGATAAAGACCCCCATTGCGGCAAGCCGTCTCTTGGTAGCAGAAGTCTCTGATCGTGAGGTCAAGCAGCAATTGGAACAGGAAATCTTTAAGATTGACTCCTATACCAATCTGGTGTTGCAGTACCTACGTTTAGAGAGCTTCCACGATGACTTGGTATTTGAAAAGGTTCAAGTGGAGGATCTGGTGAAGGAAGTGGTTCGCAAGTATGCCCTTTTCTTTATCCAAAAGGGACTGACGGTCAATCTACATGACCTTGACAAAATCATCGTGACCGATAAGAAGTGGCTGTTGGTCGTCATTGAACAAATCCTCTCAAACAGCCTCAAATACACCAAGAAAGGTGGACTAGAGATTTATATGGAAGGCCAGGAGCTCTGTATCAAGGATACGGGAATCGGGATTAAAAACAGTGATGTGCTCCGAGTCTTTGAACGTGGCTTTTCAGGATATAATGGTCGCCTGACCCAGCAGTCATCTGGACTTGGACTTTACCTATCTAAGAAAATTTCTGAAGAACTGGGTCACCAGATTCGTATCGAGTCTGAGGTCGGAAAAGGAACGATAGTGCGGATTCAGTTTGCTCAAGTGAACTTAGTCCTTGAGTGAGAAGAGTAGATAAGAGCCCAGGATAAGACAACTGGGCTTTTCTATCTTTAACTGTGTATCCTAGTAAATTATTTTATCTACTATAAACAACTCTCTGAAGGATATGAAGACCACAAACAAACAGGTAGGTCTAGATCAAAAGCAGATTAAGCAAATCATTAACAAGCAAATCTTGACAGTTTTCTTCCTTCCTGTAATTTTTGCATTTCTCCATTGGCCTTTGCTTATCATATGCTTAGTTTAGTTCTCAAGGTTATTGAAGTAGTCGATGATACCATGGAGGTTGGCGATAACTTTCTCTATCTGTTCAATTGATATATTTTTCCAGAGAAAGACTGTAAAATTTTTGATATAATGTTAAGGATAGACTGACGGATGCTTAAAGGATAATTTTCAAAAAAATAACAGGTGAGAATTAAAAATATGTAAGACTGGACAGAAGTCTCTCTACCATCATCCATGCAGAAAAAAGATTATATGAAATAAAAGGAGTAACCAATGACCGGAAACTATTCAACACGTGAATATCGTGAGAAATTATATGATGATCTTCATGTTCGATTAAGAGATACAGTGATTTTGATGTGTGCGATTTTTATTGCCTCTATAGGTTTAAATATGAATTCAACAGCTGTCATTATTGGAGCCATGCTGATTTCCCCTCTTATGACATCGATTGTTGGACTCGGATTTGGTTTAGCTATTTTTGATACGCGTTTAATCAAGCAATCTCTAGAGGTTTTATTTACTCAAGTATTGGTCAGTTTGCTTGTCTCGACTTTGTATTTCTGGATTTCCCCCTTATCTTATGCAAGTAGCGAGTTGATTGCACGAACCTCTCCAACCATTTGGGATGTTCTCATTGCTATTGCTGGTGGGATAGCAGGTGTAATTGGGTCAAGGAAAAAAGAAGCAAACAATATCGTGCCAGGAGTAGCCATTGCAACAGCTCTGATGCCACCTATCTGTACTGCAGGATATGGTTTAGCTAACGGAAATGTACGATTTTTATTTGGGGCTCTCTATCTTTTCTTGATCAACTGTGTCTTTATCATGCTAGCCAACATTATTGGAACAAGAATTTTGATGAGAAAATCTCCCTTAAGTTCATTTAAAGAGCTAAACATTAAAATGAAAATTGGCTTGATATCCTTGATTGTATTATTGGTTCTTCCAGCCAGTTATTCAGCAGTCACTCTGACGATAGATCAAGCGCGAAAAGAAGGGATCAAACAGTTTGTAGGAAAAGAATTCGCCAATCACACGGTCATTAATCAAGTCTATAAGTCAAGGGACAATGAATTGGTCTTGACGGTTGTTGGAGATCCAATTTCAGACGAAGAATTAGAAACGCTCTACCAAAAACAAGCCTCTTACGGTATTCAATCTGTTCAATTAAAAGTCAATCAAGTCCATAATTCGACAAAATTAGACAGTGATACGACCAAGGAATTTTATGAAACCATTAACAAGTATATCGATCAAAAACTCTCTGAAAAGGATTCACAAAAAGATCTCGTAAAAGAAAAGGAAGCAGATAAGGATTGAGGATATTGACCTTATCTAACTCATGAAAGCAAATCTTGTGTGGTGGTTTGACCAATCACTACTAGCTCAGATTAAATAAAATATAAAAAGCAACAGCTGAAATAGTTGTTGCTTTTTCTGGCTCTGAAAAATGTTTCTCAGACTGTGATTGTTTTATTTCTCAACGCGTGATTTGTTGGCGATATCAGCTAGGATAGCTTGAACAAAGTCATCAACTGAGACAGTTTGTGTTTCTTTTTGGCCATAGCGACGAACGTTGACTGTTCCGTCTTCCATTTCCTTGTCCCCAACGATCAATTGGTAAGGAATCTTGCTTGTTTGTGAAGCACGGATCTTGAACTGCATTTTTTCATTGCGTTCATCTACATCTGCACGGACACCACGGTCACGGAGTTTCTTGGCTACTTCCCAAGCGTAGTCCACATGTTTTTCGTTAGATACTGGGATGAGGGTTACTTGGTGTGGTGCAAGCCATGTTGGGAAGGCACCCTTGTAGTTCTCAATCAAAATAGCTGTGAAGCGTTCCATAGTTGAGATAACCCCACGGTGGATCATAACTGGACGGTGTTCCTCACCATCTGCTCCAACATATTTGAGGTCGAAGCGTTCTGGAAGCAAGAAGTCAAGCTGGATAGTAGAAAGGGTTTCTTCTTTACCGAGGGCAGTTTTAACTTGGATATCCAATTTTGGTCCGTAGAAGGCTGCTTCACCTTCAGCTTCAAAGTAGTCCAGTTCCATATCATCCATAGCTGCTTTCAACATGCGTTGTGCATTTTCCCACATCTCATCGTTGTCAAAGTATTTGTGTTTATCTTCTGGGTCACGATAAGACAAGCGGAAACGGTAATCTGTCAAATTAAAGTCTTCATACACGTCGATAATCAATTGAAGAATTTTCTTGAATTCTTCCTCAATTTGTTCTGGAGCTACAAAAGTATGACCATCATTTAGGGACATTTCACGTACACGTTGAAGGCCTGTAAGGGCGCCAGATTTTTCATATCGGTGCATCATGCCAATCTCAGCGATACGGATTGGTAATTCACGGTATGAGTGTACATGGTGTTTATAAACTTCGATATGGTGAGGACAGTTCATTGGGCGGAGGACAAACTCTTCACCGTCCCCCATGTCCATAGTTGGGAACATATCTTCACGGTAGTGATCCCAGTGACCAGAAGTTTTATAGAGTTCCACTGAGGCAATTGGTGGAGTGTAAACATGTTGGTAGCCTGCAGCGATTTCCTTGTCAACAATGTAGCGTTCCAATTCACGACGGATAGTGGCACCATTTGGTAACCAGAATGGTAAACCTTGTCCGACTTCTTGTGAAATCATGAAGAGATCAAGCTCTTTACCGAGTTTACGGTGGTCACGTTCCTTGGCTTCTTCACGCATTTGAAGGTAGTTCTTCAAGTCTTTCTTGTCAAACCAAGCTGTACCGTAGATTCGTTGCATCATCGCGTTGTCGCTATTTCCACGCCAGTAGGCACCAGCTACGTTGAGCAGGTGGAAGATTTGGATACGACCTGTTGATGGGACGTGAGGACCACGGCAGAGGTCCTCGTATTCGCCCTGACGGTAGATAGTCAAACCGCCTTCGTCTTCTGAGTGTTCTTCAATCAATTCCAATTTGTAAGGGTCGTTCTTGAAGATTTCACGGGCCTCGTCTTTGGTAACTTCTTCACGGATTGATGGGAAGTTTTCTTTAACGATTTTCTTCATTTCTTCTTCGATACGAGGCAGGTCCTCGTTAGAGATTTGACCAGCTTGATTATCCGTATCGTAGTAGAAACCATCTTCGATGGCTGGGCCAACCCCTAGATGAATGTCTGGGAAAAGACGGCGAGCTGCTTGGGCAAACAAGTGAGCAGCTGAGTGGCGCAAGATTGGCAAAGCGTCTTCGTGATCAGGTGTCACGATTTCGATGCTTCCATCTTCAGTGATAGCACGAGTTGTGTCAATGAGTTTGCCGTTAAATTTACCAGCCAAGGCTTTTTTAGCTAGGGAATTGCTGATGCTTTGTGCAATTTCAAAAGTTGTCACGCTGGATTCGAATTCACGAACAGCGCCATCTGGGAAAGTAATCTTAATCATGGTTTTCTCCTTTAAAAAATTATCATATTTTTATAACTGAGGTTTGAAGGAACGGGAAACTAGCTATTTACAATGAATGATATCAATTGATTATCTAAGCAAATGATGGTTTAACTTTCTCATTCTAAAGATAAAGAAAGCTGTAGAAATAAATAGATAGCATACCAAAGAAAGAATTAAAGACAAGTATTGCTCGTCAGTCATCTCACCTTCCATGTATATCCTTATCGGATAGCTTTTTATCGCATTGACCAAATAGATAGCAGTTGTCAAACTTAAAAGATATCCTGTTATAATGAGTTTCTTTTTCTTAAAAAACATTAAGATACCAAGAAAGGGGGCAAGGAATGGTAAGAGAGGAATGAGTAGAAAAAATGAAAAGACGACAATGTTTTCCGTCCCCCATAGACTGAGAGTTTTCATTAGCCAGACATAGACTATAAGGAAGGTACAGGGAATCACCCAAGACAATGATTTATTCATATCAACCTCCATCTTCTGTTCTTAGCTATGTTTCATTTAACCTGGCAATATCTCTATTCTCCAAACAAAAAACGACATCCTCGAAAGGACGTCGTAACGTGGTTCCACCTTCATTTATGCAAGTCAAAAAGACCTACACCTCTGATTGGCTTTAACGTGGCCACCGTTTTATGTTTTCATAAAAGTCAGTAGAGTAGTATCAGTTTAGACTCTCTATGCGTTTCCAGCAACCACGCACTCTCTAGTAGAAAGGGACTAAGTGACTTGTCTCTATGCATTATTATAGCATGATTGCGAGAATTTTCAAGGATTTTGTGAAAGTTTTTTATTTTTTCCTTGCTGGAGGATGTATTTAATACCTGAACCTGAAGCCATACCAAGTAGGGCAAAGAGTTCATAAGCTAGGAAATAAACGAGAATGAATTCATTGAAAGTGATGATGGTAAAGCAATAGAGAAGAGCAATACCGAGCAGCCACCACAGTGAGAATTGGAAACGGTAGCTATAAAGAAGGGACACGATGAAGGTTGCCAAAGGTGAAAAGAGGATGATGTTGTAAATGTAAAGCCCTTTCAGCGTATAAGGGTCAGATATCAGCAACAAAAGCAACTCATAGAGGGGCCAGTAAAAGAAGAAAATGACAAGGCAGTATGGGATATACTTAAGATATTTCCGCATGGCAATAGTCCTCCAATCTGCAAAAATAGAGAGATGTTGAAGACCACATGATCCTAAATGAAGGGGAACTCTCTACCTACTATTATAGCACGATTTGGAAGCTCTTACAAGGTGCTATGATAGGCAGAAATAATAAGCTTTATGAATTTTTTTGTTATAATACTAGCATAAGAAGTAAGAAAAATTGAGGAGAAAGAATGACGAAAATAGCAGTTCTTTCAGACATACATGGGAATACGACAGCCCTGGAAGCTGTACTGACTGATGCTAAAAAGGCAAATGTAGATGAGTACTGGCTTTTGGGAGATATTCTTATGCCTGGAACAGGACGTAGAAGGATTTTGGACCTCTTGGCTAGCTTGCCCATCACAGTAAGAGTTCTTGGAAATTGGGAGGATAGTCTCTGGCGAGGCCTGCATCGCAAGCTAGATCTAACAAAAGCTAGTCATCGCTATCTCCTACGCCAATGCCAGTATATCTTAGAAGAGATTAGTCCTGAAGAAATCGAAGACCTCCACAATCAACCCATGCAAGTTCATCGTTGGTTCGGTGATTTGACGGTAGGAATCACTCATCATCTTCCTGATAAAAACTGGGGTAGAGAGTTGATTCATACGGGAAAACAAGAAGATTTTGATAGGTTGGTGACGGATCCACATGCCTCTATCGCGGTATATGGGCATATCCACCAACAGTTGCTTCGCTATGGAAGTGACGGACAGTTGATTCTTAATCCAGGATCGATTGGTCAACCTTTCTTTTTAGATGCGCGGTTGCGTAAGGACCTGCGTGCCCAGTATATGATCTTAGAGTTTGATGAGACAGGCTTAGCTGATGTTGATTTTCGTCGAGTGGATTATGATGTAGAAGCCGAATTGCAGTTGGCTAAGGATTTGAAGCTTCCTTATTTCCAGGTCTACTATGAAAGTTTGGTAAATGGGATTCACCACACTCATAACCATGAGCTTTTGTACGAAATTGCTCAAGAACAAGGGCATGATGCCGAGTTGGATGCATGGTTGGATAGTGGTAATAGTTGACATTACAACGCAAAAGGGTATAATGGGTATCAGATAGGATGTGAAAGGAGAAGAAGATGCAAATTTCAAGTCGATTTACGATTGCGACTCATATGTTAATCATTATTGCCATCAAGAGTCAAGAGAGCAAAGTAACCAGTGATTTTCTCGCGGCCAGTGTTGGGGTCAATCCGGTCATTATTCGCAAAACCTTGTCTCAACTCAAAAAAGCTGAACTGATATCAGTTGCGCGTGGGACGGGCGGTACCGAGATTATCAAAGACCTTCAAGACATTAACCTTTTTGATGTTTATCAGGCAGTCGAATGTTTAGGAAAATCTGGTAAACTCTTTAGTTTCCATGAAAATCCGAACTCAAGTTGTCCAATTGGATCGAATATCCATGCGGTCTTAGATCAAAAATTGCTAGATATCCAAGAAGCGATGGAAAACCAGCTTCGTCAGACGAGTCTGGCTCAGGTTGTGGCAGATGCTCAGGATAAAATGACAAAGTAAGAGGGCTAGAGTCCTCTTTTTCTATTACCATAATTATGGTACAATGTAGTCATCAAAGGAGGAGACTATGTACTTTATTACAGGATTTTTCGTCCTACTTTTTCTCGTTTCGTTTTTTAGAGACAATCGCAGTCTCTGGAATCCAGCTCTCTTGCTTTTATCTCTGCTCTTTTCTTACCTGTCTATTGCCAATCTTTTTTATGAAGCTGGGCAAGAAGAAGTGCACATGATCTTCTTTGCAGTGATTTTTCTCTTGCTCCCTTTTTTAGTTTTTCTAAGTGGCTTTTTCCTTATTTATAACGGATTTGTGTTATTGAAGAAAGAAGGGAAATCCAAGGCAAATTATTTGTCTTTGGGGCTAGGGTGCGTGATTCTGTTCTTTTTTGTGATCATGGCGATTCGAATGAGCGATAACAATGGTTTGTTCTACACCAATCATCTAGTGAATATTATCTTTTTCTTTTTGATTTATTCGTATTTGATTTTTGGTTTTGCCTTTGCAGGGTTTCTACTTTATTCTATTCTGTATCTTTTTATTCCTAAGAAAAAACATTATGATTTTATTATTATTCACGGAGCAGGCTTGTTGAATGGAGAAAAAGTAACTCCCTTGCTCAAGAGCCGTATTGACAAGGCTGTAGAGGCTTATCATCAGTCGTCCAATCCCAACGTTAAAATCATCGCCAGTGGAGGTCAAGGTGGGGACGAGAAGATTTCTGAAGCTCAGGCGATTTGCAACTATTTACTGGAAGAGACGAACATTCCGAGAGAAGCCATTCTCCTAGAGGAAGCCTCAACGACGACCTATGAAAATCTCCTCTTTTCAAAAGAAATGGGAGAGAAACTGGTAGCAAATCCACGTTTTCTCTTTGTGACTAATGACTATCATGTTTTTCGTACTAGCACCTATGCCCGTCGTATTGGGATGAAGGGAGATGGCCTTGGTTGTCGGACAGCCGCCTACTATATTCCATCGGCCTTTATCAGAGAATATATTGCCCTATGTGTGAAGATAAAATGGCTTTTTATCGCCTTCTATGTTTTGTTGATTTTAGCTCTGATTTTCTCTTATAGAGGTGTTTTATGGTAATTAAATACTGAATCCTTAAATATAGACAAAAATCATCTATCATTAATATAGAGGTGGTTTAGACGAAATATTTCATCGTTTGTGTAGTTATAAAGGTGTTGAAATTAACGAGGAATACTTGATGCTTGATTATGCTGTGTTAGTAAGCATTCTATCGAGGATAAGTGTTTCTCGTTTTATGTATTATTTAAGATAAAATGCCTAAATCATGTTATAATGAAACGATAGAATTCTTAGAAAGAGTGGATGTTTTTTTGATAACTCCTACTTATGAATGGCAGTTTGCCCCGCAGGTTGAAGATGCGGATTTTACAAAGATAGCCAAGAAGGCTGGACTGGGGCCTGAGGTGGCACGGTTATTATTTGAAAGAGGTATTCGGGATGAGAAAAGTCTAAAGAAGTTTTTAGAACCTTCTTTAGAGGACTTGTATGACCCTTATCTGCTCCATGATATGGAGAAGGTAGTGGAGCGGATTCGTCAGGCCATTGAAGAAGGGGAAAATATTCTCGTTTATGGAGACTACGATGCGGATGGCATGACTTCAGCTTCCATTGTTAAGGAAAGTTTGGAACAGCTTGGCGCCGAGTGCCGAGTTTATCTGCCCAATCGTTTTACCGATGGCTATGGTCCCAATGCCAGTGTCTATAAATACTTTATCGAGCAAGAGGGGATTTCCTTGATTGTGACAGTGGATAATGGGGTTGCAGGTCACGAAGCCATTGAATTGGCCCAGTCGATGGGAGTCGATGTCATTGTGACCGACCACCATTCCATGCCGGAAACCCTTCCTGATGCCTATGCGATTGTTCACCCTGAGCATCCAGATGCGGACTATCCTTTCAAATATCTAGCTGGTTGTGGAGTGGCTTTCAAGCTGGCTTGCGCCCTTTTAGAAGAAGTGCAAGTGGAATTGCTTGATTTGGTCGCTATCGGTACCATTGCAGATATGGTGAGCTTGACGGATGAAAACCGTATTTTGGTTCAATATGGTCTGGAAATGTTGGGACATACCCAGCGCATCGGTCTGCAAGAAATGCTAGATATGGCTGGGATTGCTGTTAATGAAGTGACAGAAGAAACGGTTGGTTTCCAGCTTGCCCCTCGTTTAAATGCCTTAGGCCGTTTGGATGATCCCAATCCTGCCATTGATTTGTTGACTGGCTTTGACGACGAGGAAGCGCATGAGATTGCCCTCATGATTCATCAGAAAAACGAAGAGCGCAAGGAAATCGTTCAGTCAATCTATGAAGAAGCTAAGACCATGGTGGATCCTGAGAAGAAGGTCCAGGTTTTGGCCAAGGAAGGCTGGAATCCTGGCGTTCTGGGTATCGTTGCTGGTCGTTTGTTGGAAGAACTAGGGCAGACAGTCATCGTTCTTAATATAGAGGACGGTCGTGCCAAGGGCAGTGCTCGTAGCGTGGAAGCTGTCGATATTTTTGAGGCTCTGGATCCCCATCGAGACCTCTTTATCGCCTTTGGCGGCCATGCTGGTGCAGCAGGGATGACGCTAGAGGTTGAGAAACTCTCAGATTTATCCCAGGTTTTGGAAGACTATATCCGTGAAAAAGGTGCAGATGCTAGTGGTAAGAACAAGTTAAATCTAGATGAAGAGCTAGACTTGGAGACTCTTAGTTTAGAAACGGTCAAAAGCTTTGAACGCTTGGCGCCTTTTGGAATGGACAATAAGAAACCTGTCTTTTATATCAAGGATTTTCAGGTTGAAAGTGCTCGTACCATGGGGGCGGGAAATGCTCACCTCAAACTAAAGATCTCCAAGGGTGAGGCGAGTTTTGAAGTGGTGGCCTTCGGACAAGGTAGATGGGCGACAGAGTTTGCTCAAACAAAAAACTTAGAATTGGCAGTTAGCCTGTCTGTCAACCAATGGAATGGCCAAACTACCCTCCAGTTGATGATGGTGGATGCGCGTGTGGAAGGTGTTCAACTCTTTAACATTCGTGGGAAGAACGCAGTCTTGCCAGAAGGGGTTCCAGTCTTGGACTTCGATGGAGAGGTGCCAAATTTGGCGAATAGTGAAGCGGTTGTTGTGAAAACCATTCCTGAGGATATTACCTTGCTGAAGGCTATTTTTCAGGAACAACATTTCTCTGCCGTCTATTTCAAAAACGACATCGACAAGGCCTACTATCTGACAGGTTATGGAACTAGAGAACAGTTTGCAAAATTGTACAAGACTATTTACCAGTTCCCAGAGTTTGATATTCGTTATAAGCTCAAGGATTTAGCGGCTTATCTCAATATCCAACAAATCTTACTAGTCAAGATGATTCAAGTCTTTGAAGAGCTAGGTTTTGTGACGATCAAAGATGGTGTTATGACAGTCAATAAAGAAGCGCCGAAAAGGGAAATTGCTGAAAGTCAGATTTACCAAAATCTCAAACAGACCGTTAAAGACCAAGAAATGATGGCGCTGGGTACCGTGCAAGAAATTTATAACTTTTTAATGGAGAAATAGTAGAAGTTAGGAAAGAGTTGGGTAACCAGCTCTTTTTTGAAAACAAATCTTCATTTTGAAAATCATCAAAAAAATGGTATAATGGTAGGAAAAGATTCGGCTGAAAGTTTTAGAACTTTTAGAATAAGAGGGTAAACCTACCCTATAATCAAGATAAATTAAGTTTCGGAGGGAAAATGAGTAATATCAGTTTAACAACACTAGGTGGTGTACGAGAAAATGGGAAAAATATGTACATCGCTGAAATCGATGGTTCTATTTTTGTTTTGGATGCTGGGCTTAAATACCCTGAAAATGAACAGCTTGGGGTTGATGTCGTCATTCCAAACATGGACTACCTTTTTGAAAATAGTGACCGTATCGCAGGGGTCTTCTTGACCCACGGGCATGCGGATGCTATTGGTGCCCTGCCTTATCTTTTGGCAGAGGCTAAGGTGCCTGTGTTTGGTTCTGAGTTGACCATTGAGTTGGCAAAACTCTTTGTCAAAGGAAATGATACGGTTAAGAAATTCAATGACTTCCATGTTATTGATGAAAATACGGAGATCGACTTTGGAGGAACTGTAGTTTCCTTCTTCCGTACGACCCACTCTATCCCAGAAAGTTTGGGAGTAGTCCTAAAAACAACTGAAGGTAGCATTGTTTACACAGGTGACTTCAAGTTTGACCAGACAGCTAGCGAATCCTATGCGACGGATTTTGCCCGTTTGGCAGAAATCGGTCGCGAGGGTGTCTTAGCGCTCCTCAGTGATTCCGCCAATGCAGACAGCAATATCCAGGTGGCGAGTGAGAGCGAAGTTGGAGACGAAATTACCCAGACCATTGCGGACTGGGACGGTCGTATCATCGTTGCGGCAGTTGCCAGCAATCTCTCTCGTATCCAGCAAGTTTTTGATGCCGCTGCGGATACAGGCCGTCGAGTTGTTCTGACTGGTTTTGATGTTGAAAATATTGTCCGAACAGCGATTCGTCTCAAGAAATTGTCTTTAGCCAACGAAAGTCTCTTGATCAAACCCAAAGAAATGTCTCGTTTTGAAGACCATGAGTTGATTATCCTTGAGACGGGTCGTATGGGTGAGCCTATCAATGGACTTCGTAAGATGTCCATCGGTCGCCACCGCTATGTGGAAATCAAAGATGGGGACTTGGTCTATATCGTGACGACTCCATCTATCGCCAAAGAAGCCGTTATGGCGCGTGTTGAAAACATGATCTACCAAGCTGGTGGTGTAGTGAAACTCATTACCCAAAGCTTGCGAGTATCCGGACACGGAAATGCGCGTGATTTGCAGTTGATGATCAATCTTTTGCAACCAAACTACCTCTTCCCTATCCAAGGAGAGTATCGTGAGTTGGACGCGCATGCCAAGGCTGCCATGGCAGTTGGAATGTTGCCAGAACGCATTTTCATCCCTAAAAAGGGAACGACCATGTCTTATGAAAATGGAGACTTTGTTCCATCTGGAGCAGTTTCTGCAGGGGATGTCTTGATTGACGGAAATGCTATCGGAGATGTTGGAAATGTCGTCCTTCGTGACCGTAAAGTCTTGTCAGAGGATGGAATCTTTATCGTGGCGATCACTGTCAACCGTCGTGAGAAGAAAATTGTGGCTAAGGCTCGTGTTCATACGCGTGGATTTGTTTACCTCAAGAAGAGCCGCGATATTCTCCGTGAAAGCTCAGAATTGATTAACCAAACGGTAGAAGAGTATCTTCAAGGTGATGACTTTGACTGGGCAGATCTCAAAGGCAAGGTTCGTGACAATCTGACCAAGTACCTCTTTGATCAAACCAAGCGTCGCCCAGCAATCTTGCCAGTCGTGATGGAAGCAAAATAATAAGCAGAATACCTACAGAAAAAGTCGAAATTCGGCTTTTTCTTATTGAATAGTAAAAGGAGACAACCATGGCAGTTATGAATATTGAGTATTACTCAAAAGTTTTGGATATGGAGTGGGGCGTTACCGTACTCTATCCAGATGCTAGTCGGGTAACTGAACCAGATTGCACAGATATTCCTGTTCTTTATCTTTTGCACGGAATGTCAGGAAACCAAAATAGCTGGCTCAAACGTACCAATGTCGAACGCTTGTTGCGTGGAACCAATCTCATTGTCATTATGCCCAATACTAGCAATGGCTGGTACACAGATACCCAGTACGGTTTTAACTACTATACTACTCTAGCAGAAGAACTCCCCCAAGTCATGAAACGCTTCTTCCCCAAACATGACCAGCAAGCGAGAAAAGACCTTCATAGCAGGTCTCTCCATGGGTGGTTACGGCTCCTTCAAACTCGCTCTATCGACAAATCGTTTTTCTCATGCGGCTAGTTTTTCTGGTGCGCTCAGTTTTCAGGAATTCTCTCCTGAAAGCCAGGATCTGGGATCACTTGCCTACTGGCGAGGAGTGTTTGGAGAAATTAAAGACTGGACAGCTAGTCCTCATTCGCTTGAAAGTATGGCTGCAAAATCCGATCAAAAGACCAAACTATGGGCTTGGTGTGGGGAGCAAGACTATCTCTACTCTGCCAATAATCTCACAGTGAAAAACCTCAAAAAACTTGGTTTTGAGGTGACCTATAGTCACAGTCCAGGCAAGCACGAGTGGTACTACTGGGAAAAACAATTGGAGCGTTTTTTGGCTACACTACCAATTGACTTTATCTTGGAAGAGCGCTTATCTTAGTTTTAGGTTTCTTTCAGCTTTTCTCAGTAAAATAGAGAATCTATTTTGATCAAGGAAAATGCGATTTCAAGATAGATTCTTATTTTTATGAAAGGTGGGACGTCATGTTCTGGATTATTCGATTATTCTTCCGATTTCTGTTGGGAATTTGGCGTTTCTTCTGGCGTCTGGTTTGGACTGTGGTCATTCTACTTCTCATTGCTTTTGGAGTGGTTTGGTATCTGACAGGTGATTTTCATTCTGCGGTCAATCAGGTTGAAAAAATGAGCCAGATTGGTCAAGATGGCTGGAATCAGTGGCAGGAGACGGGAACGCTGGAAGTCTTATCTCAAACAGACAGTCACCAACATGCAGAAGGCAAGTGGGCTCAGGCCTCAGCTCGCATCTATATTGAGCCTCAAATGGATGAGACCTTCCAAGCTACCTATGCAGAAGCCATAAAAAACTGGAATCAAACGGGAGCCTTTACCTTTGAGGTGGTTGCGGATCCTAGTCAGGCAGATATTGTGGCAAGTGAGATGAATGATGGCTCGACCGCTGTAGCAGGTCAAGCCGAGAGTCAAACCAATTTGTTAACCAATCAATTTATATCTGTAACAGTTCGCCTGAATCACTATTATCTATCCAATCCAAACTATGGATATTCTTATGAACGGATCGTGCACACGGCGGAGCA
Organism: bacterium; assembly: GCA_905221385.1. Lineage (GTDB taxonomy): Bacteria > Bacillota > Bacilli > Lactobacillales > Streptococcaceae > Streptococcus. The sequence goes on from CAJNCV010000001.1 coordinate 46,116, forward strand.
CGAGCTGGGGCATGCCATCGGATTGGATCATACCAACGAGATTTCTGTCATGCAGCCAGCAGGCTCCTACTATGGAATTCAGCCTCGGGATGTGACAGCTGTTCAAGAACTCTATACCAGTAGCGACTAGATGAAGTCAGTGCAATCCGAAATGAAATCAAAGCTCCTCCATCAAGCGGTGGGTGGGGCTTTTTGTTCGTCCTGTTACGGCCTTTTTGCTATAATGGAACTATGAATAACTTAATCAAATCAAAACTGGAGCTCTTGCCGACCAGCCCTGGTTGTTACATTCACAAGGATAAAAATGGCACCATTATCTATGTAGGAAAGGCTAAAAATCTGCGCAATCGCGTGCGGTCCTATTTCCGTGGCAGTCATGATACCAAGACGGAAGCTCTGGTATCTGAGATTGTGGATTTTGAATTTATCGTCACTGAGTCTAATATTGAGGCGCTTCTCCTAGAAATCAACCTCATCAAGGAAAATAAGCCTAAGTACAATATCATGCTCAAGGATGACAAGTCTTATCCCTTCATCAAAATCACCAATGAGCGCTATCCTCGATTGATTATCACCCGTCAGGTCAAAAAGGACGGTGGTCTCTACTTTGGTCCCTATCCAGATGTGGGGGCAGCCAATGAAATCAAGCGACTTTTAGATAGGATTTTTCCTTTTCGTAAGTGTACCAACCCGCCCTCTAAGGTCTGTTTTTACTACCATATCGGCCAATGTATGGCCCACACCATCTGTAAGAAAGATGAGGCTTATTTCCATTCCATGGCTCAGGAGGTTTCTGATTTCCTAAAAGGACAGGATGACAAAATCATCGATGACCTCAAGGGCAAGATGGTAAAGGCAGCTCAAAGTATGGAGTTTGAACGTGCGGCGGAATACCGTGACCTGATTCAGGCCATTGGAACGCTTCGGACCAAGCAACGGGTCATGGCGAAAGATTTGCAAAATCGGGACGTCTTTGGTTACTATGTGGATAAGGGCTGGATGTGCGTGCAGGTTTTCTTTGTCCGTCAAGGCAAGCTCATTGAGCGGGATGTCAATCTTTTCCCCTACTACAATGATCCAGATGAGGACTTTTTGACCTATGTGGGACAGTTCTATCAAGAAAAATCTCATCTAGTTCCCAATGAGGTTTTGATTCCGCAGGATATTGACGAAGAAGCTGTCAAGGCCTTGGTGGATAGCAAGATTCTCAAACCTCAACGTGGAGAGAAAAAACAACTGGTCAATCTGGCCATAAAAAATGCTCGTGTTAGTCTGGAGCAGAAGTTCAATCTGCTAGAAAAATCTGTCGAAAAGACCCAAGGGGCTATTGAAAATCTGGGACGCTTGCTCCAAATCCCGACTCCGGTTCGCATCGAGTCCTTCGATAACTCTAATATCATGGGAACCAGTCCTGTTTCGGCCATGGTGGTCTTTGTCAACGGCAAACCGAGTAAGAAGGATTACCGTAAGTACAAGATAAAAACGGTTGTTGGACCAGACGACTATGCCAGTATGCGTGAGGTTATCCGCAGACGTTATGGTCGAGTACAACGAGAAGGTTTAACCCCGCCAGATTTGATTGTCATTGATGGGGGGCAAGGTCAAGTCAATATTGCCAAGCAGGTCATTCAAGAAGAGCTGGGTTTGGACATTCCAATTGCAGGTCTGCAAAAGAATGATAAGCACCAAACCCATGAACTGCTCTTTGGGGATCCGCTGGAAGTGGTGGAGTTATCTCGCAATTCTCAGGAATTTTTCCTTCTCCAACGCATCCAAGATGAGGTGCACCGCTTTGCTATCACTTTCCACCGGCAACTGCGCTCAAAAAATTCCTTTTCATCACAACTGGATGGGATTGACGGTCTGGGACCTAAACGCAAGCAGAATCTTATGAAGCATTTCAAGTCTCTAACTAAAATCAAGGAAGCCAGTGTGGATGAGATTGTTGAAGTTGGGGTACCAAGAGCAGTCGCAGAAGCTGTGCAGAGAAAGTTGAATCCTCAGGAAGAAGTGGAGTTGGCTCAAGTAGCGGAACCATTAAGAGAATTGGAATAAGTATCTAGATAGAAAGTAGAAGAAATGAATAGGATTGAGATTGACAGAGATATACTCCTTTTTTTACGATTTGCTTACTTTGGGAATACAAAAGATTTATTTTTGGCTGCAACTACAAGAGCCTATCTGGATTTTAATCGAACCTTGCGATTTTATGGCATGCCAGATGAACAGCGCTTGGAGATGAGAAATCGGGCCTCTAAGTGTATCAAAGAAGCGATTTTAAATCTCTTGAATCGGGACAAGTTGTGTCAAACTGATTTTGATAGTTGGCATCATAGGACTTGTGATGTTCTGATAGATTGCTATCGCTCAAATGGGATTCGATTCACTTATGGTCATGCTCAAAAGTGGATTAATATGACGTTCAAGTATCTGTATATGCTTGAAGCTGTAATCCTAGACTCCGTTTTTCCTTTTTTACACGTACCGATAGATAACATCGTGTTAGAGAGGGCTAACAAACAGTTGTGTATCCCAAGACCTTCTCAAACGTGGAGTAGTTGGGGAGATTACGCTTTCTATCTTCAATATCAAGAACATTTGAGGCAAAGAATAGGCAAGGAAGATCCTCTTCGTTGGGAGTTTCACAATTGGCTAGATGAAATAGAAAAAGGAAAAACATCGTGAACCATAAAATTGCAATTTTATCAGATATTCATGGAAATGTGACTGCCTTAGAAGCAGTGATTGCAGATGCTAAAACTCAAGGAGCCAGTGAATATTGGCTTATGGGAGACATTTTCCTCCCTGGTCCAGGTGCAAATGACTTGGTAGCTCTGTTAAAGGAACTTCCTATCACGGCAAGTGTTCGAGGCAATTGGGATGATTGTGTCCTTGAGGCTTTAGATGGGCAATATGGCTTAGAAGACCCACAGGAAGTCCAGCTCTTGCGTATGACCCAGTTTTTAATGGAGCGAATGGATCCTGAAACGATTGTCTGGCTACGAAACTTACCTATGCTAGAAAAGAAAGAAGTTGATGGACTGCACTTTTCTCTTTCTCATAATTTGCCAAATAAGAACTATGGTGGTGACTTGTCTGTTGGGAATAACACAGATAAATTTGACCAACTTCTAGACGAGGAAACGGACGTGGCAGTCTATGGTCATGTCCACAAGCAGTTGCTTCGTTACGGTAGTCAAGGGCAACAAATCATCAATCCAGGTACGATTGGCATGCCCTATTTTGATTGGGAGGCGTTAAAAAATCACCGTGCCCAGTATGCTGTGATAGAAGTGGAAGATGGGGAATTGGTAAATATTCTATTTCGAAAAGTTTCCTACGATTATGCAGCAGAGTTAGAATTAGCCAAAGAAAAAGATCTTCCTTTCATCGAAATGTATGAAGAACTACGTCGAGATGACAACTATCGGGGGCACAATCTAGAACTCTTAGCTAGTTTAATTGAAAAGCATGGGTATGTAGAAGATGTGAAAGAATTTTTGGAGGCTATAAAGTCAGAATATAAGGTAGACTAGTTTCTTAACCCCCCTGAAAATTAGTTGGAACTGGATGAGGAAAAATCTGATTTTAATGATAAGTTTAAATCCAGGGCTTCATCCGTGTTCCAATTTCTTTCTATGAAAAATCTCTGTAAGCTCTTTCAAAACATGGTGGAATGGATGCAGTAGAATTAGAAAAGGAAATCGTAAGTGAACTATGCTAAACTTGAATTCAATGCACAAGACCATAGTGGCTATTGGTCCTATATTATAAGGTAATTAAGACCAAGTTGCTTTATAGAATGTTATAAGGAGGTGTGTTAATGAATAAGCGTAAAAAATGGGGTATTATTGCTTTAGTAATCTGTATTATAGGGGGAGTTATAATGTTTAGTTTGAATCATCCAAATGGTAAAAATTTTGAGAATAAATTAACTTTGACAAAAACGCAACAGGATAATGTTGTTAAAAGAATTATTAAAGGATATGATGTAGATTCAGTCAAATTTATAGAATTTACCAAGGATAAGAAAACTGGTACTTATTTATTAAATATTGAATTAAGAAAAAATGGACTAAATAAGGAAACGACGATTCCTTTTAGAGACTTGAAAAGACTTAATAATGATACGGATTCATTGGGTCTTAACCCTGTTTCTGATTTTAAAGATTTCCAGAGAAGTCAACCTTTAGCGATACAAGATATTAGTATAAATGACATCACGATAAATTATTTAGGGGAATAAATGGGAATTACGGAAGAAAAAATCAATTGGATAGCAGAGCAATCATATTGGGTTGAGAAAAAGCGAAATGATGTGATGTATCATCCTAAAGAAGGTGAAGAGTATTATTATAATCCAGATAATGTAGAATTGGGTAAGTTTAAAGTAATCTCTAAACCCGTAGACAACACTTCCAATGGTATGCAGGCGATGGCGGTTGCTCCTGTGGATAAAAATGGGAATGTGGATTATAGCCATGTAGTGATTGCTTATGCAGGGACGAATAAAGATGATCGACTTGACATCCAAACAGATATCCAATCAATAGGATTTGGTGATAGACAGGTGTTGTCGGATTTGAAAACAAAGACATTTAGAAAATCTCAATTTCAAACGGCTCTGAGTTTTGCGGAAGAAATCGAAAAAACTTATCCCTCTGCTAAAATTACAACTGCGGGGCATTCGCTTGGAGAGTCTCTGGCTATGTATGTCGCTTTAAAGCGAGGTTATGCCAATGTTAATTAAAATAGCTGTTTATGTTATACTATAAGGTAACTGGGGCTAGTTGCTTTATAGAATGATATAAGGAGGTGTGTTAATGAATAAGCGTAAAAAATGGGGTATTATTGCTTTAGTAATCTGTATAATAGGAGGAATTGTAATGTTTAGTTTGAATCACCAAAAAGAAAAGACATTGGAAGAGAAAATGAGAATTGAACAGGATAGGATGGCGTTATACTTAGTCAATCATTACGAAGGAGTTCGCATGGTAGAATTCGAATCTTTCTCTAAAGATAATATAACAGGAACATGGAGTGGTGATGCGCTTGTTAATGATAAGTACTATGTTAGATTCACATTATGGAATCTAGGTGGTGAGATTAGCATGTCCCAACTAACATCTAGAAATTCAGGTGAAGTTTTAGAGAAGAGAAAACAGATTGATAGTAAATCAGACTTGGATATAGATGTAAGATATGGTAAATTAAAATGATAACTGAAAAAGATTATAGATATATTGCTGATGATGTTTATAAAGTGGATGCTCTAAAGGTGAGTAGACCTTATAGTAAGGATGATTTAGTTGGGAACGATCGGTTTAAAGTAATCTCTAATCCTATAGACAACACCTCCAACGGTATGCAGGCGATGGCAGTTGCTCCTGTGGATAAAAATGGGAATGTGGATTATAGCCATGTAGTGATTGCCTATGCAGGGACGAATAAAGATGACATAAAGGATCTTGGTACGGATGTTCGGTCTTTAGGACTTGGGAGGGATAAACTACAGTCTCGTTCAGGATTAAATTCTGCGAAAGTAGTAGTTTCTCAGTTTGTGACAGCTTTGAATTATGTCAATGTTAGTTAAATTAGCTGTTTATGTTATACTATAAGGTAATTGAGGTTAGTTGCTTTACAGGATAATATAAGGAGGTATGTCAATGAATAAGCGTAAAAAATGGGGTATCATTACTTTAGTAATCTGTATTATAGGAGGAATCGTGATGTTTAGTTTAAATCATCCAAATGGTAAAATTTTTGAGAATAAATTAACTTTGACAAAAACGCAACAGGATAATGTAGTAAAGTGGATAGCAAGAAATTATGATTTTAACAAAATTAAATTTAATAAATTTAACAAAGATAAAAAAACAGGCTCATATCATTTATTGTTTGAATTAGATGACGAGTATCATACAGGAGTGACTATTCGAGAAATAGATGAATTTAACGACGAAGAAAAATCTGTAGTCCTTGGTCCGATTGAAAAATTTAGAGCGATTGAAAAAAATCATGTGATAGCAGAAAAGGAAAATGTTTCTATAGATAATATAAAAGTACAATACCTGGGAGAATAATAAAAGGTGAAAGTAAAAGAAGAACAATATAATTGGTTAGCTGAACAAGCGTATTGGGTTGATAAATTGAAGACCGATAAGGATTATACACCTGAGGTAAATAAAACATATCCGTTTAATCCTAAAAAGAGAGATTTAGGGAATTTTAAAGTTGTAGAAGTAAAAGACAACACCTCCAACGGTATGCAGGCGATGGCGGTTGCTCCTGTGGATAAAAATGGGAATGTGGATTATAGCCATGTAGCGATTGCTTATGCTGGGACGAATAAAGATGATCGGCTTGACATCCAAACAGATATCCAATCAATAGGATTTGGTGATAGACAGATGTTGTCGGATTCGGAAACAAAGACATTTAGAAAATCTCAATTTCAAACGGCTCTGAGTTTTGCGGAAGAAATCGAAAAAACTTATCCCTCTGCTAAAATTACAACTGCGGGGCATTCGCTTGGAGAGTCTCTGGCTATGTATGTCGCTTTGAAGCGAGGTTATGCCAATGTTAAGTAAAATAGCTGTTTATGTTATACTATAAGGTAATTCAGACCAAGTTGCTTTATAGAATAATATAAGGAGGTGTGTCAATGAATAGGCACAAAAAATGGGGTATTATTGCTTTAGTAATCTGTATTATAGGAGGGATTGTAATGTTTAGTTTGAATCATCCAAATAGTAAAAATTTTGAGAATAAATTAACTTTGACAAAAACGCAACAGGATAATGTTGTTAAGGGGATAGTAAAAAATTATGATATTGATAGTATTGAGTTTTTAGAATTAAAGAAAGATATAAAAACAGGTACATATCATTTAATATTTATTATAAACGACAAGATTAAAACGGGTCTATCGGTATCACATATTGAAGAACTAAATTCAAATCTAAATAATATTGGTTTAAGTCCTATTGAAAATTTTAAAGAATTAAAAAGAGGACAACCACTTGATGAAACTGAAGAGATACTTAACTTTATAAAAGTGAAATACATAGGAGAATGATATGGGAATAACTGATGAGCAGTATAGGTGGATAATTGATAAGTCATACTGGGTGGATAAAAATAAAACTGATTGCGAATACCATATAGAAGAAAACAAAACATATAATTTTAGTGATAATGATACACGACTAGGTGAATTTCGAGTTCTTAGTGCAGAAGATAACACCTCCAATGGTATGCAAGCGATGGCGGTTGCTCCTGTGGATAAAAATGGGAATGTGGATGATAGCCATGTAGTGATTGCTTATGCCGGGACGAATAAAGACGATCGACTTGACATCCAAACAGATATCCAATCAATAGGATTTGGTGATAGACGGATGTTGTCGGATTCGGAAACAAAGACATTTAGAAAATCTCAATTTCAAACGGCTCTGAGTTTTGCGGAAGAAATCGAAAAAACTTATCCCTCTGCTAAAATCACAACTGCGGGGCATTCGCTTGGAGAGTCTCTGGCTATGTATGTCGCTTTAAAGCGAGGTTATGCCAATGTTGGGTATAATGGGCCAGATATTCATAACTTGATTTCGAAAGAAGAAATCAAGTATATGCAAGAACATCCAGAACAATTTCGCAATTTCCGTCATAAGTATGATGTTATTGGCAATATTACGGGAAATACGACTCAAACAGCTATCTATCCCTACATCTACCCTGCAAAAGATAACTGGGGTGACAAGTTAGAATATCATAACTTGTCCCAGTGGCGATTTGATGAGAATGGCCAGCTAGTTGATTTGGATGGAAAACGTGTCACAAATCTCAAAGTAACGGCATTAGCAGAAGCAACAGCAGGTATGTACCGCTACCAAAAAATTAAAAGCTACCTCTCGGCAGATGGTTTGTCAAGCAAGGAAGAAATATACTTGGATAGCTTGCAGGGGATGGCACTAGGGGAAGGAATGGCTAATGCGGCTCGAGCAGGAGCAGACGACATCAAGCACCTTCAAGAGGAGGTGGTGTCAAAAGTACAAGAACTATGGAATCAGCTTGACTTTAGTAGTTTCCGATACCTGAGTTATGATGAAGTTCTATCGACTTTTGCGTCTGCGGGTGTGACTCAGGATACGATTGTCGGTTCAGTTAAGCAAGATTTTGAGCAAATGAATCAAAAGGTTGAAAAATTAGCCACAGAGTTTGATACCCTTAACCAACAGATTATCCAAGTCATTGAGAGTAAACTGGCCACAGATAAGGAATTGGCAGGAGAATTTAGAAAATGGAACAGTCGGATTTAGTCTTCCAAAAGTTAAAAGCAAAAGAAAAAGAGTATTATGATTTGGAAGATGAGTATCTAAAGCAGAAAGCAACTTTTACGAATCAACGCAATGAACTCTATGAACGTCGAGACCGCCTTGCCCGAATCATTGAAGACGAAGCTAGCAAAATGGATGTCTTTCTTCAAAAAGGACAACACAGTTACCAAGATGGAGAACAGTTTTATAGGAGTTTACAACAATTGATGGAGTATTTTCAGTTTGTGACGGTGCTGGATTATACCAATGTTAGTTTAAATAGCTGTTTATGTTATACTATAAGGTAATTAAGACCAAGTTGCTTTATAGAATAATATAAGGGGGTGTGTCAATGAATAAGCACAAAAAATGGGGTATTATTGCTTTAGTAATCTGTATTATAGGAGGAATCGTGATGTTTAGTTTAAATCATCAAAAAGAAAAAACATTGGAAGAAAAAATGAGAATCGAACAGGATAGGATGGTATTGTATTTAGTTAATCATTATGAGGGAATCAATGAAATAGAATTTAATGATATAGAAAATAATGCTACAACAGGTTCAAGAACTGCGTTATTAACTCTAAATAAAGAACTTGAAATGGAAATTACTTTCTTTAAATTTAATGATAAAACTGACAATTATGTAATTAGTTGGAATAAAAGATTAAATTTACAAGAAAAAAATGAAATCACTAATCAACAAACAATAGATAATATTAAAGTGAAATATTGGAGCAAGTGATGAAAATAACAGATAAAAATTATAATGATATTGTCGATGGAGTTTATAATGTTGATGCAGGAAAAGTAAAACGACCTTGGAGAGACGATAAGATTTTTAAATCAAATGGACAAACTTTTCGAGTTCTTAGTGCAAAAGACAATACCTCCAACGGTATGCAGGCGATGGCGGTTGCTCCTGTGGATAAAAATGGGAATGTGGATTATAGTCATGTAGTGATTGCTTATGCAGGGACGAATAAAGATGACATAAAGGATCTTGGTACGGATGTACAGTCTTTAGGGCTTGGGAGGGATAAACTACAGTCTCGTTCAGGACTAAATTCTGCGAAAGTAGTAGATTCTCAGTTTGTGACAGCTTTGAATTATGCCAAGGAGGTGGAGGAAGAGGTCAGGCAAAAACATCCCTCTGCTAAAATCACAACTGCGGGGCATTCGCTTGGAGAGTCTCTGGCTATGTATGTTGCTTTAAAGCGAGGTTATGCCAATGTTGGGTATAACGGGCCAGATATTCATAACTTGATTTCGAAAGAAGAAATCAAGTACATGCAAGAACATCCAGAACAATTTCGCAATTACCGTCATAAGTATGATGTTATTGGCAATATTACGGGAAATACGACCCAAACAGCTATCTATCCCTACATCTACCCTGCAAAAGATAACTGGGGTGACAAGCTAGAGTATCATAACTTGTCACAGTGGAAGTTTGATGAGAATGGCCAGCTAGTTGATTTGGACGGAAAACGAGTCACGAATCTCAAAGTAACGGCGCTAGCAGAAGCAACAGCAGGTATGTACCGCTACCAAAAAATCAAAAGCTACCTCTCGGCAGATGGTTTGTCAAGCAAGGAAGAAATATACTTGGATAGCTTGCAGGGGATGGCACTAGGGGAAGGAATGGCTAATGCGGCTCGAGCAGGAGCAGACGACATCAAGCACCTTCAAGAGGAGGTGGTGTCAAAAGTACAAGAACTATGGAATCAGCTTGACTTTAGTAGTTTCCGATACCTGAGTTATGATGAAGTTCTATCGACTTTTGCGTCTGCGGGTGTGACTCAGGATACGATTGTCGGTTCAGTTAAGCAAGATTTTGAGCAAATGAATCAAAAGGTTGAAAAATTAGCCACAGAGTTTGATACCCTTAACCAACAGATTATCCAAGTCATTGAGAGTAAACTGGCCACAGATAAGGAATTGGCAGGAGAATTTAGAAAATGGAACAGTCGGATTTAGTCTTCCAAAAGTTAAAAGCAAAAGAAAAAGAGTATTATGATTTGGAAGATGAGTATCTAAAGCAGAAAGCAACTTTTACGAATCAACGCAATGAACTCTATGAACGTCGAGACCGCCTTGCCCGAATCATTGAAGACGAAGCTAGCAAAATGGATGTCTTTCTTCAAAAAGGACAACACAGTTACCAAGATGGAGAACAGTTTTATAGGAGTTTACAACAATTGATGGAGGATTCTCAGTTTGCGTGTAGGCGTAGAGAAAATGAATTGCAGTACCATGAAGAGGTGTTAGATAGAGATTATCGTAAAAAGCAAGATGAGTTAGAACAGACAATCGGAGATTTAAGGAGGTCGTATGCTCGCGCCGTTAAATGAATATTATACAGATGAAGAATATGAATTTGCTTTACGTCAGATGTATCGCATGATGGAGAGGAATAGAATCTATACAATGGCGACAGTAATCTTAAAGGAAAAAAATTCTTTGCAAACCAACTATAAAGAAAAAGTGAGAGAAAGTGCGGAGGAGACAAAAGTCGCTATTGGGAAAATAAAATCACAGATGGATACGGCCATAAAAGGTCAGGTAAAGAAAAAGTTGGAAGAAGTGACAACGGAGAAGCTATCTCAGTATGATTCCATTTGCTAATTTTATAGTGAGTGATATAGAATAATTATTACAAACTGCACAGAGCAGTTTTTTTGCTCTTGCTTTTCCTATGAAAAATCTCTGCAAGCTCTTTCAAAATATGGTAGAATGGAAGCAGTAGAATTAGAAAAGGAAATCGATTATGAAATTTCTTGAATTAAATAAAAAACGTCATGCGACCAAGCATTTCACTGATAAACCGGTGGATCCCAAAGATGTTCGCACAGCTATCGAAATCGCAACCTTGGCCCCAAGCGCTCACAACAGCCAACCTTGGAAATTTGTGGTGGTTCGTGAGAAAAATGCCGAACTAGCAAAATTGGCTTATGGTTCGAACTTTGAACAGGTATCATCAGCGCCTGTAACCATTGCCTTGTTTACCGATACGGATCTTGCAAAACGTGCCCGCAAGATTGCCCGTGTTGGTGGTGCTAATAATTTCTCAGAAGAGCAACTTCAATATTTTATGAAGAATTTGCCTGCTGAGTTTGCGCGTTACAATGAACAACAGGTCAGCGACTACCTAGCCCTCAATGCAGGTTTGGTTGCCATGAACTTAGTTCTTGCTCTGACAGACCAGGGAATCGGTTCTAACATTATTCTTGGATTTGACAAATCAAAAGCCAACGAAGTTTTGGACATTGAAGACCGTTTCCGCCCAGAACTCTTGATTACGGTAGGTTATACAGACGAAAAATTGGAACCAAGCTACCGCTTGCCAGTAGATGAAATTATCGAGAAAAGATAGGAAGAAGAAAAAATGACAGCAATTGATTTTACAGCAGAAGTAGAAAAACGCAAAGAAGACCTCTTGGCTGACTTGTTTAGCCTTTTGGAGATTAACTCAGAACGTGATGATAGCAAGGCGGACGCTCAGCATCCATTTGGACCTGGTCCAGTAAAAGCCTTGGAAAAATTCCTTGAAATTGCAGATCGCGATGGCTATCCAACTAAGAATGTTGATAACTACGCAGGACATTTTGAGTTTGGTGATGGAGAAGAAGTTCTCGGAATCTTTGCTCACATGGACGTGGTGCCAGCTGGTAGTGGTTGGGACACAGATCCTTACACACCAACTATCAAAGATGGCCGCCTTTATGCGCGTGGAGCTTCAGACGACAAGGGGCCTACAACAGCTTGTTACTATGGCTTGAAAATCATCAAAGAATTGGGCCTTCCAACTTCTAAGAAAGTTCGCTTTATTGTTGGAACAGACGAAGAATCAGGCTGGGCAGACATGGACTACTACTTTGAGCACGTAGGACTTGCGAAACCAGACTTTGGTTTTTCTCCAGACGCTGAATTCCCAATCATCAATGGTGAAAAAGGAAATATCACGGAATACCTTCACTTTGCAGGTGAAAATGCAGGCGCTGCTCGCCTTCACAGCTTCACGGGTGGTTTGCGTGAAAACATGGTGCCTGAATCAGCAACAGCAGTTGTTTCAGGTGACTTGGTTGACTTGCAAGCTAAACTTGATGCCTTTGTTGCAGAACACAAACTCAGAGGAGAAATTCAAGAAGAAGCTGGTCAATACAAGGTGACTGTAATTGGTAAATCAGCCCACGGTGCTATGCCTGCTTCAGGTGTCAATGGTGCAACTTACCTGGCTCTATTCCTCAGCCAGTTTGATTTTGCTGGACCAGCCAAAGACTACCTCGACATCGCCGGTAATATTCTCTTGAATGACCATGAGGGTGAAAATCTCAAGGTGTCTCATGTGGATGAAAAGATGGGTGCCCTTTCTATGAATGCGGGTGTCTTCCGCTTCGATGAAACAAGTGCTGACAATACCATTGCCCTCAACTTCCGTTATCCAAAAGGAACAAGTCCAGAACAAATCAAGTCAATCCTTGAAAACTTGCCAGTTGCTTCTGTTAGCCTTTCTGAACACGGTCACACCCCTCACTATGTGCCAATGGAAGATCCGCTTGTGCAAACCTTGTTGAATGTCTATGAAAAACAAACTGGACTTCAAGGTCATGAACAAGTCATCGGTGGTGGTACCTTTGGTCGCTTGCTGGAACGTGGGGTTGCCTACGGTGCTATGTTCCCAGACTCAATTGACACCATGCACCAAGCCAACGAATTTATCGCCTTGGATGATCTCTTCCGAGCAGCAGCAATCTATGCAGAAGCTATTTACGAATTGATCAAATAAAGCTATAGAAGTCTGAGATTTTATGCTTGGACTTCTTTTTGGAGGGAAAACAGATGTCTCAAATCGAAAGAATCAAGCAAGCCATTATGGCGGATCCACAGAATGCCAGCTACACAGAACGCGGAATCGAACCTCTCTTTGCAGCGCCAAAAACTGCTCGCATTAATATTGTCGGTCAAGCTCCGGGGTTTAAAACACAAGAAGCTGGGATTTATTGGAAGGATAAGAGCGGTGATCGTCTGCGTGAGTGGCTAGGTGTAGATGAAGATACCTTTTACAATTCGGGGTTGTTTGCAGTTATTCCCATGGACTTTTATTTCCCAGGACATGGAAAATCAGGCGACCTTCCACCCCGTAAAGGCTTTGCCGAAAAATGGCACCCACAACTTCTCAAGGAATGTCCAAATATTGAATTGACACTTTTGATTGGGCAATATGCCCAAGCCTATTATTTACATGAAAAAGTTAGTGGCAAGGTGACAGAACGGGTAAAACACTACAAAGACTATCTACCAGAATTTTTCCCTCTGGTGCACCCCTCACCACGAAATCAAATCTGGATGGCCAACAATCCTTGGTTTGAGTCAGAAGTAGTGCCAGAGTTGAAAAAAAGAATTAAAGCTATTTTAGGAGAAAAAGAATGAAAGAAATTACCTTTGACGCATTTTACCAGCTTTACCAAAACGACCAACTTTCTCTAGTGGATGTGAGGGAAGTAGAAGAGTTCAAGACGCTTCATTTAGAAGGTGCTCGTAATTTACCTCTCAGTCAATTGGCTGATACTTATGAACAACTAGACAAAGACCGGCTTTACTACGTGATTTGTAAATCAGGAATGCGTTCATCGCGTGCTTGTCAATTTCTATCTGAACAGGGTTATGACGTTATCAATGTCCAAGGTGGAATGACGGCCTTTGAAAATCTTTAAACCTCTATGGCGATAAATCCTAGTTTTCCCTTGCTCGGCTCCAACTGAGTAAGGGATTTTGTTTTTAGATAATTCTTATTTTTAAAAATATTGAAAACATTCAATGATTAATTTTGGATACTTTTTTCAGAGTCTTAATCATGGTATACTAGGTCAGTATTTTAGAAATATGAAGGAGATTATTATGGCTAAAAAAGGTGCCCTAACAGGCTTGCTCCTGTTTGGAATTTTTTTTGGTGCGGGGAACTTGATTTTTCCGCCTTCTCTAGGTGCCCTATCTGGAGAACAGTTTCTTCCTGCCATCGCAGGTTTTGTATTTTCGGGTGTCGGGATTGCTGTCCTAACGCTCATCATCGGAACGCTCAATCCTAAAGGCTACATTTATGAGATTTCTAAGAAAATCTCACCTTGGTTTGCGACTCTTTATCTTGCAGTCCTCTATCTATCGATTGGTCCATTCTTTGCTATCCCACGTACAGCAACAACAGCTTACGAGGTCGGTATCAGCCCTCTCTTATCTGAAGCAAACAAAGGCCTAGGGTTGATTATCTTTACCGTGCTTTACTTTGCAGCGGCTTATTTGATTTCACTCAATCCATCAAAGATTTTGGATCGAATCGGACGTATCTTGACGCCAGTCTTTGCTTTGTTGATCGTTATCTTGGTTGTACTAGGTGCCTTCAAATACGGTGGAACCAGCCCTCAAGCGGCTTCAGCTGCTTATCAAGCTTCTGCCTTTGGTACAGGATTCCTAGAAGGTTATAATACCTTGGATGCCCTTGCTTCAGTTGCCTTCAGTGTGATTGCAGTTCAAACCTTGAAACAACTTGGATTTTCCAGTAAGAAAGAATACATTTCAACCATTTGGGTTGTTGGTATTGTGGTAGCTCTTGCCTTTAGCGCTCTTTACATTGGTTTAGGATTCCTTGGAAATCACTTCCCGGTACCCGCAGAAGCAATGAAGGGTGGAACACCAGGTGTTTATATCTTGTCGCAAGCTACTCAGGAAATCTTTGGTTCAACAGCTCAACTCTTCCTTGCTGTTATGGTAACTGTAACCTGCTTCACAACGACAGTTGGCTTGATTGTATCTACAGCTGAGTTCTTTAATGAACGCTTCCCACAAATCAGCTACAAGATCTATGCAACTGCCTTTACCTTGATTGGATTTGCCATTGCAAACCTCGGTTTGGATGCAATCATTAAGTACTCAGTTCCAGTACTGGTAATCTTGTACCCAATCACCATCGCCATTGTGATGATTGTGATTGTTAATAAGTTTGTCGCTCTATCAAAACCAGGTATGCAGTTAACTATTGGGCTTGTTACAGCGATTGCTCTTGCAAGCGTCCTTGGAAGTTCTTTTAAGATTGAGTTTCTAGCAAATCTCGTTAATGCTCTTCCGTTTGCAGCTGCCTCTCTACCATGGTTGGTGCCAGCAATTATCGGAATCTTGCTTTCACTGGTTCTACCAAACAAACAAGAGAGTGACGTTTTTGAGATGGAATAAAAAAATTCTTGGTCATCGACCAAGAATTTTTTGTATGAGCACGACTCATTAGTTGGTTTGTTCGGTATAACCAGTGTCTTTAAGCATTTTTTTCGAGGCAGCAAAGCTTACACGGTTTCCAATACCAGAATATTCGTTCGGCATTGCTTTTTTCAATTCGTCAAGACTCGCGACAGTCATGTCAACCTCGATGTTTTGGATAACTTTTTCGTCTTGAATTTCAACTTTTTGTGTAACCCCTTTGACCCCTTCATAACCTTTATAAGTATCGTCAACAATTTCCTTAATACCTTCCGCGGTATTATTAAGTTTTTCAGGGTCAAGTACATTATGAACAGTTTGTTTTACAACGTCATCTCCCTTCACAGTATAAGTCAAGGTAGAATGAATTCCAGGTTTGCTATTGTGAACAAATGTGTGGGTTTCTGTCTCATCTTTCTTTTCAGATGATTGTTGACTGCTTTGTTTGGTCTCGCTTGACTGAGTTGTTTTGTCTTCTTTGGTACTGCTGCTAGCAGGTGTAGATGCTTGTTTGGAGCATCCGAGCAGGAGGACAAGTGAAGCCACTAGGGCAAGTGAAGTTTTAACAAGAGTTTCCATAGAATTTCCTTTCATAATCAAAGCATTTGTATTATAACATGGATCTATAGTGAAAGCAACTAAACATAGTTTTTCTCCTTTTGAGAAGGAGTCTGACTAGAAAAATGTTATAATGGTAGGAAAGAGGTGAAGAAATGAATCAGACTATAAACTATATCAAAGAACTAACCGCTATTGCATCACCAACGGGTTTCACTCGTGAGATTTCAGACTACTTGGTCCATACTTTAGAAGAGTTTGGTTACCAGCCTGTTCGCACAGCCAAGGGCGGTGTCAATGTGACCATTAAAGGTCAAAATGATGAGCAACACCGCTATGTGACTGCCCATGTGGATACGCTGGGTGCTATTGTTCGTGCAGTCAAACCGGATGGTCGTCTCAAATTGGATCGTATTGGTGGATTCCCTTGGAACATGATTGAAGGTGAGAACTGTACGGTTCATGTGGCTAGCACAGGTCAAAAGGTATCTGGGACTATTCTCATCCATCAAACTTCTTGCCATGTCTACAAAGATGCGGGAACTGCAGAACGTACGCAGGACAATATGGAAGTGCGTTTGGACGAAAAAGTAACCAATGAAAAGGAAACGCGCGCCTTGGGCATCGAGGTTGGCGACTTTATCAGTTTTGACCCGAGAACTGTCGTGACAGAGACTGGTTTTATCAAGTCCCGTCACTTGGATGACAAAGTCAGCGCAGCGATTTTGCTCAATCTTCTTCGTGTTTATAAGGAAGAGGGGATAGCATTACCAGTAACAACTCATTTTGCTTTTTCAGTCTTTGAAGAGGTGGGCCACGGCGCCAACTCCAATATTCCAGCTCAGGTAGTAGAATATCTGGCTGTCGATATGGGTGCAATGGGAGATGACCAACAGACAGACGAATATACAGTGTCTATCTGTGTCAAGGACGCTTCAGGTCCTTATCACTACGACTTCCGTCAACATTTAGTGACTTTGGCAAAGGAGCAAGATATTCCATTTAAGCTCGACATTTATCCATTTTACGGTTCGGATGCTTCGGCAGCTATGTCAGCAGGAGCCGAGGTCAAACATGCACTCCTTGGAGCTGGTATTGAATCCAGTCACTCTTACGAACGAACACACATTGATTCGGTCATGGCGACTGAACGTATGGTAGACGCCTATCTCAAGAGTGCATTGGTAGACTAATATGTGCTTGATTTGTCAAAGAATTGAATGGATCAAGGCAGGGGAAAATCCCTACTTTGTAAAAGAACTAGAGACAGGCTATGTTGTTATTGGAGACCACCAATACTTTAAGGGCTATACCTTGTTTTTAGCAAAAGAGCATGTCACAGAACTCCACCATATGGAGACTTCTGTAAAACTTCGTTTTCTAGAGGAAATGAGTTTGATCCAAGAAGCTGTCGCCAAAACGTTTAAAGCTGAAAAGATGAATATTGAACTCCTAGGAAATGGAGATGCCCACGCTCACTGGCACCTCTTTCCAAGACGATCAGGTGATATGAGGGGTCATGGATTGAATGGCCGTGGTCCAGTCTGGTGGGTGCCCTGGGAAGAAATGGCGGCAGAAGATTGCCAAGTGCAATCCCGTGAGTTGGAACAAATGATTAAAGTCTTATCCGATGAATTAGAGAAGCACTTGGCCTAAGAGAGGAAGAAAAAAATGAAAAAAAGATATATCGTTTTATCCGGTTTGCTAGCAGTAACCCTAGCAGCATGTTCTCAAGAACAACCTAAAAATGAAGAAAATACTCAAAAAACGGAACAAACTAGCCAATCTGAAGGAACTGTAGGAAGCAAATCTCAAGCTTCTAGTCAGAAGAAGGCAGAAGTTGTCAATAAGGGAGACCACTATAGTATACAAGGGAAATACGATGAAATCGTCGTAGCTAATAAGCACTATCCTTTGTCAAAAGACTATAATCCAGGAGAAAATCCAACAGCTAAAGCAGAGTTGCTGAAACTCATTGCAGCCATGCAAGCGGCTGGCTACCCAATTAGCGATCACTACAGTGGTTTTAGAAGTTATGAAACTCAAACCAAACTTTATCAAGACTATGTGAATCAAGACGGGAAGGAAGCGGCAGATCGCTACTCAGCTCGTCCTGGATACAGTGAACACCAAACAGGTCTTGCTTTTGATTTGATTGGGACTAATGGAGAATTGGTAACAGAAGAAAAAGCAGCTCAGTGGCTCTTGGACCACGCAGCTGACTATGGTTTTGTTGTTCGATATCTCAAAGGCAAGGAAAAAGAGACTGGCTACATGGCAGAAGAATGGCATCTTCGCTACGTTGGTAAAGAAGCCAAAGAAATTGCTGCAAGTGGTCTTAGTTTGGAAGAATACTATGGCTTTGAAGGCGGAGATTATGTCGATTAAAAAAGAAATTTTTCTCTTGCATTTTTAGATAAATAGTGTATAATAGATGGGTGTGTGTAAAGCATACTTGTGGGAGGTAAAAATCTTACATTACCGCCAAAACCACAAAGGAGGATTTAAAAATGGCTAAAAAAGTCGAAAAACTTGTAAAATTGCAAATCCCTGCTGGTAAAGCTACACCAGCTCCACCGGTTGGACCTGCTCTTGGTCAAGCTGGTATCAACATCATGGGATTCACAAAAGAGTTCAACGCTCGTACAGCTGACCAAGCTGGTATGATCATTCCAGTTGTTATCTCAGTATACGAAGACAAATCATTTACTTTCGTTACAAAAACACCACCAGCTGCTGTTCTTTTGAAAAAAGCTGCGGGTGTTGAAAAAGGATCAGGTACACCTAACAAAACTAAAGTTGCTACAGTTACTCGTGCACAAGTACAAGAAATTGCAGAAACTAAGATGCCAGATTTGAACGCAGCAAACATTGAGTCTGCAATGCGTATGATCGAAGGTACTGCTCGTTCTATGGGATTCACTGTTGTTGACTAATCAATAATACAGTAGAAAATCTCACAGCAGTCTATTAGTTACTTTTCATACTAGGCAAGTGACTGAGGCTTGTACTTAGGTACAGCAAAGGAACTTAACGAAGTAGGAAAAGAAAAATAATAGACTGATAACCCGCAAGACTTCATCATTTCGAGGAGTGACGTGGGAGATGAAAATCGATTGAACCACTTACAAGGAGAATAGAAAATGGCTAAAAAAAGCAAACAACTTCGTGCTGCTCTTGAGAAAATCGACAGCACAAAAGCATACAGTGTAGAAGAAGCTGTAGCACTTGCAAAAGAAACTAACTTTGCAAAATTTGACGCAACTGTAGAAGTTGCTTACAACTTGAATATCGACGTTAAAAAAGCTGACCAACAAATCCGTGGCGCAATGGTATTGCCAAACGGTACTGGTAAAACTTCGCGCGTTCTTGTTTTCGCACGTGGTGCAAAAGCTGAAGAAGCAAAAGCTGCTGGTGCAGACTTTGTTGGTGAAGATGACCTTGTTGCGAAAATCAACGACGGTTGGTTGGACTTCGACGTAGTTATCGCTACACCTGACATGATGGCTCTTGTTGGACGTCTTGGACGTGTCCTTGGACCACGTAACTTGATGCCAAACCCTAAAACTGGTACTGTAACAATGGATGTTGCTAAAGCAGTTGAAGAGTCTAAAGGTGGTAAAATCACTTACCGTGCTGACCGTGCAGGTAACGTTCAAGCAATTATCGGTAAAGTATCATTTGAAGCTGAAAAATTGGTTGAAAACTTTAAAGCTTTCAACGAAACAATCCAAAAAGCAAAACCAGCTACAGCTAAAGGAACTTACGTAACAAACTTGACAATCACAACTACTCAAGGTGTTGGTATCAAGGTTGACGTGAACTCACTTTAATTAACAGATTTTAAAAAACGAGTACGAAAGTGCTCGTTTTTTTAATGATAAGTCCATTAATAGCCTGATGGAGCAAGAGAATAGTGCTTTTCCTCTTCTTCTTTCACAGAAAATATGGTATAATAGAGAGTAAAAACTTTGAAAGAAAGAAAAAGATGAATTTAAAAGATTATATCGCAACGATTGAAAATTACCCTAAGGAAGGCATCACCTTCCGTGATATCAGCCCTTTGATGGCAGATGGAAATGCTTATAGCTACGCTGTTCGTGAAATTGTTCAGTATGCAACAGACAAGAAGATCGACATGATCGTGGGTCCAGAGGCTCGTGGATTTATTGTTGGCTGTCCAGTTGCTTTTGAGTTGGGAATTGGCTTTGCACCTGTTCGTAAACCAGGGAAATTGCCACGTGAAGTCATTTCTGCTGACTATGAGAAAGAGTACGGTATTGATACCTTGACCATGCACGCGGATGCGATTAAGCCAGGTCAACGCGTTCTCATCGTAGATGATCTCTTGGCAACAGGTGGAACTGTCAAGGCAACGATTGAGATGATTGAAAGACTTGGCGGAGTTGTAGCAGGTTGTGCTTTCTTGATTGAGCTGGATGAGCTTAAAGGCCGTGAAAAAATAGGAGATTACGATTACAAGGTACTTATGCATTATTAATGAAAAACAGTCCTTGGGGCTGTTTTCTCTTCTTTTGCTATATAAATTAACTATAGCTAGTTAGAGAAAAACTATAATTGAAAACTATATCTTCATACAGTATAATAAAGGGAAGAAGTATTTGGAGGTTTTTACTTTCAAACAGACAACATCATTCCCGAAATAGAGAACTGTTAGGAGGGTATTATGCCGATTCGAATTGATAAAAAATTACCAGCTGTGGAGATTTTAAGGACA
The DNA here is from genome assembly GCA_905221385.1 of bacterium. Classification (GTDB taxonomy): domain Bacteria; phylum Bacillota; class Bacilli; order Lactobacillales; family Streptococcaceae; genus Streptococcus. The sequence continues at coordinate 66,975 of CAJNCV010000001.1, forward strand.
GAAAATATCTTTGTTATGGACGACCAACGGGCCGCTCATCAGGATATTCGCCCCTTGAAGATTTTGATTTTAAATCTCATGCCTCAAAAAATGGTAACAGAAACGCAACTCTTACGGCATTTGGCTAATACCCCTTTGCAATTAGATATTGATTTCTTATATATGGAAACACATCGTTCCAAGACAACTCGTGCCGAACATATGGAAACCTTCTATAAGACCTTTCCAGAGGTCAAGGATGACTTTTTTGATGGAATGATTATCACAGGAGCACCAGTGGAGCATTTGCCTTTTGAGGAGGTAGATTACTGGGAAGAATTCAAGCAGGTCATCGAATGGTCCAAGACGCATGTTTTTTCAACCCTCCATATCTGTTGGGGAGCGCAAGCAGGTCTTTATGTTCGCTATGGCGTTGAGAAGCACCAGATGGATCGGAAACTATCAGGAATTTATCCACAGGACACCTTAAAAGAAGGGCACCTTCTTTTTAGAGGTTTTGATGATCGCTATGTAGCTCCTCATTCTCGTCATACTGAGATTTTAAAAGAAGAAATCTTAAATAAGACCAATCTGGAGATCCTGTCAGAAGGTCCTGAGGTTGGGGTTTCTATCCTGGCTAGTCGAGATTTGCGTGAAATTTATAGTTTTGGTCATTTGGAGTACGATCGTGACACTTTGGCAAGAGAGTATTTTCGTGATTATGAGGCGGGACTCGACCCTCATATCCCAGAGAACTACTTTAAAAATGATGATGTAAATGAGACGCCCTGTCTCTGTTGGTCTTCATCAGCTGCCCTCTTTTTCAGCAATTGGGTTAACTATGCTGTTTATCAGGAAACCCCCTTTGACTGGAGAAAGGTAGAGGATGATGCGGCTGAATTTGGATATTTATAAGAGGGATTATGACATATTTTGACGCTTTTAAATCAGGGAACTTGGTTTTACCAAGTGCCCTGCTCTTGCATTTTAAGGAACTCTTTCCTTCCAGCGAAGATTTTCTGGTCTGGCAATTTTTCTATTTACAAAATACCACAGCCCTAGGCGATGTTTCACCTAGTCAGATTGCTGAAATCATTGGGAAAGAGGTGGCAGATGTCAACCAATCCATTTCGAATTTGACTGAAAATGGTTTGCTACAATATCGAACCATTGAACTAAATGGGGAGATTGAGCTTATTTTTGATGCTAGTTTAGCCTTTGAACGCTTGGATAACTTGTTGGACAGTCAGACTCCAGCTGCAATTGTCCCAAACCCGCAAAATCAATTGAAGGATTTGGTGGAAACCTTTCAGCAGGAATTGGGACGCTTATTAACACCATTTGAAATTGAAGATCTTTCTAAGACCGTCAAAGAAGACGGGGTTAAGGCGGATTTGATCAAGGAAGCTCTCCGAGAGGCCGTCCTCAATGGTAAACCAAACTGGAAATATATTCAGGCAATCCTACGAAACTGGCGCCATGAAGGCATTCAGTCTGTGGCTCAGGTAGAGGCCAAACGAGCAGAGCGAGAAGCCAACAATCCCAAACAAGTTCAGGCTTCGGCTGATTTCCTCGATGCCATGAATTTATGGCAAGATTAGTCGCTTGAAAAATCTTGAAAATTAGAGTAAGGTTTGCAAGCTCCTTATAAATATGATAGAATAATAGTGAATAAAATGAAAAAAGAGGTATGTGAAATGTCACGTAAACCATTTATCGCTGGTAACTGGAAAATGAACAAAAATCCAGAAGAAGCAAAAGCATTCGTTGAAGCCGTTGCATCAAAACTTCCTTCATCAGACCTTGTTGAAGCAGGTATCGCAGCTCCTGCAGTTGATTTGACAGCTGTTCTTGCTGCTGCTAAAGGTTCAAACCTTAAAGTTGCTGCTCAAAACTGCTACTTTGAAAATGCAGGTGCTTTCACTGGTGAAACTAGCCCACAAGTTTTGAAAGAAATCGGTACAGACTATGTTGTTATCGGTCACTCAGAACGTCGTGACTACTTCCATGAAACTGACGAAGATATCAACAAAAAAGCAAAAGCAATCTTTGCGAACGGTATGCTTCCAATCATCTGTTGTGGTGAGTCACTTGAAACTTACGAAGCTGGTAAAGCTGCTGAATTCGTAGGTGCTCAAGTATCTGCTGCATTGGCTGGATTGACAGCTGAACAAGTTGCTGCATCAGTTATCGCTTACGAGCCAATCTGGGCTATCGGTACTGGTAAATCAGCTTCACAAGACGACGCACAAAAAATGTGTAAAGTTGTTCGTGACGTTGTAGCGGCTGACTTCGGTCAAGAAGTTGCGGACAAAGTTCGTGTTCAATACGGTGGTTCAGTTAAACCTGAAAACGTTGCTTCATACATGGCTTGCCCAGACGTTGACGGTGCCCTTGTTGGTGGTGCGTCACTCGAAGCTGAAAGCTTCTTGGCATTGCTTGACTTTGTAAAATAATCTAAGTTATTCCAGACAGTCTTCTAAGACTGTCTTTTTTATAGCGGCCGTATATTTTTCTTAAATTATCAGTCTATTGCAACTTTTTTAATATGGGTTAATTTTCTTGCTTTTGTCTACTAGGTGTAGTATACTGAGATAGTAATCAATAAATATGGTTGCAAAAATAATATTATGAGGTGAGAAAAATGGTAGAATTGAAAAAAGATGCATTAAAAGACGTTACAACATTATCTAAAACAGCGCCAGTAGCATTGGCAAAAACAAAGGAAGTATTGAACCAAGCAGTAGCGGACTTGTATGTGGCTCACATTGCCCTTCACCAAGTTCACTGGTATATGCGTGGTCGTGGTTTCCTCGTATGGCATCCAAAAATGGATGAATATATGGACAGCCTTGATGGTTATCTTGACGAAATCAGTGAACGTTTGATCACCCTTGGTGGTAAACCTTACTCAACTTTGACAGAGTTCCTTCAACACAGTGAAATCGAAGAAGAAGAAGGAGAATTCCGTAACGTTGAAGAAAGCTTGGAACGTGTTCTAGCGATTTATCGCTATCTCATCACTCTTTTCCAAAGAGCTTTGGATGTGACTGATGAAGAAGGCGATGATGTTACAAACGATATCTTTGTTGGGGCTAAGGCTGAACTTGAGAAAACAGTTTGGATGCTTGCAGCAGAACTTGGACAAGCTCCTGGTTTGTAAGAGATAGTTGCTACCCCTTTTATCATGAGGTGCTTGATAAGTGCCTATGATCAATCATCTTTTAAAAGTCATGTAACTGTAAACAGTTGCATGATTTTTTTGTCTGCTGGACTTAGGACACATTGTCAAAAGTAGGATTTTACGGTATAATAGTTGCTGTTCAATAACATATGAATTTTAAAGAATAATTGTTAGTTTAAGGAGGACTTATGAACAACCTACCAAATTGCCCAAAATGTAATTCAGAATATGTCTACGAAGACGGAAGCCTCTTGGTCTGCCCAGAGTGTGCCTATGAATGGAACCCTGCAGAAGTTGCAGAAGTAGAAGAAGGTGTAGTTGCTATCGATGCCAATGGAAATAAATTGGCTGACGGCGATACTGTAACCTTAATCAAGGACTTGAAAGTAAAAGGTGCGCCAAAGGATTTGAAACAAGGAACTCGTGTTAAAAATATCCGTATCGTAGAAGGTGACCACAACATCGACTGTAAGATTGATGGTTTTGGAGCTATGAAACTCAAGTCAGAGTTTGTTAAGAAAATCTAGCCATGAAACTGAATTACAAATTTATCTTTTATAGTCGTGTGCTCTTGTTCTTAGCGGCATTTACAGGAGTTTATTTGGAGATTACCAAGCATGGTGGTTTTGGTATGCTCCTTTACTACACAGTGTTGTCTAATCTTTTGGTAACGATTTTCACGGGTTATCTGCTCCGTGTGATGAGCCGTTCAGGTGAAAATTGGCAAAGTCCGACCTTGCTTCGTCTCAAGGGTGGCGTTACCATGAGTATCATGATTACCTGTGTGATTTACCATTTTATGCTTGCTCCGATTGCGACAGACTTTTACCGTGTGGAAAATTTCCTTTGCCACTATATCGTTCCACTCTGGTTTTTAGCCGACACCCTCTTCTTTGATAAACAGGGTCAATACAAGATCTGGGATCCAGTCTTGTGGACCATCTTGCCTTTGGTTTATATGATTTTTGCCTTGTTTAATGGTCTTGTCTTGAAACTCAATATTCCAAATTCCAAGGACAATCCCTTCCCTTATTTCTTTTTAAATGTGAACAAGGGTTGGGACGTGGTTATCAAATGGTGTTTGATCATTTTTGCGGCGTATATGGTTGCAGGCTTTATCTTCTATCTGATCAAGCAAATCAAGCGAAAATAGTCTTCCTATTAGGAAAGTTAGGACGGAGTCTCTAGTTCAATCGGGCTCCTTCTTTTCTTGCCATCTTCCTTTTAAAAGGATCAACAGTGAGAAATATACAGAAAGAAAATCCATGAAACAATATTTAGAACGGGCTAGTATTTTGGCCCTATCCCTCGTTTTGATTACTTCCTTTTCCATCTCGAGTGCTTTGCCAGCCATGTTTGACTACTATCAAGGCTACCCCAAAGAACAAATCGAGCTCCTGGTCAGTCTCCCTTCATTTGGGATCATGATTATGCTGGTTTTAAATGGGTTTTTGGAGCGGTTGTTTCCTGAGCGACTTCAGATTAGTCTAGGTCTTCTCATCCTTTCTATCGGGGGGACAGCCCCTTTCTGGTATCAGGAGTACAACTTTGTCTTTGCGATGCGGATTTTATTTGGTTTGGGTGTTGGGATGATCAATGCCAAGGCCATTTCTATCATCAGTGAACGCTATCATGGAAAGACACGGATCCAGATGCTGGGTCTCCGCGGATCGGCAGAAGTTGTCGGGGCATCAATTTTGACTCTAGTGGTTGGTCAGCTCTTATCCTTGGGATGGACAGTGACCTTTTTGGCCTACAGTGCGGGATTTTTAGTATTGATCCTTTATCTGCTCTTTGTCCCTTATGACAAAGAAAAGAAAGAAACAAAGAAAAAAGAGGCCGAAACGACTCGTTTGACAGGACAGATGAAAGGTTTGATTTTTCTATTGGCTGTCGAAGCAGCAGTTGTTGTCTGCACCAATACAGCTATCACCATTCGTATTCCTAGTTTGATGGTTGAAAGAGGTCTCGGGGATGCTCAATTATCTAGTTTTGTTCTTAGTGTCATGCAATTGATTGGGATTGTGGCTGGCGTGAGTTTTTCTTTCTTAATTTCTCTCTTTAAAGAAAGATTGCTCCTTTGGTCAGGCATCACCTTTGGATTGGGGCAGATTGTGATTGCCTTGTCTCCGTCATTGGGTGTGATGGTAGTTGGTAGTATTGTGGCAGGTTTTGCATACAGCGTAGCCTTGACCACTGTCTTTCAGCTTCTTTCTGAAAGAATCCCAGCAAACCTCCTTAATCAGGCAACATCTTTTGCAGTGCTGGGATGCAGCTTTGGAGCCTTTACGACACCTTTCGTCCTGGGAGCTGTCGGTATGGTCACTCAAAATGGGATGCTGGTCTTCACCATTCTAGGATGCTGGTTAATAGTGACTTCCGTATTTGTCATGTTTTCTCTTCTAAAGAAAGCTTAGGATTGATTTCCTAAGTTTTTCTTTTTTGTTTTTGTCCCCAGACAATTATTGTTTTTAAAACTTGTTTGTACTATTATTTCCTGATAAAATAGACACATGACAAGATATAAAGCAATCATTTCCTATGACGGTTACGCCTTTGCTGGTTTTCAGCGCCAGCCTCATGCGCGGAGCGTTCAAGAGGAAATCGAAAAAACGTTGACGAGACTCAATAAGGGGCAAGCCATCACTGTTCACGGTGCTGGTAGGACGGATAGTGGAGTTCATGCTCTAGGACAGGTTATTCATTTTGACCTGCCCTATCAGATGGATGAGGAAAAACTCCGTTTTGCTCTGGATACTCAGTCTCCAGAAGATATCGATGTGATTTCAATTGAGATTGTGGCGGATGATTTTCATTGTCGTTATGCAAAACATAGCAAGACTTATGAGTTTATCGTGGATAGAGGGCGCCCCAAAAATCCTATGCGTCGTCACTACGCTACTCACTTTCCCTATCCGCTTGATGTGGAGCGGATACAGATGGCAATCAAAAAGCTAGAGGGAACCCATGATTTCACCGGTTTTACAGCATCTGGAACCAGTGTAGAGGACAAGATTCGGACCATTACAGAAGCTAACCTTACAGTTGATGAGACAGGGCAGTTTTTGACCTTTAGCTTTTCAGGAAATGGTTTCTTGTATAAACAGATTCGCAATATGGTGGGGACACTGCTCAAAATCGGAAATAATCGAATGCCAGTTGAGCAGATTGACTTGATTTTGGAGAAGAAGGACAGGCAGCTTGCAGGTCCCACGGCGGCACCAAATGGCTTGTATTTAAAGGAGATTCGATATGAAGAATAATCGTATTTTAGCACTTTCTGGGAATGATATTTTTAGTGGCGGTGGTTTATCAGCCGATCTTGCTACCTATACCTTGAACGGCTTGCATGGCTTTGTAGCTGTAACTTGTTTGACGGCCTTGACCGAAAAGGGCTTTGAAGTCTTCCCTACAGATGATACTATTTTTCAACATAAGTTGAATAGCTTGCGTGATGTCGAGTTTGCAGGGATTAAGATTGGCCTTCTCCCTACTGTCAGTGTGGCTGAGAAGGCACTGGACTTTATCAAGCAACGTCCAGGAGTGCCTGTGGTATTGGACCCCGTCTTGGTCTGCAAAGAAACGCACGATGTGGCTGTCAGTGAACTCTGTCAGGAGTTGATTCGCTTTTTCCCTCATGTCAGTGTGATTACGCCAAATCTTCCTGAAGCAGAATTGTTAGCTGGTCAAGAGATCAAAACCTTGGAAGATATGAAGGTAGCAGCACAGAAATTACATGATTTAGGAGCGCCAGCAGTTATTATCAAGGGAGGCAATCGCCTTAGTCAGGACAAGGCTGTAGATGTCTTTTATGATGGGCAAAATTTTACAGTTCTAGAAAATCCAGTCATTCAAGGCCAAAATGCTGGTGCAGGTTGTACCTTTGCCTCAAGCATCGCCAGTCACTTGGTTAAAGGTGATGAACTTTTACCAGCAGTAGAAAGTTCTAAAGCTTTCGTTTACCGTGCTATTGCACAAGCAGATCAATATGGAGTAAGACAATATGAAGCAAACCAAAACAACTAAAATCGCCCTTGTATCCCTCTTAACCGCCCTTTCTGTGGTTCTAGGTTATTACTTGAAAATTGGAACGCCAACAGGAATGTTGACTCTCTTGGATGCAGGTATTTTCTTTACTGCCTTTTACTTTGGCAGTAAAGAAGGAGCTGTCGTTGGAGGACTAGCAGGATTCCTAATTGACCTTCTATCAGGCTATCCACAGTGGATGTTCTTTAGCTTGGTAAACCATGGCTTGCAAGGATTTTTTGCAGGTTTTAAAGGGAAATGGCAATGGCTGGGCCTAGTCTTAGCTACTATCGTCATGGTAAGTGGCTACGCTCTGGGCTCAACCCTAATGAATGGCTGGTCAGCAGCTTTACCAGAAATCCTTCCAAACTTCCTGCAAAATACCTTGGGAATGGTTGTAGGGTTTGTAGTCTTTCAGAGCGTCAAGAAGATAAAATAAAAAAGTCAGCTATTAGAGCTGACTTTTTTACTTTTCTAGGTTTAATCAAAATAAAGCAAGTCTTTGCTGGTGCTTGTAAAGAGGTCGAAGCCATCCTTGGTAACAACACCGCAGTCTTCGATACGGACACCGACTTTACCAGGGATATAGATACCTGGTTCAACAGAGAAGCACATGCCTTCTTCGATGACCATGTCGTTTCCTTCCATGATAGATGGGAATTCGTGGACATCCATACCGATACCATGACCGAGACGGTGGTTGAAGTATTCACCGTAACCAGCTTTTTCGATGACTTCACGGGCAGCGCGATCCACTTCATGGGCAGTCACACCTGGTTTGATAAAGTCAAGAGCAGCTTGTTGGGCTTCAAGGGTCAAGTTGTAAATATCTTTCTTGAATTGGTCAGGTTTACCGACAGCGACTGTACGAGTCATGTCTGATGCGTAACCGTTTACTAGAACACCAAGGTCAAAGAGGAGAAGAGCATCATTTTCAACCTTGTTAGCTGCTGGAATACCGTGTGGATTTGCAGCGTTATCGCCAGTCAAGACCATGGTGTCAAAGCTCATTTCATAGCCCTCACGTTTCATAGCAAAGTCAATTTGGGCAATAATATCTGTCTCAGTCTTATCAAGAGAAATATTGTCAAAACCAACATTGACAGCTTTGTCAGCATAGAGACCTGCAACCATCATTTTTTGCACTTCGTCAGCTGATTTGATGAGGCGCATGCGTTGGATACGAGGAGTGAGGTTTTCAAATTCAGCAGTTTCAAAGACTGTTTTCAAGCCATGGTATTTGGTCAAAATGAGATTGTCAAACTCAACAGCAACGCGTTTGAAGTCGTGCTGTGGAAGAGCATGTTTCATTTTTTGCCATGGGTTTTCAGAATCCACATAGCCGACAACTGGGAAGGAAACAGTGCTGCTTGCACGTTCCACTTCAAGGGCTGGGACAAAGAGGAGAGGTTCCTGATCTGCTAGAACAAAAAGGAACATTTGGCGTTCATGGGGATCACTGTAAAAGCCAGTGAGGTAATTGATTGTGACGGGGTCAGATACGACAGCGACGTCTAGTTTTTCTGATTCAAGATATGTTACGATTTGTTGTAATTTAGACATATGCTACCTTCTTTCTACCCCTCTATTTTGGCAAAAAAAGAGAGAAAATGCAAGGGAGAAGGGTAAAAGAGCAGGCAAAAAGAACTCTGATAATTTTGTGGAGTCCTTTGGTATAGCTTTCGTTATTTTATGAAAAGTCAGCCTTGCTTTTGACATCGTTGTATTCTTCAGCAACTTCTTGGCTGAGAATATCTTCATAGGCAGGGAGTTGGATGTTCTGGCCGTATTTCTTCTTAAGGGCAGTAGTGACTAGGCGATAAGCTAGATTGGCATTGCGAGAGAGGATAGGTCCGTGGAAGTAGGAACCAAAGACATTCTTATAATGAACCCCTTCGCCGATTTTTTCTTCGTTGTTTCCATTTCCGTAGACAACCTGTCCCAGCGGTTTTTGGTCATCTGAGAGGAAGGTACGGCCTTGGTGATTTTCAAAGCCATAGTAGGTTTCATCGAATTCTTCATTATGGATCTTGATGTCACCGATAAAGCGGTTATTGGTCTGGTTGAGGGTGTAGTGGCCCATGACCCCTAGCCCTTCGATACGTTTTCCTGAGGCTTCAACATAATATTGCCCCAATAGTTGGAAGCCACCACAGATGGCAAGAACAACACCGTCGTTTTGGATGTAGTTATCAATGCTCTCTTTTTTAGCAGGCAGGTCGCCTGCGATAATACTTTGTTCAAAGTCTTGGCCACCACCGAAAAAGGCGATGTCGTAGTGGTTTTCATCAAAGTCATCATGGAGAGAAACGATGTCAACCGTCACATGAGCCCCCAGCTTTTCAGCCACATACTTGAGCATAAGGATGTTTCCATTGTCTCCATAGGTATTCATGAGATTTCCATAGAGGTGGGCGATGTTGAGCTGATAAGGGTAGTTGCCAGCTTTTGAGGAAAGTGAAGTATAAACCATTAGTTCATCTCCTTTCTAACAATCTGACGACTAGCTAGCAGTTCGCGGAATTCCAGCATGGCAGTATAGGTAGCTAGGATATAGGCATGCTTGCAGTCTTGCTTCTCAATGGTTTTGAGAACTTGCTCCAGATTGCTTGTCTCAGTGATTTTATCAGCTGGATAGCCAGTCACCCGAAGACGACGAGCAATTTCAGAATGCCGAACACCGCCAGCGTTGATTTCAGGGATATCCATGTCAGTGATTTGTTCAAAGTCCGCATCCCAGATCCAGCTAGTGTCAATTCCATCTGCATAGTTGGCATTAAGGAGGACAGATAGGCTAAATGGGTAAGGAGCTAGTTTGATCATCTCGATAGCCTGAGTTGCACCGACTGGATTTTTAATCAAGACGAGGGTGCATTCTTTATCACCGATATGGAAGGTTTCTTGGCGTCCAAAGACAGCACGGCTCTTGTCAAATCCCTGCTTGATGAGTTGTGAATCCGCACCGAGGAAACGGGCAATAGCAACCGCAGCTAGAGCATTGTAGATATTGTAGAGCCCACCGATTTGGATACCGTATTCTTGTCCGTCGATGACAAAGCGAGAGCGATTGTTGGTCAACTCAACCAGTTCTGTCAAACGATAGTCTAGTTCAGGACGTTTACATCCACAACCTTCACAGATATAAGCACCCAAGTTTGCATAGGTATTGTGCTCATATTTGAGGATGCCTTGACAGTCAGGACAGAGAATTCCTTCTGTATTATAGTGAGCCAGTTGGGCTGGCCCTTTCTCCAAGTCAAAACCAAAATACTGAACAGGATTTGGAATAGCTGGCTTGTAGAAAAGCGGACTGTCTCCATTAAGAAGAACAGTGGCCGTAGGCACCTTACGAATGGCATCCAAAATCATCTTGTAAGTTGTGTAAATTTCACCATAGCGGTCCATCTGGTCACGGAAGATATTCGTGATAACAAATAAGCTTGGCTGGATATAGTCACAGATACGAGATAGACTGGCCTCGTCAATTTCTAGAACGGCAATGTTTTTTCCAGTTTTAGAGGATTTGGCAGTCAAGAAGGTTGTCGTAATCCCTGTGATCATGTTGGCGCCACTAGGATTGGTCAGAACTTGACCATAGACCTCTTTTAAAATGCCGACAGTGAGGGCAGTTGTCAGGGTTTTTCCATTGGTTCCAGTGACCACGACAATCTCGTAGTTCTTAGCTAGGTTTTGTAAAATATCTTTATCAAATTGAAGGGCAAGTTTTCCTGGGAGCGTACTTCCACGACCAAGACGGCTCAAGATGAAGTGAGATGAACGCCCAGCTAGGAGGCCCAAAGTAGTTTTTAATTTCATGTTTCTATTATATCATAAAAGAAAGAAAAGACAGATTTGAGATTTCGCAGAAACAAAAACAGCCCAAAGAGGGCTGTGAGATAAGATAAGACTTCAACTTAAATCGCAAACAAGTCATTCAAGTTCTCAGCCAAGGTTGGGTGAGTGAAGATTTGTTTTGTGAAGTAAGTGTAAGGGATCTTGTTGTCCATAGCAACAGTGATGATGTTGATGATTTCTTGAGAACCTTCTGAGAAGATAGTTGCACCGAGAATCTCTTTTGTTTCAGTATTGACAACAGCTTTGAAGGCTCCGCGAAGGTCTCCATTTACGTGACCACGAGGCATAGTAGCAACAGGGATTTCCTTAACAGCGTAAGGGAGTTTCAAATCAGCTGCTTGGCTTTCCGTCAAGCCAACTTGAGAAAGAGCTGGTGTGATGAACATGGTGTTTGGTACATTGAGACGGTCTTCAAGTGTGTAGCTGCCATCTCCAGCAAGGTAGCTGTAGACAACACGGAAGTCATCAAGTGAAATGTAGGTGAATTGAAGTCCACCATTGACGTCTCCAACTGCAAAGACACCAGGAACGTTTGTTTGGCAGTGTTTGTCGACCTTGATAGCACCACGCTCCGTTAGTTCAATATCTGTATTTTCAAGTTGAAGTGGTTCTACATTCGGTTTACGTCCAGTTGCGTAGAGAAGGGCATCGAAACGGTAAGTTTCCTTTTCAGTTACGACGAGGACTTGATCACCGTCGTTTTTGATTTCAGTAGTATGGATGTTTTGAAGCAATTCAATACCGTCTTCTTCCATGTATTGTTTAGCAAGAGCTGCGATGGAAGGTTCTGCACGAGGAAGGAATGTATCCAAGGCATCTAGGACTGTGACTTTGCTACCAAGTTTGTTGTAGAGTCCAGCAAATTCAAGACCGATGTTTCCACCACCAAGGACTCCAAGTTTTTCAGGCAATTTGTCCAAGTTTTGGATACCTGTTGAGTCAAAGACATTTTTACTTGTAGCAAGTCCAGGAATTGGCAAGACGTTTGAAACAGCGCCAGTGTTGATGACGATTGTTTCAGCAGTCATTTCTTGTTTTTCGTCACCAGCCTGGATCTCGATCACCTTATTTGACACGAAATGTGCCTCTGCATCAATGACATCAACGCCATTATCGGCCAACATTTTATAATTTTTAGCGTTAAGACGACCAGTCACCGCACCACGCTCTTTCATGGTATCGTCAAATGACCAGCCCTTTTCAGCCGCTACAATCATAGTCTTGGTTGGGATACAAGCAATATTAATGCAAGTACCACCATACATCGCTTTACTGCGCTCGATGACAGCAACTTTTTTTCCAGCCGCATTCATCTTAGCAGCCAAAGTCTTACCAGCTTTACCAAATCCGATAACGATTAAATCATATGTTAACATTTATAGTCCTCCTGTTTGATTTTCATTCTAGCACAAGAAAACACTTTTTGCACAAATCTGCTACGGGAAATGATTTCCAGTCAAAAAGTCTATCAAAAACTTCTATAATTCTAATTCAATAGATAATAAATCGTTTACATAGTTTTCCTAATGGATTCTACTATCTTTTGCCCCTCTCTTGTGTTATACTAGATAGGTTGCAAAGAAACCAGTACTTTTCTTTCGTGGAAAAGAAGCAACACGGTATCTCATTTTTGTAGAAGATACGTCATGAAAAGAAAAGTATACACTAAAGCCTTATAGGGTGGCTTCGCACCACCTTTAGAAAGAAGAAAAACGTGAAATTTAATGAATTTAACTTGTCTGCTGAATTGCTAGCAGAGATTGAAAAAGCTGGATTTGTAGAAGCAAGTCCTATCCAAGAACAGACTATTCCATTGGCCCTCGAAGGCAAGGATGTCATTGGTCAAGCTCAGACTGGTACAGGAAAAACTGCTGCCTTTGGCTTGCCAACCCTTGAAAAAATCCGTACAGAAGAAGCGACCATCCAAGCTTTGGTTATCGCTCCAACTCGTGAACTCGCTGTCCAAAGTCAAGAGGAACTGTTCCGCTTTGGCCGTAGCAAGGGAGTGAAAGTTCGCTCAGTTTACGGTGGTTCAAGTATTGAAAAACAAATCAAGGCCCTTAAATCTGGTGCTCACATCGTGGTAGGAACACCAGGCCGTCTCTTGGACTTGATTAAACGCAAGGCCTTGAAATTACAAGACATTGAAACCCTGATCCTTGACGAAGCGGATGAAATGCTCAACATGGGCTTCCTTGAAGACATTGAAGCCATCATTTCCCGTGTCCCTGAAAATCGTCAAACCTTGCTCTTTTCAGCAACTATGCCAGACGCTATCAAACGTATCGGTGTTCAGTTTATGAAAGATCCTGAACATGTCAAGATTGCTGCCAAGGAATTGACAACAGAGCTGGTTGACCAATACTATATCCGTGTCAAGGAACAAGAAAAATTTGATACTATGACACGTCTTATGGATGTGGAACAACCAGAACTTGCTATTGTATTTGGTCGTACCAAACGCCGTGTAGATGAATTGACACGTGGACTTAAAATCCGTGGCTTCCGTGCAGAAGGAATTCATGGTGATTTGGATCAAAACAAACGTCTTCGTGTCCTTCGTGATTTTAAAAATGGTAATCTTGATGTTCTAGTTGCGACAGACGTGGCAGCACGTGGTTTGGATATTTCAGGTGTGACCCATGTCTATAACTACGATATTCCACAAGATCCTGAAAGTTATGTTCACCGTATCGGTCGTACAGGTCGTGCTGGTAAGTCAGGTCAATCTATTACTTTCGTAGCACCAAATGAAATGGGCTACCTTCAAATCATCGAAAACTTGACTAAGAAACGCATGAAAGGCTTGAAACCAGCGACAGCAGAAGAAGCCTTCCAAGCTAAGAAACAAGTAGCTCTCAAGAAAATCGAACGTGATTTTGCGGATGAAACTATTCGTGGGAACTTTGAGAAATTTGCTAAAGATGCTCGTAAGTTAGCTACAGAATTTAGTCCAGAAGAACTGGCTATGTATATCTTGAGTCTGACAGTCCAAGATCCAGATAGTCTTCCTGAAGTGGAGATTGCGCGTGAAAAACCACTGCCATTTAAACCATCAGGTAATGGCTTTGGTGGCAAAGGTAAGGGAGGTCGAGGAGGCCGTCGTGGAGACGACCGTCGAGACCGTGATCGCCGTGGCAATGGTCGCCGTGATGATTTCAAAAAAGGCAACCGCGGGAACGATCGTTTTGATAAAGACAGACGCTATCGTAATAAAGACAATAAAAAACCTCACAACACTTCAAGTGAAAAGAAAACAGGCTTTGTTATTCGTAACAAAGGAGACAAATAGGAAAAAGCGATTCACATTGTGAATCGCTTTTATATATAAGGAGACCAAGGGTAAAAGAAGATGGTGATAGTAAAGGATAGGTGAAACGGAAAGGGATTTACCATGTCATCTTCTTATAATGTTATATTAACAAAAAATAATTCAGCTGTCAACACAAAAGAACTCATTTTTCTAAAATATTTTTGCTGTTCAAAATTGTAATTAAATAAGCAATTTTCAGATAATAATTGAAAATTCACGCTCTTTATGTTATAATGGTAGCGATTAAATGCGAGGTAAAAAATGGCACATTTATTAGAAAAAACAAGAAAAATTACTTCTATTTTGAAACGCTCAGAGGAGCAACTTCAAGATGAACTTCCTTACAATGCGATTACACGCCAGTTGGCAGATATTATTGATTGTAACGCTTGTATTGTGAATAGCAAGGGGCGCCTTTTAGGCTACTTCATGCGTTATAAAACGAATACAGATCGTGTAGAGCAGTTTTTTCAAACTAAGATTTTTCCAGATGATTATATTCAAGGTGCAAACATGATTTATGACACGGAAGCCAATCTTCCTGTTGAACATGATTTGACCATTTTCCCTGTGGAGAGCCGTGCAGACTTTCCAGATGGGTTGACAACTATTGCTCCGATTCATGTATCAGGGATTCGCCTAGGTTCGTTGATCATTTGGCGTAATGACAAGAAATTTGAAGATGAAGATTTGATTCTTGTTGAGATTGCGAGCACGGTGGTAGGGATTCAACTCTTGAACTTCCAACGTGAAGAGGATGAGAAAAATATTCGCCGTCGTACTGCTGTTACCATGGCGGTTAATACCCTTTCCTATTCAGAACTTCGTGCCGTATCAGCTATTTTAGCTGAGTTGGATGGAAATGAAGGGCAGTTGACTGCATCTGTTATTGCAGACCGTATTGGAATTACGCGTTCTGTGATTGTCAATGCGCTTCGTAAACTGGAGTCTGCGGGAATTATTGAGAGTCGTTCATTAGGAATGAAGGGGACTTATCTCAAAGTTCTAATTGGTGATATTTTTGAGGAAGTGAAAAAGAGGGACTACTAATGGCAAAGGCTTTAATCTCAATTGACTATACAGAGGATTTCGTAGCAGACCATGGAAAGCTGACTGCAGGGGCACCTGCCCAAGCCATATCAGAGGCAATTAATCGAGTAACCAGATTGGCTTTTGATCGTGGAGACTATGTCTTTTTCACCATTGATGCCCATGAAGAGAAGGATACATTCCACCCAGAAAGCAAGCTCTTTCCACCACACAACATCATCGGAACTAGTGGTCGTAACCTTTATGGCCCCCTAGCTGATTTTTATGCTGAGCATGAGGCGGATAGTCGTGTCTTTTGGATGGACAAACGTCACTATTCAGCATTTTCAGGAACGGACCTAGATATCCGTTTGCGGGAACGTCGGGTTGATACGGTCATCCTAACTGGAGTCCTGACTGATATTTGTGTTCTTCATACGGCTATTGATGCCTATAATTTAGGTTATCAAATCGAGATTGTCAAGCCTGCAGTTGCCTCTATTTGGCCAGAAAATCATCAGTTTGCTCTTGGTCATTTTAAGAACACTTTGGGAGCCAAATTGCTAGATGAAAATCTGGCTGAAATCCAAGAATAATTCCCTTGGAAAAATGAAAAAAATCTGAAAAAAGTGTTGACAAAGATTTTGAAAGTTGATATACTAGTAAAGTAATCGACGCGGGGATGGCGGAATTGGCAGACGCGCAGGACTAAGGATCCTGTGACCGCTTTAGGTCGTGAGGGTTCAAGTCCCTCTCTCCGCATAGGATAAGAGTTAGCTTTGGCTAGCTCTTTTTTGTTTTTGCAAAGAAGACTAGAGGCTACGTTTCGTATATCGAAAAATATTGGTATCAAGAACAGTCATTGTATCAGAACATTTAAACTGAGTTTTCCATTTCATTCTATCAAGAATATCCTCAAACACAAGTCAGAAAATGAAGAACTTAGGAAATGGAAAATGCTAAGCTGAAAGACGGTGCCAGCATTTATAAAATGGAGTATATTTTTGATTGATAAAACGCATTCTATATGAGAAAAGTTAGCGTTCGCTAGCTTTTTTGTTTTTTTCAAAAAGTTTTTTCGATTTCATAAACATTTCATATTTGGATTTTATAATAGGCTTACAAATATGGAGGTGACAAATGAATCCAATCCAAAGAGCTTGGGCTTATGTCAGCAGAAAACGACTGAGAAGTTTTATTTTATTTCTGATTTTATTTGTCCTTTTAGCAGGAATTTCAGCCTGTTTGACTCTGATGAAGTCCAACAAAACAGTAGAAAACAATCTTTACAAATCACTCAATACATCTTTTTCTATCAAAAAGATAGAAAATGGACAGACCTTCAAATTGTCTGACCTAGCATCCGTGAGCAAGATTAAGGGACTGGAAAATGTCTCTCCTGAACTCGAAACGGTCGCAAAACTGAAAGACAAGGAAGCGGTGAGTGGTGAGCAGAGTGTAGAACGCGATGATTTGTCAGCTGCAGACAAGAACTTGGTTAGCTTAACGGCTCTCGAGGATTCATCCAAGGATGTCACCTTTACCAGTTCGGCTTTCAACCTAAAAGAAGGGCGACACCTTCAAAAAGGGGATTCCAAGAAAATCCTGATCCACGAAGAGTTGGCCAAGAAGAACGGTCTTTCGCTTCATGACAAGATTCGCTTGGATGCTGGACAGTCAGAATCTGGAAAAGGACAGCCAGTTGAGTTTGAAATTGTAGGCATCTTTTCTGGTAAAAAACAAGAGAAATTTACAGGCTTGTCTTCTGACTTCAGTGAAAACCAGGTCTTTACAGACTATGAAAGCAGCCAAACGCTTCTGGGAAATAGTGAAGCTCAAGTCAGTGCAGCGCGCTTCTATGTAGAAAATCCTAAGGAAATGGACGGACTCATGAAGCAGGTGGAAAACTTGGCTTTGGAAAGTCAAGGCTACCAAGTTGAGAAGGAAAACAAGGCCTTTGAACAAATTAAAGACTCAGTTGCAACCTTCCAAACCTTCCTCACCATCTTCCTTTATGGGATGTTGATAGCAGGAGCAGGAGCCTTAATTTTGGTATTGTCCCTCTGGTTGAGAGAAAGGGTCTACGAAGTGGGAATTCTTCTGGCACTTGGAAAAGGCAAGAGTTCGATCTTCCTCCAGTTCTGTTTAGAGGTAGTTTTGGTATCACTTGGAGCTTTGCTTCCAGCATTTGTTGCAGGAAACGCCATTACATCCTATCTACTCCAAACTGTACTAGCCAGTGGAGATCAGGCAACCTTACAGGACACGCTGGCCAAAGCAAGCGGTCTATCAACCAGTCTCCTATCCTTTGCAGAATCCTATGTATTTCTGCTCCTGATTGGTTGCTTGTCTGTAGCCCTTTGTTTCGTATTTCTGTTTAGAAAATCGCCGAAAGAAATTTTATCATCTATTAGTTAAGAAGGAGAAATCATGACTTTATTACAATTACAAGATGTTACCTACCGTTATAAGAACACTGCTGAAGCAGTTTTATATCAGATCAAGTATAATTTTGAACCCGGAAAATTTTATAGTATCATTGGTGAGTCAGGAGCAGGAAAATCCACTCTCTTGTCCCTACTGGCTGGTCTAGATAGCCCTGTTGAAGGTTCCATCCTTTTCCAAGGAGAGGACATTCGGAATAAGGGGTATTCTTACCATCGCATGCACCATATTTCCCTGGTCTTTCAAAATTATAACTTGATAGATTATCTTTCTCCGCTGGAAAATATCCGCTTGGTCAACAAAAAGGCAAGCAAGGATACACTTCTTGAGCTTGGTTTGGATGAAAGTCAGATCAAGCGGAATGTTCTCCAGTTATCAGGTGGTCAACAGCAACGTGTAGCCATCGCTCGCAGTTTAGTCTCAGAAGCTCCGGTTATTCTAGCTGATGAGCCAACAGGAAATCTAGACCCTAAAACTGCTGGAGATATTATCGAACTGCTCAAATCACTTGCCGAGAAAACAGGTAAATGTGTGATCGTCGTCACCCACAGTAAAGAAGTGGCACAAGCGTCTGATATTACACTTGAATTGAAGGACAAGAAACTAACTGAAACTCGCAATACTACAAAATAAGATGAGCTTGTTTTGATAGAATTATAAAATCAAATCTAGAAAGGGAACCTATGTTACACAACGCATTTGCCTATGTTACAAGGAAGTTTTTTAAATCGATTGTTATCTTCCTGATTATTCTCCTCATGGCGAGCTTGAGTTTGGTCGGCTTGTCGATCAAGGGAGCTACTGCCAAGGCTTCTCAGGAGACATTTAAAAATATCACCAATAGCTTCTCCATGCAAATCAATCGTCGCGTCAACCAAGGAACGCCACGTGGTTCAGGGAATATCAAGGGTGAGGATATCAAAAAAATCACCGAAAACAAGGCCATCGAGTCTTATGTTAAACGCATCAACGCTATCGGAGATTTGACTGGATACGACCTGATTGAAACTCCAGAAACCAAGAAAAATCTCACTGCTGACCGAGCAAAACGGTTTGGCAGCAGTTTGATGATTACAGGTGTCAATGATTCCTCTAAAGAAGATAAGTTTGTCTCTGGTTCATATAAGCTGGTCGAAGGTGAGCACCTAACCAACGACGACAAAGACAAGATTCTCATGCACAAGGACTTGGCAGCCAAACACGGTTGGAAAGTCGGAGATAAGGTCAAACTAGACTCCAATATCTACGATGCAGACAATGAAAAAGGGGCCAAGGAAACAGTCGAAGTGACTATCAAGGGACTCTTTGATGGTCACAATAAGTCGGCAGTAACCTACTCGCAAGAACTCTATGAAAATACAGCTATTACAGACATTCACACTGCTGCAAAACTTTATGGATACACAGAAGACACAGCTATTTATGGGGACGCAACCTTCTTTGTAACAGCAGACAAGAACTTGGATGACGTCATGAAAGAGCTGAATGGTATCAGCGGTATCAACTGGAAGAGCTACACACTTGTGAAGAGCTCCTCTAACTACCCAGCTCTAGAGCAATCCATCTCTGGTATGTACAAGATGGCCAACCTCCTCTTCTGGGGTAGCTTGAGCTTCTCAGTTCTTCTCCTTGCACTCTTGCTTAGTCTTTGGATCAATGCTCGTCGCAAGGAAGTGGGAATTCTCCTCTCTATCGGTCTCAAGCAGGCAAGTATCTTGGGGCAATTCATCACCGAATCTATCTTGATTGCCATCCCTGCTCTTGTTTCTGCCTACTTCCTAGCCAACTACACAGCTCGTGCAATCGGAAATACTGTTCTTGCCAATGTCACTTCAGGTGTTGCCAAGCAAGCCAGCAAGGCAGCTCAAGCTTCTAACCTTGGTGGTGGTGCAGAAGTAGATGGCTTTAGCAAGACCTTGTCGAGCCTAGACATTTCCATTCAGACATCAGACTTTATCATCGTCTTTGTTCTTGCTTTGGTTCTAGTGGTTCTCGTTATGGCGCTTGCTTCAAGCAATCTCCTTAGAAAACAACCAAAAGAACTCTTGCTCGATAGCGAATAAAAAACTTGCTACCTATTCTCCCCTAAATGGGGTATAATATAGGTAGCATTTTTATCTATTTCATCTTGATAATACTCTTCGAAAATCTCTTCAAACCACGTCAGCTTCACCTTGCCGTACTCAAGTACAGCCTGCGGCTAGCTTCCTAGTTTGCTCTTTGATTTTCATTGAGTATAAGGCCTCTTCCTTTCAGGGTGAAACAGAGAAGATTTACAAGAAATTTAAAGGAATGTGAAACGTTTTTTCTATGAAAATTTTAATTGTAGAAGATGAGGAGATGATCCGTGAGGGAATCAGTGACTATTTGACGGATTGTGGTTATGAAACCATTGAGGCAGCAGACGGTCAGGAAGCTCTGGAAAAATTTTCCAGCTATGAAGTTGCTCTAGTACTGCTGGATATCCAGATGCCCAAGCTTAATGGCCTCGAAGTCCTAGCTGAGATTCGTAAAACCAGCCAGGTTCCTGTCTTGATGCTGACAGCCTTTCAGGATGAGGAATACAAGATGAGCGCCTTTGCCTCTCTGGCAGATGGTTATCTGGAAAAGCCCTTCTCTCTCTCCCTTCTAAAAGTGAGGGTGGATGCAATTTTCAAGCGCTACTACGATACGGGACGAATCTTCTCCTATAAGGATACCAAGGTGGACTTTGAGAGTTACAGTGCAAGCCTCGCAGGTCAAGAAGTGGCTATCAATGCCAAAGAGTTGGAAATTCTGGACTATCTGGTGAAAAATGAAGGACGGGCCTTGACTCGTTCTCAGATTATCGATGCTGTCTGGAAGGCGACAGATGAGGTCCCCTTTGACCGTGTTATTGATGTCTATATCAAAGAACTGCGGAAAAAGCTAGACTTGGATTGCATCCTCACTGTGCGCAATGTTGGTTATAAATTGGAGCGAAAATGAAACGAACAGGTTTATTTACAAAGATTTTTATCTATACCTTCTCGATTTTTAGTGTTCTGGTTATTTGTCTTCATTTAGCCATTTATTTTCTCTTTCCCTCTACTTATCTGAGCCATCGTCAGGAAACCATTGGCCAGAAAGCGACAGCCATTGCCCAATCCCTAGACGGAAAAGATAGGCAAAGCATCGAGCAAGTGTTGGACTTGTATTCCCAGAGCAGTGATATCAAAGGAGCTGTCAAGGGAGAAATGACCGAAGATAAGTTAGAAGTCAAGGACAATCTTCCTCTGGATACGGACCGTCAGACTACTTCCCTTTTTATCGAGGAGCGTGAGGTGAAAACGCAAGATGGTAGCACTATGGCTCTCCAATTTCTAGCTTCGATGGATTTGCAAAAAGAAGCGGAGCAGATCAGTCTCCAGTTTCTTCCCTATACTTTATTGGCATCCTTTCTGATTTCTCTTTTGGTGGCCTACATCTACGCTCGGACCATTGTTGCACCGATTTTGGAAATCAAGCGGGTGACCCGTCGGATGATGGATTTGGATGCCCAAGTGCGATTGCGCGTGGATTCTAAGGATGAGATAGGTGATCTCAAGGAACAAATCAATAGCCTTTACCAGCATCTCTTGACTGTCATTGCGGACTTGCATGACAAGAATGAAGCTATTCTCCAGCTGGAGAAGATGAAGGTTGAATTCCTACGAGGAGCCTCTCATGAGCTGAAAACACCACTGGCTAGCTTGAAAATCTTAATCGAAAATATGAAAGAAAATATCGGTCGTTATAAAGATAGAGACCACTATCTGGGAGTTGCCTTGGGGATTGTGGATGACCTCAGTCACCACGTTCTCCAGATACTTTCTCTTTCTTCTGTACAGGAATTGCGAGAGGAGAAAGAAGAGGTTGACCTCCTTCAGATGACGCAAAGTCTGGTTAAGGATTATGCCTTGCTAGCCAAGGATAGAGAACTTCAGGTAGACATTAGCCTAACCCATCAGCAGGCTTACATAAACCCATCTGTCATGAAACTAATCCTATCGAATCTCATCAGTAATGCCATCAAGCACTCCACTCCAGGTGGCCTGGTCCGCATCGGGGAGAGAGAGGGGGAACTCTTTATCGAGAATAGCTGTAGTCCTGAAGAACAAGAAAAACTGGCTCAGTCTTTTTCTGAAAATGCTAGTCGCAAGGCCAAGGGTTCGGGGATGGGACTCTTTGTGGTCAAAAGTTTATTAGAACACGAGAAATTACCTTATCATTTTGAGATGCAAGATGATCGATTGACCTTCTTCATACGTTATCCCAAAGTCACTCAGGACTAAGGAGAAGAAAGGGTTTACATTGATTGGATTGGAAGAAATTCAATCTAAAGTATGGGAAAAACTAGCTTTTTTTATCAAAAAGTGATAAAATGAACAATGTAAATGGGATGTCCCAAAAAATATATAGGAGGCCTGACAAATGGCAATCGTTTCAGCAGAAAAATTTGTCCAAGCAGCTCGTGACAACGGTTATGCAGTTGGTGGATTTAACACAAACAACCTTGAGTGGACTCAAGCTATCTTGCGTGCAGCAGAAGCTAAAAAAGCTCCAGTTTTGATCCAAACTTCTATGGGTGCTGCGAAATACATGGGTGGTTACAAAGTATGTAAACTTCTCATCGAAAACCTTGTAGAATCAATGGGAATTACTGTACCAGTTGCTATTCACCTTGACCATGGTCATTATGAAGATGCACTTGAATGTATCCGAGTTGGTTATACTTCAGTTATGTTTGACGGTTCACACCTTCCAGTTGAAGAAAACCTTGAAAAAGCTCGTAAAGTTGTAGAATTTGCTCATGCAAACGGCGTATCAGTAGAAGCTGAAGTTGGTACTATCGGTGGTGAAGAAGACGGAATCATTGGTGATGGCGAATTGGCTCCAATTGAAGATGCTAAAGCAATGGTTGCAACTGGTATTGACTTCTTGGCAGCTGGTATTGGTAACATCCACGGTCCTTACCCAGCAAACTGGAAAGGTCTTCACCTTGATCACTTGCAAAAATTGACAGAAGCAGTTCCAGGCTTCCCAATCGTATTGCATGGTGGTTCAGGTATTCCTGATGACCAAATCCAAGCAGCTATCAAACTTGGTGTTGCGAAAGTTAACGTTAACACTGAATGCCAAATCGCATTTGCTAACGCAACTCGTAAATTTGTTGCTGAATACGAAGCAAACGAAGCAGAATACGATAAGAAGAAACTCTTTGACCCACGTAAATTCTTGAAACCAGGTTTCGAAGCAATTACAGAAGCTGTTGAAGAACGTATCGACGTATTCGGTTCAGAAGGTAAAGCATAAGAAGTTTTGACCAATAAAATGAGACTTGTCCAGTGGGCAGGTCTTTTGTTTCCGCATCTAATTGAGTGTAACAAATAGAAGCGCTATTTAAATAAGAAGACAAAAGGAGATGGTATGCTGAAAAAGAAGAGTAATATTGAACAAACAGACAAAAAATTAATGTATATGGTTGGAATTTTTTTCATTTTCTTAATATTAGGTATATGGTTATCAACTTATCTGTGGTATCAAATAATTATGACAGTATATTTTTTAGTTACATTTATTTTTACCATTATAATTGGAATTTTAAATATGAAGAAGTTGAAAGATGAGGCGCCATTTGATTTTTTTAGTAATTTACTGGCTGTAGTTTTTATTGCTTTTCCACTAGCTTTGGTTGTTTTTGGAAAAAACGATAATTTATCTGATTCAGTTAAATCCTTCTACGCTATTGCGGTCGGAATCGGAGTAAATTATGTAATTGACAGTATTTTTAAATTTGTGGAATCAGAAGTAGCAGGTGATAAAAAGAAATTACTTACTAAAAAAGCAGCATTTAATAAAATTCTATTTAATATAATTTATATTTCAGAATATATTTCATTTATTCTAATTGAATATCTTCCAGCTTGGTTTGATAATGTTAAACAACATCATATTGGATTTATCAATACAATCATTGAATCATTTTGTCAATCAGATTATTGGTTAAAACTATTTATTGTGACGATTATTATATTATTAATTTTAATAGCGATTGTAATTATTGTTATGGAGTCAATTCGAAAAGAAGTGAATAACGAGAAGGAGAATGATATTGATACTCTTAGAAAAAAACTATCAAATAAATTAAATAGAGTATCTGAAATACGTGTACTATTAAAAAATATAAATACTGATATAGATATAAACCTAGAAAAAATGGAGCATAAACTGAATGTTGGACTTAATGAATTAAATAAAATTGACAAATAAGAGATAATCTGATATCGCTAATAAAGCGATTAGACTATCGGATTTTACAGGAGTCTGTTGCTTTCTTTGTATCAGTTTTAATCATAGGTATAGCAGAAAATTTTAATAACTTTTTTATAATGTATATTCATGAATTTTTTGTCAAAAATGAGTCTAAAAGATTTTTATGCTTTATAAATAAACTGATCAAAAAATCGTTATAAGAATCAACTAGAGATAAATATCTCCTCATAATACATGCTTTTTAAGGTAATTATACAAATGAGGACGGGACAAAAAATCTCGACCTCGTTTTTTTAGAAATGAGATTTTGTTGAGAACTTAATTTTCTATATTCACAATCTTCACTAAACAAATGGATTGTTGGGGTCTCGCGGTGCTGGGACTGCTTAGTTAACCGTTTTCTGCCTCACGGTTATTTTTTGTTGTCTAGACTTATTTCTGAATAACCTAATAGTAGAATTTCTTTTTCAGGATATATTAAATTGACAAGTAATGTGAAATGATATACAATTGCATTACAACTGTTAAAGGAGGCGATAAAAATGGGAAAAACAGCCACAATTAATGTTCGAGTTGATGAAGCAGATAAACAATCAGCTGAACAAGTCTTGAAACAACTTGGAATGCCAATGTCGACATTAGTTACCCTATTATTGAAGCAGGTATCATTAACAAAAAGTATTCCTTTTGATATCTCATTACCAGAAGTACCTTCATCAGTGAGTGTAGAAGGAATGGCTCCGGATGAATTTGGACAAATGATGATTGAAGCTTATCAAGAAGCAGAGAATGGTGCAGCTCGACCTGCTGTTGATTTCTTTAAAGAATTTAGAGAAAAACACGCATGAGAAAAGTAGCAATTACCATTTTAAAGCGGGCTGAGCAGGATATGGAAGATATCTATCATTACATTGCTGATAAGTTACAATCCCCACAGTCTGCTATGGGCCAATTTGAAGCTATCGCAAATGCGATTCAGACCTTAGAAATATTTCCTGAAAGATGTGCGATTGTAGAGGAATTGCTCAGTTTAGATATTAAAGTTAGACGACTATTAGTTAAAAATTATTCAGTTTTCTATCGGATTGGCAATGAAACAGTTACCGTGTTAAGAGTATTGCATCAATCAAGTAGTTTGGATAGATTGTTGTATGAAATCGAGAATAAATTTGAATAAGTGTTTACGCTGAAGGGATGGTTCTGAGACCATTACTACAGTATAAACATTGATGCTTATGACTTGTTAACTAGAAATGTACAATCCGTCAATGTTTTATTCAGTAGACGAACCTTGATAGCATATTTGACTATTGTTCTTTCACTTTTATATATTATTTAAAGTACTAGCAATGGTACAATAGCTGATTCGTATTATATTGACGAAGAATTTGGCTCCTCCGCCGTTTGTCTATTTTAAACCAATTAGCTCAAAACTTGCGCTTCCTAGTAAATAGGGTTGCATATTAAACAAAAGATCATTTAGGAAGAAACCATTTTCGAAATTTAGCTTTTGAGATAATGCGTAGACTGTCAAAGTGTAGCGGTGGTCTTTATCTGGAGGTGTAGGACCAACATACAAAGTTTCAATTTCAGAAAAATCCTGCTCCAACAATGGAGTGGAAAAACTATTTTTCCCTTGTATTAAACTATCTTGAAGTTCTACGCTAGCATTTTCTGGAATTTCAACGTAGTTATCTGAGGCTTCAAGATCCGCTACAAGCCAGTGAATCCATGGAAACGAACATACAGGTACTGCATCATAATCAATTAGAGAAAAAGCAATCGCTTTTGTATTTTTAGGCAACTCTTCAATACGAAATGGAAATGAGCGAACGGGGTTTCCTAAAATCACATCTTTTTCAGCTGCCCCCTTACTAAATTCTTGAGGGATTATAGTAAAATTGGTTTTAATTTTCATGGTAGCTCCTTTTCAAAATGAGACAAAGAGATAATAAAATGATAGACAAGTAAATTACCCCTTGTAGATTATAGTTCTGACAGATTAGTCCTCCAGTTAGTAAAAAGAAAATGTTTATTAGAGAGTAAAACAATTCTGCCGTGGAAAGACTTTTTATTAAGTTTCCTAGCTTTTTTTATTCTCTAATACTTTGTAGTCTAGTCAGACATTGATAATATGATACAATAAAAATGCCATGATGAAAATTTAGTATTTTTGAATAAAACATTAGGAAAATATTTTATAATTATATTGAGGTGAATTATGAATCTAGCTTGGTACTATACGTTTTTAGTATTAGCAAAGCATTTGAACTACCATAAGGCCAGTGAAGAACTGTTTCTGACTGAACCTACATTGCACCAACAAATTAAGAAATTAGAAAAACATTTACAAGTCAAATTATTTGAACCTATCGGACGCAACATAGCTTTAACAAGCATTGGAAAAGATTTTGTTCCAATTGCTTCTAATATAGTAAGAACATACGAAGCTAGTATTGAGAAAATCCGCTTACAGAATCATCTTAAATCTAATCATTTAGACATTTTAGTTTCGCCTTATATTGCTACCTATTTACTTCCTCAGTTTTTACCTCTTTTTTTGGCGCAGAAATCAGAAATAACTATTAGTATCTCTGTTGCCAATAATGGTATACCGGCACAGATTGAAGAGGGAATATATGATATAGGAATTGATCGTGAAGAACCTTTTACAAATAAAATATACTCAGAAAAAATTTGTGAGGGGAAAATTGCTTTATTTGCACCTCAAGACGATAAAAATCACGATGAAATCAGCGTTTTTCAAAATTACAAAATTTTCTCCGATAATCATCCAAGTTACTGGAAACAAGTTAAAGAAGAGATTTTTGAAGTGGTTCCAGAAGTAGAATTTGTTTCTATTGAGGACATATCAATAACAGAGAAGTTGATAGCAATGAAACAAGGTGCATCTTATCTGCCACTCTATTTAAACAATATTTTCAACTTCCCAGTTCAAATTATAAAACCTAAACTTATTGAAATGCCTACTTCATTTACTTACATTATGAATCGTAAACAGACGCAACCTATAGAGGATTTTAAAGAGTTTTTTAAAGAATTTATCCAAAAGGAACAACAAAGAACTCAATAATTAGAGATATTTTATAAACATGACAATAAAGTTCTTCTGTTTCTCTAATTTCGATAAATATTATCAAAAATCAAAATAGGAATCGACATTTTTCCTTTTTAGCAATAAATCTCAGCCAAAACAGTTTTCTTTATGAATAATTCTTATATTTTACTTAGACATGCTCATTCAAGATTTTCAAGTGATGATTTTAATAGAACCTTGTCAGAAAAAGGATTCTCATCTCTTGACCAGTTAGAGTTTTTGAATTCTTTTAATATTGATTATTATTTTTCTAGTCCTTATAAACGAGCATTTGAAACGATTAATAGCTCACCAATTCAATTTGATAAAATAGTTTTTGATAATCGGTTACGAGAGCGAAAATTATCTTCAACCTTTATAAAAGATTCTGAGTTTGAAGACAGTATTAAATATTTATGGCAAAATCCCAGTGAATCTCTTTCAGAAGGGGAATCGAATCAAGATGCACTAGCTAGAATACTAAATTTTTTAATGGAATTGGAAGAGAGATACTCAGAAAAAACGATTTTACTTAGTTCACATGGAAATTTGATAGGAATACTACTACATCACTTTGATTCCAGTTTTGATTATGAAAAATGGGAGCAGATGACTTTTCCAGATTGTTTTCTAATTGATAGAAATGGGATTGTGAAAAGAATTATGAAAGATTAGTTCTTTAATTAAATAGTGAATCATATTGATCAAAATAGTTTGCTTTTTACAATTCGTAACCTTCCCTTTTGGTAGTTTTTTTGTATCTTGAATTGTCAAATTAAGTGCATATTTTCTTCATAGAAAACTTCATAAGAAGTTTTCCAGTTAAGACACTTCCGTGGCCTATTATTAAGTTTTTTCTCCCACAGCTGAATGGTGTGATCGGCAATGAATGTTAAATCGCTTCCTTTTGGAAAATATTCTCTTAGTAATCATTAGTCTCTCGTTGCCATGGCGCATGAGGGTTTGGGAAATAAACCTCTACCTTTAATTCATCAGTCAAGTCTTGATGATTCGTGAATTCTTTTCCTCTACTTGACAGCTACCTTCTGAATTTTTAGAAAACGAGAATAACGATCCGTTAGAGTAACTAAACAAGCCTTTCCAGTTTTACCTGCAACAGTATCTGCTTCCCAATCTCCTATTCTAGTTCGGTTATTAGCGTCTTCTGGTCTTTCGTGAATGGTATGAGAAATAGAAATTTTTCCTCTGTTTTCAACATGACCTTTCATATGACGTATTTTCCCACGATGATGGAGCTTGCGAATGAAACCACGAGCACCATGTGAAAGCTTGTCGTCAAAGTGACCGTGATAGATGGCTCTATAAATCGTTTGATAACTAATAACATCTTTTCCATACTCTAATTGCAATCAACCTTCTATTTCTTCAGGAAACCATTGATAATCGAGAAATAGATGTTTGACGATATTGCTTAAATGGTAATTTATTTCAAGCATCTGTTTCCGCCAACAGTGTGATTTAGCAATATAGTAAGATTCCTGTACATGACTTGGAGAATAGCGTCCTTCTCTTAGATATCGCTTCCACTCACGACTAATGCTGGAAGGATGACAATGAAGTCACTTAGCAATTTGAGAAAAGTTTAGTCCTTTTGTACGGTAAATGAGAATACTTTAGCGATCATCTATGGTAAAATGATGGTAGCTCATAAGATTTCCTTTTGTAACTAGTTCGTTCAATTCTATTTTACTAGAAAATCTTATGAGTTTTTATTGTACACTTATATTGTATATTCGAGATACTTAAAAAGCCAAATCCTAGTGAACTTGGCTTATTTTTTTAGATAGTGGCTGCCCAGACACTGACTGAACCCGCTGCTATTGGAAATTCTCCATAACCTTCAGAATTGATCGTAACTTGTGCTGGATGATTTTCAAGGAGGTCAACAAAGGTTTGGTCAGCCCATTCTTGGCCGACAAACATAGACTTACTGTTTTCTTGGTCATTGGAGATCAAGACTGCGATTGGAGATTGATGTTCAGCACCTGAACGGACCCATCCGATACACTTAGCATCGTCAAAGTAGTCTGTTTGCTCTCCATAGGCCAAGTCTTTTCGGATGGCTAGGAGACGGTCAAGAACTTCTCTGAAATCTTGTTGAGCAAATTGCCCTGAGATACCGTAATAGTCTCCGTAAAAGACACATGGAAGACCATCTTGGCGTAACAGAATGAGGGCATAGGCTGCTGGCTTGAACCATTCTTCAACAGTAGACTCAAGGGCTTGTCCTCGTTGAGTATCATGGTTGTCAACGAAAGTGACAGCTTTGTCAGGCTTGAGTTCAACCAAGCTATCTGTGAAAATGTTACGAAGGTCGTAACTTGCTCCAGCATTACTAGCTTCAAAGAGGTTTTGGTGGAGACGAACATCAACAAGGTCAAAACGTTCTTCTGTTTTTTCAAGGTAGTCTAGATTGGCTTCCTTATCTGGGTTCCAAAATTCAGCAAAAACATAGAAATCCTCGCCGTATTTCTCCTTCATATCACGGATAAAATTCCTCATAAAGAAGGAGTCGATGTGCTTAACGGCATCCAAGCGGAAACCTGCCACACCAGTCGTCTCCATGAACCAGTCAGCCCAGTCATAGATGTTTTGGATGACTTCAGGATGCTTAAAGTCTAGGTCGGCGTACATGAGGTAGTCGTAGTT
The DNA here is from genome assembly GCA_905221385.1 of bacterium. Lineage (GTDB taxonomy): Bacteria > Bacillota > Bacilli > Lactobacillales > Streptococcaceae > Streptococcus. Next base: position 96,846 of record CAJNCV010000001.1, read on the forward strand.
ACCGTTTTCGTTATCGACCAATTCCTCATTTGCCCAACCTTTGTTGTCTCCTTGAATCAAGTAAATGCCAGATTTACGGCGTTTGGCATCGTAGTCTGTACCAGTAAAATGGTACCAGTGCCAGTGGAAGTCATTGTAGGTATCTTGGCGACCATCGAAAGTAAAGTGAGTCCAGCCATTGATAGTAAAGGGCTCGCTTAGTTGAACGGTACGATTCTCAGGGTCCACTTCAATAACCTGAAAGGCTTCCATATGATCAGCAGCGGCCTTGTGATTGAGCACCACATCAGCCATAGGTTGGATTCCATGCTCCTTGAGAGTCTGAATCGTTTGAAGATAGTCTTCTTTAAACCCATACTTGGTGCGGACAGTCCCTTTTTGGTTAAATTCACCTAGGTCAAAAAGATCATAAACGCCATAGCCAACATCTTTTTCATTGGTTGCCTTGAAGGCAGGTGGCATCCAGACATGGCTGATACCAAGGTTTGCTAGGTGTTCTGCATCATTTGTCAGTCGCGTCCAGTGTTGGCCGTCGTGAGGCAGATACCATTCAAAGTATTGCATAAGTGTCTGATTTTGCATTGTTTTTCCTCTTGCTTATCAATGTTGTGTTTTATTCTACCATAAAGTTTAGAACTAGACAAACGTTTGCGCAAGTTTCTATACTCATTTCTGAAATTGTTTATTTTTAGAGATTAGTATTCCTTCTCATTGGTGAGAAAAGATATATTGGGATGAGAAGTGAGCTGAGCAAACTTTTTTAGAAAAAATTACACTAAGTAAACGAAAGTACAGCTGATTAAACGGTTTCTTTTTTGAGAATTGTCACAAAATTTGCTATAATAGTAACTATGAATAGAATTAGAGTCAGCAGACGTGTTGAAAAAAAGCTAGCTAAGGGTCTAGTTCTTTTGGAAGCAAGTGATTTAAGAGATATCGATCTGACGGATCAGGCAGTAGAAGTTCTTAGTCAGGACGGGAAGTTTTTAGGGAGTGCCTATCTTTCTCAGCAGAACAAGGGCATTGGCTGGTTCATCAGCAAGGAAAAGGTTCGTTTTAATCAAGCCTTTTTCGAAGCTCTGTTTCGTAAGGCTAGGGAAGCTAGAAAGCCTTATTATCAGGATGACTTGACTACTGCCTTTCGCCTTTTTAACCAAGAGGGGGATGGCTTTGGCGGTCTGACTGTTGATCTCTATGGAGATTATGCTGTCTTTTCTTGGTACAACTCCTTTGTTTACCAGATTCGGAAGTTGATAGTAAAGGCTTTTAAGGAAGTTTTTCCTGAGGTCTTGGGAGCGTACGAAAAGATTCGTTTTAAAGGTCTAGATTACGAGTCTGCCCATGTTTATGGTGAGGAAGCGCCAGACTATTTTACTGTTCTTGAGAATGGCGTGCTCTATCAAGTCTTTATGAATGATGGCTTGATGACAGGTATTTTCCTAGACCAGCATGAGGTTCGTGGGAGTTTGGTTGACGGTCTAGCCATGGGCAAATCCTTGCTCAATATGTTTTCCTATACGGCTGCCTTTTCAGTTGCTGCAGCTATGGGAGGCGCGAGTGAGACGACTTCTGTCGACTTGGCCAAACGGTCCAGAGAGCTATCAGAAGCTCATTTTCAGGCAAATGGATTCAGCACGGACAATCATCGTTTTATCGTCATGGATGTCTTTGAGTACTTCAAGTATGCCAAGCGAAAAGGCTTGACTTATGATGTGATTGTTCTTGATCCGCCGAGCTTTGCACGGAATAAAAAACAAACATTTTCTGTGGCGAAGGATTATCACAAGTTGATTTCCCAGAGCCTAGAGATTTTAAATCCGGGAGGGATTATCATTGCCAGTACTAATGCTGCCAATGTTTCCCGCCAGAAATTTACAGAACAAATTGATAAAGGTTTTGCAGGAAGAAGGTATCAGATCTTGAACCAATATGGTCTTCCAGCAGACTTTGCCTATAATAAAAAAGATGAAAGCAGTAATTACCTCAAGGTGATTAGTATGAAGGTTAGTAAATGAAATTAGTCGTCTCAGTAATGCCAAGAAGTTTAGAAGAAGCGCAAGAACTGGATGCCACTAGGTATGAAGATGCCGATATCATTGAGTGGCGTGCAGACTTTCTTGCAAAGGACGCTATTTTACAGGTAGCACCCGCTATCTTTGAGAAATTTGCAGGACGTGAACTGGTCTTTACCCTTCGGACTCGCGCTGAGGGAGGAGAAATCGAACTTTCCTCAGAAGAGTATGTTCAAATTATCAAGGAAGTGGCGCAACTCTATCAACCAGACTATATTGATTTTGAGTACTACAGCTACAAGGATGTTTTTGAGGAAATGTTGGATTTTCCAAATCTCGTATTGAGCTATCATAATTTCCAGGAAACACCTGAAAATATGATGGAGATTTTGTCTGAGTTGACCAGCCTCTCTCCCAAAGTGGTCAAGGTATCAGTTATGGCCCATACGGAGCAGGATGTTTTAGACCTGATGAACTACACTCGAGGATTTAAAACACTCAATCCTGAGCAAGAGTACGTGACTATTTCCATGGGGAAAATTGGTAAGGTTTCGCGTATCACTTCAGATGTGACGGGTTCAAGTTGGTCATTTGCTAGTCTAGATGAAGCGAGTGCCCCAGGTCAGATTTCTCTATCAAACATGAAGAAAATCAGGGAGATTTTGGATGAAGCTTGATGGCTATACACGTTTAGCTGCAGTTGTTGCAAATCCCATTAAACACTCTATTTCACCCTTTATCCACAATAGGGCCTTTGAGGCGACAGCTACCAATGGTGTCTATGTAGCTTGGGAGATTGAAGCGGGTGATTTGGCAGAAACAGTCGCCAATATTCGCCGTTACCAGATGTTTGGCATCAACCTGTCTATGCCTTACAAGGAGCAAGTGATTCCTTATCTGGATGAGTTGAGTGATGAGGCTCGTTTGATTGGGGCGGTCAACACAGTTGTTAATCAAGACGGAACGTTAATTGGATATAATACAGATGGCAAGGGATTTTTTAAGAGCTTGCCTTCTTTTACAATCTCGGATAAGAAAATGACCATTCTGGGAGCAGGTGGTGCGGCCAAATCAATATTGGCACAAGCCATTTTGGACGGGGTCAGTCAGATTTCAGTCTTTGTTCGTTCGGTTTCCATGGAAAAAACAAGACCTTATCTGGACAAGTTACAGAAGCAAACAGGCTTTAAAGTGGACTTGTATGCTTTAGAAGATCTTTCTGAACTGCAAGCACGGATTGCCGAGTCAGACCTGCTCGTCAATGCGACCAGTGTAGGGATGGATGGCAAATCATCCCCAGTTCCTGAAAGCATAGTCTTACCAGAAACTCTCTTGGTGGCAGATATTATTTACCAACCCTTTGAGACTCCATTTTTGAAATGGGCTAGAAGTCAGGGCAATCCAGCCGTCAATGGTCTGGGGATGTTGCTCTATCAGGCTGCTGAAGCTTTTCAACTGTGGACAGGTAAAGAAATGCCGACAGATCAGATTTGGCAGTCTTTAACAGAAAAGTACCAATAATGAAAAGGAGACCCTACTATGAAAATCAGAATCGATATTCCGCATCATCCTTATGATATTCAGATTGAAAAAGGTTGTCTAGCTCAGGCTGGTCAATGGTTGCGAGAACTCTGGCAACCTCAAAAAGTGGTTATCGTAACCGACAACCATGTAGCCTCTCTCTATGCAGAGAAGGTTAAACTCAGCCTAGAAGATGCTGGTTTTCAGGTAGCTGTTTTTGACTTTTTAGAAGGCGAAGAACGAAAAAATTTAACCACTGTTCAGAAAGTCTATGAATTTCTAGTTAAGCAGGGGTTGACTCGTAGCGATGGGATCGTGGCTCTTGGTGGTGGTGTCGTTGGAGACCTGGCTGGTTTCGTAGCCTCTACCTATATGCGGGGCATTCACTTTGTTCAGATTCCGACTAGTTTGACAGCCCAGGTTGATTCTTCTATCGGTGGAAAGACAGGTGTTAACACTCCATTTGCTAAGAATATGGTGGGTACCTTTGCCCAACCGGATGGGGTTCTGATTGATCCGCTTGTCCTTGAAACTCTTGGGAAAAGAGAGTTGATCGAAGGGATGGGTGAGGTTATCAAGTACGGCTTGATTGAGGATCCAGAACTGTGGGCTCTCTTGACGGAGCTGGATGGTTCTGTGGAGAGTATTCTGGAACATGCAGAGACTTTGATTGAACATTCTTGTCAGGTAAAGCGCAAGATGGTAGTTGAGGATGAGCTGGACAATGGTATTCGCCTTTACCTCAATTTTGGGCACACTATTGGCCATGCTATTGAAGCGACTACCGGTTATGGCAAGGTTATGCATGGTGAGGCAGTGGCCATGGGTATGGTACAGGTTTCCAAGGTTGCTGAGGAAAAAGGCCTTATGCCAGCTGGGATAACCCAGTCCATCACAGAGATGTGTCAGAAATTTGGTTTGCCTGTTGACTATGAAAACTGGGATGTTGACAAGCTTTATCAAGCTTTGACTCATGACAAGAAGGCACGTGGCAACACCTTGAAATTGGTATTGGTATCAGAGCTTGGTTCAGCGACCATTCACCCAGTTTCTCTGGAAGAGATGAAAGACTACTTGGTAAAATAAGGAGAGTGTATGAGATATTTAACTGCAGGAGAATCACACGGACCCCGTCTGACGGCTATTATCGAGGGAATTCCAGCGGGACTTCCTTTGACAGCTGAGGATATTAATGGAGATCTTAAACGCCGTCAGGGCGGTTACGGTCGTGGTGGTCGTATGAAGATTGAGAGTGACCAGGTTGTCTTTACTTCGGGCGTTCGCCACGGGAAGACGACAGGGGCTCCCATTACCATGGATGTCATTAACAAAGACCACCAAAAATGGCTGGACATCATGTCTGCTAAGGACATTGAAGACCGCCTTAAAAGCAAGCGAAAAATCACGCATCCACGTCCAGGTCACGCCGACTTGGTTGGGGGCATCAAGTACCGTTTTGATGATTTGCGAAATTCTTTGGAACGTTCATCAGCTCGTGAAACCACCATGCGGGTGGCAGTAGGAGCAGTAGCTAAACGCCTCCTGGCTGAACTTGATATGGAGATTGCTAACCACGTTGTGGTCTTTGGTGGCAAGGAAATCGATGTGCCTGAAAATCTAACCGTCGCTGAAATCAAGCAACGAGCTGCCCAGTCTGAAGTTTCTATTGTCAACCAAGAACGGGAACAGGAAATCAAGGACTACATTGACCAAATCAAACGTGACGGTGATACCATCGGTGGGGTTGTGGAGACAGTCGTCGGAGGCGTTCCAGTTGGCCTCGGTTCCTATGTTCAATGGGACAGAAAATTGGATGCGCGATTGGCCCAAGCAGTTGTTTCTATCAATGCCTTTAAAGGGGTGGAATTTGGTCTTGGATTTGAAGCTGGTTACCGCAAAGGTAGCCAAGTTATGGACGAAATTCTCTGGTCTAAAGAAGACGGCTATACTCGTCGTACCAATAATCTGGGTGGTTTTGAAGGTGGTATGACCAATGGGCAACCCATCGTTGTTCGTGGAGTCATGAAACCCATTCCCACTCTCTATAAACCACTTATGAGTGTGGATATCGAAACCCACGAACCTTACAAGGCAACCGTGGAGAGAAGTGATCCGACAGCCCTTCCAGCAGCTGGGGTGGTCATGGAAGCCGTTGTAGCAACGGTTCTGGCACAGGAAATCCTTGAAAAATTCTCATCAGATAATCTTGAAGAATTAAAAGAGGCAGTTGCCAAACACCGAGACTATACAAAGAACTATTAAGGAGTTCCTATGGCCAAAACAGTCTATATAGCAGGTCTTGGTTTGATTGGTGCTTCGATGGCACTCGGTATCAAGCGCGATCATCCGGATTATGAAATTTTAGGTTATAATCGCAGTCAGGCTTCTAGAGATATCGCTTTGAAAGAAGGTATGATTGACCGTGCGACGGATGATTTTGCCAGTTTTGCTCCTCTGGCAGATGTCATCATTCTGACCTTACCAATCAAGCAGACCATTGCTTTTATTCAGGAGTTGGCAATGTTAGACTTGAAAGAAGACGTCATTATCTCGGATGCCGGTTCGACCAAGTCAGCTATTGTGGATGCAGCGGAGAAGTATTTGGCTAGCAAGCCTGTTCGATTTGTCGGGGCCCATCCCATGGCTGGTAGCCACAAAACAGGAGCTGCCTCTGCGGATGTTAATCTCTTCGAAAATGCCTACTATATCTTCACACCTTCGAGCCTGACAAGTCCTGACACACTTGAGGAAATGAAGGATCTGCTTTCAGGCCTTCATGCTCGTTTTATCGAGATTGATGCCAAGGAGCATGATCGGGTGACTTCTCAGATTAGCCATTTTCCTCATATTCTTGCTTCCAGTCTCATGGAGCAGACGGCAGTTTATGCTCAAGAACATGAGATGGCAAGGCGCTTTGCGTCGGGTGGTTTTCGAGATATGACTCGGATTGCGGAGAGTGAGCCAGGTATGTGGACTTCTATTCTCTTGTCCAATCGTGAGACCATTCTAGAGCGAATTGCGGATTTCAAGGAGCGCTTGGAAGCGATTGGTCAGGCCATCAGTGAGGGAGATGAAGAGCAAATCTGGAATTTCTTCAATCAAGCGCGTGCGCAACGGCAGGCTATGGAAATCCATAAGCGTGGTGGTGTGGATAGCTCTTACGACCTCTATGTCGACGTTCCCGATGAAGAAGATGTCATCTTGCGGATTTTGGAATTGCTACGTGGGACTTCTTTGGTCAACATTCACATCAACGAAGAAAACCGGGAGGATGTTCACGGGATTCTACAAATTTCCTTTAAAAATGCTCAAGATTTGGAACGAGCTGAACGCTTAATTACAGAAAATACGGACTACACAGTCGTCATCAAATAAGGAGAAAATCATGTCAAATATTTACGATAGTGCAAATGAACTCAGTCGTGGGTTACGCGAATTACCAGAATACAAGGCGGTCAAGGCAGCAAAAGATGCCATCCAAGCTGATGAACAAGCTAGCAAGATTTTTGCAGACTACCTCGCTTTCCAGCAAGAAATCCAAGTCATGGCGCAAACGGGACAAATGCCAGACGCCTCTTTCCAAGAAAAGATGCAGTCTTTCAGCAAGCAAATCCAAGAGAACGCTCTTTTGTCAGATTTCTTTGCCAAACAGCAACAATTGTCCATTTACCTTTCAGACATTGAAAAAATTGTCTTTGAACCAGTTTCAGAATTATTGAAATAGTATTTTATCTGTATAAAAGCCAGAAATTTCAGGAATTTCTGGCTTTTTTGTGATAAAATAAGAAAAAGTATTGCAAGTATGAGGTCAACTATGAAACTAAAAACAAACATTCGCCACTTACATGGCAGTATCCGGGTTCCAGGTGACAAGTCTATCAGCCATCGTTCGATTATTTTTGGAAGTTTGGCTGAGGGCGAGACCAAGGTTTATGATATTCTGCGTGGTGAGGATGTGCTTTCAACCATGCAAGTTTTTCGTGACCTTGGGGTAGAGATTGAGGATAAAGACGATGTGATTACGATTCAAGGTGTGGGAATGGATGGCTTAAAAGCTCCAAAAAATGCATTGGATATGGGAAATTCAGGCACTTCGATTCGCCTGATTTCAGGTGTCCTTGCTGGGGCAGATTTTGAAGTAGAGATGTTCGGAGACGACAGTCTATCCAAACGTCCTATGGACCGTGTGACGATTCCATTGAAAAAAATGGGGGTTAGCATTTCAGGGCAAACAGAGCGAGACCTGCCTCCCCTTCATTTAAAAGGGACGAAAAACCTAAGACCTATTCAGTATGAGTTGCCAATCGCATCTGCTCAAGTTAAGTCTGCCTTGATATTTGCAGGCTTGCAGGCTCAGGGGGAGTCCGTGATTATCGAGAAAGAATGTACTCGTAACCACACCGAAGATATGCTACAGCAATTTGGTGGCCATTTAAGTGTGGACAGCAAGAAAATCACAGTCCAAGGACCACAAAAACTGACCGGACAAAAGGTAGTTGTTCCAGGAGATATTTCCAGTGCAGCATTTTGGTTGGTCGCAGGTCTGATTGTGCCAGATTCTCGTGTGGTGCTGCAGAATGTGGGCATCAATGAAACGCGTACTGGTGTTATTGATGTCATTCGCGCCATGGGTGGGAAATTGGAAATAACTGAAATCGATCCAATCGCTAAATCAGCAACCTTGACTGTCGAGTCTTCAGACTTGAAAGGAACAGAGATTGGTGGATCCTTGATTCCCCGTTTGATTGATGAATTGCCTATTATTGCCCTTCTAGCGACGCAAGCCCAAGGTGTAACAGTTATTAAGGATGCTGAGGAACTCAAGGTCAAGGAAACTGACCGCATTCAGGTGGTGGCTGACGCCTTAAATAGCATGGGGGCGGATATCACTCCTACAGCAGATGGGATGATTATCAAAGGGAAATCAATCCTTCATGGCGCTAGAGTCAATACTTTTGGTGACCATCGTATCGGCATGATGACAGCCATCGCGGCCCTCTTAGTTGCAGATGGAGAAGTGGAACTTGATCGTGCAGAAGCCATCAATACCAGCTATCCTAACTTCTTTGATGATTTGGAGAGCTTGATTCATGGCTAAGGTATTACTCGGATTTATGGGAGCTGGCAAGTCGACAATCGCTAGAGGATTGGACCCTGACTATATCGATATGGATGCCTTAATCGAGGAACGCTTGGGCATGTCCATTGCGGATTTCTTCACTGAAAAGGGAGAAGAGGCCTTTCGTCAAGTAGAGTCAGAAGTCCTAGCTGACTTACTACAAAATGACAAAGTTGTTTCAACTGGCGGAGGGGTTGTCATTTCTCAGAGAAATCGTGACTTGCTCAAGACAAATCCTGATAACATCTACCTAAAAGCAGATTTTGAAACCCTCTACCAACGTATCGCAACTGATAAGGACAATCAGCGTCCGCTCTTTCTAAATAATAGCAAGGAAGAACTAGCCAATATTTTTCAAGAAAGACAGGCTTGGTATGAGGAAGTAGCCAGTCGAGTTCTGGATGTGACCAAGCTAAGTCCAGAGGAAATTATAGAGGAACTGAGATGAAAATTGCCTATCTAGGTCCTAAGGGATCTTTTTCGCATCATGTTGTGCAGTTAGCGTTTCCAAAAGAGGAATTGCAGGCTTTTGCCAATATCACAGATGTTATTAAGGCCTATGAGCAAGGCTTGGTGGACTATTCTGTGGTACCAGTTGAAAATTCTATCGAGGGTAGCGTTCATGAAAGCTTGGATTACCTTTTTCATCAGGCTCGCATCCAAGCAGTTGCAGAAATCGTTCAGCCCATTCATCAGCAGTTGATGGCAGTTTCAGGTCAGTCAAAAATTGAGAAAATCTTTTCCCATCCTCAGGCTCTAGCTCAAGGAAAGAAATTCATCGACAAACACTACCCAGAGGCCCAAATTGAGGTAACAGCCAGTACTGCTTATGCAGCTCGCTTTATTTCAGAACATCCAGATCAGCCTTATGCAGCCATTGCTCCTAGAAGTTCAGCTGAAGAATATGGCTTGGAATTAATTGCAGAAGATATCCAGGAAATGGAAGCCAATTTCACACGTTTTTGGGTGTTAGGGGCAGAGATACCAAAGATTCCTTTGAATTCACAGGCTGAAAAAATGAGTTTGGCCTTGACCTTACCAGACAACCTACCCGGTGCTCTTTACAAGGCACTTTCGACTTTTGCTTGGAGAGGGATTGACTTAACAAAGATTGAAAGTCGCCCCCTTAAAACGGCCTTGGGAGAATACTTTTTCATTATCGATGTGGACTATAGTGACAAAGAACTGGTTCATTTTGCCAGACAAGAACTAGAAGCCATTGGAATCCAGCACAAGATACTGGGTACCTACCCGATTTTTACCATAACTGATATAGAAAAGGAGAGTCAATGAGCAAAGAAAATCCTTTAAGTCATCACGAGCAGTTACGTTATGACTATCTCTACAAAAATATTCATTACCTCAACGACAGAGAAAAGAGAGAATTTGACTACCTACGAAGAAAGCTAGATGGAACTCCACCTCACAGTAGAACCTATGAGAAAAATGAGGAAACTTTGGAATCTGATATTGACCTTCCTAGCTACACTAATCGAAGTCGTTCAAATAGACAGCAAAGGAACACTTCACTTCCAAAAGTGAAAAAGAAGAAACCAAGAAAATTTTTCAAACGACTTCTAATTTGGCTTTTACTGTTGATAACCTGTGTGGCTGCGGGGATGATTTTTATGTTCCTTCGCGGTTTCCAGTCAGCAACTTCTACCAATAAGCCAGCTGATGCAAAAGCGGCACAAGTAGAGGTCTTTAATGGTCAGGATACCAAAGATGGTGTGAATATCCTAGTCATGGGGACAGATGGTCGTATCGGTCAAAATAGTGCAGAAACCCGTACCGACACGATTATGGTGTTGAATGTTAGTGGTTCGGATAAGAAAATCAAGCTAGTCAGCTTCATGCGTGACAACCTAGTCTATATTGATGGCTACAGCCAGATTGTGAATGGTAAGAAACAAACGGATAATAAACTAAATGTTGCCTATGAACTTGGGGAACAAGAAGGGCAAAAAGGGGCAGAAATGGTCCGCAAGGTTCTAAAAGATAATTTTGATTTGGACATTAAGTACTATGCCCTAGTGGATTTCCAAGCCTTTGCAACTGCTATTGATACGCTATTTCCTGATGGGGTGACTATAGACGCTAAGTTTTCAACGTTAAATGGTCAGCCTCTGACAGAAGCCACAGTTGGAGATGACCTACATGCAACAGAAACCGAATCACCAACTCAAACGATTCGTGCTGGCAAGCAACAAATGAATGGCTCAACCTTACTTAACTATGCCCGTTTCCGTGACGATGATGAAGGAGACTATGGTCGTACCAAACGTCAGCAGCAAGTCATGTCAGCCGTTCTTGAGCAGATCAAAGATCCGACCAAACTCTTTACCGGTTCAGAGGCACTTGGAAAGGTCTTTGGAATGACCTCAACCAATCTACCTTATACCTTCCTGCTGACTAATGGTTTATCAGTTATCGAAGGTGCACAGAATGGTATCGAAAGATTGACAGTGCCAGAACTTGGTGACTGGGTAGATGCTTATGATGTCTATGGAGGTCAAGGACTTCTTGTCGATCAAAATAAATACCGGACCAAACTCGCTCAAATGGGGATGAGATAGAATACTTTTATTAAGAAAACTCAAAAGAACTTAGTAAAAATTATATTCCAAATATAAAAAAAGAGTATTTCTGAAATGGAAATGCTCTTTTTATGTTATATAGTGGTTTCCAGAACCAAATTCATTATATTCTAACTTGAAATCCTTTTAAGAAACTTGTTAAGAGAACATGACAAAGTGAAGGTTTTTGAATCGAGACCAAACGAAAAATTTGTATCAACAGTTGTTTAGTTGATGAAAAGAACTTTTTGAGTACTACTAGATTTTTAACTACCTGATGAATCTTCAATTTGACTAAAAGGGTAATAATATAATGCTTGTGGTATACTATAAGTAAATCAGCGCATGACATATTTGTAAAATAACATAAAGGAGACGTCATGAAGTCATTTAAAATTATAGGAATCATATTAGCTAGTTTGTTGGTTATCGTTGGACTAAGCTTAGGGGGATATAAAGTGATGAAAAAATTAAAACACGATGAGATGGTTAGGATTGTCAAGGGTGAGGAAGTCAAAAAAATTATAGAAGATGATTTGAAAGAAATGGACCAATTTTCTTTAACAAATGAAGGAAAAATAAAGTCTTATCAAATTGATGATAAATCAATCAAACAAAGTCCAATGGGAGGGATCAAATTTAAAATATATATAAACAATGACGAAGAATTATATGTATTTTTCACTATTAATAAAGATAAAAGTAGCGGAAAGTTAGTTAATGATGGCGGAGGAAACTCTGCTAAATTTGAGAAAATGATAACGGAGGGGAAAAGTGAATAGACAGTATGGTGATCATGAACGTCAAAAAATTGCTAATGAAGAGTATACAAAGTATTCTGAAACAGAACCTTTGAAAATCATAAATGATAAAGGAGAGCTAGAAGACATCGGCACAGTCCGTCAGGTAATCGAAAACGAGACAGGAATAAAGGTTTATGTAGTTGAGAGTTCAGACCAATCTTTATGGTATGCTATAAGTAAATCAGCGCATGACATATTTGTAAAATAACATAAGGAGACGTCATGAAGTCATTAAAAATTGTAGGAATTGTTTTAGCTAGTTTGTTGGTTATCGTTGGATTAAGCGTAGGAGGATATAAAGTAATGAAACAAGTAGAACACGATGAGATGGTTAGGATTGTAGAGAGTGAGGAAGCGAAAGAGATTTTTAAAGTGCGCTTAAAACAAATAGATCCGAATGCTCTAACAGAAAAAGGAATTATTAAATCATATAAAGTTGATTCTTTTGAACATAATCCAATGGGAGGAATAATTGTTTATTTGTATATAAATGATTCTTCAAGTTATAAAGTTAGTGTTTTCTTACATAAAGATAGTGATGGTAAATTAAGAAATGGCGGTGGGAGTAATCCATCTCTGGAAAAATTAAAGGGAGACTCAAACTGATGAATTCTATGTATAGCGACTATGAACGAAAGTTAATTGCTGAAAAAGAATATGATAATACATTACAAGTTGATAATGATATTTATATAGAAACTCGAAAAAGTTCCATCGGCACAGTCCGTCAGGTGATAGAAAACGAGACTGGATTGAAGGTTTACGTAGTTGAGAGTCCAGACCATTCTGAAGAGTCTGTTCTCTACGAAAGTTCAAAAGCACCAAGTCAAGTGAGGATGGAAAATCCAATCTTTATGGTATACTATAAGTAAATCAGCGCATGACATATTTGTAAAATACCATAAAGGAGAGGCCATGAAGTCATTAAAAATTATAGGAATCGTTTTAGCTAGTTTATTAGTTATTGTTGGATTAAGTATAGGAGGATACAAGGTGATGAAAAAAGTAGAACAAGACGAGATGGTGAGAATTGTAGAGAGTGAGGAAGTTAAAGAAATAATAGAGCATTATTTAAATTACATAGATGGGAAAGCTTTTACAAATGAAGGAGTAATCCAGTCTTATGAAATAGATACAGAATCTATTCAACATAACCCTATGGGAGGAATAAATTTTTCTGTTTATGTAAATGAAGATAATGAACTATATGTCAGGTATACCCTAGAGAAAAACTCGCAAAAAAATAAGGTGGATTTTTCCAGTGGGGGATACTCAGGGAAATTGCACAATCTGATAAAGGAGAAATAATGAGTAGAGATTACAGTGATCAAGAGCGACAAAGAATAGCAAACGAGGAGTATTCAGTCTATGAACCCAGTGATCCTATGACTATTAAAAACGATACAGGAAAACTAGAAGATATCGGTACAGTCCGTCAGGTGATCGAAAACGAGACGGGGTTGAAGGCTTATGTAGTTGAGAGTCCAGACCAATCTGAAGTGTTTGTTCTCTACGAAGGTTCTAAAGCGCCAGGCAAAGATGGTTGGGAAGTGGATTGGAAAGTCAATGATATTCCTATGGCAAAAAATATCATAACCAAAAAGAAAGAAGTGACACCTCAGTTAGAATCAGCGGCTACAACCTTGAATAACGTATTAGAAAATTATCCGAACGCTAAAATCTCAGTTTATGCTCACTCTCTTGGCTCCATGAATGCGCAGTACGCCCTAGCTAATGTTAAGGACATTTCACGTATTTCGGGAGCTTATATCTACCAAGGACCGAACATCTATCCGGTCTTGACGGAAGAACAGCGGCAGCGTGTGGATGCGATGAAATACCGGATTCATAATTATATCGATCAACGCGATACAGTTCCAATCGGATATCCCAAGGATGCTCCAGGATACAAAGCAGAATTGAACAGTAAAAATGCTGTTGGAATAGTTCATCATGTGGATTCGAACTTTAACTGGGATCCCGTCGTAGCACAACACATGTGGGGCGGTTATGTATTTAATGATGATGGTAGCCTCAGAATCAAAAAAGATTCCTCGTCTTTTGAAAAACGGTATTCATCTTTTTTGGATAAGGTTTCCAGCGGCTTGTATGACTATGCAAAGGCTAAAGAGGCATTGGCTTCAGGCGGTTATACGAGTGGTGAGGAGCTCTTTTTAGACTCTGAACAGGCCTTAACGATTTCATCGGGATTGCATGAAGTCGCAAATGCTGGTTATGAAGAGATTCGTTCCATCGTTCGTCAAGCGCATCAAAAAGCAGAGAAAATAGTAGCGAGTACTTATCACGTTCCCTTTGGTTTTATTTTATCACCTACAGAGGTGGCGATAGCCTATTCTGATGGAGGAGTATCTCGTACGACAATCGTAGATGATCTTGATCATTATTTCTATCCAAAAATCAAAAAATCAGAAAAATTAGCCGAAGATTTTCAAAGTTTAGAAAAGCAAATAGCAGATGGTGTCCAAAAAAAATTGGAAGATGATAAAGAGTTAGCAGGGAATTTTAAAGAATGGATGAAAATCAAGTAATCTGGCAGGAATTAAGAACAAAGCAAAACCATTTAGATTTATTAGATGAACGCAATCGTTCTATTCGCCAACAAAGAGAAGAACAATTTGAAGACCTTCATCAAAAACGGAACCAATTGTTGCATATGATGGAAGGAAAGTACCAGATGATCCAGCATACCCTGGGGCAAGTGGACGTGGATACTACTGAGGAAAGAGCACGATTAAACAGAGTAGCTTCGGACTTTAGCCAAGCAGTATCCATGGGATATACAAGAAATCAACGTACCTTGGAACAAAGGATTGAAAATGAAGAGATTGAGTATAGACGAGAACGACGAAAATTGGAAGATGATATAGATACATTACATCGTAAAAAGATGAAACTTGATCAAGAAAAAAGGAAGGGATAGCCCGTGTTTGAAGAAATGATTAATGACTTCTTCTCAGGTGTGAACAATAATATGACTGAGATTGAGAAGGGACTAGAACGTTTACTAATCAGCCATATTTATGCGCCAATCAAATTGAATGAGCGTAACAATTTGATGTCAGATGGTGATTTCAAAATCAAAACAGAAGCACTAGCAACGAAGACGGCACTAGGGATGATTTCTAGTCAAATCGATACATCAATGAAAGGAGCATATTCTACAAAAGTTGTTGAAACACTAAAAACAAAAGAAAAAGAGTATGAAACAATTGTAGAATAAGCTAGCCCAAATGGGATTCAGATAAAAAAATACATTAAAATCAAAGCTTGAAACATCTAACTAAATGGGTGTCTCAGGCTTTGATTTTTTACGGTATCTGATGGATTTTTAAGGCTTTTTTATGGTATAATAAAACGATATAACTCGTTTTTGAAAAGAAGAGGAGAGACATGAGTGATTTGAAAGCGATTCAGGCTCGTAGTCTGGAAATGGCTGAATATTTCGTCGCATTTTGTAAAGAACATGATTTGTTGTGCTATCTCTGTGGTGGTGGGGCTATTGGTACCCTTCGTAATAAGGGTTTCATTCCTTGGGATGATGATTTGGACTTTTTCATGCCGCGTAAGGACTATGAAAAATTAGCAGAACTGTGGCCACGTTATGCAGACGAGCGTTATTTCTTGTCAAAGAGTAATAAAGATTTTGTAGACCGTAACCTTTTTATTACCATTCGTGACAAGGAAACTACTTGTATCAAGCCTTATCAGAAGGATTTGGATTTACCACACGGTTTAGCCTTGGATGTGTTGCCTTTGGATTATTATCCTAAAAATCCAGCTGAGCGTAAGAAACAGGTTCGTTGGGCCCTGATTTATTCACTCTTTTGTGCGCAAACTATCCCAGAGAAGCATGGTGCAGTCATGAAATGGGGAAGTCGTATCTTACTCGGCCTGACTCCAAAATCTCTACGTTATCGCATTTGGAAAAAAGCTGAGAAAGAAATGACCAAGTATGGTCTCGCTGAGAGCGATGGCATTACGGAATTATGCTCAGGTCCCGGCTACATGCGAAACAAATACCCAATCGCATCCTTTGAAGACAATCTCTTCTTGCCGTTTGAAGGAACTGAGATGCCCATCCCAGTTGGCTATGATGCCTATCTCAGCACTGCTTTTGGGGATTATATGACGCCGCCACCAGCGGACAAGCAAGTACCGCATCATGATGCCATTATAGCAGACATGGACAAAAGCTACACGGAGTACAAGGGAGAATATGGTGGATAAGAAAAAAATTCTGTTTTTTATGTGGTCCTTTTCTCTGGGAGGCGGAGCAGAGAAGATTCTATCTACCATTGTTTCAAATCTGGATTCAGAAAAGTATGATATTGATATTCTTGAAATGGAACACTTTGATAAGGGATATGAAACTGTTCCCGACAATGTTCATATTTTAAAGGCTTTTCAGGATTATCGTCAGCCAAGATGGTTACGAGCTCTTTTGTGGAGAATGAGAATCTATTTTCCAAGACTGACTCGTCGTTTGCTTGTAAAAGATGATTATGATGTTGAAGTTTCTTTTACGATTATGAATCCACCGCTCTTGTTCTCAGAGCGGAAAGAAGTCAAGAAGATATCTTGGATTCATGGAAGTATTGAGGAATTCTTAAAGGATAGTTCAAAACGTGAATCGCATAGACGTCAGTTGGATGCTGCGGATGCTATAGTAGGAATTTCAAAAAAGACCAGTAATTCTATCAAAGAAGTGTACCCAGATTATTCTTCGAAATTACAAACGGTATACAATGGTTACGATTTTAAGAGTATTTTAGAAAAATCTCAAGAGAAGATAGATATCGAGATCGCGCCTCAAAGCATCTGTACCATTGGACGTATTGAGGAAAATAAGGGTTCTGACCGTGTAGTGGAAGTGATACGACTATTGCATCAAGAAGGAAAACACTACCATCTCTACTTTATAGGTGCGGGTGACATGGAAGAGGAACTGAAAAAACGAGTCCAAGAGTATCATCTTGAAAACTATATCCATTTTCTTGGTTATCAAAAAAATCCTTATCAGTATTTATCTCAGATGAAAGTTCTCTTGTCTATGTCTAAGCAAGAAGGTTTTCCGGGAGTTTATGTTGAAGCCTTGAGTCTTGGAATCCCTTTTGTCTCTACTGATGTCGGAGGTGCCGAGGAATTATCCCAAGAAGGCCGATTCGGACAAATCACTGAGAGCAATCAAGAGGCGGCTCAGGCAATTACGAACTATATGACTTCTGCTTCAAACTTTGATGTTAATGAAGCTAGCCAGTTCATTCAACAATTTACAATTGCCAAACAAATCGAACAAGTAGAAAAACTATTAGAGGAGTAGCATGGAAACTGCATTAATTAGTGTGATTGTTCCAGTCTATAATGTGGCGCAATACTTAGAAAAATCGATAGCCTCCATTCAGAAGCAGACTTATCAAAATCTGGAAATCATTCTTGTTGATGATGGGTCAACGGATGAAAGTGGTCGCTTGTGTGATTCAATCGCTGAACGGGATGAAAGGGTGTCAGTGTTTTATAAAAAGAACGAAGGCCTTTCACAAGCGCGAAACGATGGAATGAAGCAGGCTCATGGGGATTATCTGATTTTTATTGACTCGGATGATTATATCCATCCAGATATGATTCAGAGTTTATATGAGCAATTAATTCAAGAAGATGCAGATGTTTCGAGCTGTGGCGTCATGAATGTCTATGCAAATGATGAAAGCCCACAGTCAGCCAATCAGGATGATTATTTTGTCTGTGATTCTCAAACATTTCTGAGAGAATACCTCATAGGTGAAAAAATACCTGGAACGATCTGCAATAAGCTAATCAAGAGAGAGATTGCCACTGCCCTATCCTTTCCAAAAGGATTGATTTACGAAGATGCTTATTATCATTTTGATTTAATCAAGTTGGCTAGGAAGTACGTTGTTAATACCAAACCCTATTATTACTATTTTCATAGAGGGGATAGCATTACGACCAAACCTTATGCAGAAAAGGACTTAGCCTATATTGATATCTATCAAAAGTTTTATAATGAAGTTGTGAAAAACCATCCTGATTTGAAGGATGTCGCTTTCTTCAGATTGGCCTATGCCTACTTCTTTATTCTGGATAAGATGCTTTTGATAGAGAATTACGGAGAAATTAAAGAATATCCAGCGATTTATCATTTTCTGAAGAAGCACGCTTTTTCTATTTTTAAAAATCCTATTTTTAGAACGGGGAGACGAATTAGTGCTTTAGCTCTATTTTTAAACATACGATTGTATCGAATATTGTTACTAAAAAATATTGAACAGTCAAGAAAAATTAATTAGAAAAGGAGGAGAGAAATGATTAATGGCAAACGAATATTGCTTTGTGCGACCATTCTAAGCTATTTCTTAACAATTTTAAGTGGTATCACCTATTTGTTTACAAATGAAAATGTAGTACTTTTATCGACTCTGCTATTGTTGTTGATTAGTAGCTTTCTATTCTGCTGGAACAATATAAAATATTATTTAATTCACTTTATTTTTTTTGTTACGATTTTTATATTTTTAGTTTCTAGACCTACCATAGATTATTTTAGAGATGGGGCACTGGACACCTACCAACCCATTGCTTATCAATTTTCTTTTTTAGTTGTAATTGTATCCGTTTTGGGACTGACAGTAGGTGGTTTTATAGCAAGTTATTATCTTACTCGAAAAAGCAAAACTGATGTAAGAGTGGAAAAAGAATCGAATGTCAATTATGTAAAAAAATTGCGATTTGTTTCATTGAGTGTATTTTTACTCACCTATCCTTTTTATTTCCTTAGACTATTTGAGCGCTTGCTATACCGTTTACAGACCTCTTATTATAACTATTATGCAAATTTCGAAAGTCAACTGCCATACTTTACTTATATTTTATCGACTTTCACAGTTTATGCGATGTGCGTTTACCTAGCAACAAAACCCAAAAAGTTACACGCGACTATGGTCTTAGTAGCCTTTATCATCGCTAACTTGATCCACCTAGTAATTGGTACTAGAAATCCCTTTATTTTAAGTTTAATTTTTGCCTTTGTTTACTACTTTATGCGAGAACAAACAGAGAAAGGTGAATGGATTGGTTTTAAAGAAAAAATTGCGATTTATCTAGGAACTCCAGTTATCATGCTCGTTATGGGAGCGCTAAATTATATCCGTGATAATGCTCAAGTGTCGCATAGTGGAGTTTTTGATTTACTACTAGATTTTATTTATAAACAAGGAACTAGTTTTGGAGTTTTAGCAAGGGGATTCTTATACAATAGCAGTCTTCCTTATAGAGATTTTCGGAATTTTACTTTTGGTCCGGTTATTGACTATTTTGCAAGGGGGAGTTTGGGAATAATTTTTGGAGCGAAACCATTTGAACATACAACAAACAGCATTGAATTAGCCATTGACAGTAATAGCTATGCTCATAATTTGTCTTATCTCGTTTTAAACAAAGAGTATCTGAGAGGGCATGGTATTGGTAGTAGTTACATTATGGAGTTATATACTGATTATGGTATGCTAGGAGTATTCCTACTAAGTATCCTACTTGGCTTGTTGTTTATAGCAATGTTGCAGGTTGCTTATCGTTCAAGAACTATCTTGTTTGCGTTGTCCCTATTAATATTGAACAATTTATTCTTTATGCCAAGGAGTAGCTTTTCGGAAAGTTTCTTTAACCTGTTTACAATGCAATTCTGGGGAATTGTCCTTGTCATGCTATTTGTCGCTAAAATGATCACTAAGAAAAATCAATATCTAATACAAAAAAGGAGTTAACTCATGTTTGAACACTATTCAGTAGAAGATTTGTTTGCAAATCTCTATAAAAAACGAAAAATTAATCTGCTAGTTTTGATTGCCTTATTTGCACTTATCGCTGTGCCATTTACAATTACAGCGGTCAAAAACAAGAATACGGTGAAAGATACATCTAGCTATTCAACTTATATCACTTATAAAATTACGCCTCCAGAGGATTCTTCAAAAGTAATTTTAAACCATCAAGTTGGAAGATACAGTGATTTTTATGCCAAATTAATTGATGGCAATCTAAATGGAGCCTTTCTATTTAATGATGTTGATTCAGATAAAATGAAAAAAATTGCTCGTGATTTGGATACGACAGAATCAGCCTTAAAAAATTCAACCAGTGACTACTGGACTAAAAAATTAACGGTAAATTCATTAATTGATGACGCAGGTGTAAGTATCAAAATTTTAACTCCTAGCAAAGAGGTAAATGACTTTCTTGAGACTAAATTCGATTCATTGATTGATAAATTTAAGAGTACCTATGCTAATGTTAAAATTGAAAAGTTAGAAACTGTAAACTCAAAAGAATTAAATCCTAGTGGTGAAATTGCAGTTGGCTTCAATCTTAAAAATCTAATTTTACGCTTAGCAGTTATCGGAGTTCTATGTGTTGTTCTCCTTATCATGGGGAATGTTCTTGTCTACATTTTTAATCCAACAATTAATCGTGCAGGTGATTTTTCAGCCTATCAGTTAGATTTTGTTTCAGCTATCACTACCAGTGATAACCTATCACAACTTTTGAGTTATAGATGTGAAGGTCAACCATTAGCACTTGTAAGTTCAGATGGTCGTATCTTAAAGAAACTACAAGAAAATTACAAATTAAATATAGAGGGTATTCATTTCGTAGATTTGCAAAACGTAAAAGATCTTTTAGCAACGAACAATATTTTATTCGTAGAAGAATATGGTGTTACTCGTTATAAAAAATTTGAAGAAAGTTTGCAGATGGTTAGAAATCTAAATCGTTCAGTTTTAGGAGTAATAGCCTTTAATCTATAAAGTATCTTCATGAAAAGTGAAGAGGTTCAATACTTAAAGAGGACTTGATGGTCCTCTTTTTTTATACCTACCGATAAGGTAGGAAGGAAATCTAATGATATTAGGGTTATCAACCTATCTTTTAACAATGAGGAAATTTATAATAAGTGAAATAGAAATGGGGCGTTGAAACTAGTTTTCTCAATCAAAAAAGCCTTTTTAACTAACTTTATGATATAATAAACAACGAGGTAAATTGAATGAAAAGTATAAAATTGAATGCTCTGGCCTATATGGGGATTCGTGTTTTAAATATTATTTTCCCTATTTTAACAGGTACATATGTTGCTCGTGTGTTGAATCGGACGGATTATGGTTATTTTAACTCTGTCGATACCATCCTATCCTTCTTCCTTCCCTTTGCAACTTATGGGGTTTATAACTACGGTCTCCGTGCCATTAGTAATGTGAAAGATAACAAAAAAGAGCTAAACAAAGTTTTCTCTAGTCTTTTTTATTTATGCGTTGCTTGTACAGTTATCACAACACTTGTATATGCTCTCTCTTATCCATTATTCTTTACAGCTAATCCTATTATTCAAAAAATATATTTAGTAATGGGAGTGCAACTTGTTGCTCAGATTTTTTCAATTGAGTGGGTTAATGAGGCGCTTGAAAATTATAGTTTTTTATTTTATAAAACAGCTTTTATACGTGTTCTCATGCTGGTATCAATATTTTTATTTGTAAAAAATGAACACGATATTGTTGTCTATACTCTGGTAATGAGTCTATCAACCTTAATTAACTATCTCATTAGTTATTTCTGGATTAAACGAGATATAAAATTTGTAAAAGTCTCACTAAGTGAATTCAAACCGCTTATCCTTCCACTGACAGCTATGCTTATTTTTGCAAATGCAAATATGTTATTTACTTTTCTTGATCGTCTGTTTCTTGTGAAAACGGGGATTGATGTAAATGTCAGCTACTATACCATTGCACAGCGAATCGTAACAGTTATTGCCGGTGTTGTTACGGGTGCAATTGGAGTCAGTGTTCCTCGTTTGAGTTATTATCTTGGAAAAGGAAAGAAAGAGGAGTATGTAAATTTAGTCAATCGAGGAAGCCGTATTTTCAACTTCTTCATCATCCCACTTAGTATTGGTTTAATGATTTTGGGACCTCAAGCTATCTTAGTATATGGTAGTGAAAAATACATAGGTGGCGGTATTTTAACTTCTCTCTTTGCTGTTCGAACGATTATTCTCGCTCTAGATACAATTCTGGGATCGCAAATCCTCTTTACAAATGGATATGAGAGAAGAATTACCGTCTATACTGTTTTTGCTGGTATTTTGAACCTTATTTTAGATAGTTTACTCTATTTTTATGATATCTATACACCTGAGTATTATCTGATTACGACGATGCTATCTGAAACATTTCTTTTGATTCTTTACGTCCTCTTTATCAATAAGCGTAGACTCATCAATCTACGACATATTTTTAAATACACTTTACGATACACTCTATTCTCGTTGACATTTGTTCTGATTTTCTTCCTAGTCAATTTTATATATCCGATACAAATGGTTATCAACTTGCCGCTCTTTATTAATATGTTTATCATCATGGTACTATCTGCACTCAGTTATATTGGCTTACTAGTATGGACAAAAGATAGTATCCTCTATGAATTTTTAGGACACTTTATTTCGCTTAAAAAACGCATTAAAAATAATAGGAGGAATATATGAGAAAATTAAGCATTGAAGAAGCTAAAAAGATTGAACTTGATATTTTAGACTTTATAGACTCCTTTTGCAAGGAGAACGGCATCAACTATTGTATTAACTATGGAACCTTGATTGGTGCCATTCGACACAAAGGATTTATTCCTTGGGATGATGATATAGATCTTTCTATGACTCGTGAAAACTATGAGAGGTTTATTCAGTTATTTAGTGAGAAACAATCTAGATATCAAATTCTCTCGTTAGAAACGGATAACCAATATTTTAATAACTTTATCAAAATTGTAGATCCCACAACAAAAATAATTGATACGAGAAATACAAAAACTTATGATTCAGGTATATTCATTGATATTTTTCCGATGGATACATTTAATGATAGTAAGGTCGTTGATATCTGCTATAAGTTAGAAAGTTTTAAACTATTATCCTTCAGTAAGCACAAAAATATTGTTTATGGAGATAGCAAGTTAAAAGATTTGATTCGTACTTTATTCTGGTTTCTTCTTCGCCCTGTTTCTCCACGCTTCTTCGCTAATCAAATCGAAAAGCAAATTCAAAAATATAGGGTTGAGGATGGGAAATACATAGCTTTTATTCCATCTAAACTCAAGGAAAAGGAAATTTTTCCAAGAGATATGTTTGATGAACTTATTGAAATACCTTTTGAACACCTTGTTCTTCCAGCGCCTAAACGTTTTGATGTTGTTTTAAAACAGTTTTATGATAATTATATGACTGTGCCACCTAAAGAAAAACAGATTTATAGCCACGAATTTGAAGCCTATAAATTGGAGGATTAAATGCAGTATTTAGAAAAAAATGAAATTAAAGAGATACAACTAGGCATTTTGGACTATGTTGATGAGATTTGTAAAAAAAATAATATCTCCTATTTCCTTAGCTATGGAACGATGCTGGGAGCTGTTCGCCATAAAGGCATGATTCCCTGGGATGATGACATTGATATTTCTCTGTATAGAAAAGACTATGAACGTTTGTTGAAAGCTATTGAAGAGGATCAGCATCCTATTTATAGAGTACTTTCCTATGATACTTCTTCTTGGTATTTCCATAATTTTGCAGCTATTTTAGATACATCAACTGTCATCGAAGATAATGTAAAGTATAAGCGTCATGATACTAGTCTGTTTATTGATGTCTTTCCTGTAGATCAATTCTCAGATTTGAGTATTGTGGATAAAAGTTATAGATACGTTGCGTTACGTCAGCTTGCCTATATAAAGAAGGATCGTGCTGTCCATGGGGATAGTAAATTAAAGGATTTTCTTCGCTTGTGTATTTGGTATCCTCTTAGACTTATTAATCCAAAATATTTCTATAAGAAAATAGATAAATTAGTTAAAAATAGTGTAACAGATCATCCGCTCTACGAGGGGCCAGTAGGGGTTGATAAAGAAGGAATGAAGTGCATTTTTTCGAAAGATACTCGCAAAGAGTTGATTTTAACAGAATTTGAAGGAAGAATGCTACCTATTCCCAAAAACTATGATCTTATTTTGACACAGATGTATGGGGATTATATGACTCCACCGTCAAAAGAAATGCAGGAGTGGTATAGCCATAGTATAAAAGCCTATCGTAAGGTAGAGAAGTAGCTCATTTTCATAAAAGGACAAATCTTTTGAGTGCCTATTGGGAAAATCAAGATAGTATTATTCATACACAAAGTAAAACATGAAAAGGAGTTCCATTTTACAAATATCTATAAATTATTGTCATATATTTGTAAAATAGGTTAAAAATTAAGATTCATAGAAATGATAAAGGAAAGTGTGATATATAATGAAGAATACAAAGATAAGGACGTTAATATTATTTAGTTTTTTCATATGTACTTTAATTATGGTTGCCAAATTATCATCAGTCAATGCGGATACCATTTCCGCAGGAGATGGCAATCGGATTCACTTCATTAATTTGAAATCAAGGTCAGGAAGTGATGCTATTCTCTTAGAAAGCAGAGGGCACTTTGCTTTAATTGATATGGGTGAGGATTATGATTTCCCAGATGGAAGCAATCCACGTTATCCAGATAGGTGGGGAATTACCAGGGATAACGGTCAAGTTTTAGAGGATAGATTGTTTCGTCATCTGAAACAAGTTGGTGTTAAAAAATTAGATTTCATTTTGGGTACTCATGTCCATAGTGATCATATTGGTTCTGCAGATGAAGTACTAAAACGTTATCCTGTTGATAAATTCTATTTAAAAAGATACTCAGATGAACGCATTACAACACAGTGGAGATTGTGGGACAATCTCTATAACTATGATAATGCAGTTAAAACAGCTCTTGAACGCGGTGTCAATCTTATACAAGATATCTCTGACAACGATAGTCACTTTACCATGGGTGATATGGATATTCAGCTTTATAACTACAAAAATGAGTATGACAGCGAAGGAAAGCTTAAAAAGGTTTTCGATGATAATTCAAACTCAATAGTTGCTGTTATTACTGTAGCTGGAAAGAGAATCTATCTTGGTGGAGATTTGGATAATGCTGAAGGAGCAGAAGATAAGTTGGGTCCTGTTATCGGTAAGGTTGATATGATGAAATGGAACCATCATTATGATGCGACAATTTCAAATACAGTTAACTTTATTAATAATTTATCACCAAGTATTGTTGTTCAGACAAGTGGATCAGATATTAATCGTGAATCTACTAGAGCTTTACTTCGAGAAAAGAATATAAAAATAGTAAAAGCTTTTAGTCATACCAAAGATGCGACTGTTTTTGATATAGATGAAGAAGGGTTTACTAACGTTTCGGAAGTTTTTCCCGATATACCGACAGTTAGAGAAAAATGGTATAAAGAAGACGGTTACTGGAAATATCGCTTGTCCGATGATGAAATGACGATTGGTTGGCGAAAAATAGATGGTGTTTATTATTTCTTTAATGGACAAGGACAAATGCAAGCTGGCAAATGGTTGCATTTGAAAGATTCTAGAGAAAAAATTGATGGAAACTGGTATTACCTAAATAACAACGGTGACATGCGAGAAACTGGTTGGTTTAACCAAGATGGTAACTGGTACTATATTACATCAACGGGAGCAAGAAGCTACAATGAACTCTTAGAAATTGCGGGGCAGAAATACCTATTTGATAAAGACGGGAAGATGCTAACAGGACATCAAGTCTTTAATGGCAAGAGTATGTTCTTTAGCGAAAGTGGAGCACTCCAAACAGCAGGTCATCCTTCAACTTGGCAAAAGATTGATTCAGATTGGTATTTCTATGATGAGGATGGGTTACGAACTATCGGTAAAAAAAATATCAATGGAAGCACATACTACTTTAATCAAGAAGGTGTCATGCAAACTGGCTGGGCCTTTATTGATGGTCACTGGAACTATTTTGCAAGTTCTGGAGCTATAAAAACTGGTTGGGTCAAGGATCAGGATACTTGGTATTATCTGGACAAAGATGGTATCATGCTCACTGGAAAACAAGATATAAATGGCGTTCGTTACTATTTGAACTCTAGTGGTGCCATGCAAACTGGCTGGAAATGGCTAGAGAACAAATGGTATTACTATGCGAACTCAGGAGCTATGAAAACAGGCTGGATTAAGGATAATGAGAAGTGGTATTACCTAAATCAAGATGGTATTATGCAGACTGGAAAACAAGAAATCAACGGTATTCGTTACTATTTGAATACCAGCGGTGCAATGCAAACTGGCTGGCAGTGGCTTGATAAACACTGGTATTACTACGCTGAGTCAGGAGCTATGAAAACTGGTTGGTTGAAGGATCAAGGAACATGGTATTACCTTGAAGCTCAGGAAGGTATCATGCTGGTTGGTTTCCAACAAGTGGATGGTAAGCAATATTACTTTAGCGGATCTGGTGCCATGCAAACAGGTTGGAAATGGTTTGATAATCATTATCGTTACTTTGAATCAAATGGAGCCATGAAAACTGGTTGGATAAAAGACAAAGGTATCTGGTATTATCTAAATCCCGAAGATGGAATCATGTTGGTTGGCCTTCATAAAGTAAATGGTGATCATTATTACTTTGATGAATCCGGAGCTATGCAAACGGGTTGGAAACAGCTTGATGGTAATTGGTACTATTTCCAAGCTGATGGTTCTTTGTTGAAGAACGCAACAACACCTGATGGTTACAAGGTAAACGAAGAAGGCATTTGGAAAATAAGTCAAACAACGATAGCTGGGGAGCAAGATAAGAAAGAGCAGATAGCTGAAACTTCTACTTCATCCGAGAAACCATCTAAGGTTGAGGCTAATTCATCTCACCATATAATTGGAGAATAAATGCGATGTGTAAACACCTTAGAGCAGGTAGGATTAAACCTGATTTTAAGGTGTTTTTTAAATTTTATATTGACGCTGATATTATAAAGGTAACTCCAAATATACAATATTCTCGCTTCATTCTTTTGATAAAATCGTAAAAATCTAGTATAATAGATAGACTGAAAGTATGAGGTTACTAGATATGAAGATGAAACAAATTAGTGATACAACACTGAAAATCACGATGACTTTAGATGATTTGATGGATCGGGGAATGGAGATTGCAGACTTTCTCGTTCCTCAGGAAAAAACCGAAGAGTTTTTCTATGCTATTTTAGATGAGTTAGAGATGCCTGACAATTTCTTGGATAGTGGCATGCTGAGTTTTCGCGTGACGCCAAAACCTGATAAGGTCGACGTCTTTGTGACCAAGTCCAAGATTGATCAAAATTTGGATTTTGAAGATTTGGCGGATCTACCAGACATGGAAGAATTAGCCCAAATGTCTCCGGATGAATTTCTCAAAACCTTGGAAAAGAGCATTGCAGATAAGACCAAGGACGATATTGAAGCTATCCAATCTCTAGAGCAGGTCGAAGCAAAGGAAGAAGAGCAAGAGCAAACTGAAAAGGAGACTGAGAGCAGGAAAGAACCTTATATCTACTATATCTTGCGTTTTACAAGTCTTGCTGACTTAGTTGCTTTTGCAAAGACAGTTAACTACCAGATGGAAACATCTGAACTCTATAAGATGAATGGACACTACTATTTGACAATCTTAGTCGATGTAGAAAATCATCCTAGTCCATATCCAGCCTGGCTCTTGGCTCGTATGCGTGAGTTTGCAGACGACAGTGACATCAGTCGTTCAGTCTTGCAAGAGTATGGGCAAATCTTGATCAATCACGATGCAGTTCTCGGTCTGCAAAAGATTCGTTCATAATTTTTAAAATCAATTTTCATTTATCAAGAAAGACGAATCATGGGATTCGTTTTTTCTTTACCAGACTGAAATAGTGATTTACTATAATAGGAATTTTCATAAAATTCTGTTATAATGGCTATATCATAAAATTTCTAGGAGACAAACATGACAGTTAAAATTGCTTTACTTGGATTTGGTACCGTTGCAAGTGGTGTGCCATTCCTCCTAAAGGAAAATGGAGAAAAAATTGTTCAGTCAGCTCATTCAGAGATTGAAGTAGCCAAGGTATTGGTTAAGGATGAAGATGAAAAGAACCGCTTGCTTGCAGCAGGGAATGACTTTAACTTTGTGACCAATGTAGATGATATTTTAGCAGATCAAGACATTACTATTGTAGTGGAATTGATGGGGCGTATAGAACCAGCTAAGACCTTTATCACTCGTGCCTTAGAAGCTGGGAAACACGTTGTTACTGCCAACAAGGACCTTTTGGCTGTCCATGGTGCAGAATTGTTAGAAATTGCTAAAGAGCATAATGTAGCACTTTACTACGAAGCAGCAGTAGCTGGTGGTATTCCAATCCTTCGTACTTTGGCAAATTCATTGGCTTCTGATAAAATCACGCGCGTTCTTGGTGTCGTAAACGGAACTTCTAACTTTATGATGACCAAGATGGTGGAAGAAGGCTGGTCTTATGATGATGCTCTTGCTGAAGCACAAAAACTAGGATTTGCAGAAAGTGATCCTACAAATGATGTGGATGGGATTGACGCAGCCTACAAGATGGTGATTTTGAGCCAATTTGCTTTTGGTATGAAGGTTGCCTTTGACGATGTAGCCCACAAGGGAATCCGTAACATCACACCAGAAGACGTGGCTGTAGCTCAAGACCTGGGCTATGTAGTGAAATTGGTTGGTTCTATCGAGGAAACTCCTTCAGGTATTGCTGTGGAAGTAACTCCAACCTTCCTTCCTAAAGCACATCCACTTGCCAGTGTGAATGGGGCAATGAACGCAGTCTTTGTAGAATCTATCGGTATCGGTGAGTCTATGTATTACGGACCAGGTGCGGGTCAAAAACCAACTGCAACAAGTGTTGTAGCGGATATTGTCCGTATCGTTCGTCGCTTGAATGATGGTACCATCGGTAAAGCCTTCAACGAATACAGCCGTGACTTGCTCTTGGCCAAGCCTGAGGATGTCAAAGCAAATTACTACTTCTCAATCTTGGCTCCTGACTCAAAAGGTCAGGTCTTGAAATTGGCTGAAATCTTCAATGCTCAAGATATTTCCTTCAAGCAAATCCTTCAAGACGGAAAAGAGGGGGACAAGGCGCGTGTGGTCATCATTACACATAAGATCAATAAAGCGCAACTTGAGAAGGTTTCAGCTGAGTTGACCAAGGTATCAGAATTTGACCTCTTGAATAGCTTCAAGGTGCTAGGAGAATAAGATGAAGATTATTGTACCTGCAACCAGCGCCAATATCGGGCCAGGTTTTGACTCGGTTGGTGTAGCTGTTACCAAGTATCTTCAAATTGAAGTCTGTGAAGAACGAGATGAGTGGTTGATTGAACATCAGATTGGCAAATGGATTCCCCACGATGAGCGCAACCTTTTACTCAAGATTGCTTTACAAATTGCGCCTGACTTGCAACCAAGACGTTTGAAAATGACCAGTGATGTTCCCTTGGCGCGTGGCTTGGGTTCTTCTAGCTCGGTTATCGTTGCTGGGATTGAACTAGCTAATCAACTGGGCAATCTCAACTTATCTAACCACGACAAATTGCAGCTGGCGACCAAGATTGAAGGACATCCTGACAATGTGGCTCCAGCTATCTATGGAAATCTTGTTGTTGCGAGTTCTGTTGAAGGAAATGTTTCAGCGATTGTGGCTACATTCCCAGAGTGTGATTTTCTAGCTTATATTCCCAACTATGAATTGCGCACTCGCGATAGCCGTGGTGTCCTTCCTAAGAAATTGTCCTACAAGGAAGCTGTTGCAGCTAGTTCTATCGCCAATGTGGCTGTTGCAGCCTTGTTAGCAGGAGATATGGTGACAGCTGGCCAAGCAATCGAGGGGGACCTCTTCCACGAGCGTTATCGTCAAAGTCTGGTCCGTGAATTTGCGACGATTAAGCAAGTAGCCAAAGAGAATGGTGCCTATGCAACCTATCTCTCTGGTGCCGGGCCAACAGTTATGGTCTTGGCTTCTCATGACAAGATGCCGGCGATTAAGGCAGAATTGCAAAAGCAACCTTTCAAAGGGAAATTGCATGACCTGAAAGTTGATACTCAAGGTGTCCGTGTCGAAGCAAACTAAAGAATAGAAGATGGGATGGGGAAAGTCTTGATTAAAGGGCTTCCTATCCTTTTTTTGAAAAGAAGTCTAGTCAAAGAACTTGATAAAGGAGAAACGAAGATGGCAGAAATTTATCTAGCAGGTGGTTGTTTTTGGGGCTTAGAGGAATATTTTTCACGAATTTCTGGAGTGCTAGCAACTAGTGTTGGCTACGCTAATGGCCAAGTCGAAACGACCAATTACCAGCTACTCAAAGAAACAGACCATGCAGAGACTGTTCAAGTGATCTATGATGAGAAAGCAGTGTCACTCAGAGAGATTTTGCTTTATTATTTCCGTGTTATTGATCCCTTGTCTATTAACCAGCAGGGGAATGACCGTGGTCGCCAATATCGTACTGGTATTTATTACCAAGATGAAGCAGACTTGCCAGCTATCTACACAGTGGTGCAGGAGCAGGAGCGTATGCTGGGTCGAAAGATTGCAGTAGAGGTGGAGAAACTTCGACACTACATTTTGGCTGAAGACTACCACCAAGACTATCTCAAGAAAAATCCTTCCGGTTACTGTCATATCGATGTGACCGATGCTGAGAAGCCATTGATTGACGCCTCAAATTATGAAAAGCCTAGTCAAGAGGTGTTAAAGGAAAGCCTAACTGAAGAGTCTTACCGTGTTACACAAGAAGCTGCTACAGAGGCTCCGTTTAGTAATGCTTATGACCAAACTTTTGAAGAGGGCATTTATGTAGACATCACGACGGGTGAGCCACTCTTTTTTGCCAAGGATAAGTTTGCCTCAGGTTGTGGTTGGCCAAGTTTTAGCCGTCCGATTTCTAAGGAATTGATTCATTACTACAAGGACTTGAGCCATGGAATGGAGCGAATCGAGGTTCGTTCTCGGTCAGGCAATGCTCACTTGGGTCATGTTTTCACAGATGGTCCTCAGGAATTAGGTGGCCTGCGTTACTGTATTAATTCTGCATCCTTGCGTTTTGTAGCCAAGGATGAGATGGAAAAAGCAGGATATGGCTATCTATTACCTTACTTAAACAAATAAAACTGAGAGGGTGGGGCTTCCCACTTTCTTCATTTCCAGAATAAGAATAGAAGGGATTTATGAAACACTTACTATCTTACTTCAAACCCTACATTAAAGAATCAATTTTGGCACCCCTGTTCAAGCTGCTAGAAGCTGTTTTTGAACTCTTGGTTCCCATGGTGATTGCTGGGATTGTTGACCAGTCCTTGCCTCAGAGAGATCAAGGGCACCTTTGGATGCAGATTGGCCTGCTTCTTATCTTTGCAGTGATTGGCGTTTTAGTGGCCTTGGTAGCTCAGTTTTACTCAGCCAAGGCAGCGGTTGGTTTTGCCAAGGAATTGACAGACGACCTCTATCGTCATATTCTTTCTTTACCTAAGGACAGCAGAGACCGTTTGACAACTTCTAGCTTGGTGACCCGCTTGACTTCGGATACCTACCAGATTCAGACTGGTATCAATCAATTCCTGCGCCTCTTTTTGCGAGCGCCTATTATCGTCTTTGGGGCTATCTTTATGGCCTATCGCATCTCGGCTGAGCTAACCTTCTGGTTTTTAGTTATGGTTGTCATTTTGACGATTGTCATTGTCGGCCTATCTCGGCTGGTCAATCCTCTCTACAGTAGTCTCAGAAAGAAAACGGACCAGCTGGTTCAGGAAACGCGCCAGCAATTACAAGGCATGCGAGTTATTCGTGCTTTTGGACAAGAAAAACGAGAGTTACAAATTTTTCAAACTCTTAACCAAGTTTATGCTAGATTACAAGAAAAGACAGGTTTCTGGTCTAGTTTGTTAACACCACTGACCTATCTGATTGTCAATGGAACTCTTCTTGTCATCATCTGGCAGGGCTATATTTCAATTCAAGGAGGTTTACTCAGTCAAGGTGCCCTGATTGCCCTCATCAACTATCTCTTGCAAATTTTGGTGGAATTGGTTAAGCTCGCCATGCTGATCAATTCCCTCAACCAGTCCTACATCTCAGCCAAGCGAATCGAGGAAGTCTTTGCTGAGACTCCAGAAGATATCCATTCGGAGTTAGAAGAAAAGCAAGCTACCGGTGATCGGATTTTGCAAGTCAAAGAATTGACCTTTACTTATCCTGATGCGGCCCAGCCTTCTCTGAGAAACATTTCCTTTGATATGAATCAAGGGCAGATCCTTGGTATCATTGGAGGAACTGGTTCTGGTAAATCAAGTTTGGTGCAAGTCTTACTTGGACTTTATCCGGTAGACAAGGGGAGCATTGACCTTTATCGAAATGGACGTAGTCCTCGTAATCTTGAGCAGTGGCGGTCTTGGATTGCCTATGTGCCCCAAAAGGTCGAACTCTTTAAGGGAACTATTCGTTCCAACTTGACTTTGGGTTTCAATCGAGAAGTGTCTGACCAGCAACTCTGGCAGGCCTTGGAGATTGCGCAAGCTAAGGATTTTGTCAGTGAAAAGGAAGGACTTTTGGATGCCCTAGTTGAGGGAGGAGGGCGAAATTTCTCAGGCGGACAAAAACAAAGGCTATCTATTGCCCGAGCAGTCTTGCGACAAGCTCCATTTCTCATCCTAGATGATGCGACCTCGGCCCTCGACACCATCACTGAGTCCAAGCTCTTGAAAGCTATCCGAGAGAATTTACCTAACACGAGCTTAATCTTGATTTCTCAACGAACGTCTACACTTCAGATGGCTGACCAGATTCTCCTCTTGGAAAAAGGTGAGTTACTAGCTGTTGGCAAGCACGAGGAATTAATGAAGACTAGCCAAGTCTATCGCGAAATCAATGCATCCCAACATGGAAAGGAGGACTAGCATGAAACGACAAACCGCAAACCAGACGCTCAAACGTTTGGCCATAGATTTAGCAAACCATCCTTTCCTCCTTTTCCTTGCCTTTCTAGGAACTATTGCCCAAGTTGCTTTATCGATTTACCTACCTATCTTGATTGGGCAGGTCATTGACCAGGTCCTCGTAACTGGTTCTTCACCAGTTTTTTGGCAGATTTTCATCCAGATGATTTTTGTGGTCATAGGAAATACACTGGTACAATGGGCTAATCCTCTTCTTTATAATAGTCTAATCTTCTCTTATACCAAAGACTTGCGAGAGCGAATCATTCATAAGCTCCATCGTTTACCGATTGCTTTTGTGGATCGGCAGGGCAGTGGAGAGATGGTTAGTCGTGTGACTACAGACATAGAACAGCTGGCAGCCGGCTTGACCATGATTTTTAATCAATTTTTCATTGGCGTTTTGATGATTTTGGTTAGTATTCTAGCCATGCTCCAAATTCACCTCCTCATGACCCTCTTGGTCTTGCTGTTGACGCCGCTGTCCATGGTGATTTCACGCTTTATTGCCAAACGCTCCTATCATCTCTTCCAGAAGCAAACAGAGACGAGAGGGGTTCAGACTCAGTTGATTGAAGAGTCTCTTAGCCAGCAGACTATTATCCAGTCCTTTAATGCTCAGACAGAGTTTATCCAAAGACTGCACGAGGCGAATGCCAACTACGCAGGTTATTCTCAGTCAGCCATCTTTTATTCATCAACGGTTAATCCTTCGACTCGCTTTGTCAATGCACTCATTTATGCACTTTTAGCTGGAGTGGGAGCCTATCGTATCATGATGGGGTCCACCTTGACTATCGGACGTTTAGTGACTTTTTTGAATTACGTCCAACAGTACACCAAGCCCTTTAATGATATTTCTTCTGTTTTAGCTGAGTTGCAAAGTGCTCTCGCTTGCGCAGAGCGTGTCTATGCTGTCTTAGAAAGTCCTGAGGTGGCTGAAACAGGTAAGGAAGTCTTGACCAGTGACCAAGTTAAGGGAGCTATTTCCTTTAAACACGTCTCTTTCGGCTATCATCCTGAGAAGGTCTTGATTAAGGATTTATCCATTGACATTCCTGCTGGTAGCAAGGTGGCCATCGTTGGTCCTACAGGTGCTGGCAAATCAACCCTCATCAATCTCCTCATGCGTTTTTATCCTATTAATTCAGGAGATATCTTGCTGGACGGTCGTTCCATTTACGACTATACCCGAGCGTCATTGAGACAGCAATTTGGGATGGTACTCCAAGAAACCTGGCTCAAGCAAGGGACTATTCATGATAATATTGCTTTTGGAAATCCTCAAGCCAGTCGAGAGCAGGTGATTGCTGCTGCAAAAGCAGCTAACGCAGACTTTTTCATCCAACAGTTGCCACAGGGATACGATACCAAGTTAGAAAATGCAGGAGAATCCCTCTCTGTCGGTCAGGCTCAGCTCTTGACCATCGCCCGAGTCTTTCTAGCTATTCCAAAGATTCTTATCTTAGACGAAGCGACTTCCTCCATCGATACACGGACAGAAGTTCTAGTTCAGGATGCCTTTGCCAAACTGATGAAGGGGCGCACAAGCTTTATCATTGCCCATCGTTTGTCAACAATTCAGGATGCGGACTTGATTCTTGTCTTGGTAGATGGTGATATTGTGGAGCATGGCAATCATCAGGAGCTCATGGCTAGAAAGGGCAAGTATTACCAAATGCAAAAAGCAGCAGCTTTTAGCTCTGAATAATCCTTTCTATTTTAAAATCTTATGGACAAAAAAAGTTGCCTTTGTATGACTTTTTTGTTACAATAGCTAGAAAAAATCAGGGCCTTAGAAGGAGAAAACAATGAAAGTCTATCAGCATGTAAATATCGTGACTTGTGACCAAGATTTCCATGTTTATTTGGATGGTGTCTTAGCCGTTAAGGACTCTCAAATCGTCTATGTCGGCCAAGAGGAGCCTGAGATTTTAGAGCAAGCTGAGCAGATTATAGACTATCAGGGAGCCTGGATTATGCCTGGTTT
The DNA here is from genome assembly GCA_905221385.1 of bacterium. Classification (GTDB taxonomy): domain Bacteria; phylum Bacillota; class Bacilli; order Lactobacillales; family Streptococcaceae; genus Streptococcus. The sequence continues at coordinate 131,854 of CAJNCV010000001.1, forward strand.
GGTTAATTGCCATACCCACTCTGCTATGACAGGCTTGCGAGGGATTCGGGATGATAGCAATCTCCACGAATGGCTCAATGACTATATCTGGCCAGCAGAAGCAGGATTTACTCCCGATATGACTACCAAGGCAGTAAAAGAAGCTCTGACAGAGATGCTCCAGTCAGGGACAACAACCTTCAACGATATGTATAATCCCAATGGAGTGGATATTGAGAGAATTTATCAGGCAGTCAAGGCATCTAAGATGCGTTGTTATTTCTCACCGACCCTCTTTTCTTCAGAAGCAGAAACAACTGCTGAGACCATAAGGAGAACTCGAGCCATCATCGAGGAAATCTTAGGATATGAAAATCCAAATTTCAAGGTTATGGTAGCACCACATTCTCCCTATAGCTGTAGTAGAGACTTGCTGGAAGCAAGCTTAGATATGGCAAAAGAGCTGAATATTCCTATCCATATTCATGTGGCGGAGACCAAGGAGGAATCAGGAATTATCCTGAAACGCTATGGCAAACGCCCCCTCGCTTTTCTAGATGAACTTGGGTGTTTAGATCATTCGTCTGTCTTTGCTCATGGGGTCGAACTAAACGAGCGAGAAATTGAACGTTTGGCAACTTCTCAAGTAGCTATAGCTCACAATCCTATTAGTAACCTCAAACTGGCCTCAGGGATTGCTCCAATCATCCAATTGCAAAAAGCAGGGGTAGCAGTCGGCATTGCGACTGACTCAGTTGCTTCCAATAATAATCTAGATATGTTTGAGGAAGGACGGACAGCAGCTCTTCTTCAGAAAATGAAGAGTGGAGATGCTAGCCAATTTCCTATCGAAACAGCCCTTAAAGCACTGACAATCGAAGGATCTAAGGTTCTGGGAATGGAAAATCAGATAGGAAGTCTGGAAGTTGGCAAGCAAGCGGATTTTCTGGTTATTCAACCTAAAGGAAAAATCCATCTTCAACCTCAGGAAAATATGCTCTCTCACCTCGTTTATGCAGTCAAATCCAGTGATGTTGACGATGTTTATATCGCTGGAGAACAGGTTGTTAAGCAAGGCAAAGTTTTGACAGTAGAGATTTAAAAAAATTCAAAAAAAGTTTGCAAAAATCTTGCATTCTTTTTTTGTCTATGCTATACTTATATATGGTTTGAAAAAACTGCCTAAGACAGTAGGGGAGCTCGACTCATAAAGATCCTACCGAGGACAAAACGTATCATGTAAAAAGAAGCGTATTGTACTTTCGTGTCTAGGTTTGGGCGCGTTTTTCTTTTAGAAAAATTCCCCAAGCAAAATAATTACGGAGGTGAACACACTAATGAGTGAAGCAATTATTGCTAAAAAAGCGGAACTAGTTGACGTAGTAGCTGAAAAAATGAAAGCTGCTGCATCTATCGTCGTTGTAGATGCTCGTGGTTTGACAGTTGAGCAAGATACAGTTCTTCGTCGTGAGCTTCGTGGAAGCGAAGTTGAGTATAAAGTCATTAAAAACTCAATCTTGCGTCGTGCAGCTGAAAAAGCTGGTCTTGAAGATCTTGCATCAGTATTTGTTGGACCATCTGCAGTAGCATTTTCTAACGAAGATGTTATCGCACCAGCGAAAATCTTGAACGACTTTGCTAAAAACGCTGAAGCACTTGAAATCAAAGGTGGTGCAATCGAAGGCGCTGTCGCATCTAAAGAAGAAATCGTTGCTCTTGCAACTCTTCCAAACCGCGAAGGACTTCTTTCTATGCTCCTTTCTGTACTTCAAGCGCCAGTTCGCAACGTTGCACTTGCTGTCAAAGCAGTTGCAGACAACAAAGAAGACGCAGCTTAATCTTAAGCTACGCAGCGTAGCCTAGCTACAAAATATTATTAGAAAAATAAAAACTTATTTGGAGGAAATAACAATGGCATTGAACATTGAAAACATTATTGCTGAAATTAAAGAAGCTTCAATCCTTGAATTGAACGACCTTGTAAAAGCTATCGAAGAAGAATTTGGTGTAACTGCAGCTGCTCCTGTAGCTGTAGCTGCAGCTGGTGCTGCTGACGCTGGTGCTGCTAAAGATTCATTTGACGTTGAATTGACAGCTGCTGGTGACAAAAAAGTTGGCGTTATCAAAGTTGTACGTGAAATCACTGGTCTTGGACTTAAAGAAGCTAAAGAACTTGTTGATGGTGCACCAGGTGTCATCAAAGAAGGCGTTCCAACTGCAGAAGCTGAAGAAATCAAAGCTAAATTGGAAGAAGCTGGAGCTTCAGTTACTCTTAAATAAGAGGCATATACCAATTAGAATTCGGAATACTATAGTATCAGCCTTTTAGAATCGTGAACACATTTTAGAAACTGATAAATTAATTTAGTTTCCTACCAAAAACCCTACCAAAAATTAATTTGGCAGGGTTTTTCTTTTTAATAAAATTATTTTGGAGAACAGTTGAATATTGTTCTCCTTTTTTTATTTTCAGGAGGGAAAATGACAAAAGAATTACAATCATCACGCTATATTGTCATTTCATTTTTAGTACGTGAAATGGGAATTGACATTGTTGAAGCCATCTCTCTTATGGCTGAATTAGAAAAAAGTGGCTTGGTTCGCTTGGAATCAAGTGGAGATTTAATACTCAAAGAACTTGGAGGAGCGCTATGAAACGAATTACCGCAAATCAATACCAAACTTCAGAACGGTATTATAAATTACCTAAAATTCTTTTTGAGGATGAGAAATATATGGATATGAAACTAGAAGTAAAGGTGGCTTATTCTATTTTAAAAGATCGTTTAGAATTATCTCTCAGTCGTGGTTGGATAGACGAAGAAGGAGCGGTCTATTTAGTATTTTCTAATTCTAAACTGATGAGGCTGTTAGGTTGTTCGAAGTCAAAACTACTATCAATCAAAAAAGTTCTTAAAGAATATGACTTAATTGATGAAGTCCAACAGTCTTCAAGTGAGAAAGGGAGACTAGCTAATAAGATTTATTTAGGGGAGTTGTCTTCTACCCCAGTAGCTAGTTCGAACAGGCCTAGTGTTAAAAAAAGACTAGGGCAGGATGAAAATGAAACGGCCCCCGTCTCTTATTCAGCCCCTAGTGAGACTGAAGTTAGTGAGACTAAATATAGTGAGACTGAATCTTTATTTATTGAGGATGAGGAAGAAAGGAATTCTCAACCTATTTTGAGAAGAAAAGTCGAAAAGGTCACAAAATATGATCGAGATTATATTTGGGGATTGGTCCAGGATCAATTTAGACGAGAGGGGTTTTCTGAAACAGCCAGTGAAATTGCTATGACTGATTTTGAGAGAATCTATCAGTATGCTCTTGACAATGTTCGCTTTGTTAGACGAGCGGAAGTACTTGCTGAATTTGTGTTTAACGGCTTGTATTCTGTTTGGAATAACCGTGTTAGAAAAGGAGGTGGTTAAATGTCGCCAATCGAGTGGATATTAGTTATGCTCATTGTCATTTCAAGTGGAGTGACAGTTCTGACAATGATAGTCGATAAGAAAGGGGTGATAAAGAAATGAGATTTATTGATTTATTTTCAGGTATCGGTGGCTTTCGACTTGGAATGGAAAGTGTCGGACACGAGTGTATTGGATTTTGTGAGATTGATAAATTTGCTAGGAAATCTTATAAGTCCATTTTTCAAACGGAAGGAGAAATTGAATTTCATGACATACGAGATGTTTCAGATGACGAATTTAAAAAACTTAGAGGGAAAGTCGATGTCATCTGTGGGGGATTCCCTTGTCAAGCATTTTCAATCGCAGGAAGACGATTGGGATTTGAAGATACTCGAGGAACTTTGTTCTTTGAAATTGCTCGGGCGGCCAAACAAATCAAACCACGTTTTCTTTTTCTTGAAAATGTTAAAGGCCTACTCAATCACGATAAGGGACGGACGTTCACCACAATCCTTACCACACTTGATGAGTTGGGGTTTGATGTTGAGTGGCAGGTGCTTAACAGTAAGGATTTTGGCGTTCCCCAAAACAGAGAGAGGGTGTTTATTATCGGACATTCTAGAAAGAAAGGTACCAGACTCCTATTTCCTTTCAGACGAGAAGGTCAAGCAACTAACTCTGAGACTTTGAAAGCACTAGGAAATTTGAATCCATCAAAAAGTGGAATGAGTGGCAAAGTCTATTATTCAGAAGGTCTTGCGCCAACCTTAGTTCGTGGAAAAGGAGAAGGATTTAAGGTTGTGATTCCTTGTATGACACCAGACAGATTAGAAAAAAGACAAAATGGTAGACGTTTTAAGGATAATCAAGAGCCAATGTTTACTTTAAATACTCAGGATCGTCATGGTATTGTCGTTGTTGGAGATTTACCAACTAGCTTTGAGGAAACTGGTCGCGTATATGGAAGTGAGGGATTATCTCCAACACTAACAACGATGCAAGGTGGAGATAAAATTCCCAAAATACTGATTCCAGAACCAATCCAATTTTTAAAAGTCCGGGAAGCAACAAAAAAAGGATATGCTCAAGCAGAAATTGGAGATTCAATCAATTTAGAAAGACCAAGTTCTCAGTATCGTCGTGGTAGAGTTGGAAAAGGTATAGCTAATACGTTAACAACTAGTGGACAAATGGGAGTAGTAGTTGCTAGCTATGAAGGAGAAGATAAACAAGTTTATCATGTAGCCGGTGTATTAATAGATGGACAATTTTACCGTCTGAGAATTCGACGAATCACTCCTAAAGAGTGTTTTCGCTTGCAGGGGTTTCCTGATTGGGCTTTTGAAGCTGCTAGAAAAGTCTCTAGTAATAGTCAGCTCTATAAACAAGCTGGTAATAGTGTAACCGTTCCTGTGATTGCCGCAATCGCAAAGAAATTAAAAGAAATAGAGGAAAAAGATGAAAGCTTTAAATAAAGAGTCAATACTAGATTGTGATGAATTAGAAACACAATTACATGATGCAGAGATCAAACAGCTAGATGAACAAATATTTTTGATGCCCAATTATCCATGTGAGTTTGAAGTGACATTTTTAGATGATTACCATAAAAAACACAACTACCCCCTATTTTACGAATCCTACCTTCAAAACGTTATGGAATTCCTTGAAAGTCAGGATATAAAGAACGGAGCTGATGCCTTTGTAGATGATCATCAAAATCTTGTTTTTGTTTTATATGGACAAGGCTATCGAGCCGAGGGAAAAGAGGGAATACTTACAACCCAAGTAACTGTAAAAGCTTATGATGAAGACAAGCAACCGATTAACTTCGCAAATTTATTAGATTCCTTAATCGTATCAGAATATCAAATGGAACCGAATATTTGGGAGGTCTCCCATGATTGATCTCTATCTAAGTAAAAATAGCCATAGAAATCAACTTCTTTTAGACTTCTTCCAAAACTATGGCATTGAGGTATCTTGTCATTCAGTTTCTGAAATGACAAAGGACAAATTAATTGAGATGATGAGCTATTCTTCAGATTGTTTTGAATTTTTATCTCCCAATTTATTACGATTTAAGAACCGTGACAATCTAAGATTAACGGATTTCATCGAAATGATATTAAAAAATCCTGAACTAACCCTCAGACTTCCTCTTGCGGTTTCAAATAAGCGAGTTTATCCAAATCTGAATCTGGAGGAGGCTAGAGCTTTATTGCCAAGAGATACGAAACAATTGATTTACATGGCACAAACACATTATTTATCTAACTAAAGGAGAAGCAATATGGCTGAACGATTTTGGGAGAACTTGTCCATTATTTTGGCTGAAAGAAATATTAGCTGGATTGAGTTAACCAGAAAAATGTTTGCGGGAGAGTTTCACTATCCAAGTGAATTGAATCGTTTGTATCAAAAGATTAGGCACTACAAGGTGGAACAACGAATGCCTCAAAGTCCATGGGTAGAAAGGATTGTACAGGTATTAGATTTAGATTATGAAGATTTATTTCGGAGGTAACTATGAAAAGAATAATTCCAGTTTATATATTCCAACAAGTAAATGTCCTATTGGTATCTCTATACTTACTGAAATTTCTTTGTATCGGTGAGTTAACTATACTACAGATTCTCTATGGTTCGTCACTCGTTTCTTTTTTATGGATGTATGGCCAACGTAAACAAGCTCATAAGATCGATATGAAATCTAGGATGAAATGGCTTGGTATTGGATTAGCTAGCCTAATGATTATAAGTCTATGTTTTAGCATAATCCATGCTCAAGCCACCACGAATCAAGCAAACTTAATTGGCCTTCAACATCAAGTTCCTTGGTTTTCATTTTTATTGTTTTTAATCAATGCGAGTATGATTGAAGAATTTCTGTATCGAGAAATTTTATGGAACATGGTCAGAAAATTAGACATCAGAATTGCCTTGACAAGTGTTTTGTTCGCCTTAGCACATCATCCTGGAACCATTCTAGCTTGGTGTTTGTATGTTTCACTTGGGATGTTTTTAGGGATGGTGCGCTATAAATCTGATTTATGGGGCAGTATGGGGCTACATTTGGTGTGGAACCTACTAGTTTATAGTTTGCTGCTTGTTTAGGGAAATGAAATGCTAACTTTATTTCATAATGTTAGTCTTTTATTTCAAAATCTTTGTTTAGTATGAATTTAGCTCGACAGAAAATTAGAAATGTGATAAAAATTTCAACTACTCTTATCTATAATAAAGCTACCTGTTCTTTGAAAATTGAATCCACTCCGTCTTGATTAGCGTGCCTGTGTAAGTAGGGACTGAGAGTATTTCCCTGTGAAGGGCAACTGGCACAAGACGTGTGTGAGAATTTTCTAACAGACACGGAGTTTATCGTTACCAGACTCAAACGATGCGACAAACTAGATAAAGGAGTTAATCATGAAGGTAGTAAACTTGTATGATTTGAAACAAATGGGAAATAAAGGTGGTTGTACCATCCAATTGATTCATCACTTTCCCTTTGGTATGGGCTTAGGACATCTCAAAAAAGACTACATTGAATTTAAACGTGTTGGTATCTTTGATGGGAAAGCAGTAGAAGTCACTCTTCGAGAACCTTATTCGAGAGATCTACTGCAGGTTGTCAAGTCAATCAAGCAACATCAGAAATTGATAGCTTATCGCTATAAAGAAGGAAAACTGCTATTTGTGAAGAAGGAGGCGTCAGATGTCCTCTGAACAACAGGAACGAATGGCAGTTCAATATGCAGAGCGTAGTCTGTTATTTACTGTAAGAAGTCTCTTAAAGATTCTAGAATGGTCTAGACGTCAGGCTTTAGCACAGGATTCCGCCTATAAGATAGGAGTACAGAAATTAGAAGAATTGCTACAATCTCCTTATTCGATTGATACGATTAATCTGAAAAAAGATTTTTTAGATAAACCAATTGATATAGAGAAATTTAAAGCTTTTTTAGAAAAAGAAGAGATTCCTTTGGCCATCGCTTGGCAAGGGGATTCTCTACATTTCTACACGAAAGACCGTTCGATTCTAGACAATCATTTAGACCATCTGTTAGAAAAAATGGTTAATGATCCGGAGAAATTAGCTGATTTTACCATGGATAAGTCATTAGACGATGCAATTGATGAGGCTAAATCCCAAATTACCTTTGCAAAAGAAGGAGCCGTCAAACAGAAAGAGATGGTGAGATGATGTACAGTGGAAAGAAATTCCTACTATTCTCACTGTTAGGCATCTTACTAGGCTATCTTTTTCATCGTTTGACGCTTTTGTATGATTCCTATACTGGAAATAGCTTAGATAAATGGACCCATCTTCTGATGGATGGTCAAGATGAAGTTCTTCAGTCGCCATGGAATGTTTCCTTTACTGGAAAATCAAGTGCTTTTTTTCTACTAGGATTTGTGATGATGTTGCTGGTTTATCTCTATTTAGAGACTGGCAAAAAACAATACCGAGAAGGAGTAGAATACGGGAGCGCCCGTTTTGGAACTCTAAAAGAAAAGAAGTTTTTTTACGGTAAGGAATTTTCTCATGATACGATTTTAGCACAAGATGTTCGTTTGACATTATTAGATAAAAAACCACCACAATATGATAGAAATAAAAATATTGCGGTGATTGGAGGTTCAGGAAGTGGGAAGACATTTCGCTTTGTGAAACCCAATCTGATTCAAATGAATAGTTCTAATATTGTAGTGGATCCTAAAGATCACTTGGCAGAAAAAACAGGCAAACTCTTTTTAGAACATGGCTATCAAGTAAAGGTGTTAGATTTAGTCAATATGAAGAACTCAGATGGCTTCAATCCTTTTCGCTATATAGAGACAGAAAATGATTTGAATCGCATGCTGACGGTTTATTTTAATAACACCAAAGGCTCTGGCTCCCGTAGTGATCCATTTTGGGATGAAGCTTCTATGACTTTGGTACGAGCTTTAGCCTCCTACTTGGTCGATTTCTATAATCCACCCAAAACAAGAGAACAGCTCATTGAAGAAAGTCGTTTAAGTCAAAAGGAATACCAAAACTTGTTGAAACGTCAAAAAAAAGAAGTGGAAGAGCGAAAAAAACGAGGGCGTTATCCAAGTTTTGCTGAAATCTCAAAACTCATTAAACACTTATCCAAGGGTGAAAACCAAGAAAAAAGTGTCTTAGAAATTCTATTTGAAAATTATGCTAAAAAGTATGGAACTGAAAATTTTACCATGCGAAATTGGGCAGATTTTCAAAATTATAAGGATAAAACTCTGGATTCTGTTATAGCTGTAACCACTGCTAAATTTGCCCTCTTCAATATTCAAAGTGTCATGGATTTGACCAAAAGAGATACCCTTGATATGAAGACATGGGGCCAGGAAAAATCAATGGTTTACTTAGTTATCCCAGATAACGATAGTACCTTTCGCTTTCTTTCAGCCCTCTTTTTTTCAACCGTATTTCAAACCCTAACAAGACAAGCAGATATTGATTTTAAGGGTCAATTACCTCTTCATGTGAGAGTCTACTTAGATGAATTCGCAAATATCGGAGAAATCCCAGATTTTGCTGAACAAACCTCAACAGTCCGTTCTCGAAACATGAGTCTCGTTCCTATTCTACAAAATATTGCCCAACTTCAAGGGCTCTATAAAGAAAAAGAAGCTTGGAAAACCATTCTTGGGAACTGTGATAGCTTAGTCTACTTAGGTGGTAATGATGAAGATACCTTTAAATTTATGAGTGGATTACTCGGTAAACAAACCATTGATGTTCGAAATACTAGTCGTTCCTTTGGCCAGACAGGTTCAGGATCCCTTTCTCATCAAAAGATTGCTCGTGATTTAATGACACCTGATGAAGTCGGAAATATGAAACGGCATGAATGCCTGGTTCGAATTGCTAATATGCCTGTCTTTAAAAGCAAAAAATACAATTCAACCAAGCATCCAAACTGGAAATACCTAGCCAATCAAGAAACCGATGAACGGTGGTGGAGCTATCAAATCAATCCTTTGAATCAAAGTCAAGAAAACCATCTTGAAGGCCTCAGAATTCGTGATTTAACTTTTGAATCTAGTTTAAAATAAAAATAGAAAAGAGGAAATAGATGATTACGCATTTTAAAGGTTTTGTTTATGGAGTAGACGCAAGTGCTATGTTTGCACAAGCTATGTCTTTGTTACAGAAGGGATTGATTGCAGTTGGTGCCTTTCTCGTTGTTGTGGGGATTGTCAACCTTGCAACCAATATTAAAGATGGTGGACCAGGTGTTCGGAATGCCATTCTGGAAATTGTCGGTGGTGTTATGGTCGGGGCTGCTGGAGCCTTTGTAACCCAGATTTCAATTTAGGAGGATAAACAATGACATGAATCTTAGTTTAGTCTCACCCTTTGTTTACCTTGCATCTGAAAAAATATCAGCTGAAAATTTATTTGAAGGATTTAATGTGGATTTACAATCTACTGTAGATCTGATTAAATCTCTATCTAGCTACAATCCAACAGTTTGGACTTATATGTCTAGTATTACTAAAAGTGTCATGCAGCCTCTTGGAGTGGCGATTTTATCAGTTGTTCTCATCTTAGAGTTTTCGAAGATGGCAAAGAAAATTGCTAACTCTGGTGGAGCGATGACCTTTGAAGCATTAGCCCCGATGTTGATTAGTTATATTATGGTCGCAGTTGTAATTACCAACACTACCGTCATTGTAGAAGCCATCATCGGGATTGCGAGTCATGCCATTGAACAAGTGGCTTCGATTGTGGCTCACGGTGGGGCAAAGTATGATACCATCTCTGGATTAAAAGGTTCAGGCTTTATTGGCCGGATGATTGTAGGCTTTTTCGCCCTCCTTATCTGGCTAGTTCGGATAGTAAGTGCAGCCATGGTCAATCTTTTAGTATCCATTCGATTTATTCAACTTTACCTTATGATCCCGTTTGCCCCTCTTACGATTCCAACATTTTTAAGTGATGAGTGGAAGTCTATTGGTATTGGCTATTTAAAAAATATTATGGTCTATGCGGTACAAGGGGTTCTTATTTTTCTGATTGTTTCTCTTGTTCCTTTGTTTGAATCTGCTGGGAAAATAGCTGTTTCAAATGGTGCAGGAGTCTTGCAATCACTTGCGATTATGTTTGGTAGTTTAATACAAGCTATCTTACTGATTATTGCCCTCGTTGGTTCTCAACGTACGGCTCGCTCAATCTTAGGTATGTAATTAGATAAAGGCTAGGAAGTGATTGCTTCTTAGCCTTTTTAGAAAGGAAAGTCATGAATACACGTGTCTTTAAAGACATTTCAAAATACCAACACAGGGCTTGGTTAGGCTTCACCACAAGGCAAATCATCTTTGTTTTACCAGCCTTTATTGTCACAATTATTGTTTTGGGCTTGAATCTCTTTTTCTGGCAATTTGGAGATTGGTTTGTTTACGGTTTTGTGTTTGCCTTTACCATCCCCCTCATGCTTTTTGGAGTCTATAAACCCAATGATTTATATTTTGAACATTATTTGAAATACCGTCTTCATTTTGAATTAACGGTTCCCCTACGCACAATTACAGGAAAGAAAGGACCTGAACATGAAAAGAAAATCAAATACATTAAAGAAACAAAAAACTTCAATGACTAATAAAAAGGAAGAAGTTAAAGGAAAAAAAGAGGAAGTGTTACCCTCTACAGCGAATAGCCTTGCCTATCAAGCCCTGTACCAAAATGGTCTAATGCAGGTAAAAGAAGATTATTTCTCACAAAGCTACTTACTTGGGGACGTCAATTACCAAACTGTTGGTTTAGAAGATAAGGGCGCAATCATTGAGAAGTATTCTGATTTGATTAACTCTTTAGATGACCAAACCAACTTCCAATTGACCATCTTTAATAAAAGATTGAATTTAGAAAAGTTTAGACAGAGTGTTCTGTATGAGGAAAAAGAAGATGGATACGATACCTATCGTAAAGAATTGAATCGGATGATGAATCAGAATTTAGACAGTGGTGAAAATAACTTTTCAGCTGTGAAACTGATTACCTTTGGTAGAAAGGATTCTAATCCCAAACAAGCCTATCGTTCCCTGTCCCAAATAGGAGAATATTTCAAGAGTGGTTTCTCAGAAATTGATGCTCGCTTTGAATCCTTGGCTGGAGAAAACCGTGTGAACTTGTTGGCAGATATGCTAAGAGGAGAACACCATCTTCCGTTTTCTTACCGTGATTTAACGAGATCGGGTCAGACAACTCGTCACTTTATAGCTCCTAACCTCTTGGATTTTAAAAACAAGAATTACCTACAAATCAATGACCGCTTATTGCAGATTGTCTATGTCAGAGACTACGGTATGGAATTAGGAGATCAGTTTATCAGAGACCTCATGCAAGGAGATTTGGAATTGATTGTGAGCCTCCATGCACAAAGTTCGACCAAGGCAGATGCCATGAAGAAACTACGAACGAAGAAAACCTTGATGGAATCCCAAAAGATAGGAGAACAACAAAAACTAGCTCGTACAGGTATCTATTTGGAAAAAGTAGGCCATGTTTTAGAAAGCAATATTGATGAGGCTGAAGAACTCTTAAAAACCATGACCGAGACAGGAGATAAACTGTTTCAAACAGTCTTCTTAATTGGTGTCTTTGGTCAGGATGAAGAAGAACTCAAACAAGCCCTAGACACGATCCAACAAGTGGCCGGCTCAAATGACCTAATGATTGATAAACTTCCATATATGCAAGAAGCAGCTTTTAATAGTTTGCTGCCATTTGGTTGTGATTTTTTAGAGGGAGTATCACGTAGTTTATTAACATCTAATGTAGCAGTGAACTCTCCATGGACTTCAGTAGATTTACAAGACCGTAGTGGGAAATATTACGGTATCAATCAAATCTCAAGCAATATTATTACCATTGATCGCAGCCTATTAAATACACCGTCTGGTCTGATTTTAGGAACATCTGGAGCTGGGAAAGGGATGGCAACCAAGCATGAAATTATCACGACCAAAATCAAGGAATCTGGTGAAAATACTGAAATTATCATCGTGGATCCAGAAGCAGAATACAGTGTCATTGGACGAGCTTTTGGGGGAGAAATGATTGATATTGCTCCCGATTCCCAAACTTATCTCAATGTCCTTGACTTGTCTGAGGAAAATATGGATGAAGATCCTGTAAAGGTAAAATCAGAATTTCTTTTATCCTTTATCGGCAAATTATTGGATAGGAAAATGGATGGGAGAGAAAAATCGATTATCGACCGAGTTACCAGACTCACTTATCAGTCATTTAAAGAGCCTTCTTTGGAAGAATGGGTTTTTGTCTTGAGTCAACAGCCAGAAGAAGAAGCGCAGAATTTGGCACTTGATATGGAACTGTATGTCGAAGGTTCTCTTGATATTTTTTCTCATAAGACCAATATTCAGACAGGATCTAATTTCTTGATTTATAACGTTAAGAAGTTAGGAGATGAGCTGAAACAAATCGCTCTTATGGTAGTGTTTGATCAGATATGGAATCGTGTTGTTCGGAACCAAAAATTAGGGAAGAAGACCTGGATTTATTTTGATGAAATGCAGCTTCTCTTATTAGATAAATATGCCAGTGATTTCTTCTTTAAATTGTGGAGTCGTGTCAGAAAATATGGAGCCAGTCCGACTGGAATAACTCAAAACGTCGAAACCTTATTGTTAGATCCAAATGGTAGACGGATTATTGCAAATAGTGAATTTATGATTCTCCTCAAGCAAGCAAAAAATGACCGAGAAGAACTGGTTCAACTCTTAGGCTTGTCAAAAGAACTTGAAAAATATCTAGTCAATCCAGAAAAAGGGGCAGGACTAATAAAAGCAGGTTCAGTTGTTGTTCCCTTTAAAAATAAGATTCCTCAAGGTACTCAATTGTTTGATATTATGAGTACGGATCCTGATAAAATGGCTTCTAACTAAGGGGAAGGTAAATGAAGGATAAGAGAGAAATCATACGTGCCCGAAAGGCATTTAGAAGAAGTCTAAAAGATGAGAAGAAATTCTTGAAACAAGGTAAGAAGGAGGTGAGGAAACAGAAAAAAGATTCCGCTGTACTGGATGAAAAAGCATGGAAAAAAGAGATAAAAGAAAAGCTAGAGGAGATGAGAGAAGCTTCAAAGGAGAGAGTAAAACAAGCAAATGAAGACTACAATCATATTCTTCAAAATAGTCCTCCATCTCTGTTGAATCGCAAAGAATTAAAAGACAGACGGTTGCCTCATGCTAGGAAACGATTGAAAATAGCTAAGGAGCAATTTAGAGAAGCCAAGGTAGAAGCAAAAGAAGAAAGAAAAGAGAGTCGTAAAGAAAGAAAAACCAATCAAAAATTTCTCTACGGTCAGGAATCGAAACATAAATCTAATTTTTTCTTTCAAGGGAAGAGGTTAGAAGAATTAAAAGCTAAGAAAGAAGTCAAGGCCGCAAAAGAGAATCTAAAATCTACTAAACAAGCCTATAAGTCCAAAAAAGTCAGTAGGAAAGCCAAAACTTTTCTTTATGTCCTTGGACGTGAAGGTGGAGAGTTAGCTTCAGAAAATGAAGATTTAGAAGGCTATCGCACACTTCAAGAGACAATTAGAAAAGGGAAACGCTACAGTCGGCTTTCTTATAATCTTGGAAAAGCTAGTGTCAAAACAGGACAAGCAACAGGTCGTTTTACCAAGAAAAGACTGACCAACACAAAAGAGCGATACCATCATTTTAAGGATGGAAAAGGATGGAAACTAGCGAAAGATAACCCAAGTTCCTTTAAGAATCGGTTTCGAAAATTAAAGAAACAAGGTCTTACAAGTGTCCGAAATATCTATCAGAAACTAAAAGCAGCCTTTTCCTTCTTTACATTTGCGGCTGGGAATCCTGTAACATGGATAGTTGGAGGAGTCATTTTTCTCCTCATACTGATGATGAGCTTCTTTTTAGGATTTTCATCTGCTAGTTTGATTCAACAAGATGAATTTGAATTGACTAAAGCTTATATCCACCTAACTTGGGAAGATGCAGAACATACTCGCACAAATGACAAAGGAATTACTTATTACACAAAAGTTGATGATGTGATGGGGTATATGAACTTTAAATTCCATGACTATGAGTTACACAAACCAGTTCACTTATTTAGTTCAGAAACTTACAAGGATTATCTATCTACTTTGTGGCATGATTTAAACGATGGGGAAGATTTGAAATCCATGCAAGACCTCTATGAAACTCCTAAGTATAAACTATCGAAAGACGATCAAGAGGAAATGAAGGAACTAAAAGAAGAAGGTGTCTATGCTTCCATGCAGGAATTAGACAATCCATTTGAGGGACAAAGCAACGAAGATAGTCTAACCATGACTTATCGTTACGGATACTATGATTTAGACGGGAAACCTACTCTTCAGGAGTACATTCTACTAGAAGCTAAGGCTCACCAAACAATTGTCGCACCAATGGATGGAGTTGTATCTCTAGATGGCGACAATGTTATTCTCACTAACGGAAAAGGAGAGAATGAGAGTCGATTGACCTTGTATTCTATTCATAATGGCCGAGCGATTGAGGGAACAAGAGTCCTAACGGGTGATATTATTGGTGAAACACCAGACGATACAGGTTTGAAAGTTTCCTATCAAAAGTATAAGAACAAGAAAGAAAAATTGGTGTATGTCAATCCGCAATTCTATTTTCCAAAGGTCATTCAACTTCAGACCACTATCTTACCTGCCATTGGTCAGTTTGGTGGGGATGAGTTTGAACGTGCAAAACATATTTATGAGTTTTTGAAATCTCAAGGGGCAAGTCCCCAAGCCATTGCGGCTATTTTAGGAAATTGGTCGGTAGAGTCTTCTATCAATCCTAAACGTGCTGAAGGAGATTATTTATCTCCTCCAGTTGGCGCTACCGATTCCTCATGGGATGATGAAAGCTGGTTAGCAATTGGAGGTCCAGCCATTTATGGAGGTGCTTATCCTAATATTCTTCATAGAGGTCTAGGTTTAGGGCAATGGACGGATACCGCAGATGGTTCAACACGTCATACAGCTTTATTGAATTATGCACATATCAAAAATAAGAAGTGGTATGATTTAGACCTCCAGCTTGACTTTATGCTTCATGGAGATAGTCCTTACTATCAAAGTTGGTTAAAGGATTTCTTTGGAAATACGGGCAGTGCAGCAAATCTCGCCCAACTCTTTCTCACCTATTGGGAAGGAAATTCTGGTGACAAACTACTGGAAAGACAAACCAGAGCAACGGAATGGTATTACCAAATTGAAAAAGGCTTTAGCCAAACAAATGGAGGACAGGCAAAGAGTGATCCGCAATCCCTTGAAGGGGTTCGTGGGGACTTATATGATCATTCTGTTCCTGGTGGTGGAGATGGTATGGCCTATGCCTATGGACAATGTACATGGGGTGTTGCGGCTCGTATGAATCAATTAGGCTTAAAATTAAAAGGAAGTAATGGAGAGAAGATTTCAATCATTAATACCATGGGAAATGGTCAGGACTGGGTTGCGACAGCGTCAAGTCTTGGAGGTGAAACAGGCTCTACACCAAGAGCAGGTGCTATTGTTTCTTTTGTGGGAGGTACACATGGCACACCAGCAGACTATGGTCATGTGGCTTTTGTAGAGAAGGTCTATGATGATGGTTCTTTCCTTGTGTCTGAAACTAACTATGGTGGCAACCCTAACTACACCTTTAGAAAAATCTCGCAAGCAGATAGTGCAATCAGTTTTGCCTATACGACGAAATAGAAGGGTTTACACTTGAAATTATAACTATTTAAAGATACAATATGTCTATAAATGAGTGGTCGGCTCATGGTCAATCTGATAGTAATCTTGGACATAAGGGCCAAGCGGTGGCGGACACCAGAACAAAATCCGAAAGCAATCTTGGACGTAAGGGCCAAGCGGTGGCAGACACCAGAATAAACCGACTGACTAGGTGGCTTACAGGTTCTGTAAGTCATCTTTTTACTTTAATAATAGTGTTTTATCATTTTCAGGAGAACGTAGTTTTGGCTCGTTCTCTTTTTTGTTGTGATACTTCTTTCAAGGAATATTTGGTAGGATTGGAGTGAAAAAAGATTAACTAGGAAAGAAGGAAGTATATGGAAGCCATTTATCAACGTGATTCGGATCAAGATGGATTAACTGATGCTCAAGAATTGGCGCTAGGAACCAATCCTCTTAGCGCAGATTCTGATGGTGATGGTCGTTCAGATTTAGTGGAAGTAGAAGAAGGAAGCAATCCCTTAGAAAAGGATTTACAAGACATAGACCAAACAAGTATAACTGAACCGTCTTCAGTATTTATGGAAATGAAACAAAAGATTTCAGATATGATGGAGAGTCACTACAAGGAATTTATACAGGCTCTGATTAGTATTGAAACAGGGATTGAAAACCAACAAGACCTAGAAGACTTATATACTTACTACATGAGAACAGATGCCGTTTCTCTTTTGTCTAGTGATTTAGAAACCAGTCCTCAAGAGGTTGAAATGGAGATAGAGTTGTAGGGGAATCATGTGATTCTCCTATTTTCGTATAGATGAAAGGAGCGAGTATGGAAGTAATGCAATTATTGGCTATGTTTCGTGGAACAATTCCAAAAGATAGAGAGAAAATGGACCTATTTCTTCGTTATCAAGCGCAACATTTTGATGAGAAATGGCAGGATTTGGTAGAGAGTTTTTTGACTGAAGAGGGCAAGCTAGAAGAGATTCCTCACGTCTATTCTTTTCATCAAGATATTGTTTCTTTCCTAGAGGCCAGTTCCGAAAATCATGACCAAGATTTAGAAAGTTACACAAGAAGTTTTGGACAAGCAGGTCTAGATAAATTATCTCAATTAAGTAGTTGGGAGAAATACTTAGTTCTAGAAGTCGCAACCTATAACCTTTCCACTCGATTTTACATCCAATCTGAAAAAGAAAAGCTAGAACAACTAAGTGAGCTTATTTTTCATCAGAATCAGGATGTCAATTTGGTTAATGTCTATCGGGTTGCAAATAATCTATCTGACCGCATTAGTAGAGATATAGAGGAGTTTCTTCTAATGGTTGATTCCAAAGAACTAAAAAAAGAGGTTCTTGAGATTCATTTTGAAGAAAAAGAGGGAGATGTTCTAGCCTATTTGGGTTCTGAATTGATGGCTACTTTAGATACCTTTACAGATCTTGTCCATCATGAAGAAAACTACCAACAACTCCCACTGACACAAAAGCTGAAGATTATTACTCATTTTGATGATGTAAAGGCTATAAGAGAAAAGTCTAAGCAAGTAGAGGAATCCTTATCTCCTTCAACTGATATTGAACAGGAAATGGAAGAAACGAGCTCCTTTTCTAATGTCGATAAAATTGTAGAAGAAGCTTTGAGGGAATATCCAATTGGTTCACAAGTAAGTTATAAAGGACAAGTATTTCAGTTGGTTTCGATTGAAAATGCACACTTAAATGACTTAGTTCGATTAGAGTTATTCAATGATTCCAACCAGTTATTTGAAGAAAATCCTATCTTATACTTGAACAGTTTGGAAGAGATTGAACAAGTATTGTCTCTTTTAGAACTTGAAAAAGAAGATTCAGAGATTGAGATTGAATCATCAAGTGAAAGTCAGGAAATAGATTTGTTTTCCTATCTGGAAGAAGAAAATGAAAAGGAAAAAGATAAGGATAAGGAAACAGAAACGCTTATTTCAGATATAGAAGAGACGGCTGTCCCCGTTCAAGATTTTGTTTTTCCAGATGATTTAGAGGACTTTTACCCTAAGACAAATCGAGAAAAAATTGAAATGAATATCGCCGCAATTGATCTTGTTAAAAGATTAGAAAAAGAGGGACGACAAGCAAGTCCAGAAGAACAAGAACTACTAGCCAAGTATGTTGGATGGGGTGGTCTTGCCAATGAATTTTTTGATGAACTCAATCCAAAGTATGAATCAGAACGTTTAACTCTCAAGAGTTTAGTAAGTAAGTCAGAATACTCTACCATGAAACAAAGTTCTCTCACAGCCTATTATACAGACCCAATGATTATTCGCCAGATTTGGCAAAAATTAGTGGATGATGGTTTTGAAGGAGGAAGGATACTAGATCCTTCTATGGGGACTGGGAACTTCTTTGCGGCTATGCCTAGAAGTATACGAGAGAAATCAGAACTCTATGGGGTTGAATTAGACAGTGTGACAGGCGCAATTGCAAAACAACTCCACCCCAATACCCATATTGAAGTGCGAGGATTTGAAGAAGTTCCCTATCAAAATAATAGTTTTGATTTAGTCTTAACGAATGTTCCTTTTGGAAATTTTCGCATTGCCGATAAAAACTATGATAAACCTTACATGATTCACGACTACTTTGTCAAACACTCACTTGATTTAGTAAGAGACGGAGGACAAGTTTCGATTATCTCATCTATCGGGACAATGGATAAGCGGACAGATAATGTCTTACAAGAGATTAAAACCAACACTCATTTTTTAGGGGGAGTTCGTTTGCCGGACACGGCTTTTAAAAAGATTGCAGGTACTCGAGTGACCACAGACCTCCTCTTCTTTCAAAAGGATCAAGCAAAGAATCTTAATGAAGAGGAACTTGTTTTTAGTGGTTCTATTCTCTTTGAGGAGGATAAGCGTGTCTGGATCAATCCTTATTTTGATGGGAAATACAACACACAAGTTTTGGGTGAATATGAGGTACGTAATTTTAATGGAGGAACCCTCAATGTTAAGGGGGTATCAGAAACATTAGCTACTGATATTATGGAAGCATTAGAGAATGTAGAAGCACCTAAACAAATTGACAATTCTTTGAAAGCACCTGTTTTTATCCAAGAAGAAGTGGATAATTCTATCCCAAGTCGTATACGTGAGGACTTAGCGCTCTATTCTTTTGGATATGAGGGAAATCAAATTTATTACCGAGATACGCATGGCATTCGGAAAAGTACAAAAGTAGACGAAATTAGTTATTATGTAGATGAGAAGGGAGATTTTAAAGCTTGGGACAGTTCTTTATCTGAACATAAAATAGACCGATTCGTGCAACTCCATTTGACAGATGAGGAAGCACTAGATGTTTACAAGTCAGAAGAAGCGAGTAAAAGAGGGAAATATAAGGGACTGTTCAAAAAAACTGTCTTTTATGAAAGTCCCTTATCGGATAAGGATATTAGTCGCATTAAGGGCATGGTTGATTTGAGAGAGACCTATCAATCCTTAATTGAAATTCAACGTCATCCAGATTATAGTCGAACAGATTTTCAGGTATTACTTAGTAAACTCAATCATGACTATGACCGCTTTGTAGGTCAATTTGGATACTTGAATGCCTCAGTCAATCGGAATTTATTTGATAGTGACGATAAGTATTCCTTACTAGCAAGTTTAGAAGATGAATACATTGATTCTAAAAGTCAGAAAGTAAAATATAAAAAATCTTTAGCTTTTGAGAAAGCATTGGTTAGGCCGGAGAGGGTGATTACAAGAGTTTCAACAGCTCTAGATGCCTTAAACTCCAGTTTATCGGATGGTAGAGGGGTTGATTTAGACTATATGGTATCCATTTATCCCGAACATAGCCAAGCTGCTATTTTAGATGAGTTAGGTGACCAGATTTTAATGGATCCAGAAAGCTATTTAAGAGGGGAAAGAAAATATCTTTCTAAGAACCAGTTTTTGTCAGGAGATATTCTCAACAAGATAGAAGTAGTTCAACTGTTAGTAGAGGAAAACAACCAAGAATGTGATTGGAACCATGCTTTAGATTTGTTAGAATCTGTTCGTCCTCCACGGATTCATCTGGCAGATATTGAGTTTAAAATAGGGTCACGTTGGATTCCTCAATCCGTTTATGGTAAATTTGCCTTTGAATGTTTTACTAATCGTGAATTTGAATTGTCTTCGCCAGATGTTGAACAAGTCATTGAAGTGAATCCTGTTGATGGGCAGGTTCATTTAAGGACATCATTTGCTTATCGCTATCCAAGTGCCAAAGATAGTAGTCTTGGAGTCAGTGGGTCACGTTATGATACAGGAAGAAAGATTTTTGAGAATTTACTAAATTCAAACCAACCGACGATTACTATGACTGTTACGGAAGGAGAAAAGAAAAAGACCATCACAGATTTGGAAAAAACCTCTGTTCTAAGAGCAAAAGAGCAGCATTTACAAGAGCTCTTTCAAGAATTTGTCTCACGGTATCCAGAAGTCCAACAAGTCATTGAAGAAAGTTACAATCGTCTTTATAATCGAACGGTTAGTCGAGAGTATGACGGTAGCCATCTAGTCATTGATGGCTTGGCACAAAACATCAGTCTTCGTCCTCATCAAGAGAATGCCATTCAAAGAATCGTAGAAGAAAAAAGAGCCTTATTAGCTCATGAGGTAGGTTCAGGAAAGACCTTGACCATGCTTGGGGCTGGGTTTAAATTAAAGGAGTTGGGGATGGTTCATAAGCCCTTGTATGTAGTTCCCTCTAGTTTGTCTGCTCAGTTTGGCCAAGAAATCATGAAATTTTTCCCTACTAAAAAAGTCTTTGTGACTACTAAGAAAGATTTTGTGAAGGCGAGAAGAAAACAATTTGTGTCACGTATTATTACAGGAGATTACGATGCCATTGTCATTGGGGATTCTCAATTTGAAAAAATCCCTGTCAGTAAGGAAAGACAGATGAATTATATCGAGGATAAACTCAATGAACTACGAGAGATTAAAACACATTCTGAAAATAAGTATACCGTTAAAGAAGCAGAGCAATCAATAAGTGGTCTAGAGAAACAATTGGAAGAACTCCAACGTTTTAATCGTGATAGTTTTATTGATTTTGAGAACTTAGGAATTGATTTTCTCTTTGTGGATGAAGCACATCACTTTAAAAATATTCGTCCAATTACTGGACTTGGGAATGTAGCAGGGATTACCAATACAACCTCTAAGAAGAACGTGGATATGGAAATGAAGGTTCGACAGATTCAGGAAGAGCATGATTTTAAAAACATTGTCTTTGCGACAGGAACACCTGTTTCCAATTCTATTAGTGAGTTGTATACTATGATGAACTACATTCAACCAGACATCTTAAAACGCTATCAAGTTGATTATTTTGACTCTTGGGTCGGTGCTTTTGGTGAAATTCAAAACTCTATGGAATTAGCTCCTACAGGGGATAAGTACCAACCTAAGAAACGATTTAAAAAGTTTGTCAATCTACCTGAGTTGATAAAAATCTATAAAGAAACAGCTGACATTCAAACACAAGATATGTTGGATTTACCTGTTCCAGAAGCTCATATTATCCCTATTGAGAGTGAATTAACTGAAAACCAAAAACTCTATCTAGAAGAATTGGTTATGCGTTCAGATGCGGTTAAATGTGGAACAGTTGATCCGAGCCAGGATAACATGTTAAAAATTACGGGTGAGGCACGGAAACTAGCTATTGATATGCGTTTATTGGACTCTAGCTATAGTCTAGCAGACAATCATAAACTGCTTCAGGTAGTGGATAATGTTGAAAGAATTTATCGTGAGGGAATGGAAAATA
This sequence comes from bacterium, assembly GCA_905221385.1. Lineage (GTDB taxonomy): Bacteria > Bacillota > Bacilli > Lactobacillales > Streptococcaceae > Streptococcus. The sequence continues at coordinate 153,808 of CAJNCV010000001.1, forward strand.
AGGCTACTCAGATGATTTTTTCAGATATTGGAACACCTAAGAAAAAGGACAATGGCTTTGATGTTTATTCTGAGATTAAGGCTTTATTGATTGATAGAGGAATCCCTAGTAAGGAAATTGCCTTTGTACATGATGCCAATAGTGATGAAAAGAAGAATAGCTTGTCTCGAAAGGTCAATGCAGGAGAGGTGCGGATTCTCCTTGCCTCAACTGAAAAAGGAGGAACAGGTTTAAATGTTCAGAGCAAGATGAAAGCAGTTCATCACCTGGATGTACCGTGGAGACCAAGTGACATTCAGCAACGCAATGGACGTATTATCCGACAGGGAAATGAAAACAAGGAAGTGGATATTTACCATTACATTACCAAAGGTTCATTTGATAATTATCTATGGGCAACTCAGGAGAACAAACTCCGTTATATTAAGCAGATTATGACTTCTAAGGAGCCTATTCGTGCTGCAGAAGACATTGATGAGCAGACCATGACAGCTTCTGATTTTAAGGCACTAGCAACAGGTAATCCTTATCTCAAATATAAGATGGAACTAGAGAATGATCTAACTCTATTAGAAAATCAAAGACGCGCCTTTCAACGCAGCAAGGATCACTATCGTCATACAATCTCTTATTGTGAAGAAAATATACCTATTCTTGAGAAACGATTAAGCAAGTATGAAGGCGATATTAAACAGTCTGAAATGTCGAAAGACCAGGCATTTTCTATGACGGTAGGTAAACAAACTTTTGAGCAACGAGCTGAAGCAGGTGAATCCCTACACCGTTTTATCCGTCATAATCAAGCTGACAGCAAAGAATTTCGAACCCTAGCAAGCTATAGAGGATTTGACATTAAAATGCTTAGTCTTCCAATAAATCAGCCTCTTCCTGAAACCTTCTCTGTTAAGATTGTAGGAGAAAATCAGTATTCTGTCAGTTTAGATTTGTATTCTCCTTTGGGGACAATTCAAAGGCTCCAACATACGATTGATCACATTAAAGAGGACCAAGTGAAAACACAGAACTTATTGGATGAATTACAGGATAAATTGACTACTGCTAAGGTAGAAATTGAGAAAAATTTTCCAAAGGAAGAGGATTATCAAACTAAAAAGGCCGAATACGATGTACTCGCGCCATTGATTGAAACAGAAACGGATTTAGATATTATTGATCAGGCCTTAAGACAATTCCACGAAAAAGGAAACGAAAAGCAGGAACAACTTTCTTTTGAATTGGATTAAAAAATAGATACAAATAGCGGACAAGAAATGAAAAGCGCGGTAAAATAAAGATAGAAAGAAACGAGGTAACGATTATGATGGAAGATACCTATTATCAATTAGAAGAGGCTTTGGTACAGGGATTTCAAACACCTGAAGAATACCAAGCCTATAAGGAGTTAAAGGAACATTATGAGGAAGTGACAGGCGATTACAGTTTTTCCAAACGAGAACTCACTAGCCAATTGGAAATCACTCTTCAAAATCATCGAGGTGTGGACTTTGAAGAACATGAAAAGGAGGAGTATTTGGACTTAGTTCAAAAATTAGAAGAGTTTGATTCCTCTCTTGCCACCCATTATCGTCAATTGATTGATTAGGAAGGAGAAAGTCATGAATGATTTACTCCTTATCCCAGTAATTTTTTTAGCAGTAGGAGGAATTCTCATTCTTTTATGGAGACTCTTTCTTATTGCCAGTGGACTTTTCCTTATTGGTTTTATCAGTTTTCTTATTTTCGTGGAGGTCTATGGAATTTATTTGTTCTTTACTGAACCGACTTTATACTTTGATGATATCAGACAACATGGTTTAACTAGTTTTACGTCTGTGTACCTTTTCATCAATCTGATGTTGGTTCTAGGATTCAGTTGGCGTTTCATAAACTCCAAAACTAAGGAAAGTATGTAAACTTGTTAGATGGTTAAAAAACTTTATCTGAATCTAAATTCGGATAGGGTTTTTTATTTGCCTTGATTCTTTCATATACATCATAGCTAAATTGGAGTAATAATTTATGAAAATCATTATCCTCACTATTATTACTTGTATTTATGGCTTGTTTATGGCGTTCAATATGAGAAAGAGCTCTTCTCAAATTTTCTTCTTTTAATTTGTTCATATTTATATTATAAACTGAAGACAGCTAATTTTGATATTTTTCTCTGAACTGTACGATTTTGCGCCTGAAATGTAGGAATCACCTTTCGTTGTGGTGTGATAAAACTTACAAGTTCTTTTTGTTATTCTTGACCTAGTTTTTATAGAAAGAAGGTCTAAGATGTTAAATAAAGTCAAAACTAAAGCCTTAATTAGTGTTGGAGCAGTGGCTGCAACTAGCTTTATTCTCATGATGGGATATACTGCTGGTCAACATTCTACTGCTAAACAAAGTCGCAAAGAAATCGAATTGGCTGCAGCTAAACTTGTAGAGGACAAACAAGCAGAAGATAAAGCAAGTATTTTGTCATCGGATACTGTAAAAGAATTTTTGACACAGTACTATACGAAAGAAAAACTAGGGGAAAATAATACACGTATTCAACCTTATATGACTGAATCAGCTTATTCTCAAGAATTGTCAAGTCAAAATGATGCCATGAACCAAGTGTATAAGGATTATATTTTGGATTATCATTTTGAAAAAGCAGATATCTTTGTCAATCAGACTACGAATCAAGCTATTGCCATGGTGTCTTATAATGTAACCTATGTATCTGATTTAAAGAATGCCAACCAATCAAAGACCAATCAGACAGAAACCAGAACGGTTAAGTTGTCTTATTCGAAACTACCAGGTAAGTTATTGGTCAATCAAGTACAGGTTTGGAAATCTGGGTTAGATGATTTAGATAAGGCAACTCCTAAAACTTTAGAAGAATCATCATCTATTCCATCACTGCCAAATACTACGACAAAATGATGATGTTGCATGGAAATAGAAGAATGTAAGCAAATTTCAATTCTTGATGTAGCCAATCGTTTAGGTATCTCCGTTAAACAAGTTTCGAACAGTGTCTATGAGCATTCTGAACACGATTCATTCCGAATTTTTTCTACTACCAATACTTTTAAATGGTTTTCAAGAGATATTCAAGGTGATGTCATTGATTTTGTTCGACTTGTTAAGGGAATTTCTTTTAAAGAAGCTCTAGCTTTTCTTTCTGAAGAACCTTTTCAAAAAGAAGCTGTTCAAGAAAAAAGAGAGAGACCATTTTATTATCCTTTAAAGAGAGTAGAAGATTCTAACTGTAGTCTGGCCAAATATTACTTAACAGAATGTAGAGGAATTTCAGAAGAAATCGTACAAAGGATGATTCAACAGGGTTTAATAGCACAAGCCAGCTGGAAAACAAATGAAACAGTTGAACCTGTTATTGTTTTTAAAAGCTTTAATCATCGTCACAAGCTGCAGGCAGCAAGCTTACAAGGTATTTATAAGAATCACTCTCTTCCAAGAGAGAGGTTAAAAACGATTCTAAAAGGAAGCCATGGACATGTTGGAATATCCTTTGACATTGGTAAACCAAATAGACTGGTCTTTTGTGAATCGTTCGTCGACTTGATGAGCTATTACGAACTTCATCAACAAAATCTATTTGATGTTCGTTTGGTATCTATGGAGGGATTAAAAAGGTCTGTTGTTGCTTATCAAACTTTACGACTAATAGCTGAAGAAAATCAGAAGTTGGAATTTTTAGATACAGTAATACCTTCAAAGTTATTGCCTTTGATCAATACAATTCGTGATACCACCAGCTATTTTGATAATCATCCTGATTTATTGACACTGGCAGTAGATTGTGATGATGCAGGTAAAGATTTTTCTGATAAGTTATCTCAATCAGGATTGCCTGTTTTACTGGATTTACCTGATAATGAATCTAGGAAAGAAAAAAGAGACTGGAACGATATTCTTCGAGAAAAGAAATCAGATTTACAATTGATGATCGAGACTACAAAAGAGACATTGAGGAATCAACCAGTAAGACAAACCTCTCAATGTTTAGAATTGTGATAACAAAATCAAGATGTTTTAGCTAATATTAGAATGAAGGAGGATCGTATATGACCATTATTGAACGCTTAGAAGAAAAGGTCACTAGGCAAGAAAGCAAGGTAGCAAGAGAGACAGAAAAACTCGCTGCTTACAAAGAACAACTGGAGACAGCGATGTTTGCGACGTTCAAAAGGCGTCAAAGCATCAGTCACATGAGTTTTGAAGAAGCTCTTGACCATGCCTTTGGTAAAGAAAGACAATTCGATGATTCCGAATTTAGAAAGGATGAAATGAGTGAATGACAAAAGATTGGAATTTTAATCAACCATTAGAAAGTAAATCAGAAAATCAAGGGGATTCAGATAAAATTGCGGCCTTATTTGGCAATCATCAAGGAGGTAATGATGTAAATTATGAAGCAGCTTTTCAAAAGCGTAAACAAGCACCTGAGACGGAATCAAATTCTAGTTCTAAACCCAAAGTCACAGAGGTTAGAACAGGAAAAGAGACAGATATCACTACAAGTTATCAGCAACATCTTAAAAGACTTATTGCGGATAACAATAGCGATATAGAAAGTAGTCAAAAGAAAATTGAAGAGCTACATACGTTGATTGACACAAAGAATAAAGATAATAAGAAATTGCAGTCAATTTATGATGCGATTTCCGAATTACACTAAGCAGTCCTGATAGGCTGCTTTTTTTGAGAGGTTATAGATGTTTACAACATTTTTTAAGAAAAACCAAGACAATGGTGATATATTTAAGAAACTAATTCATAGACTATCTGATATGTCTGTCCAAGATCTTGAAAAAATAGACCGACTGCTAGATATCATTTTCACTCCAGATCAAGGATCAGAACAACTAAAAACAGAAGCAACTTACAGAGAAGAAACTTTGGACGACACATTAAAGGAAGCTAAGAATCAACTTCATAAGGAACAATTGGAGAAGAATTTAGAGAGGTTTAGGAAAAATAGTCAATAACGCACCAAAATTGGTGCGTTATGCTTTTTTATGCTATAATTGAATTATAAAAATAAAGGAGTTTGCCATGATTGGAAAGAACATAAAATCCTTACGTAAAACACATGATTTAACACAACCCGAATTTGCACGGATTGTAGGTATTTCACGAAATAGTCTGAGTCGTTATGAAAATGGAACGAGTTCAGTCTCTACGGAACTAATAGACATCATTTGTCAGAAGTTTAATGTATCTTATGTCGATATTGTAGGAGAAGATAAAATGCTTAATCCTGTTGAAGATTATGAATTGACTTTAAAAATTGAAATTGTGAAGGAAAGAGGTGCTAATCTATTATCACGACTCTATCGTTATCAAGATAGTCAGGGAATTAGCATTGATGATGAATCTAATCCTTGGATTTTAATGAGTGACGATCTATCTGACTTGATTCATACGAATATCTATTTAGTAGAAACTTTTGATGAAATAGAGAGGTATAGCGGCTATTTGGATGGAATTGAACGTATGTTAGAGATATCTGAAAAACGGATGGTAGCCTAATGGGAATCCAAGATTATACTGATAGTGAATTCAAACATGCTCTAGCACGGAATCTTCGTTCACTGACAAGAGGAAAAAAGTCCAATAAGCAACCTATAGCGATTTTGCTTGGAGGGCAAAGTGGTGCCGGTAAGACTACAATTCATCGTATTAAACAGAAAGAATTTCAAGGAAATATTGTTATCATAGATGGTGATAGTTTTCGTTCTCAGCATCCACGCTATATAGAACTGCAGCAAGAATATGGCAAAGATAGTGTAGAATACACCAAAGATTTTGCAGGTAAAATGGTAGAGTCTTTAGTAACAGAATTGAGTCATTTGGGATACAATCTTTTGATAGAGGGAACTTTACGAACGATTGATGTTCCAAAGAAAACAGCACAACTCTTGAAAAGTAGGGGATATGAAGTACAATTAGCCTTGATTGCGACAAAGCCTAAGCTGTCCTATCTGAGCACCCTTATCCGATACGAAGAACTATACGCTATCAATCCAAATCAAGCACGTGCAACTCCAAAAGAACATCATGATTTCATTGTAAATCATCTAGTTGATAATACACGGCAATTGGAAGAACTAGCTATCTTTGAAAGAATTCAAATTTACCAACGAGATAGAAGTTGTGTATATGATTCAAAAGATAATACAACTTCAGCAGCAACCGTTCTACATGATTTACTATTTGGAGAATGGAATCAAGTTGAGAAAGAGATGCTTAAATCTGGAGAAGAAAAATTGAAAGATTTAACTAATCGAAATGGTTTGTAGAGTTAGATTTTTAAAATAAAGTCTATTGGATCGTTAATTAAAAAATAACGATCCTTTTTTATATTCTCTATTTTCTTCTTCATATTTTTTCAAAAGTTTTAGCATTTTTCAGTGATGATTTCTTAACAATATAAGTACGAATAAAGCATAGTTTATGATTAATTTAAATCTTGATGCTTATTAAACACTTGATTTTTTCAATTAGCTATGGTATTCTTTTTGTTAGTTAATAAACTTACAAAGGAGAAAAGATGTTTTCACCTACTAAATTAAAAGAAAAAAGAGAAAGCCAGGGCTTGTCTCAATCTCAACTTGCCTCTAGTTTGGGAATTAGTAGAGCTTCGTACTTTAATTGGGAATCAGGTAAAACAAAACCGAATCAAAATAATCTAAGCAAATTGAGTGAGATTTTGAATGTAGACCCTCGATATTTTGAATCAGAGTATGAAATAGTAGAAACCTATCTCAAGCTAACTAAAAAGAATCAAAAAGCAACACTTCATTATGCTACAGAACTGTTGAACAAACAGAATGCGAAGGTTGTAGAAATTCCTGAGCGTTTTGCTTATAAAGTTTACGAAAAATTATCAGCTGGTACAGGAACAGCTTATTTTGATGATGGTAATTACGATACAGTTTATTTTAATCATCAATTTGATTATGACTTCGCATCATGGGTGTTTGGTAATTCAATGGAACCGACATATGAAAATGGTTCTGTAGCCCTTATTAAGCAAACGGGATTTGATTATGACGGGGCTATCTATGCCATAGATTGGGATGGTCAAACCTATATTAAGAAAGTGTATCGTGAAGAAAATGGGCTTCGTTTAGTTTCACTCAATCGGAACTATTCAGATAAGTTTGCGCCTTATGATGAGAATCCTCGCATTATAGGGAAAATAGTTGGGAACTTTATGCCTTTAGAGGACTAAGTATGAGTTGGTTTGATTATAGTCTCGAACCTAAAAGTGACATTGCCTTTATTGATATGAAATCTTTTTACGCAAGCGTAGAATGTGTAGATAGAGGATTACACCCACTTAAGACTTCGCTTTGTGTTATGAGTCGTGCAGATAATTCTGCGGGTTTAATTCTTGCTTCCTCTCCTATGTTTAAAAAGGTCTTTGGAAAATCAAACGTTGGACGTTCCTATGATTTACCATTTGATGTAAAAACTAGGAAGTTCTCTTACTATAATGCTAAGAAGCAAGGTTTACCGACAACGATAGATTATGTTCGTTATATTGAGGAATGGGCAAAATCAACCGTGATTGTTCCTCCGAGAATGGATATTTATATAGCAGTCAATATGGAAATTCAAAAAATCTTTCAAGATTTTGCGGCACCAGGCGATATTTATCCTTACTCAATTGATGAAGGATTTATTGATTTAACAAGTTCGTTAAATTATTTTGTGCCAGATAAAAGTATTAGTCGGAAAGATAAATTAGATATTATCTCGGCCACTATTCAAAAAAAGATTTGGAGAAAAACAGGAATTTATTCAACGGTAGGTATGTCTAATGCCAATCCTTTATTAGCTAAGTTAGCACTAGATAATGAGGCTAAAAAAAATCCGACAATGAGAGCTAATTGGTCCTATGAGGATGTAGAAAAGAAAGTATGGGCTATTCCTAAAATGACAGATTTCTGGGGAATTGGAAATCGAATGGAGAAGAGATTACATAATCTAAGTATCTTTTCGATTAAAGAATTGGCACAGGCTAATCCAGACTTGATTAAAAAAGAGCTTGGGATTATGGGACTAGAGTTATGGTTTCACGCTAATGGTATTGACGAAAGTAATGTTCATAAACCTTATAAGCCGAAGTCAAAAGGGATAGGGAACTCACAAGTTTTACCTAGAGATTATGTCAAACAAAGAGATATTGAAATTATACTTCGTGAAATGGCAGAACAAGTAGCGGTTAGATTGAGAAGAGCTGGTAAAAAAGCAACAGTAGTTTATATACACTTAGGTTATTCGAAAGTGGAACAGAAACGATCTATTCATACTCAAATGAAGATTGAACCGACCAATCAAACAGCACTACTGACAAACTACGTTTTAAAGTTACTTCACACTAAATATACTTCAGGGGCTATCAGGAATGTTGCAGTTAACTATTCTGGTTTAGTAGATGAATCCTTTGGATTGATTTCATTATTTGATGATATTGAGAAAATAGAAAAAGAAGAAAGACTCCAGTCCGCAATTGATGCTATTCGAACAGAATTTGGTTTTACTTCACTATTGAAAGGAAATGCTCTGGATCAGGCTTCTAGAACCATTTCTAGAAGCAAACTCATTGGTGGTCATTCAGCTGGAGGGTTAGATGGACTAAAATGATGAATCGTTCTTATTTGCCTTTTGTGTCTGCAAGAGAGTATCAAGATCGTGGAATGGCTAAGTGGATGGGATTCTTTTTATCAGAGCATTCAAGTTCTCTTTGGGAAGAAAAAAATAAAGAAGATGTCTCAATTACTTTATCAATGGAAGAGAAAGTTTTACTTGTTAGTCAGCTTTACACCAATGCATTCCCTGCAACGTTTGTTTGTAAGTTTTCCAATCAAAGAAAGGTAGTATCGGGTATTGTGAAAGAGATTGGAAAAGAGTTTATATCTATAAAATCAGACACTGGTTTTCTTCGATTAGAATGGTCAGATATACTCGATATCCAGATAGAAGGTGAGGAATTACATGAATCGTAAAGAATTATATGATGATAAATTGCAGCTGGACTATTTTTCTGATTCTTATTTAAGGTTTGAGTCAGATTTTTATAAGTATTCTGCTTTAGACATACCATTAACATTTATTACCGATGATATTTTACGTACAATGGCTATGTCTCAAAAACATTATTTTAAACTAAACAAAAGTAAATCTTTAGACTGTCGGGACCATTACTTTGTTTTTTCTATCAAGATGAATAAAGATAGTAGTGGGATTAGGCAGTATGAATATCAGAGACATTGCTTTAGTTTATGAAAATTATTGAACAATTGAAAACAAAAATCAATAGATAAAATTAAAGATTAATAAAATAATTTTAATTGTGAAACAAGAAATATAGTAGTTGAATAAATAAATTAAAAAATATCACGACTGTTTTAATACTATAATTAAAAACTATATCATACTAATATTGACAACATCCAAAGAATGATAGGAGGTGATGAATTAACTATTTCGTTTGACATGATTATAAAGGAAAAATTAGGACTCCAAGTAATTCTATAACAATACTGGAGGCTGGGTAAAACTCAATTTAAAGAGAAAATGAAGTAAATCTTTCCACAAGAATGCATATTATTAAGGTTTTAGATACCTGATAATATGCGTTTTTTGATTTTAAAGACTTTTTACCAATCGTTCTTTTTATGTGACTATTAGTCCGTCTCGCTCCGCTAGGTGTGAGACGGACTAATAGTCACATAGTGAAAGCCAGCGTCTTAAGACGCTAGCTGGTAATCTGAACTTATAGCTCTGGTACAGACCACCTGTTTGATGGGTGGTCATGATTTTAAATTATAATTAAAAGATTACGACTTTTATTAAATAGAATTTAGTGATATTTTAGAAGATTTTATCTTTGAAACAATGAAACTATTATCTCAAACTAGAAATGCTTGGAATATTAATGGTGTATAGTTTGGATATATAATTCATTAGATGATTGCGTTTTCAAAAATATTGTCTTTTGTTGTGTTATTTCTTGACAATTCAAATTTTAAAATATATTATAAAGATAATGACAGCGGTGTCATTTTATCAATTTTAAGAAAAGTAATAATAAATTGTAAATAAATAAAAATATTGGAGGTCTTTATGAAACACATTTTTCATAATGAAGTATTTAGCATTCGTAAATTGAAAGTTGGAACATGCTCAGTTTTATTGGCTATTTCAATTTTGGGAAGCCAAAGTATTTTAGCTGATGAAGTTGGCACTACTACACCACAGATTGATACAAAAGAGATTTCTAATGTAACTACTAATGATTTAGGTTACTCTCAAAATATTTCTAATAATGATTCTATTGGAAGTGTCGATACTAATTCATCTACTAATAATTTAGATAGTTTGTCAAGTGTTAATCGTGATAACTCTAAAGATACTATTCATTCTGATTCACAAGATAATAAAACAGTTGAATCTATAGAAAAATCTAATAATGAAAGTAAGAACAATAAAGAAGATATTGTAAATGATAGCACTATAAAAAAAGATTTTGAAAAAATTGCTTTAAATGTAAAAGATTATGGTGCAGTAGGCGATGGGGTTAATGATGACCGACAAGCAATTCAGGATACAATAGATGCAGCTGCTAAAGGATTAGGTGGAGGGAAAGTATATTTTCCTGAGGGGACTTATTTAGTTAAAGAGATTGTCTTTTTGAGAAGTCATACACACCTAGAAGTACATGAAAAAGCTACCATATTAAATGGTATCAATATCAAAAATCATCCTTCTATTGTATTCATGACAGGTTTATTTACGGATGATGGTGCGCAAGTAGAATGGGCCCCAACAGAAGATATTAGTTATTCTGGTGGTACTATTGATATGAACGGTGCTTTGAATGAAGAAGGAACTAAAGCAAAAAATCTACCACTTATAAATTCTTCAGGTGCATTTGCTATTGGGAATTCAAATAACGTAACTATAAAAAATGTAACATTCAAGGATAGTTATCAAGGGCATGCTATTCAAATTGCAGGTTCGAAAAATGTATTAGTCGATAATTCTCGTTTTCTTGGTCAAGCTTTACCTAAAACTATGAAAGATGGGCAAATTATAAGTAAGGAGAGTATTCAGATTGAACCATTAACTAGAAAAGGTTTTCCTTATGCTTTGAATGATGATGGGAAAAAATCTGAAAATGTTACTATTCAAAATTCATATTTTGGTAAAAGTGAAAAATCAGGTGAATTAGTAACTGCAATTGGGACACATTATCAAACTGCAACAACTGAAAATCCTTCAAATATTAAAATTCTAAATAATCATTTTGATAATATGATGTATGCGGGCGTTCGCTTTACAGGATTTACTGATATTTTAATAAAAGGAAATAGGTTTGATAAGAAAACTAAAGAGGAAAGTGAACACTATCGTGAAAATGGTGCTGCTTTAGTTAATGCTTATAGTTATAAAAATGTTAAAGACGTATTAGATCTGAATAAACATGTGACTATTACTGAAAATGTATTTAATATTGCTGATGCTAAAACAAAAGCAATACGTGTTGCAAAAGATAGTGCAGATTATCTTGGAAAAGTAACTGATATTACTGTAACAAAGAATATCATTCATAATAATTCGCAAAATACTGAACAGCCAAATATTGAATTATTAAGAGTCAGCAACAATTTGGTAGTATCTGATAATATCATCTCGGGAGGTAAAGACGGAATCGTAATTGAAGAATCCGCTGGAACTATCACTGTCCTAAATAATCAACTTTCCAATTTAACAGGAAATCATGTTTCTTTACTTAAAACTGATTTTAATGGGACCAGCTCAGACACAAATAATAGTGTCGGTGATTTTAATATTATAACTGAGAATGAAAGTTATAAAATCTTTTCGCAAAATTCAGGTAATCACTCAGACAACCACTCAGATAAGCATGTAGAGGAAATAAAACCTGTAGCTGAAAACAAAAATAATTTAGCTAATAATTACTCAGTAAATAGTGTAGATGATAAAATTGAAAAATCAAATCATAATTCAGGTAATGTAGTAACAGGAGAAATTTCACAAAAACAATATGACGTAACTAATGTTAGTGAAGTAGTTAAGACAAAAAATAATCAACATGCATTACCAAAAACTGGATTAAATAAAATGGTTGAGTTGCTTTTAACTATTATTGGAATTTGCCTTCTATTTGGACAATGGAGTTTAAAACGTCGTTATGAAGATAGATAGAATTTGCTCAATACAAGGTAGTGCTAAAGAGAACGAAGATAGCGTAGATTACAAAAATCAATATTTCTGGATTATAGATGGAGCAACAGATTTATTTAATTCAAAAGACTCTATAGGTTATTCAGTTTCGGAAGTATCTCATCTTATTTCTGAGTGTCTCAAGCAGTATTGTAACGATTCTTTATCATTGAAGAAAATTTTCGAGCTTGCTTTAGATGACGTTAGAAAAATAATAGAGATAGATAAGTGTGAGTTTGATGATTATTACCAGTTACCAACTTTTGCCTTTATTTTTGCGAAATTATCTGGTTTAAAATTAGAATACATAATGATTGGCGATTGTGTTATGATAGTCAACAATCAAGTGATTACAGATCATAGAGTAGATTGTCTTTTTGAGCAAGGAAAATTTGCAATCAAATCTAATGATGAAGCTGATAAAAAGACTATATTACAAAATATTAGGAAGCTAGCTAATAAACCAGATGGATATTGGATAGGTTCACTAGACAAAAGTAGTATAAATCATGTTATCAATGGTAGTTTGGAAGTAACTAGTAATCATATTGTTTTAATGACTGATGGTTTTTACGATTTTTATACTCAAAATTCAGGCTACAATTTTGGAGAGTTAATTGAAATGAGAAAAGAATCTACAAATATTGATCCTATTTATGGTAAAAAAGATGATGCAAGTATTTTGATAATTGATGTTTAAAATAATTTCATCATATGATGAACTATAAAGACAGTTATCTATACGAGTTCTTTATAGTGCAATTGATTATTGAGGTTAGATAATGTTGAGAAAGCATTTTGACAATGAAATTATTGAGTTGTCTAATAATCTAGAAGATATATGGATTTCTATAATAAAAAAATATGAAATTATATTTGATGACTTAACCGAAGTTCAAAAACAAAGTATTATAGATAATGATTTAGTTATTAATGAAGCAGTTGTTACAATAGATATGAAAGGTATTGAACTCATCTGTTTACAACATCCTGTTTCTGTTGATTTGAGAAGAATTATAACTATAGTAAAATTATCCACAGATATTGAACGTATTGGTGATCGAATCATTGAAATAGTTAAGAATTTAAAAAATATTCATACAATGCATGAATGGGGACCATTATTTTATGAAATGCTAAAAATACATTTTATTATAGGGGATCACTTAAAGAAAACTCTAACATGGTATAAGAATAGAAACTATGAACCTGACGTATATGACTATAATAAAAAATGTAAGTTGATATCTGGTCTATGTCAAAAACTAGGAGACAAAGTAGTAGAGAACTTTCTTATTGAATTCTCAAATGTTGATGAAGCTATTGTATTTTTAGAAGTTATTAATATTCTTGATAAGATATCCCATACAACACAATCTATTTATAAATGGTTAGATTATCAGGAAATTGGAGTATTATAGTTAAAGAGGAGTATATATGCAGACAATAGTAGATAATTTTGCTAATAAAATTATTGAATATGGAATTTATAAATCGATGGACCAAATATATATAAAAAATAGAATATTGGCTTTAATCGGTGAAGAAGGAACTGATAAGATTTCAAATGAGAGTGATCTTAAAAAATTAAAAGACAATTTAGTAGAAATAGCTTTAAAGAATGGTAAAATTGCTGATTTAGCTGAGGCAAAGGAATGTTTAGGTGCAGAGCTGATGAATTTTATCGTTCCATTACCAAGTCGCCTTAATGATATTTTTTGGAGTTCATATGATGTTTCGCCACAGGAAGCAGTTGAAGAGTTCTATCAGTTAAGTAAAGATAGCGACTATATTAAATTGTCAGCTATCGCTAAAAATATAGCTTTTCATACTGAAACTAATTATGGTTCACTTGAAATTACAATCAATTTATCAAAACCGGAAAAAGATCCGAAAACAATCGCGGCAGAGAAATTGGTAAAGTCATCTAATTATCCAAAATGTTTACTTTGTATGGAAAATGAAGGTTATCAGGGGAGAATAAATTATCCAGCACGTGCAAATCATAGAATTATTCGGTTGGAACTGGGAGACGAAGTATGGGGTTTCCAGTATTCCCCATACTCATATTTTAATGAGCATGCGATATTCTTGAATAGTCAACATGTACCAATGGCTATTACGTCCAAAACATTTGAACAATTATTGGAGATTGTTGATATTTTACCAGGGTATTTTGCTGGTTCAAATTCTGATCTTCCTATCTCAGGAGGTTCTATTCTTAGTCATAATCACTACCAGGGAGGAAAACATATTTTCCCAATGGAAAAAGCAAAATTTGAGAGAGAATTTCTTTTTAAAGACTTTGAGGATGTTAAAGCAGGTATTGTAAAATGGCCGATGTCAGTGATTAGGCTACAAGGTGAAAATAAAAATCGTTTGGTAGAATTAGCTACTAAAATCCTAAATATCTGGAGAGAATATTCAGATTTAGAAGTAGACATCATTGCTAAGACTGAAGATATTCCACACCATACGGTGACTCCTATTGCTCGTAAAGTGGATGGAAGATATGAATTGGATATTGTTCTGAGAGATAACCATACTACTAAACAATACCCAGATGGTGTTTACCACCCTCATCAAGATGTACAACATATTAAAAAGGAAAATATTGGGTTAATCGAAGTGATGGGACTTGCGATTTTACCACCTCGTTTGAAAACAGAGTTAGAAGAAGTTGAGAAATATCTTTTAGGAAAAGATAACGCAATTGCTGATTATCATTTAGAATGGGCCGTTCAATTGAAAGAAAAATATCCTGGACTTAAAGAGGAGGAGGTTCATAGCGTAGTTCAACATGAAGTAGGGCAAGTATTTGCGAGAGTTCTCGAAGATGCAGGTGTTTATAAGAATACTCAAACCGGACATGAAGCATTTATGAGATTTGTTAAATCGGTTGGAATTAATTAGGAGGAAGTAAAAATGGCAATATTGGTAACAGGCGGAGCTGGTTATATTGGTAGCCATACCGTAGTAGAATTACTAAATTTAGGTAAGGAAGTCGTTATTGTCGACAACCTTTCAAACTCAAGCATTTTAGTATTAGATCGTATTGAAGCAATTACAGGGCAACGTCCTGCGTTTTACGAATTAGATGTTTGTGATAAACAAGGATTGAGAAAAGTTTTTGAACAAGAATCTATTGAGGCTGCAATTCATTTTGCAGGATACAAAGCTGTCGGCGAATCCGTGCAAAAGCCTGTAATGTACTACGAAAATAATATTATGAGCACATTAGCTCTTGTTGAAGTGATGTCAGAGTTTAATGTTAAAAAGATTGTGTTTTCATCGAGTGCGACTGTATACGGCGTTCACAATCAGTCTCCCCTTATTGAGACGATGCCGACAAGTGCAACGAATCCGTATGGGTACACAAAAGTGATGCTTGAACAAATTTTAAAAGATGTTCATGTAGCAGATTCAGAGTGGAGTATTGCGTTGCTTCGTTATTTCAATCCGATTGGTGCTCATGAGTCGGGGTTGATTGGAGAAGATCCATCAGGAATTCCTAACAACTTAATGCCTTTTATTGCACAAGTAGCGGTAGGTAAGCGACCAGAGCTAAGTGTTTTTGGAGATGATTATGATACGGTAGATGGTACTGGTGTTCGCGATTATATCCATGTAGTGGATTTAGCGATAGGGCATATAAAAGCTTTAGAGAAAGTATCTGAAAAAACAGATGTTTATATTTATAACCTTGGTTCAGGAGAAGGCACAAGTGTATTACAACTTGTAAATACATTTGAAAGTGTCAATAAGGTTCCAATTCCTTATAAAATTGTTCCAAGACGATCAGGAGACGTTGCGACTTGTTATGCAAATGCGGATAAGGCGTATAAGGAATTAAATTGGAAGACTACAAAAACGGTCGAAGACATGTGTAGAGATACATGGAATTGGCAATCAAAAAATCCTAATGGATACAATAAATAATAAAGTTCGAGTAGTCTTGTAATATGTATATATTAAAAAAATTAAAAAAAAATAATGAAAGCGCTTGACAAAGTAAACGATTACATTGTATAATATAAATATGAATGACACCGATGTCAAAAAATAAAAAAGAAGGTCTTTTTATGAAAAACTTAACAAAAATTAAGTTCAAAGAGAACGGGGAATTTAATCATTTCCCGGGGAATACAGTTGTAGCAAATCTTTATACTAATTCAGATTTGATGGAAGTTGTTGATATCATTCAATCACGCTATAGAGAGTTACCATTTATAGATAAATTCACATTAACTCCAAGAGATTCTATTCATATGACTGTAATTGAATTGCTTTGCCATGAAAATCGTGAGCCAGAATTTTGGAGTAGCCATCTACCATTGGATACGCCATTACAAGAAATTCATGATTACTTTGCAAAACAACTAGAAATTTTCCCATTGCTAAACGAAGATATTCATATGCGTGTGACTGAAATGGGAAATCAAAACATTTTAGTAGAACCAGCCGATGAGAAATCAGCTAAACGATTAGAAGAAATTAGAACATATGTTTCTGAAAAAGCAGGTGTTCGATTCCCTAATCATGATCGCTATCAATTCCATATCTCAATTGGATATCTTCGAGTTCCATTAACTGAAGAAGAAAATGAAGAGTTTACTAAAGTGAAAAAGGAATTAACGGAAGTTCTGCTTGAAAAGATTCCTGTCATTACAGTAAATCGTATCGATTACACAGTATTTGAAGATATGAGACGTTTTGTTCCATATTGTGAAAAATTTTAAAATAAAATTATAATTAAAAATAAAAAGGAGATTTCATATGAAAAAATCTAAATTATTATCGTTTTTAGCTGCAGGGGTTGCGGTTACAACATTGGCAGCATGTTCAGGTGGTTCAACTAATTCATCAAATTCTTCGAGCGATACACCTCAATCAGAAGAAAAAGCTGACAAGAGCCAAGAATTAGTAATTTATTCTAACTCTGTTTCAAACGGACGTGGGGATTGGTTAACTGCTAAGGCTAAAGAAGCTGGTTTCAATATTAAAATGGTTGACATTCCAGGTGCTCAGTTGGCCGATCGTGTTATTGCTGAAAAAAATAATGCAGTAGCTGATATGGTATTTGGTATTGGAGCTGTTGATTCAAATAAAATTAGAGATCAAAAATTATTGGTACAGTACAAACCTAAATGGTTAGATAAAATTGACCAATCTCTATCAGATAAAGATAACTACTACAATCCTGTAATTGTTCAGCCATTGGTCTTGATTGGTGCTCCTGATGTTACTGAAATGCCTAAAGATTGGACTGAGTTAGGCAGCAAATATAAAGGTAAATATTCAATTTCTGGACTTTCAGGGGGAACAGGGCGTGCGATCTTGGCAAGTATCCTTGTTCGCTATCTCGATGATAAAGGAGAATTAGGCGTTTCTGAAAAAGGTTGGCAAGCAGCTAAAGAATATTTGGAAAATGCGTACACTCTTCAAAAGGGTGAAAGTTCAATTGTTAAAATGTTAGATAAGGATGACCCAATCCAGTACGGTATGATGTGGGGTTCTGGTGCATTAGTTGGACAAAAAGAACAAAATGTTGTATTTAAAGTAATGTCTCCTGAAATTGGTGTTCCGTTTGTAACTGAACAAACAATGATTTTGAATACTAGTAAGAAACAAGCTTTAGCTAAAGAATTTATTGATTGGTTTGGTCAAACAGAAATTCAAGTAGAGTACAGCAAAAACTTTGGTTCTATTCCTGCAAATACTGAGGCAGTGAAAGAGTTACCAGAAGCTACTAAGAAATTTGTTGATCAAGTGAAACCGCAAAGTATTGATTGGGAAGCTGTTGGAAAACATTTGGATGAATGGGTTGAAAAAGCTGAACTAGAATATGTAAAATAGGACATAAGTGTAAATTTTAAAATTCCAGGTCTCTCTAAAGTTTCTAAACCTACATGAGAAATTAAGAGAGACTTTTCATTTATAAGTAAAGGAAGTTAGTAATATGATTAAATTTGATAACATTCAAATTAAATACGGTGATTTTATCGCGATTGATAATCTAAATTTAGATATTAAGGAAGGAGAATTCTTTACCTTCCTTGGACCATCTGGATGCGGTAAATCGACAACTTTGAGAGCTTTGGTAGGTTTTTTAGACCCTTCATCTGGAAGCATTGAGGTTAATGGGAAAGATGTTACTCATATGGAGCCAGAAAAACGTGGAATCGGGATCGTATTCCAATCTTACGCACTATTTCCAACAATGACAGTTTTTGATAATATTGCATTCGGTCTAAAGGTTAAAAAAGTTGCTCCAGATGTTATTAAAGCCAAGGTTTCTGCAGTGGCTGCTAAAATTAAGATTTCAGATCAACAATTGCAACGTAACGTTTCAGAATTATCTGGAGGACAACAGCAGCGTGTAGCTTTAGCTCGTGCTCTTGTTCTGGAACCTAAAATCCTATGTTTGGATGAACCCTTGTCAAACCTAGATGCAAAATTACGTGTGGATTTGAGAAAAGAGTTGAAACGTCTTCAAAAAGAATTGGGAATTACGACTCTATATGTTACACATGACCAAGAGGAAGCGTTAACGCTATCTGATAGGATTGCTGTTTTTAATAATGGTTTTATTGAACAAGTGGGAACACCAGTAGAAATTTATCATAATTCTCAAACAGAATTTGTATGTGATTTCATTGGAGACATTAACGTACTTACAGATGAAACTGTTCACGGAATTCTTCTAAATAATGCTCATGTTCTTTTGGAAGATAAAAAAGGTTACATTCGTTTAGAAAAAGTTCGCTTCAAACGTGAAACGGATCAGGATTTTGTCTTAAAAGGTTCAATTATTGATGTGGAATTTTCAGGAGTTACAATTCACTATACTGTTCAGGTATCTGAAAATCAAATTCTTAATGTAACAAGTATCGATAGTCAGTCAGCTATTAGATCTGTCGGAGAAAGTGTGGAATTATTTATCACACCATCAGACGTTCTGCAATTTTAAGGAGGTGCAGTATGCGTCATAAATTAAATTGGAAAGATTGGCTCATTCGTTTAGGCTTAATCTGGTTCTTGGTAACTTTCATCATTTATCCAAACTTTGATTTAGTAGTTAATGTATTTGTGAAAGGTGGGGAGTTTTCACTTGATGTCGTACAACGAGCTCTTAAATCTCAACGTGCGATTCAGAGTATTATGAACAGTTTTAAGTTAGCATTCTCACTAATTATAACTGTTAATGTTGTTGGTGTACTTTGTGTATTGTTTACAGAATATTTTGATATTAAAGGAGCTAAAATATTAAAACTAGGATACATGACGTCACTAATCTACGGTGGAGTAGTTTTGGCTACTGGTTATAAATTCGTTTATGGACCATATGGAATGATTACCAAATTTTTACAAGGTATTATTCCATCTTTAGATCCTAACTGGTTTATTGGTTATGGTGCAGTTCTATTTATTATGACATTTTCTGGTACTGCTAATCACACCTTATTCCTAACTAATACAATTCGTAGTGTAGACTATCATACTATTGAAGCTGCACGTAATATGGGTGCAAAACCATTTACAGTGTTTAGAAAAGTAGTATTGCCAACTCTTATTCCTACTTTATTCGCTCTGACAATTATGGTTTTTCTAAGTGGGTTATCAGCAGTAGCAGCACCTATGATTGTTGGTGGGAAAGAATTCCAAACTATTAACCCAATGATCATAACATTTGCTGGAATGGGAAATTCTCGTGACTTAGCCGCCTTTCTAGCAATTATTTTGGGTGTTGCCACTACGATTTTGCTTACTATTATGAACAAGATCGAAAAAGGCGGAAATTATATTTCTATTTCTAAAACGAAAGCACCTTTGAAAAAACAAAAAATCACATCTAAACCATGGAATATCATTGCACATATTGTTGCTTATGCTTTGTTCACTGTTTTCATGTTACCATTGATTTTCATTGTATTGTATTCATTTACTGACCCAGTTGCAATACAGACAGGAAACTTATCATTATCAAACTTTACTTTAGATAATTATAAGTTATTCTTTAGTAATAGTGCTGCGTTCTCTCCATTCTTAGTCAGCTTTATATACTCTATTATTGCTGCAACTACTGCAACAGTTCTTGCTGTTGTGTTTGCGCGAGTAGTTCGTAAACATAAAGCTCGATTTGATTTCTTGTTCGAATACGGAGCTCTTCTTCCTTGGCTATTACCAAGTACACTTCTAGCAGTTAGTTTATTATTCACTTTCAACCAACCTCAACTTTTAGTCTTTAACCAGATTCTAGTTGGTAGTTTAGTAATTTTGCTAATCGCTTATATTGTTGTAAAAATTCCATTCTCTTATAGAATGGTACGTGCAATCTTATTTAGTGTTGATGATGAGATGGAGGATGCTGCTAGAAGTATGGGCGCTTCACCATTTTACACAATGATGAAGGTTATTATTCCTTTCATCTTGCCGGTTGTTCTCTCTGTTATCGCACTGAACTTTAACTCTTTATTGACCGATTTCGATTTATCTGTATTCCTTTATCATCCATTGGCTCAACCATTAGGTATTACGATTCGTTCTGCAGGTGATGAAACAGCAACATCTAACGCACAAGCTCTTGTATTCGTTTATACGATTATTCTAATGATTATTTCTGGAACTGTGTTATACTTCACACAGAGACCACGCGGTAAGAAAAGGAAATAGTAATGCAAACATCCAGCATAGGACTATCGAACATCGAAATTATAATTAGAGTCGTATTATCTTTGGTCATTGGAAGTATTATTGGCTTAGAAAGAGGAAGTAAATCTCAACCAGCAGGTATTCGTACACATAGTATTGTTTGTATGGCTGCTTGTTTAATTATGATGACTAATGAATTCGTATCTTATAAGTTTGGAACAGGAGATCCGACACGGTTAGGTGCTCAGGTTATATCTGGTGTTGGTTTTCTTGGAGCTGGAACAATTCTAATCACAGATAAAAAGAAGGTTACGGGTCTGACAACTGCAGCAGGAATCTGGGCTTCAGCAGGAATAGGTTTAGCTATTGGAGTAGGTTTTTATGAAGGTGCTCTGTTAGTAGCTATTTCTGTTTGGAGTGTGATTTCTATGTTTCAGCCTTTAAAAAAATACCTTCAAAGTCGTTCAAAAGTTATTGAATTATATATTGTAGTTAAATCTACTGAGGCATATAATCGAGTATTAGTTTATTGTGCAGAAAATGGAATTCGATTGAATGATTCAAGAACTGCTTTTGGAGATGTTAATTCTGAAAGAATTGAATATTTTGATGTTCCAGACAAAAGAATAGCATCATTTATGACTCTAGAACTTTCAGGTAAGTTTGAACATCTTAAACTGATGGAAGAAATAGCAAATATTGTTGGTGTTATTTATGTTGAAGAAGTTAGTTGATATAGAATAAACAAAGGGGCAGTTATTCTTGTCCTTTTGTTTTTTAGGTGATAATTGACTCAAAATTATTTGCAAAGTATAAGGATAAACATAAATGAAGGTATATAATATTAATTTTGACTGTGGAAGAATAACGTATTTTGAATATAATTCTTTAGTGCAAGTATATAGATTTCATTCTTTTTATGATATTTGTGAAATTGTATTTTCGGCTTCTTTACCTGCTGATGATATACTATCAAAAGTTATTGTTAAGGAAAAGATTATTCCGATCTTAGACTGCTATGTCCAAATGTTATTAGATACTTTTATAGTTTCAATGGATTTTACCGAAAATGATTTTTTATATTTTCGTGGTAAGTTATTTTCATACAAGTTTATCAGTTGTGAAGTAGAAAAAATAGTAAAGAATAAAAATTTTAATTGTCAATGTCATTTTTTTGAATCGGATGAATAGAGTATAAAATAGAAAATTTTGAAATTAAAGTTTTTGTTAAGATACATTAAAATATTTTTCTAAATTCTCTTGTTAAAAAAAGTAAATATTGTATAATAAAATTAGATAAATCATAAATGGAGGACTAAAGTGAAAAATTTAAACGATAAAAAGGTAACTATTTATGATATTGCGCATTTATCAGGTTTTTCTCCAAAAACTGTTTCACGTGTTATTAACGGTGGTGAAAAGGTAAGAGAAGAAACTTATCGAGCTATTCAAAAAGTCATTGATGAGTTGTCGTATGTTCCAAATGCATATGCAAAAAATTTGACTAAGAAAGAAACTACAAACATTTTGATTTCCGTTAAAAAGATTGATTCTTTTCCCTTGATTTGGTTTCAAACTTTACTAGATAGAGTTCTACAAACTTGTAAAGAGTTTGGTGTAAACGCTATTGTTGAATACTTTGGTGAAGAAGATACGATTAGGAATTCAATAATTTCAAGCACAGGAAGCTTAATAGATGGAGTAATAGTATTTTATGAAAGTAAAGACGATATTCGGATTAATTATTTACAGAAGAATAATATGCCTTTTATAGTTTTTGGAGAATCTCGAACACCTGATGTTGTTTATGTATCTAATAACAATTTTCAAGCCACTTATGATATGATGGAATTAGTAACAAAAGAGAGTATTAAAAGTATGTTGTTACTTATGGGAGGGGAATCTCTTGTTAATAAGGATCGTGAAAAAGGTGTTCGTACTTTTTTGACTGATAAAAATTATTTAATGGATTTGCAAGTTATTTATGGTTTAACTACAATTGATTCAGTTTATTCA
Organism: bacterium; assembly: GCA_905221385.1. Taxonomy (GTDB): domain Bacteria; phylum Bacillota; class Bacilli; order Lactobacillales; family Streptococcaceae; genus Streptococcus. Next base: position 176,743 of record CAJNCV010000001.1, read on the forward strand.
TATGCTATAAATAATTTATCTAATCAAAATCATCCGGATATGATATTTGTTTCTGGGGATGAGAAGGTTCAAGGGCTGATTCGTGCGTGCTATGAGAAGGGGATTACCATTCCTGATGATATTTCAATAATTGGATTCGATAATATTCCTATTTCGCAATATTATACTCCAGCTCTGTCTACTATTTCTCCTAATTATGCTATGTTAGCCCAAAAAATGATAGAAGGTGTTTTAGCAATCATTAACGGTGAAAATATAGAATCCGTTGAAATATCTTCAAAAATTATTAGAAGACAAAGCTTTTAATCGGTAGAAAATACCGATTTTTTATTTGATAAAATATTAAAATAGTAGTAGAATATAACTTATGACACCGATGTCATTTTAGAGTAGGAGGGATTAATGTCTACAATTTTTAATCATTCATTTAATAGTATTGTCGAGTTAAGGCATGTTATTTCAATATTAATCGCTTGTGCATGTGGGTGGGCAATTGGTTATGAGCGTAAGGCACGTAACAAGCAAGCAGGAGTCAAAACGCATATAATTGTTGCTTTAACTTCGGCTTTAATGATGATTCTTTCAAAAGAAGCATTTTTAGATACACCATCTTATGATACTTCTCGGGTTGCAGCTCAAATTGTTAGTGGTATTAGTTTTATAGGTGGAGGAATAATTTTTACTCGAGATAAGAAAATTAGTGGAATAACTACTGCAGCTGGTATATGGGCTACAGCTGGTATTGGTATGGCAATTGGTGCTGATTTTTGGATATTTGGTTCTTTTTGTAGTTTTATAGTTGTTCTGGTGCAATTAGTGACACATAGTAATGTAAGAAATCATGTAATTTATCAAGCGAAGATTGTGTTAGAAACAAATGATATTTCTCTTGCTGGTAAAATTTATGCTAACCTTGGTGCACTAGATTTCAAAAAATCTAATGTTGAGTTGAAAGAACAGTTATCTAATGATTCTTATGATATTTTGATTTCTATTGAGAATGATAAGGAGATTTCAATATTAGATATTGAAGCTTTTTTGCTTAATGAAGATAAGAATCTAAAAATAAAAGAGTTTAAATTAAAAAATTATATGAAGAGTTAAATTTTCTAATTAAAATTTTTATTTTCTAAAGAAAAAGTACAGCTACCTTTTGTTTTTAATAGATTTAAGTTTGTAAGAGTCCGTTAGGGCTCTTTTATTCTGTGATAATTTTTTCAAATAGTATTTGTTATACTTTTTTTAATTTAGATTTATGTTGGGGGTTTGGGGGAGAAGTCACCAAGTTATCTTATCGTTGGCTGTCAAAACTAGAAGGTTTTGATTGGCTGGCGATATGATTTTTGGGATATTGTGGACACAATATCTGAGCTCGCAAAGCCTTACAAAAATGTTGAATCTATTTTGAAAAACGTACTGACAGTGTCTGTAAGCTTACATTGTCAGTACAAATTTCTATGAGGGAGGAAAAGCCATATGAAAAGAGATATACGTAGTATTCGGAAACAATTTCGCTTAACAGAAACGGAAGAAAAACAAATACTAGATTTAATGAGAGAGAAAGGAGATGATAATTTTTCTGATTTTCTCCGTAAAAGCTTACTATTATCTGATGGACAAAAACAGATGGAAAAATGGTTCAACCTTTGGAAAAAACAAAAGTTGGAACAAATTAGCCGTGATGTTCATGAAGTATTCATAGTTGCAAAAATAAATCATCAGGTTACTCAAGAACATGTTTCTATTTTGTTAACTTGTATTCAGGAATTAATTAAAGAGGTAGAAAAAACAAGTCCTCTTAGTGAAAATTTTCGTAACAAATACATGAGGTAGTAGAGTGGAGCACCGATATAGAACAAATTTAAAAAAAGTCTTTTTATCTGATCTAGAATTAGTCAAATTAAACGAAAATATCTGTAAAAGTCACTGTTTATCATTTTCCGAATATGCTAGACGAACTCTATTAAATCCTGGTATGAATTTCATCACTATTGATACAAATAGTTTTCAAGATTTGATTTTTGAATTAAAACGAATAGGAAATAATATTAATCAAATAGCCAGAAGCATAAATTATTCGAACTTAATAACGGAAGTTGAATTAAATCAATTGAGAAAAGGTATAGAAGAGTTAATAGTAGAAGTGGAGAAAGATTTTTTTATTCAATCTGAAAAATTGAGGAAATTTTATGGTCATCACTAAACACTTTGCGATTCATGGAAAAAATTATCGTAGTAAACTAATCAAATATATTTTGAATCCAAGTAAAACAAAAAATCTAACACTAGTTTCAGATTTTGGTATGAGAAATTATTTAGATTTTCCTAGTTATAAAGAACTAGTGAAGATGTACAATGATAACTTTTTAAGTAATGATACTCTTTATGAATTTCGTCATGATAGGCAAGAAGTAAATCAACGAAAAATTCATTCTCATCACATCATTCAGTCCTTTTCTCCAGATGACCATCTCACTCCTGAACAAATCAATCGGATTGGTTATGAGACAGTTAAAGAGTTGACAGGAGGTAGATTTCGTTTCATTGTAGCAACTCATGTCGATAAAGATCATATCCACAATCACATCATCCTAAATTCAATTGATCAGAATTCTGATAAAAAGTTTCTATGGGATTATAAGGCAGAACATAATCTACGAATGGTTTCTGATCGTCTTTCAAAAATTGCAGGGGCAAAAATTATAGAAAATCGTTATTCGCATCGTCAGTATGAAGTTTATCGCAAAACAAATTACAAATATGAAATAAAACAACGAGTATATTTTCTAATCGAGAACTCGAAAAATTTTGAAGATTTCAAGAAAAAAGCAAAAGCTTTACACTTAAAAATTGATTTTAGACACAAGCATGTTACTTTTTTTATGACTGATTCAAATATGAAACAAGTCGTACGTGATAGTAAATTGAGTAGAAAACAACCTTATAATGAAACTTATTTTAAGAAAAAGTTTGTTCAAAGGGAAACCATAAACATCTTAGAATTTTTACTTCCGAAAATGAAGAATATGAATGAATTGATTCAAAGAGCAGAATATTTTGGATTAAAAATAATTCCGAAAGAAAAACATGTTCAATTTGAATTTGATGAGATTAAGATTTCAGAGCAGGAATTGGTAAAAACGAATCGGTATAGTGTTAGTTATTTTCAAGACTATTTTAATAACAAAAATGAAACTGTTGTCTTAGATAATAAAAATTTAGTTGAACTTTACAATGAAGAAAAGCTAATTAAAGAAAAAGAGTTGCCGACAGAAGAGGTGGTATGGAAATCCTATCAAGATTTCAAGAGAAATAGGGATGCAGTTCATGAGTTTGAGGTAGAGTTGAATCTTAATCAAATAGAAGAAGTAGTAGACGATGGAATGTACATTAATGTACATCTTGGCATCCGACAAGAAGGACTTATTTTTGTACCAAATATTCAAATCAATATGGAAGAAGAAAAAGTTAAAGTATTTCTCAGAGAAACTAGTTCTTACTATGTATACCATAAAGATTCAGCAGAAAAAAATCGCTTTATGAAAGGTAAAACTTTGATTAGGCAATTTAATCTTCAGTATGAACCGCAGTATATGTATAGAAGAATTCCTCTTAGCAAAATTAAAGAAAAAATAGAACAATTAGATTTTCTTATATCTGCGGAAAATAGTCCGAATGATTTTGAAGATATAACAAATGATTTCATTGCCCAAATATCATATCTAGAGAATATGATTGAACAAGTCCAAAATAAAATTGATGATTTAACTAATTTAGAGGAAATATTGTTGAATAATACGACAAATAGTTCTGGGAATTTAGAAAAAAATATTCAAGGTAAAAGTTCAGTAGATACAATAGAGAAGGATTTATACATATATAAAGGAAGAATTGAAAAACTGAAGGAGAAGCATAAAGAAATTATAAACTTATTTGAAAAGTTTAATCGTACGATAAAGAAGTATAAGAAAGTAAAAAATACGAAATCTAGTAATGAAACCGAGATAACTCTGGAGTAAATAGTTTCCTAAAAAGTATATATAGAAGACTTTAATGTGCCAATTTGTCACATTTCACAAAATAAGAAAATAACTATACTATACTTGTTTCAGGAGACATTGGATGTTGAAAAGGATTAGAGGTTTACGTGAGGATACTGATTTAACACAAGAATATATTGCTAAAACAGTCTTGAATTGTACAAGGTCAGCGTATTCTAAAATGGAGTCAGGTACCAGGTTAATCTCTATAGATGACCTTATTAAACTTGCAGATTTTTATAAGGTAAGCTTAGACTACCTTGTAGGTCGAGTGGATAACAAAGAAGACCATTACTTCAAAAAGTAGTAGGTTAAGAAAGCACATTGACAATTGAATAGTCCAAAATGGTACTTTCCTCATTTGTGGAGCAGATTTGAATGGCTCGCCATGATAAGAGCGATTTTAAAACCATCAATAAAATAGAGCGATACTTTATATGCCATGATACAAATGATATACAATGATACTTCTGACCGTTCAGGCTGCCACCGTAAAAGAGCAGCAAGTGAAATTCTTATGATGACTTCATCAGTCATGCCATGGAGGTAAAATATCTAAGAAAGGAAGTAATAAAATCATGGAAACAGTAAACTATAAAGATTTAGTTGCGATTGGTTTTCCAGAGCACACATCGAGAAATATTATTAGACAAGCAAAAAAGATTGCTGTAAAAAAGTTTGAAGAAGCTAGAAAAAATGATAAGAATGCGGTACAATTAGGATGTTCACCTTTCAATAATAAAAGGTTAGGCATTGCTCCTAAAAATATTGTAGAAAATTTAATTGGTATTTCTTTTTCAGATATAGAAGGTGAGAAAAATGGTTATATCAAAGACAAAGAAATATAAAGGTGTATACAAAGATTCAAAAGGAAAAATTTATTTTCAAATTGAATTAGGAGTTGATCCAATAACTGGGAAAAGAATTCAAAAGAAAGGAAGGAAAAATCAACAGGGACTACCGTTCAATTCTTTTAAGGAAGCATATGAAGAGATACTTCGTTTAAAACATGAATTTGTGAACTCTACTATTAATAATAGTTTTCTAACTTTTAGAGAGTTTATGGAAGAGATTTATTTAAAATATTATCAACAAAAAGTTCAATTTGTAACTTATCAGACCGCTTTACCACATCATCAGTTATTTATTAAGCAATTTGGTAGTAAAAAATTATCAGATATTAGTACTATTGACTGTGAAAGATTTCGCTTAGCTATTATAGACAAGTATTCTAGTAACTATGCTAAAAATATGTGGTCTAGATTTAAAGCATGTCTGGGTTATGCAGAAAGATTGGGTTATATTGATAGAGTTCCTTTTAAAGGATTAGATAATCCTAGAGGAAAGCACCCTGATACAAAATTTTGGACTTTTGATGAATTTAAGAAAGTAATAAACTCTTTTGATATTAGTGAGTATGAGGGACTCCATAACTACATGACGATCTGGTTATATTTTATGACTGGTTTAAGAGTTAGTGAGGGTATTGCTCTTAAATGGGAAGATATTGATTTTGAACGTAAATGGATTCATGTTCATTCGACAATTGAAAAAGATAAAAACGGTGTATGGTATGCTAAACAACAAACAAAGACAATAGCAGGGAATCGTAAAATTGATTTAGATGATTTTACGATTACAATACTTAAAAAATGGCGAGAAGTTCAAATCAAGAATGATGATAAAGATTATGTGGTATCACGTTTTGGTGCCCCCTTGTGTAAGTCTACAATTTCTAGGATAATAAAAAGGCATGCTAAGATTACTGGTGTACCAGAAATTACAGGTAAAGGATTAAGACATAGTCATGCATCTTATCTTATAAATGTGTTACATAAGGATACTTTATATGTTTCATATCGATTAGGACACGCTGATAAGTCAACCACGTTGAATACATATAGTCACTGGTATTATTCAGGTGATTCAACAATTTCAGAAGAGATTACAAACAGTTTAGATAATCTTGGATTATCAATTTACCTACCAAATTCCTGCCAAAGTTAAATATTGAGGAATTAACCCACTAATACTGGGGGAAAATAGGATTTGCAAATTGTTACTCTTAAATAATCGTTTATCGGTTGCTTAGGAATGAAAGTCTAGTATTAAAGCCTTTTCGTATTTGCAAAAGGATAAAAAGGGTTTTATTTTAATTGAAATACTCCTGCAACACCCCCACAATTTTTTGTGGGGGTGTTTATTTTTTCTTGTGCTATAATAATTGATAGAATATAATATGTAAACGTTTTATTTATTATTGTATTTATGTTTAAGACAAAAATTAATTTGGAGGTATTGATATGGAATTAGGTTACCAAGGAAGTGGTTTAGTTGAATTAAATGGAAAAAAAGGGAGTGTCACCTGTATTTGAATGAAGAAGAAGGAGGGATATTGCTTGAGATAGTTGTTAACAAAGGATTACCTAGTACATTGGAACTTCCAAATCGCATAAATGAATTAAAAGTAGAATTATTTAACGGAGCAAAATTTGTATTATTTGATGCATACCGTTAAAAAGGAGTTTCAAGTAATATTTCATCGAGTACCTCTATTTTTCCCTTTAGTGCTAAATACTTTGTAAGTGGATTTAATTCATTAGAAAAATTTACTAACAAATTTAAAAGTGTATTCTTCGAGATTAGTGGTGTAATGAAATGGGGAGGTAAAGCTGCCTACTCGATTAGTAATGACTATGGTTTATATGGTAATTCTAACAACAGTACTATTATTTATAAAGATGAAAGTACGATAATTAAATATCTAGTTAGTGGGACTATGCTTCCTATTCATGAGGATCAATTATTTATAGATAAAATAGAACTGAATCAAAGAACTATAATTGAGATTGAATTTATAGAGGAAACCTCTTTAGATGATTTTTTTGATTTATTTGAAAAAATTAAGAGATTAATTGAGTTGACACTCGTTGAAGAAATTAAAGTTCATAAAATTCAAGGGGTATCTAAATTAGAATTTGATGTATATGATAGTAATTATCAAAAACCTAGAACATTGGATATCATTAGTCCTATTATAAGAAAAGATAGATTTATGGGGAATTATTATGGTAGGTATATATTAAAAACATTTTTTTTAGATGATTTGTTAGAAAATAATAGTTTTAAATATTACTTTGAGTCCTATTATAAATTAAAACCAATCATAGATCTCTATATGGAACTGCTGTATACAAAAGGGATATCACCAGTTAGACTGTTTTTAAATGTTGTTCAAGCTCTAGAAACATATCATTCAAGGTTTAAAGCTGGATCAATGAAAGAATTTAAAGATAGAGTAAAGTGGCTAACAAACGGTTGAACAGATAAGATGGAAAGTTTTCTTTTAGGGAAATCTAAAAATTTTATTACGCTCGAAAGTAGACTTGCCGATTTAATTATAGCTGAGTACCAAGTTTTTTTTAGGACAGGAGACTTTAAAAGGACTGAATTTCCCTCTGTCATTGCTAATACTAGAAACTATTATATTCACTACAATGAATCTATTAAAGAGAAAACAAGGATTTTAAGCGAAGAGAAGAGGAGTTAAGCATTTATAATAATTGCTTACTGATGATTTTAGATTACTATATTTATTTAGAATTAGGTTTTTCGGAACATCAAAAATTAAAAGAAAAGCTGACACAAAGATGGGGGAGTGTTCAAACTAAATTAGACCTTAAAAAGGCGTTTGATGATAAATATGAGAAAGAAATATTAAATGATAACTATCCTAATTGATTATAGTTGCAAAATTGCTTTTTAATGAGTATCATAATTTAAAAAATATCTTTTATGGTATAATATAAAAGAATACAAATGTTAATATATAAAAATAGGTATGTAATTAAAAAGTTAGTTTAATTTCCTACAAAAAACGTTTAAGCTCTTAAAACAAGTCGATTAAAATTTTTTAATAATTATAAATTTTGTTTTATTTAGTTGATATTATTTATTAACAAAAAATGGATTATGAAGTATCTCATTGAGTAATGTTATTTAGGAATAGAGGCTAGAAAATAATGGTAATACGTGCTATTTTATGCTACAATGAGTATCAAGGTATATATAGATAAACGAAGAATAGAGGGAGCAAAATGAAGCTAAAAAAAACATTGTTCGGTTATTATCGTGCTAAAGAAGTTGACGATACTATCGAATCTTTAGAGGAAGGTTTTTACAATGAGATTCAGAAAAAAAATGATAAAATAGAATCATTGCGTAAAAAACTAGACTCTATGAGAGACAAGGAAAAAGAGATAGGTGAGGCTGTTGTTTATGCAAAATCACTTATTATCTCAGCACACAAAAGCGCTGAGCAAGAAGCCAAAGAAGTTTTAGAAAAAGCGCAAAAGGATTATCTGGATATACGCGAATCTATTCTGGAAGAGATTGATATCTTGACAAAAAAACGCATAGAAGCTGAAAGGCTTTATCAATTACAAAGGGAAAAAATAAAAAATCTTCTAAATCAGGTTGATGATTTTCTTGAGGATGAAAACTTAAATGAAGAGAGTGAAGTAATCACTCCGATTGATGATTCTTTTGAAGTTGATAACGAAGCTACACCTGATGAACAAGAAAACCAGAGCTTGTTTGAGAAAAAAGAAGAGACATCAAATACTTCCGTATCCCAAATCGAAGTTGTAAAAATTGAGAATATTGTTGCCAAGACAGGTACAGATAACTCGACTCCTGTTAATTATTTTATATCTTCTGACAAAGATATAGTTAAAGAAGATGATATCAAGGAAGACAATAGCAAAGAAGAACAAGCAGTGGAGAATACCAAACATCTTTCAAGAGTTGAAGAGGATATCTTTTTATAAGAGGGATATGGTTTATGACGATATATAACATCAACTTAGGAATAGGTTGGGCAAGTAGCGGGGTTGAGTACGCACAAATTTATCGTGCAAAATTGCTTCGCAGTGTGGGCTTAGATGCAAAATTCATCTTTATGGATTTTATTTCAGCTGATAACATTGAACATTTGACGAAGAACATCGGCTTTGAGGATTCGGAGGTTATTTGGCTCTATCAGTATTTTACAGACGTTAAAATTGCTCCAACAACCTATACTCTAGCACATGTTTTAGCTAGTTTTGATAGAGAACCTCTAGAAATCGTCCGTAATCCTGAGAATAAGACCTTTCGAGTCATGTTTGGAGATAATGATTTCGTAACGTGTTATTCTTGCGATATGGATAATGAACTGATTGAGCGGGCAGAGATTGTTTCGCGTGGCTGTCTCATTCAGAAAGAATATTATACGTATACCAAAAACTTTATTGAATACTATAGTCCTGTAGATGGTCGGGCTCGTCTCTACCAACGGACTTGGCTCAATGAAGACGGTAGTGTGGCTTACGAAGAGATTATCGATGAAGTAGACGGTAAGCAAGAAACGCAAGTTTATCGTTTTCCAGATCAGGTCTTCTACTCCAAACAGGAGTTTGTTGCTCATTTCATGAGAAGCTTGAAGTTGACAGATAAGGATTTACTGATTCTAGACCGAGAGACAGATATTGGCCAACCAATCTTCGCTAATAAGGGGGCTGCTAAACTAGCTGTCATCGTTCACGCAGACCACTTCAGTGAAAATCCCGCAGAAAAAGAGTATATCTTATGGAATAATTACTACGAGTATCAATTTGAATACGCAGAAGAAGTGGACTACATCATCAACTCGACGGATGCTCAAACAGAGCTGCTGAAAGAGCAGTTTGCTCAGTATACCGACATCAAACCGAAGAATATTTTAACTATTCCTGTGGGCAGCTTGGATAAGTTGCGTCGACCAGAAGGCCCACGGAAGCCTTTTGGTTTGATGACAGCTTCTCGTTTGGCCAGTGAAAAGCATATCGATTGGCTGATTCACTCTGTAGTGAAGGCGCATGAGCAATTACCGGAAATCACCTTTGATATCTATGGCACGGGTGGTGAGGAAGCTATGCTGCGGAAGTTGATTGCGGATCTGCAAGCAGAAGAGTATATCCGTCTGATGGGGCATCATCATATGGCGGATATTTACAAAAATTATTCCGCTTATCTAGCGGCATCGACGAGTGAAGGTTTTGGGCTGACTTTGTTGGAAGCAGTAGGTTCTGGCCTGCCCATCATTGGCTTTGATGTTCGTTATGGCAATCCGACCTTTATCCGTGATGGAGAAAATGGCTATCTGATTCCCAAGGCTCGTCCAGATGATCTAGATGCCATGACGACAGAGTACGCGGAAAAGATTGTTCAGCTATTAACTCAACATTCTCAGGAAGATTTGTCCCGTGTATCCTATGAGATAGCTGAGCCTTACCTTGATGAGCATATTGCTCAGCGCTGGTCTGATCTGGTTCGATCGGCTCAGACCAACTAAGTAAGATTCAGAAAGAAAGGCATAACCACTATGATTTGTTTGTTTGACCGCTATGATCAAGCAAGTTTTGATTTGTTACGTTCATTAAAAGCAACAGGACTTGATTGTCCTGTTGTTGTTGTACAAGACGATGGCTATCTTTCACCAGATGTCGAGTCTCCTTACAGTTATTTCACGGGAGATTTGGATACACCGGAAGGCCGTCCAATTTATTTTAATCTTGTCCCTAAACCGCACCTATGGGAGATTCGCTCCAGCAATGTAAATGGCGAAATCTTGGATATGGGCAAGAAGCGTGCGAATATTTTCTATCGCCAACCGACGCATGAAAGACGTGTTCGGGCTGTCGAATGGCTGGATACAGAGGGGCAGGTTCGAGCAGCAGATATCTACAATCGTAAAGGACGGCTTTTTGCACAAATAACCTACGACCAGACACAACGTCCGACCCATACTCGTTATTTTGACCAGAGCAATGTCGTGGTTATTATGGAGAATCATCTGACTGGAGATATTATCCTGACACTGGAGGGAAAGCGTCATATCTTTAAATCCAAACAAGAATTTGTCATCTTTTATTTGCAATATCGTGGGTATGATACGGATCGGATTATTTATAATTCGCTAGCAACCCCCTTCTTGGTGGCCTATTCTCTTCCTCCTAAAAATGGTCGTGCAGAGGACGTTCTTTTCTGGCAAGAGCCTATCGGAGAAGAGTTACCAGGTAATATGGTAGCGGCTATGAAGCTGAATGATCGAAATGTTCGTATTGTTGTCCAAGACAAGCAGGTATATGAGAAAATTCAAAACTTGGTGGCTCCTGAAGAAAAAAGTTATTTCCACAATCTTGGTTATATTTATGATTACCAACGCCTTAATAACATGAATCCGGAAGCTCTGATTTTGACCAATAGTGATCAGCTTGAGAAGATTGAAGAGCTTGTGACCAAGTTACCAAATGTTCATTTTCATATTGGAGCGATTACAGAAATGTCCAGCCATCTAATGGAACTAAATCATTTCGTAAATGTTTCGCTCTATCCAAATATTCGTCCGGGCAAGGTTGCAGAGCTTTTTGAGAGATGTGACTTGTATCTAGATATCAATATCAGCGATGAAATCCTCAATGCTTGTCGCACAGCTTTTGAGAACAACATGCTGATTCTCAGTTTTACAAATACTTGTCATAGTCGTCGATTTATTGCGGATGATCACATTTATTCGCCAGAAAATGTTTCAGGCATGGTGGACAAGATGCAAAGTGTCCTTGCCCACTCATCAGAGATGGAAGCAGCACTTGCTAGACAGAAACAGGCAGCCAACCAAGCTAGTTTGGAGCAATATAGAGCTATCTTTTAATTGTAAGATACCTTATATTAGGTGAAAAATGGATTTTAGAGAGGATGATGAGTCCTCTCTTTTTTGTGTGAAGAAACGAGAAGAGTTTTTAGGATTATTTTATTTGAAAGTCTTCATAAATGGACGAGGAAGCAGCTGTTATTCTTTTGGGGACAGACAAAAATTCCCCGCACGGCCACTAGGAAATAATTTCCTAGTAGCTATACGAGGAGTAGGATGATGAGATTTGAGAAATCATGTTAGCAAGATTAACTCTATAATCATAGCGATATAGAGAACTAAGGTTAGGAGAAAACCGGCTCTCCAGAAGAATTTGATGAATTTGGGGTAATAAAAACTTCGTTTTTTGACAAGGAAAAAGATTACAAGGAGGATTGCGAGGAGAGAAAGTGCGACTCCAAGTCGTGGTAGAAAGTTGTGGGTAAAGGCTTTAGCAGTGATAAGATAATACTCAAATACCAAAAGTGGAAAAGCTAAATCCGCGAAATTAAATCCTATTTTCCTAAGTCCGAAAAGCTTGGTGACAATTAAGCAAACCATCAAGGTTAATATCAATAATAAAATAGCTGCTATTTTCATTAAAATCATACCCATATTGTATCATAAAAAAACGCTAAAGGAAATGAGAAACAAGGGAATTTGTAGGAAAGTCAGGCTTTTGAGATTGTGGGTGTTTTTTGTTATAATGAAAGTTATGAAATCTTATAATACCTTGAATGATTATTACCGAAAACTTTTTGGAGAAAAGACTTTTAAAGTTCCTATTGATGCGGGATTTGACTGTCCAAATCGGGATGGAACTGTAGCCCATGGTGGTTGTACTTTTTGTACAGTTTCAGGTTCTGGAGATGCCATCGTAGCACCAGATGCCCCTATCCGTGAGCAATTTTATAAGGAAATTGACTTTATGCACCGCAAGTGGCCAGATGTTAAAAAGTATCTGGTTTATTTTCAAAACTTTACCAACACCCATGAAAAAGTGGAAGTAATTCGGGAACGTTACGAGCAGGCTATCAACGAGCCAGGTGTAGTAGGGATTAATATCGGAACACGGCCAGACTGTTTACCCGATGAAACCATCGAATATTTGGCTGAGCTATCGGAACGCATGCATGTGACGGTAGAATTGGGCTTACAGACTACTTTTGAAGCAACATCTGACTTGATTAACCGTGCCCATTCTTATGAATTGTATGTTGAGACGGTTAAGCGTTTGAGAAAATATCCTAAAATTGAGATTGTTTCCCATCTGATCAACGGTCTGCCTGGTGAAACCCATGAGATGATGATTGAAAATGTCCGTCGCTGTGTTACGGATAATGATATTCAAGGAATTAAACTGCACTTGCTTCACCTCATGACCAATACACGGATGCAGCGAGATTACCACGAAGGACGCTTGCAACTGATGAGTCAGGATGAGTATGTCAAGGTTATCTGTGATCAGTTGGAAATCATTCCCAAGCATATCGTCATCCATCGGATTACAGGAGATGCACCTAGAGATATGCTGATTGGTCCCATGTGGAGCCTCAATAAATGGGAAGTGCTAAATGCTATTGAAACTGAAATGCGACGTCGTGGAAGTGTGCAAGGATGCAAGGCTGTAAAACAGGAGTTTAAAAATGAAAAGACCACTTGAGATGGCACATGATTTTTTGGCGGAAGTTGTGACAAAAGAGGATATCGTAGTGGATGCGACCATGGGCAATGGTCACGATACGCTTTTTTTAGCCAAGCTAGCCAAGCAAGTCTATGCCTTTGATATCCAGGAGCAGGCTTTGGAGAAAACCCAAGAGCGTTTAAATGAGGCAGGTTTAGAGAATGTTCAGTTAATCTTGCAAGGTCATGAGACACTTGATCAATTTGTGACAGAAGCTAAGGCAGGGATTTTTAATCTGGGTTATTTACCTTCTGCTGACAAGTCTGTCATCACACAACCTCAGACTACCATTGAAGCCTTAGAGAAACTTTGTCATTTGCTTGTCAAAGGAGGACGGATTGCCATTATGATCTACTATGGTCATGAAGGAGGAGATACCGAGAGGGATGCTGTATTGGATTTTGTTAGCCAGTTGAACCAACAAGAGTATACAGCTGCCATTTATCGAACTCTCAACCAAGTTAACAATCCACCGTTTTTAGTTATGATTGAAAAATTAGAAAGGTATAGACATGGATAAACAATACCTTCGTGAGAAGCTAGAAGCTATGCGCCAAAATTTTGTCGAGTCAACGCATCACGAGCGAGCAGTCGGGGTGCTTGACGAAGCACATATGAGCAAAAAAATGCTTAAAATTAAGAAAAAATTAGTGGCTCTTGAAATGGAACGATGCCAGAAAAAAATTGAGCACAAAGACTGTTCTAAGATTGATCAGAAAATCCAAGAGCAAAAGGAGATTTTTGAATCTTGTTGTAAAAAAGATTAAGGAGGAATTGTATGGAATTACTCATTTACTTGATTCTATTTTTATTTGTCTTAATCGTTTCAACTACGACCAATAAACTTCTCCCTTTTTTGCCCCTTCCTCTTGTACAAATCCTTTTGGGGATTGGGATTGGCTTATTTGTTCCTGATGCGGATTTTCATCTCAATACAGAGCTGTTTCTGGCCATGGTTATTGGTCCTTTACTTTTCCGGGAGGCAGAAGAAGCGGATATCACGTCCATTTTGAAGCATTGGCGGATTGTTGTCTTTCTGATTTTTCCTGTGATTTTTATCTCGACCTTAAGTTTAGGAGGTATGGCTCATTTCCTTTGGATGACTCTTCCTTTGGCTGCCTGCTTAGCAGTTGGAGCGGCACTTGGGCCAACAGATTTGGTTGCCTTTGCATCTCTTTCTGAACGTTTTCGTTTTCCCAAACGGGTTTCTAATATTCTAAAAGGAGAAGGTCTTTTAAATGACGCTTCTGGTTTGGTAGCCTTTCAGATGGCTCTTGTTGCTTGGACAACAGGAACTTTTTCTATTGGTCAGGCTGGAAAATCCTTGGTTCTCTCTATTCTGGGTGGCTTTATAGTTGGTTTTGTAACGGCTATGGTCAATCGTTTCTTGCATAGTTTTTTACTGAGTGTGCGAGCGATAGATATAGCCAGTGAACTATTGCTAGAGCTAAGTTTGCCACTCATGACCTTTTTTATCGCAGAAGAGTTTCATGTTTCAGGGATTATCGCTGTAGTGGTTGCAGGTATTTTGAAGGTCAGCCGCTTTAAGAAAATTACGCTCCTTGAGGCTCAAGTAGACACCGTGACGGAGACCGTCTGGCACACAGTGACCTTTATGCTAAACGGATCAGTCTTTGTTCTCTTGGGAATGGAGTTAGAGTTGATTGCAGAGCCGATTCTGTCTAATTCTCTCTACAATCTCTTTCTTTTACTGCTTTCAGTTGTCGTGCTGACCTTCTTGCTTTTTGCGATCCGCTTTGTCATGATTGCTGGTTTTTACTTTGTGAGAACGCGTCGACTTAAGAAAAAAATTCATAAGTACATGAAAGATATGCTTCTTTTAACCTTCTCTGGTGTTAAAGGGACAGTATCTATCGCGACCATTCTCCTCATACCAAGTCATTTGGAGCAGGAATATCCTCTGTTGCTCTTCCTAGTAGCAGGCGTTACACTATTGAGCTTTTTAACGGGTTTACTAGTTCTCCCTCACTTATCTGAGGAACAAGAGGAAAGTAAGGATCATTTGATGCATATTGCGATTCTGAATGATGTAGCTGCAGAATTAGAAAAAGAACTGGACCATCACAAGAACAAACTTCCTCTTTATGCAGCTATTGATAATTATCATGGTCGGATTGAAAACCTCATCCTTAGTCTGGAAAATAAGAGAGTCCAAGAGGACTGGGAGTCCCTCAAGCTTCTTATCTTGAGTATTGAGAGTGATGGTTTGGAGCAAGCCTACGAAGAAAATAGAATCAGTGAGCGTGGCTATCGAGTTTACCAACGTTACCTAAAAAATATAGAGCAGAGTGTCAATCGGAATTTCGCTTCTAGAGTGACTTATTATTTCCTAGTTTCCTTACGGATACTGCGCTTTCTACTCCATGAAATGTTTACCTTTGGCAAAACTTTCCGTAGTTGGATGAATGAAGAATCTCGTAAACTACTAGCAGTTGACTATGATCAGATTTCGGAGTTGTATTTGGAAAATACAGAGCTGATTATCGAGAGTTTGGAAAACCTCAAAGGGGTTTACAAGAGTTCTCTGATTAGCTTTATGCAAGAGTCTCGTCTACGCGAGACGGCCATTATCGGAAGTGGTGCCTTTGTCGAACGTGTTATCAATCGCATCAAGCCAAATAATATCGATGAAATGCTACGAGGCTACTATCTCGAACGTAAGGCAATCTTTGAATACGAAGAAGCTAAACTGATAACAGCCAAGTATGCCAAAAAACTACGCCAAAATGTGAATAATTTAGAGAATTATTCTCTGAAAGAGGCCGCAAATACTTTACCTTATGATATGCTAGATTTAATCAGAAGAACTTAGATGATGAAGAAAATGACGGAGGATGGAACATGAAAAAGTGGTGGAAAGAGCTGATGGACAGGCCCTTATTGAAAGCTTTTTTGCATTATTATCAAGCATCTGATAGTGAGTTGACCAGTGTTGCGGTTGCCTACTATTGGTTGATTTCAATCTTTCCTTTGCTAATGATAATGGTCAATATTTTGCCTTATTTTCAGATTCCGGTCTCAAATTTCTTACTTACAATTAAGGAATTTTTGCCTGATACAGTGTATGATGTGGTCGCTAAGATTGTCCGAGAAGTTCTGACTCAACCATCGACTGGTTTGCTGAGTTTTGCTGTCTTGTCAGCCCTATGGACCTTTTCAAAATCAATAGATTTCCTTCAAAAAGCCTTTAATAAAGCCTATGGGGTGACCAAAAGTCGAGGAATTATCTCCCATCAGTTGATGAGTTTGCTTGTTAGCCTCGGCTTGCAGATTCTTTTTGCCTTGGCCTTGTTTTTGAGTATGTTTGGTCGTATGTTGCTCAACCTCCTCAAAACTTACTGGCAATCAGACAGTCCGCTATTTTCCTACCTGCAAGATTTTACAGGCCCTCTGGTCTATGCCTTGATCTTTGCCATTCTGGTTATGATCTATTACTTCCTTCCAAAAGTAAAAGCACCACGAATCCGCTATGTTTTACCAGGAAGTGTCTTTGTCTTGCTAACTCTTATCTTTTTATTGAATATCTTTTCTGCTTATTTTAATAACTATGTCAATCACCTAGTGGACGTTCGCTTTTTCAGTTCCATTATCGTGGTAGTCATGATGTTCTGGTTTATTCTCATTGCTAAGATTTTGATTATCGGAGCAGTTATCAATGCCAGTGTACAGAGCTTGAAAGATCCAAAGTTTGGTATGGAATAATTAGAAAAATCCCTATTAGGTTTCCTAATAGGGATTTTCTTAATAGATAAACATGGCATCACCGAAACTAAAGAAACGGTAGCGTTCTTGAATAGCGTGCTGGTAAGCATCTAGGACTAGGTCACGGCCTGCAAAGGCAGAAACTAGCATGACGAGGGTTGATTTTGGCAGATGGAAGTTGGTTGAGAAGGCATCCACGACCTTCCATTCATAACCTGGTTTGATAAAGATATTGGTCCAGCCAGAATCTGCTTGGATTTGCCCATCAAACTTGGAACCGATAGTTTCCAGTGTGCGGATAGAAGTGGTTCCAACAGCGATGACACGACCACCATTTTCCTTAACAGAGCGAAGGGTGGCAGCTGCTTCCTCAGAAAGTTGGTAGAATTCGGAGTGCATTTCGTGTTCGTCCAGATTGTCCACAGAAACAGGTCTAAAAGTCCCTAAACCAACGTGGAGAGTCAAATAAACCAAATGGACACCCTTGGCTTGGATTTCTGCTAGCAGTTCTTT
This sequence comes from bacterium, assembly GCA_905221385.1. GTDB lineage: Bacteria > Bacillota > Bacilli > Lactobacillales > Streptococcaceae > Streptococcus. Next base: position 194,414 of record CAJNCV010000001.1, read on the forward strand.
GGTGAAGTGGAGGCCAGCAGTCGGTGCTGCAGCAGAGCCACTTTCCTTAGCGTAGACGGTTTGATAACGCTCACGGTCATCTAGTTTTTCGTGGATGTAGGGTGGGAGTGGCATTTCACCGAGACTTTCCAAAACTTCTAGGAAAATTCCTTGGTATTCAAAGCGGACAATGCGGCCGCCGTGGGTCAATTCCTCCGTGACGACAGCGCTGAGGCGACCATCACCAAAGTTGACACGAGTGCCAACCTTGAGGCGTTTGGCAGGTTTAGCTAGAACCTCCCATTCATCACCACTAGTATTTTTGAGTAGGAGAAGTTCCACATGGCCTCCTGTCTCTTCTTTTTGGCCATAGAGGCGGGCAGGAAGAACGCGGGTGTCATTCATAACGAGTGCATCTCCAGGTTCCAGCATATCAATAATGGAGTGGAAGTATTTATCCTGCATTTCTCCCGTTTCCCGGTTTACGATGAGAAGCTTGGAGGCATCTCGTTTTTCAAGTGGCGTTTGGGCAATCAATTCCTCTGGTAAGTGGAAATCAAAATCAGCTGTATTCATTTTTTCATCATTCTTTCTAAGTTCTAATCTTATCCATTATAACACGTTTCAAGTTTAGACGCTCTTTTTTAGAAATTAAATCGTTTTCACTTGACAAAAATTGGTCTATACCATATAATGAATATAGAAATATGGAGGATATAAAATGAAAGTTATTAAAGTTGAAAATCAAGTCGAAGGTGGAAAAGTAGCTTTTGAGATTTTGAAGGAAAAATTGGCCAATGGTGCTCAAACATTAGGACTTGCGACAGGAAGCAGCCCGCTTGAGTTTTACAAGGAAATCATTGAGAGTGACCTTGATTTTTCAAATCTAACCAGTGTAAACCTCGATGAGTATGTAGGGCTTGATGGGGACAATCCACAATCTTACCGTTACTTTATGCAAGAAAACTTGTTCAACCAAAAACCATTTAAGGAAAGCTTCTTGCCACGTGGGGTTAAGGATCATGCTGAAGCTGAAGTAAAACGCTACAACCAAATTTTGGCTGACCATCCAGTTGACCTGCAAATTTTAGGAATTGGACGCAATGGACATATCGGCTTTAATGAGCCTGGTACTCCATTTGACAGTCAAACACATTTAGTAGAACTTGACCAGTCTACCATCGAGGCCAATGCTCGCTTCTTTGACAAGATTGAAGACGTCCCAACCCAAGCTATTTCAATGGGAATTAAAAATATCTTGGATGCCAAGTCAATTATTCTCTTTGCTTACGGTGAGTCGAAAGCAGAAGCCATTGCTGGAACAGTTTCTGGACCTGTGACTGAGAATCTCCCAGCAAGCAGCCTACAAAACCACCCTGATGTGACTATTATTGCAGATGCAGAAGCGCTCAGCTTACTTGAAAAATAAAAATTACAAGAACCGCTTGCTCTTTGGAGTGAGTGGTTTTTTACTTCAAATGTTCACTATCCTGCTAAAGTGGTATAATATAGCTATACGGGGAGGCCCAAACTTTGATTTATATAATCAGTTTTATTTGTTTTTTACTTTTAATTTTATTGTTTTGTCGTCTCGTTCGGCAATCAAAGAATCCTTCGGGCTTTCTAGGAAAACGAATGATGAAATTGTGGAATCGAGCCTATCTTCCCATGTTTGTATGGGCAATTCGTTATCTGGATAGAACATCTTACCCTGCAATCTTAGATGTAGGAGTTGGGAATGGTCGTTCAACCATCCTACTGAAAGAAACTTTTCCGCAAAGTACCATAACTGGAATCGATATTTCAGATACTGCAATAGCTCAAGCCAAACAGGTAGAGATGACTAATCTAAATTTTAAACGAAGAGACGTTAGGGAGACAGGCTTTTCTGATGAAAGTGTTGATTTAATCACAGCCTTTCAAACTCATTTTCATTGGCGGGACCTAGAGGCTTCTTTTATGGAACTTCGAAGAATACTCAAATCAGACGGGATGCTCTTACTAGCTTGTGAATATAACAAGTTGTCTTACTTTTTACCAGAGGTTCAAAGCGAAGAAGCATTTAGACGATTCTTGTTATCAGTAGGGTTTGAGCTCGTAACTAGTCAAAGAAAGAGATCATGGATCCTTTATAAAATTGTTAAAAACTAATGGAGGTACAATCATGAAACAATTATTTTTATGTTCATACTTTGCTGGAGTCAAAAAGCTTTTTAGCGATTATGCAAAGGAAAAGAATCTAGAAAACAAGGTTTTATTTATTCCTACCGCTGGGAACAAAGAGGACTATACTGCCTATATCGATGAGGCTCAGCAAACATTCAGGGATTTAGGATTTGAGATAGAGATTCTAGATATTGCTTCTTGTGATCGAGAAACTGCTCAGGCAAAGATTTTCCAAAGCAAGATTCTTTATATCTCAGGCGGAAATACCTTTTATTTATTGCAAGAATTAAAGAAAAAGCAACTCCTACCTCTCATCAAAGAGCAAATAAGAGATGGGCTGGTCTATGTAGGAGAATCAGCAGGGGCTATCATTGCAGCCAAGGATATTGACTACAATAAACTCATGGACGACAAGACGATAGCGACAGAGTTATCTGATACAGCAGGATTGGGTGAAGTGGATTTTTATATCCTTCCACATTATGGTGAGGAGCCTTTTGCTGATAGTAGCCATAAGACCTTTGAAACCTATAAAAATCAGCTCAGCTTAATGCTAATGAATAATTCCCAAGCCGTAATTGTAAATGGTGAAGAAAGAAAGGTTGTTTCTGAACAGGCTTAAAATAAATTTCCTTTTGCTATTATGATGTCCATCCTAATACGTTGTTTCTTTAAAAAAGAAATTAAAAACTCAACTTTCTATCTTAAAAGAAGAGAGAGTTGAGTTTTTTTTAAGGCAATTTTGGTATAATAATCATAACAAGGAGGAGTTTCTGATGATAAAAATCTTATTAGTGGAAGATGACCTGGGTCTGTCAAACTCAGTATTTGACTTTTTAGATGATTTTGCAGATGTCATGCAGGTTTTTGATGGAGAAGAAGGTCTCTACGAAGCAGAAAGTGGCGTTTATGACTTGATTTTGCTTGACCTGATGTTACCTGAAAAAAATGGCTTCCAAGTCTTGAAAGAGTTGCGCGAAAAAGGAATTACGACACCAGTCCTTATCATGACAGCTAAGGAAAGTTTGGATGACAAGGGACATGGTTTTGAGTTGGGAGCGGATGACTATTTGACCAAACCTTTCTATCTAGAAGAACTCAAAATGCGGATCCAAGCCCTTCTCAAACGTTCAGGTAAGTTTAACGAAAACACCTTGACCTATGGAGATATTGTCGTCAACCTTTCAACGAATGAAGTGAAGGTGGAAGATACTCCTGTGGAACTACTCGGAAAAGAGTTTGAGTTATTGGTTTATTTCCTTCAAAATCAAAATGTTATTCTTCCCAAGACACAAATTTTTGATCGTTTATGGGGATTTGATAGCGATACAACGATTTCCGTTGTAGAAGTCTATGTCTCAAAAGTTCGTAAAAAATTGAAGGGAACAGCCTTTGCTGAGAATCTTCAAACCTTGCGTAGTGTCGGGTATATTTTAAAAGATGTTCAATAAACTAAAAAAAACATGGTATGCGGATGATTTCAGCTATTTCATTCGAAACTTTGGAGTGTTCACACTAATCTTCTCTGCTATGACCTTGATTATCCTCCAGGTCATGCACTCGAGTCTCTACACTTCTGTAGATGAAAAACTCCAAGCTCTTAGTAGTAGTCCCCAAGCGGTTATCCAGTTAGCCCTGAATCGGGCAACTGAGGAAGTCAAGGATATTCAACCCGCAACCGCGGATGCCAGCAAGGCTGAAATCAAACCCAATGTCAGCTCCAATACGGAAGTCTTGCTCTTTGACAAGGATTTTAACCAACTCTTACTGGGCAATCGTTTTTTAGGCTTGGACAAGATCAAGCTGGACAAGAAAGAATTGAATCACATTCGCCAAATCCAAGTTGTCAATAGCTACGGTCAGGAAGAAACCTACCGGATGATTTTGATGGAAACAAATTCGTCCACTGTTTCAAGCAATGTCAAATATGCGGCGGTTTTAATCAATACCAGCCAGCTTGAGCAGATCAGCCAAAACCATGAGCATTTAATCGTAGTGGTCATGGCCAGTTTCTGGCTCCTGTCGTTAATCGCTAGTGTTTACCTGGCACGTGTCAGTGTCAAACCTTTATTGGAAAGCATGCAAAAGCAGAAGTCTTTTGTTGAAAATGCGAGCCACGAACTGAGAACGCCTTTGGCCGTTTTGCAAAATCGTTTAGAGACTCTCTTTCGAAAACCAGAAGCGACGATCATGGAATCCAGCGAAAGCATTGCTTCTAGCCTCGAAGAAGTTCGCAACATGCGTTTCCTCACGACCAATCTTCTCAACCTTGCACGTCGCGATGATGGAATCAAACCAGAAATAGCAGAAGTTTCTCCGCAATTCTTTAAAACAGCCTTTTCTAACTATGAGCTGATTGCTTCTGAAAATGATCGAGTTTTTGAGTATGAAAATCGGATTTATCGTCCCTTCATGACCGATCAGTTGCTCCTAAAACAGCTCATGACCATCTTATTTGACAATGCCATCAAGTATACCGAAGAAGATGGAAAAATTGAGTTTGTGGTTTATGCTACAGATCGCCACCTCTATCTAACAGTAACGGATAACGGAATTGGAATCTCAGCTGCTGACAAGAAGAAAATCTTTGACCGCTTTTACCGTGTAGACAAGGCGAGAACCCGTCAGAAAGGTGGCTTTGGCCTTGGACTATCTTTGGCCAAGCAGATCGTAGATGCCTTACGAGGAACGATTAGCGTAAAAGATAACAAACCTAGAGGAACAATTTTTGAAGTTAAGATTGCTATTCAATCTCCTTCAAAACGTAAGAATAAATAAAAAAGACAGTTATATAACTGTCTTTTTTGGTAACTAGAAAAAAGGTTGGTAGTAGTACCAACCTTCATTTTGAAAATTTTCTTTTAATAATCTTTCTTTGGAATTGTAAAAGTGCGAAGCTTATTCCCATAGCAGCAATAAATGATAAAGCTGTATTCAATTTTAAGGCTAAAAAGATAAAGCTAAAAAGCACCATAAAAATACAAAAACAAGCGATATTGACAAAAAATAAAATCTCTTTTAAGCCAGAGCCGACTGGGGCTTCTGGTGTATAATCTTGATAAAGCGGAGTTTGTTTCGATTCGGGAGCTTGTTCAAACTCATAAGCTTCTAGTTTTCTTGCGGGCATGATTCTCTCCTTAACAGTACCTAACTATTTTATCATTTTTTATGCAGAGGATTGTTACAGAATGGTTACAAAACTACTAAAGTCTCTTATCATCTTCTAAGTCACTCTTCTTGACACCCACTAGAGAAAGTGATAGCATGGATGTTACACTTAAAACAGATGACCTGACCTTCTCTATTATAAATATACTGAGAAAGGAAAGGATAACTTATATAAATTGATAGCAAGCTGAGGCTTTCTCCTAAGATGATTTGTTAAGTTGCTACCTTGATTCATTTTAAAAGAATAGGTAGGAGTTGTTTTGAATGGATGGAAGGACAGAGATTCTGTCTATTGGATTGGGTGGCCTTCTTGCTACCTCTGGGAAAGTTAAAGGAGATAAGCATGTATCTTGCTATCAAAGAAATATTACGAAACAAACTTCGATATAGTTTGATTCTAACTACCATTTTTCTTATCGCTTTTATGGTCTTTTTTATGACCAGTCTAGCTCTTGGTCTTGTGCGAAACAATCGGGCAGCTATTGATAATTGGCAAGCGACGGGTGTGGTTTTATCTGACTACGCAAATGATAATTTGACGGCATCTTTTATTCCTGAAAAGGACTACAAGGATAAGAATTCTGAAGAGGCTGCTCCATTGGGCTATATGTTCGCTGTAACCAATCTAGTCGATGGTAGTGAAAAGATCAACGTTTCCATCTTTGCTCAAGACTGGGACTCTTTTATCTCTCCTAGTTTAACGGAGGGTCGTTACCCAGAAGGGGATGATGAGGTTGTCGTGGATCAGTCTTTTGAGAACTATGGGATGAATCTAGGTGATGCCATTCAGCTCAATGGAAGCGAGGCAAGTTACAAGATTGTAGGCCTGACTCAAGGAAATAAGTTTTTCACCGAGCCTGTTGTCTTTACGAGTCTGACAACTTATTGGACCTTACAAGGAACCTTGAAGGCCAATCGTTCCATCTCTGCCTTGGTATTGAAAAATGACATAGAAGTGACTGGCGACGGACTGAAACAGATTTCCATTCCAAAAATGATATCGAAAATTCCTGGTTACACTCCTCAGGTTAATGTATTTTCAGGAATGATTCTTGCTATGATTGTTATCACAGGCTTGATTGTGGGTATTTTTGTTTATATCATTACCATCCAAAAACTAGGACTTTATGGAATAATGCGAGCTCAGGGAATACAAATCAAAACCATTGTATGGTCTCTGTTCTGTCAAATCTTCCTTTTGTCTGGTATGGGAATTGCTTTAGCCTTGCTGGCTATTGGTGGAGTGATTTTAGTCTTACCAGCTACCTTCTTTTTCTATCCAAGTTGGATAGCCTACACTATCCTAAGTTTGGTAATTTGCTTGATGGCCCTTCTAGGTGGTGTCATTTCACTTCCACGCTTGCTAAAGGTGGACCCGATTACTGCGATTGCAGAGTGATAAGGAGAATAGTATGACAGCATTGATTGAAATGAATCAAGTGACAAAAACTTACGGGGAAGGAAAGATGAAAGTCGTAGCCCTGCATGAGACGAATTTTCAGCTAAATGCTGGAGAGTTCGTGGCTATCGTTGGACCTTCGGGATCTGGAAAGACGACCTTTCTAACAACTCTAGGACAACTTCAGGAAGCATCGAGTGGAAAGATTCTAGTAAAGGGGAAGGAAACAGGCAGTTTGACGGAGAAGGAAAAAACAGACCTCCGTTTTAGAGAGTTTGGCTTCATTCTCCAGGCTTCAAACTTAATTCCTTTTCTAACGGTCAAGGAACAGCTGGATTTGATTGACAGACTGGATAAGGGAAAAAATAGTAAAAGTGACCGAAAAGAGCTCTTTGAGTTGTTGGATTTGGAAAAGGTCCAAGATCATTATCCCAAGGCTCTATCTGGTGGCGAACGTCAACGCGCGGCCATTGCTAGAGCGCTCTATAACAATCCAAGCATTGTGCTTGCAGATGAGCCGACAGCCAGTCTAGATACCGAGCGTGCTTACCAAGTAACGGAAATGTTGGCTGCCATTGCCCATGAACAAGGCAGAGGAGTTGTTATGATTACGCATGACACTCGTCTTCTTGATAAGGTTGACCGTATTTATGTCATGAACGATGGCCACCTAGTTGAAGAAACACATGCATAAAATAGAGTGAATGGTACAAGTTACTGTTCACTTTTTGATTGAAAGCTTTAAAAATGGCTTTGACTTTTTATAAAACTCCTAGTATTCATAGCTGATTTTTGAGAAATGTGGTATAATCTTCCTTATGGAAAAGATTATTATTACAGCAACTGCTGAAAGTATTGAACAAGTTGAACAACTACTCGAAGCTGGCGTAGACCGTATCTACGTCGGTGAGAAAGATTTTGGCCTTCGTCTGCCAACGACTTTTAGTTATGAAGAGTTACGCACCATCGCTAATATTGTTCATGAGGCTGGTAAAGAGTTGATTGTCGCGGTTAATGCCCTCATGCACCAAGATATGATGGACCGTATCAAGCCTTTCCTAGACTTCTTGGAAGAAATCAAGATAGACTATATTACTGTTGGGGACGCAGGTGTCTTTTACGTGGTAAACCGTGATGGCTATTCCTTTAAAACCATTTACGATGCTTCAACCATGGTGACAAGCAGTCGTCAGATTAACTTCTGGGGTCAAAAGGCAGGCGCCTCTGAGGCTGTTTTGGCGCGTGAAATTCCATCTGCTGAACTCTTCAAGATGCCAGAGATTTTGGAAATTCCTGCTGAAGTATTGGTTTATGGAGCTAGTGTCATTCACCATTCTAAGCGTCCGCTCTTACAAAACTACTATAACTTTACGCATATCGATGATGAAAAGACGCGTAAACGTGACCTCTTCTTGGCAGAGCCGAGTGACCCAGAAAGCCATTATTCCATCTTTGAGGACAATCATGGTACCCACATCTTTGCCAACAATGACCTTGATTTGATGACCAAATTGACAGAATTGGTCGAGCATGGTTTTACTCACTGGAAACTTGAGGGACTTTACACCCCAGGTCAGAATTTTGTAGAAATTGCTAAACTCTTTATTCAAGCGCGTGGCTTGATCCAAGAGGGGAATTTCAGCCATGACCAAGCCTTCTTGTTAGATGAGGAAGTGCGCAAGTTACACCCTAAAAACCGTTTCCTCGACACAGGATTCTATGATTACGATCCAGATATGGTTAAATAGGACACCAAAACCCGAAATAAAAATGTTCGGGTTTTTCAAGTGTATTCATGAAATAAAAACGGATACATGTTATAATAAAAGTAGCTCTTTAATGGAGGTGTTTAAGTGGAGAATCTGAAAAAGATGGCAGGTATCAAGGCTGCTGAGTTTATCAAGGATGGTATGGTTGTTGGACTCGGTACTGGAACAACTGCCTACTATTTCGTAGAAGAAATCGGTCGTCGGATTAAGGAAGAAGGTTTGCAGATTACTGCTGTAACGACTTCCAGTGTGACCAGTAAACAGGCTGAAGGTCTTAACATCCCGCTCAAGTCGATTGATCAAGTGGACTTTGTCGATGTGACAGTCGATGGAGCGGATGAAGTAGATAGCCAGTTCAACGGGATCAAAGGCGGTGGTGGTGCCCTTCTGATGGAGAAGGTTGTCGCAACGCCCTCAAAAGAATACATTTGGGTGGTGGATGAAAGCAAACTGGTCGAGAAACTAGGTGCTTTTAAATTGCCTGTAGAAGTGGTTCAGTATGGCGCAGAACAGGTCTTTCGTCGGTTTGAGCGAGCTGGCTACAAACCAAGTTTTCGTGAAAAAGACGGCCAACGTTTTGTGACCGATATGCAGAACTTTATCATTGACCTAGCCTTGGATGTCATTGAAGATCCAATTGCCTTCGGGCAAGAATTGGACCATGTCGTTGGTGTCGTAGAGCACGGCTTGTTCAACCAAATGGTGGATAAGGTCATCGTAGCGGGGCGAGATGGTGTTCGGATTTTAACTTCAACAAAAGCGAGATAACTAAAATAATAAGGAGACAAACTATGTCAAAATTTAATCGGATTCACTTGGTGGTACTGGATTCTGTAGGAATCGGTGCTGCGCCAGATGCCAATAACTTTGTCAATGCAGGGGTTCCAGACGGAGCTTCTGACACACTGGGACACATTTCCAAGACCGTTGGTTTGAATGTGCCAAACATGGCTAAAATCGGTCTAGGAAATATTCCTCGCGAAACGCCGCTGAAGACTGTACCAGCTGAAAGCAATCCAACAGGATATGCAACAAAATTGGAAGAAGTATCTCTTGGTAAGGATACCATGACTGGACACTGGGAAATCATGGGACTCAACATTACAGAACCTTTCGATACTTTCTGGAACGGATTCCCAGAAGAAATCCTGACAAAAATTGAAGAATTTTCAGGGCGCAAGGTCATTCGTGAAGCCAACAAACCTTACTCAGGAACAGCTGTTATCGATGATTTTGGACCACGTCAGATGGAAACTGGGGAGTTGATTATCTATACTTCAGCTGACCCTGTTTTGCAAATTGCTGCCCACGAAGACATTATTCCTTTGGATGAATTGTACCGTATCTGTGAATACGCTCGTTCAATTACCCTTGAGCGTCCTGCCCTTTTAGGTCGTATCATTGCCCGTCCATATGTTGGTGAACCAGGTAACTTCACTCGTACGGCAAACCGTCGTGACTTAGCCGTTTCCCCATTTGCACCGACTGTTTTGGATAAATTGAACGAAGCTGGCATCGATACGTACGCTGTTGGTAAAATCAACGATATCTTTAACGGTGCGGGTATCAACCATGACATGGGCCACAACAAGTCAAACAGCCACGGAATTGATACACTTTTGAAGACCATGGGACTTGCTGAGTTTGAAAAAGGATTCTCCTTCACAAACTTGGTTGACTTTGATGCCCTTTATGGACACCGCCGCAATGCTCATGGTTACCGTGATTGCTTGCATGAGTTCGATGAACGATTGCCTGAAATTATCGCAGCCATGAGAGAGAACGACCTTCTCTTGATTACTGCAGACCATGGAAATGACCCAACCTATGCTGGAACAGACCATACTCGTGAATATATTCCACTTTTAGCTTACAGCCCTAGCTTTAAGGGAAATGGTGTCATTCCGGTTGGACATTTTGCAGATATCTCAGCGACGGTTGCGGATAACTTTGGTGTTGAAACTGCCATGATTGGGGAAAGTTTCTTAGATAAATTGGTATAAGATGACGCGCTATGCTTTACTGGTAAGGGGCATTAATGTCGGTGGGAAGAATAAGGTTGTCATGGCGGAGCTTCGTCAAGAACTGACAGAGTTGGGACTGGGAAAGGTTGAAACCTACATCAACAGTGGCAATATTTTCTTTACTTCGACAGATGCCAAAGCCCAATTGGTTGAAAAGTTAGAGGCTTTCTTTGAAGTCCATTATCCATTTATTCAGAGCTTTTCTTTGCTGAGTCTAGAGGACTTTGAAGCGGAACTTGAAAATTTGCCTGAATGGTGGACCAAAGATTTGGCACGAAAGGATGTCCTCTTTTACACGGAGGGTTTGGATGTGGCTCAAGTCATTGAGAAAGTTGAAAGTTTGGAACTGAAAGATGAAATCGTTCATTTTGGAAGACTTGGGATTTTCTGGGGGAAATTCTCTGAGGAATCCTACTATGCAACTGCCTATCATAAGCACCTGCTCAAGATGCCTTTCTATCGCAACATCACCATTCGCAATGCAAAAACCTTTGACAAAATCGATCAAATGCTAAAAAATAATAAAGGAGACACACAATGACATTTTTAGATAAGATCAAGGAAACAGCTGCTTTCCTGAAAGAAAAGGGAATACTAGCGCCTGAGTTCGGTCTAATCCTTGGATCAGGACTTGGAGAATTGGCGGAAGAAATCGAAAATCCAGTTGTAGTAGATTATGCAGATATCCCAAACTGGGGCCGTTCGACAGTAGTCGGACACGCTGGTAAATTGGTATATGGTGAACTTGCAGGGCGCAAGGTCTTGGCTCTTCAAGGTCGTTTTCATTTCTATGAAGGCAATCCCCTGGAAGTGGTTACTTTCCCAGTACGTGTAATGAAAGTCCTCGGATGTGAAGGTGTCATTGTAACCAATGCAGCTGGTGGTATTGGCTATGGACCTGGTACTTTGATGGCTATCTCAGACCATATCAACATGACGGGGCAGAATCCATTGATGGGTGAAAACTTGGATGACTTTGGTCCACGTTTCCCAGATATGTCTAAAGCCTACACTCCAGAATACCGTGCTACTGCCCATGAAGTTGCTAAAAAACTTGGTATCAAGCTTGATGAAGGTGTCTATATCGGTGTAACTGGTCCGACTTATGAAACACCAGCAGAAATTCGTGCCTATAAAACATTGGGAGCGGATGCAGTTGGTATGTCCACTGTTCCTGAAGTTATTGTTGCAGCCCACTCAGGCTTGAAAGTTCTAGGAATTTCATGTATCACTAACCATGCTGCTGGTTTCCAAGAAGAACTCAACCACGAAGAAGTTGTAGAAGTCACTGAGCGAGTCAAAGGCAACTTCAAAGGATTGCTTAAAGCTATTCTTGCTGAATTGTAATGCTATGAAAATGCGTCTCCAAAGACTGCCATATGGATTGCGCCTGCTTCTAGTGACTGTCGCATTGGGAATAGGAACAGGTCTGGTTGGAATTGCCTGCCATTATCTATTAGAAGTTGTGCAAAGGCTGGCTTTTGGCCAAACTAGTTCGGATTTGCTCCAACTATTCAAAGAAGCTGAGAATCTCCGTAGATTCCTAGTCTTATGTATGACAGGATGCTCGGCAGCTGGCTTCTGGTATATCCTGCAAAGGCGCTATAAAATCTTCTCTATTCGCCAGCAAATTGACCTAGCTGGAGCCAGAAATCCAGCACTCTTAGCCCACCTCCTTCATGCAGGTATGCAGGTTGCGATTGTAGGAGCAGGTGCATCGGTCGGAAAAGAAGGAGCACCACGCGAGGTCGGGGCTCTTCTAGCTGGTCGCTTGTCAAAGGGGTTCTCTCTAGCCCTTAAAGAACGGAAGGTATTGGTTGCCTGTGGGGCAGGAGCTGGTCTAGCTGCGGTTTATCAGGTTCCCTTTGCTAGTAGCTTGTTTGTCTTTGAGACCTTAGGACTTGCCTATAGTTGGCAGAACTTTTTGATGGTTTTGGCTAGTACTTATCTGGCAACCTGGGTGGCTCAGCCCATTGTTGGTCAGGATGCTATTTATCACCTATCTGCGGTCTCATGGTCGGTCAGCGGTTTCTTACAAGCTATTCTGATTGCGTTATTGGTCACTCCTCTAGCACTGGTTTTTCGATCCTTAGCCAAGCAAGCTAATCGCAAACGCCGCAAGGATGAGACGATCCTTTGGGCTCTTCCTCTAGCCTTTCTAGTGTTGGGGAGCCTTGTATCCTTTTTCCCTATCTTTATGGGAAATGGTCAGGTACTAGCGCAGGCTTTGTTATCTCGCCAGCCGGTTCCCTATCTTCCACTGACTCTTGCAATGAAGGGGCTTTTGGTTTATCTCCTCTTACGTAATGGTGCCTATGGGGGAACCTTGACCCCATCATTTGCCTTGGGGATTGGGTCTGGTTACTTAGTGACCTTGCTTTTGACAGTAGTTGGCGTCCACCTGGATCCAGCTCTAGGAATGTTACTAGGAGCAACAGTCTTTTTAGGGACGACCTTACACGCTCCTCTAACGGCTATTGCCCTAAGCCTTGGATTTACAGGTCAGGATTGGAGTTTGACAATACCGCTTGTACTAGCGGCAGGAATGTCTTATGTGATTCGAAAGAGATGGGAGAAAGGACAATGAAGGTACATTTTGTACTGCATGAAACATTTGAAGTTCCAGGTGCTTATCTAAAATGGGCTCTAGAACGAGGTCATCACATTACATCAACAAAGGTTTATGAAAAAGAACCTCTTCCTGAAACAATTGACGGGATTGATTTTCTGATTGTTATGGGTGGTCCTCAATCACCTGATGAGGATAGAGAAAACTTCCCATACTATGACCCTAAGGCTGAGCTTGCTTTTATGAAAGAAGCGATTGCTGCGGATATCTATATTGTTGGTGTCTGTCTTGGTGCGCAGCTCCTGTCTGTTGCCTATGGCGCGGAGTATGAGCACAGTCCTGAGCGCGAGATCGGTATTTATCCTGTGACATTGACGATGCAAGGCCTGACAGATCCTCATGTCAGCTTGCTCGGAGAAACTTTAGAAACTGGCCACTGGCATGGTGATATGCCAGGGCTGACAGAGGATGCTGTTGTTCTTGCGACGAGTCAAGGTTGTCCACGTCAGATTATTCGCTTTAGTCCGAAACATTATGCCTTTCAGGCTCATTTGGAATTTGATGCAGAAGCAGTAGATTTCTTGATTGCTGCAGACGGTGAAGCTGTTTTGGAAGAACAAAGTCAAAATCTGACTTTTGTTCAAAAACCTGAAACTATTCGTAACTACGATTATCGAGAAATGAATGCGAAACTCTATGCATTTTTGGATTCATTAACAAGTTAAAAATAACAGGAAGGTAGAGCGTGTGTTCAGATTTGAACACGAGCGGAAAACTTTTCTCTATAAAAATACACAGAAAGGATGGGCTCCTTGTATTCACTGAACTGAATACGGGCGGAGAACTGTGTAAAAAAGATAAACTGTCTAACATCTGCGATGTGTCGTCAGTTTCCTATTTTTCCTTTGTTCTCTGTCGCTATCCTAAATATACAAAAAGAAAGGTAGAGCGAGGTGTTCAAATTTGAACACGAGCGGAAAACTTTTCTTTATAAAAATACACAGAAAGGATGGGCTCCTTGTATTCACTGAACTGAATACGGGCGGAGAACTGTGTAAAAAAGATAAACTGTCTAACATCTGCGATGTGTCGTCAGTTTCCTATTTTTCCTTTGTTCTCTGTCGCCCTTTATATCTTAAACATGTCTATCCATATTGCTGCTCAGCAGGGTGAAATTGCTGATAAAATTCTTCTTCCGGGGGATCCTCTTCGTGCGAAATTTATTGCGGAGAATTTCCTTGAAGATGCTGTTTGTTTTAACGAAGTGCGTAACATGTTTGGCTACACTGGTACTTACAAGGGCCACCGTGTATCTGTCATGGGAACTGGGATGGGAATGCCATCTATTTCGATTTATGCGCGTGAGTTGATTGTTGACTATGGTGTGAAAAAATTGATCCGTGTGGGAACTGCGGGTTCTTTGAATGAAGATGTTCACGTACGTGAATTGGTTTTGGCGCAAGCAGCTGCAACCAACTCAAACATCATCCGCAACGACTGGCCACAGTATGATTTCCCACAAATCGCTAGTTTTGATTTGTTGGATAAGGCCTACCATATTGCCAAAGAACTCGGTATGACAACCCACGTTGGGAACGTTTTGTCATCAGATGTCTTTTACTCAAACTACTTTGAAAAGAACATCGAACTTGGTAAATGGGGAGTTAAGGCTGTGGAAATGGAAGCAGCAGCACTTTACTATTTAGCTGCCCAACACCACGTTGATGCACTCGCTATCATGACCATTTCTGATAGTTTGGTCAATCCAGATGAAGACACCACTGCAGAAGAACGCCAAAACACCTTCACTGATATGATGAAGGTTGGTTTGGAAACCTTGATTGCAGAGTAAAATGTAAAAGAAAATCCTGATTTCAAGTGGAATCAGGATTTTTTCATAGATGCGATTTTTTCTGGGTCTGGTGTTACGCGAAGGGTCTTTTGTCCTGTGTAGGTTACAAAACCGAGTTTTCCACCAGTTGGTTTGTTGAGTTTCTTGATTTCAATCATATCCACCTGCACGAGATTTGACAAACGCCCTTTGGAGAAGTAGGCAGCCAGTTCGGCCGCATCTGTCTTGACTTCATCAGAAGGATTAAGATTTCCTGAGATGACGACATGGCTTCCAGGTATGTCCTTGGCGTGGAACCAGAGTTCCTCCTTGCGAGCCATTTTAAAGGTCAACTCTTCATTTTGAAGATTGTTTCGTCCGACATAGATGATGGTTTTCCCATCGCTCGCCAGATACTGTTCTGGTTTTTTGCGTTTCTGAATTTTCTCGCGTTGGCGTCTTCTAATGAAGCCTGTTTGAATTAATTCTTCACGGATTTCAGCGATTTCTTCTAGTCCAGCTTGGTTGAGGACGGTCTCGACACTTTCTAGATAGAGAATGGTTGCCTTGGTTTCTTCAATCAGCTCAGTCAGGTATTTGACAGCTTCTTTGAGCTTCTGATAGCGTTTAAAGTAGCGTTGGGCATTCTGACTGGGAGTTAGTGCCTTATCAAGCGCAATGATGATAGGCTGATTGGTGTAGTAGTTGTCCAAGGTAACCTGATCTTGGTCATTGGGAACTTGGTGGAGGAAGGTTGTCAGCAACTCTCCTTTTTGGCGAAACTCCTCAGCATTGTCTGTCGCTAGTAACTCTTTTTCTTGTTTTTTAAGTTTATGTCGATTTTTCTGAAGTTCATTTTCAACACGACGAATCAGTTCACTGGCTTGCTGTTTGACACGGTCGCGTTCAGCCTTGTCCTTATAGTAGGTGTCCAGCAAGTCAGAAAGACTGGTAAAAGGCTCTCCCACACTGTTCGTAAAAGGAACTGGACTGAAGGAAGTCACCGTTAGGAAAGGCTTGGTTTCTTGCCTGAAGAAGTTTCGGAAAGTAGACAGTTTATCACGGACAAGAATGTTTTCCAATTCATTTGCCGTATCACGTCCCAGACCTTGAAAGAGACTTTGAAGATTTTTTGCTGTTAGTTCCTGTGTTTGCAGGATTTCAAAGAGCTTTTCGTCCTTGACGGTAAATGGATTGAGAGACTCGGTACTTGGCGGAGCGATATAGGTCGAACCTGGAAGTAAGGTGCGGTAGCTATTTTGCGAAAAGCCGACGTGTTTGATGACTTCGAGGATTTTATGGCTACTTTTATCTACGAGGAGAATATTGCTGTGTTTGCCCATGATCTCGATAATCAAGGTAGCCTGAATATGGTCCCCAATCTCATTTTTATTGGAAACTGTAATTTCCACAATACGGTCATTTTCGATTTGCTCGATCGACTCAATCAGGGCACCCTGCAAATACTTTCTCAAAACCATGATAAAAGTGGAAGGTTGAGCTGGATTTTCAAAGGTTGTTTGGGTCAGCTGGATGCGACCAAAAACGGGATGGGCAGAGAGGAGCAGGCGATGGCTTTGGCGGTTGCTGCGGACTTGCAAGACCAACTCTTGTTCAAAAGGTTGATTGATTTTCTGGATGCGACCATTGACCAACTCTCTTCGCAATTCCTCAATCATGTGGTGTAAAAAAAATCCGTCAAATGACATCGTTCTCTCCTTGTGATTGTATTCCATAGTATTATATCAAAAAGGTAGAATAAAATCATGGAAATATGGTATAATAAAGCCAAGTAAAGAGAATCGAGAAGTACATGTATATTGAAATGGTGGATGAAACTGGTCAAGTTTCACAAGAAATTCTGCAACAAACCCAAGAAATTTTGGAATTTGCAGCCCAAAAAATAGGAAAAGAAGACAAGGAGATGGCAGTCACTTTTGTGACCAATGAGCGTAGTCATGAACTCAACCTCGAGTACCGTGATACGGATCGTCCGACAGATGTCATTAGCCTTGAGTATAAACCAGAGTTGGACATCTCCTTTGATGAGGAAGATTTGCTTGAAAATCCTGAATTAGCAGAGATGGTGTCTGAGTTTGATGCCTATATTGGGGAACTGTTCATCTCTATCGATAAAGCGCATGAGCAGGCTGAGGAATACGGTCACAGCTTTGAGCGTGAGATGGGCTTCTTGGCAGTACACGGCTTTTTACACATTAATGGCTACGATCACTACACTCCGGAAGAAGAAGCGGAGATGTTCGGTTTACAAGAAGAAATTTTGACAGCCTATGGACTCACAAGACAATAAACGAAAATGGAAAAATCGTGACCTAGTATCCAGTTTAGAATTTGCCATCACAGGGATTTTGACTGCTATCAAGGAAGAACGCAATATGCGCAAACATGCAGTGACGGCACTAGTAGTCGTCCTTGCAGGTTTTGTTTTTCAGGTGTCACGAATCGAATGGCTCTTTCTCCTAATGAGCATTTTCTTAGTAGTAGCGTTTGAGATTATGAACTCCGCTATTGAAAATGTGGTGGATTTAGCCAGTCACTATCACTTTTCTATGTTGGCAAAGAAAGCAAAGGACATGGCAGCGGGTGCCGTACTTGTGGTTTCCCTTCTTGCTGCGGTGATTGGTGCACTTATCTTTATCCCACGCATTTGGGATATACTATTTTAAACAGTAAGAGGAAATTATGACATTTAAATCAGGCTTTGTAGCCATTTTAGGACGTCCCAATGTTGGGAAGTCAACCTTTTTGAATCACGTTATGGGGCAAAAGATTGCTATCATGAGTGACAAGGCGCAGACAACGCGCAATAAAATCATGGGGATTTACACCACGGATAAGGAGCAAATCGTCTTTATCGATACGCCAGGGATTCACAAGCCTAAAACAGCTCTTGGGGATTTTATGGTGGAATCTGCCTATAGTACCCTTCGTGAAGTAGATACCGTTCTTTTCATGGTGCCAGCTGATGAGCCACGTGGTAAGGGCGACGACATGATTATCGAGCGTCTGAAAGCAGCCAAGGTTCCTGTGATTCTGGTGGTGAATAAGATTGACAAGGTTCATCCTGATCAGCTCTTGGCTCAGATTGATGATTTCCGTAACCAGATGGACTTTAAGGAAATTGTTCCTATCTCAGCCCTTCAGGGAAATAACGTTTCTCGACTAATCGATATTTTGAGTGAAAATCTGGAGGAAGGTTTCCAGTATTTCCCAGCTGATCAAATCACAGATCATCCTGAGCGTTTCTTGGTTTCTGAGATGATTCGTGAGAAAGTTCTTCATTTGACACGTGAAGAGATTCCTCATTCTGTCGCAGTAGTGGTCGACTCTATGAAACGAGATGAAGAGACAGACAAGGTTCACATCCGTGCAACCATCATGGTCGAGCGCGATAGTCAGAAAGGAATCATCATCGGTAAAGGTGGTGCTATGCTTAAGAAAATTGGTAGTATGGCCCGTCGTGATATCGAACTCATGCTAGGGGACAAGGTTTTCCTAGAAACCTGGGTCAAGGTCAAGAAAAACTGGCGTGATAAAAAGCTAGATTTGGCTGACTTTGGCTATAATGAAAAAGAATACTAAGTAGAGGTGGGCTCATGCCTGCTTCTTGTTTTTACAGAAGGAGGATTTATGCCTGAATTACCAGAGGTCGAAACGGTTCGTCGTGGCTTAGAAAAATTGATCTTGGGAAAGAGGATTTCTAGCCTAGAGATTCGTTATTCCAAGATGATTAAGACAGATTTGGAAGAGTTTCAGAAAGAGCTAGCTGATCAAGTAATTGAGTCAATGGGACGCCGTGGCAAATATTTGCTTTTCTACCTGACAGACAAGGTCTTGATTTCTCATCTACGGATGGAGGGCAAGTATTTTTACTACCCAGACCAAGTTCCTGAACGCAAGCATGCCCATGTTTTCTTCCAGTTTGAAGATGGTGGCACTCTTGTATATGAGGATGTACGCAAGTTTGGTACCATGGAACTCTTGGCGCCAGACCTTTTGGATGCCTACTTTGTTTCCAAAAAACTAGGGCCTGAGCCAAGAGAGCAGGACTTTGATTTGCAGGTCTTTCAAGCTGCCCTAGCCAAGTCTAAAAAGCCTATCAAATCCCATCTCCTAGACCAAACCTTGGTAGCTGGCCTTGGCAATATCTATGTGGATGAGGTCCTCTGGCGAGCTCAGGTCCATCCAGCTAGACCTTCCCATACTTTGATGGCAGAAGAAGCGTCGGCTATTCATGACCAAACCATTGCTGTTTTGGGACAGGCTGTTGAAAAAGGTGGCTCGACTATTCGGACCTATACCAATGCCTTTGGGGAAGACGGAACCATGCAGGATTTTCATCAAGTTTATGATAAGGCTGGTAAAGAGTGTTCCCGCTGTGGGACAGTGATTGAGAAAATTCAACTAGGCGGACGTGGAACTCATTTTTGTCCTCAGTGTCAAAGGAGGAGCTGATGGGAAAAATCATCGGAATCACAGGAGGAATTGCCTCGGGTAAGTCAACTGTGACAAATTTCCTAAGAGAACAAGGATTTCAAGTGGTGGATGCTGACGCAGTCGTTCACCAGCTACAAAGATCTGGATGTCGTCTTTATCAGCTTCTAGTTCAGCACTTTGGGCAGGAAATCATCCTTGAAAATGGAGAACTCAATCGCCCTCTCCTGGCTAGTCTCATCTTTTCAAATCCTGAGGAACAGGAATGGTCTAAGCAAACCCAAGGGGAAATTATTCGTGAGGAATTGGCTGCATTGCGAGACGAGTTGACTCAGACAGAAGCGATTTTTTTCATGGATATTCCCCTGCTTTTTGAACAGGACTACAGTGCCTGGTTTGATGAAACATGGCTGGTCTATGTGAACCGTGATGTTCAGGTGGAACGTTTCATGAAACGGGATCATCTTTCTAAGGAAGTAGCAGAGTCCCGTCTGGCAACCCAGTGGTCTTTAGAAGAAAAGAAAAAATTAGCGAGTCATATATTAGATAACAATGGCAGTCGTGATCAGCTTGTGGGTCAAGTAGTGAAGTTACTTGAAGGAGGCGATAGCTGTGCAAGAGATTAGTTGGAAAGAGAATCTTCGTGTCGCCTGGTTTGGTAGTTTTCTAACGGGCACCAGTATTTCCTTGGTCGTTCCTTTCATGCCTATCTTTGTAGAGCAGTTGGGAATTGAAGGGGATCAAGTTGCTTTTTATGCTGGATTAGCCATCTCAGTTTCGGCTGTTTCAGCAGCTCTAGTTTCTCCCATCTGGGGTATTCTTGCTGACAAATATGGTCGAAAACCCATGATGATCCGAGCTGGGCTTGCCATGACCATTACGATGGGAGGTTTGGCCTTCGTACCGAATATCTATTGGTTACTCTTTTTGCGCTTGCTCAATGGTGTATTTACTGGTTTTGTCCCCAATGCGACGGCCTTGATTGCCAGTCAGGTACCTAAAGATAAGTCGGGAGCGGCTCTGGGAACTCTATCTACAGGTGTTGTTGCAGGAACACTGACGGGTCCCTTTGTTGGAGGCTTTATTGCTGAAATTTTTGGCATTCGCAATGTCTTTTTATTGGTAGGTGCTTTCTTATTTTTAGCTGCAATCCTAACCATTTTCTTTATCAAGGAAGATTTTCAGCCAGTGGCTAAGGAGAAGGCTATCCCAACGAAAGAATTATTTTCTTCTTTCAAGTATCCTAGGCTTTTAGTAAACCTATTTTTGACGAGTTTTGTCATTCAATTTTCAGCTCAATCAATTGGTCCCATTCTAGCTCTCTATGTTCGGGACTTAGGGCAGCCCGAAAATCTCCTCCTTGTATCAGGATTGATCGTATCCAGCATGGGATTTTCTAGCATGATGAGTGCTGGAGTTCTAGGAAAACTTGGCGATAAGGTAGGGAATCATAGATTGTTGGTCGCGGCGCAGATTTATTCAGTCATCATTTACCTTCTTTGTGCCCATGCAACCAGCCCCCTTCAACTTGGCTTGTATCGTTTTCTCTTTGGTTTGGGAACGGGAGCTCTCATACCAGGTGTCAATGCCCTTCTTAGCAAAATGACTCCAAAATCAGGTATTTCAAGGATTTTCGCCTTCAACCAAGTCTTTTTTTACCTTGGTGGAGTGATCGGACCTATGGCGGGATCCGCAGTTGCAGGATATTTGGGCTACCATGCTGTCTTTTATGCGACAGCAGCCTGTGTAGCTTTCAGTTGTTTATGTAACTTAGTGCAATTTAGATCGTTATTAAAAGTAAAGGAAATCTAGTGCGAGTAAAAATCAATCTCAAGTGCTCCTCTTGTGGCAGCATGAATTATCTAACCAGTAAGAACTCCAAAACTCATCCTGACAAGATTGAGGTTTTAAAGTATTGTCCCAAGGAAAGAAAAGTAACCCTACATCTTGAATCTAAGTAGAATTTATGGTAAAATAATAGGGATTTTAAGGAGTTTGATATGTATAACCTATTATTAACCATTTTATTAGTATTATCTGTTGTGATTGTGATTGCGATTTTCATGCAACCAACTAAGAACCAATCCAGCAATGTATTTGATGCCAGCTCAGGTGATTTGTTTGAACGTAGTAAGGCGCGTGGTTTTGAAGCTGTGATGCAACGTTTGACAGGTATTTTAGTCTTTTTCTGGCTAGCCATTGCCTTAGCATTGACGGTATTATCAAGTAGATAAGAAATGGGCGAGACTAGGTCTTAGCCCATTTTTATTTTTATACTCTTCAAAAATCAAATTCAAACCACGTCAGCGTCGGCTTGTCGTACTCAAGTACTGCCTGCGCCTAGCTTTCTAGTTTGCTCTTTGATTTTTATTGAGTATTAAATGATGTTTGAGAAGGTCTTACAGTAAAAGAAAATTAAAAATCTAGAAAGAAAACATGAAAGATAAAATTAAAGAATATTTGCAAGAGAAGGGGCGAGTGACGGTAAATGACCTAGCTCAGGCTCTCGGAAAGGATGGGTCCAATGATTTCCGTGAGTTGATTAAAACCCTGTCTCTGATGGAAAGAAAGCATCAGATTCGTTTTGAAGACGATGGTAGTTTATGCCTGGACCAGAAGAAGAAACATGAAATCACCCTCAAAGGGATTTTTCATGCCCATAAAAACGGCTTTGGCTTTGTCAGTCTAGAAGATGAAGAGGACGATCTTTTTGTAGGAAAAAACGATGTCAACTACGCTATTGATGGCGATACCGTTGAGGTCGTTATCAAGAAAGTCGCTGATAGAAATAAAGGAACAGCGGCAGAAGCCAAAATTATTGATATTCTAGAACACAGTCTGACAACCGTTGTCGGGCAAATCGTTCTGGATCAGGAAAAGCCCAAGTATGCGGGTTACATCCGTTCCAAAAATCAAAAAATCAGCCAACCAATCTATGTGAAGAAACCAGCTCTTAAGTTGGAGGGGACAGAAGTTCTCAAGGTCTTTATCGACAAATACCCAAGTAAGAAACATGATTTCTTTGTCGCTAGTGTCCTCGATGTGGTGGGGCACTCGACAGATGCAGGGATTGATGTCCTTGAAGTCTTGGAGTCCATGGATATTGTCTCAGAATTTCCAGAAGCTGTTCTCAAGGAGGCAGAAAGTGTGCCAGAAGCTCCGTCTCAAAAGGATATGGAAGGCCGTCTAGATCTGAGAGATGAAATTACCTTTACCATTGACGGCGCGGATGCTAAGGATTTGGACGACGCAGTTCACATCAAGGCCTTGAAAAATGGAAATCTAGAACTCGGAGTTCACATCGCGGATGTTTCCTACTATGTGACCGAGGGTTCAGCCCTCGACAAGGAGGCCCTTAACCGCGCGACTTCTGTCTATGTGACAGACCGAGTGGTTCCAATGCTTCCAGAACGACTATCAAATGGTATCTGTTCCCTCAATCCTCAAGTAGATCGCTTGACCCAGTCTGCCATTATGGAAATTGATAAACATGGTCGTGTGGTTAATTACACCATTACACAAACGGTTATCAAGACTAGCTTCCGTATGACCTATAGCGCTGTCAATGACATCCTAGCTGGCGATGAGGAAAAGAGACAAGAGTTTAAGAAAATTGTTCCAAGTATCGAACTCATGGCTAAGCTCCATGAAACGCTAGAAAGCATGCGTGAGAAACGTGGTGCCCTTAATTTTGATACCAGTGAAGCTAAGATTTTAGTGGATAAAAAAGGTAAGCCTGTGGATATCGTTCTTCGCCAACGTGGCATTGCAGAGCGCATGATTGAGTCCTTCATGTTGATTGCTAATGAAACGGTTGCCGAGCACTTTAGCAAGCTGGAGTTGCCTTTCATCTATCGAATTCACGAGGAGCCCAAGGCTGAAAAAGTTCAGAAGTTTATTGATTATGCTTCGAGCTTTGGTTTGCGGATTTATGGAACTGCCAGTGAAATTAGCCAGGAGGCGCTTCAAGACATCATGCGTGCTGTTGAGGGAGAACCCTATGCGGATGTATTGTCCATGATGCTTCTTCGCTCTATGCAACAGGCTCGCTACTCAGAGCACAATCATGGTCACTATGGCCTTGCTGCAGACTATTACACTCACTTTACTAGCCCCATTCGCCGTTATCCAGATCTCCTTGTCCACCGTATGATTCGGGACTATGGGCGTTCCAAGGAAATAGCAGAGCATTTTGAACAAGTGATTCCAGAGATTGCAACCCAGTCTTCCAACCGTGAGCGTCGTGCCATCGAGGCTGAGCGTGAAGTCGAAGCCATGAAAAAGGCTGAGTACATGGAAGAATATGTTGGTGAAGAGTACGACGCAGTTGTATCCAGCATTGCCAAGTTCGGTCTTTTCGTCGAATTGCCAAATACAGTTGAAGGCTTGATTCACATCACCAATTTGCCTGAATTTTATCATTTCAATGAGCGTGACTTGACCCTGCGTGGGGAGAAATCAGGCACAACTTTCCGTGTAGGACAGCAGATTCGCATACGGGTTGAAAGAGCCGATAAGATGACAGGTGAGATTGATTTCTCTTATATTCCAAGTGAATTTGATGTCATTGAAAAAGGCTTGAAACAGTCTAATCGCAGTGACAGAGGTCGTGGTTCAAATCGTCGTTCGGACAAGAAGGAAGATAAGAGAAAATCAGGGCGCTCAAATGATAAGCACAAGCATTCACAAAAAGATAAAAAGAAAAAAGGCAAGAAACCTTTTTACAAAGAAGTAGCTAAGAAAGGAGCCAAGCATGGCAAAGGGCGAGGGAAAGGTCGTCGCACAAAATAAAAAGGCGCACCACGACTATACAATCGTAGATACGCTTGAAGCAGGAATGGTCCTGACTGGAACGGAAATCAAGAGCGTTCGAGCAGCTCGAATCAATCTCAAGGACGGCTTTGCCCAAGTAAAAAATGGGGAAGTCTGGCTGAGCAATGTTCATATCGCCCCTTACGAAGAGGGGAATATCTGGAACCAGGAACCTGAACGCCGTCGTAAACTCCTGCTCCATAAGAAGCAAATTCAAAAATTGGAACAAGAGACCAAAGGGACAGGGATGACTCTTGTTCCCCTCAAAGTCTATCTCAAAGATGGTTATGCTAAACTCCTTTTAGGACTTGCTAAAGGGAAACATGACTATGACAAACGGGAGTCGATCAAGCGACGTGAACAAAACCGCGACATCGCGCGTGTGATGAAAGCTGTGAACCAGCGATAAGAAGAGGAATAATAATGGAAAAACTAATTGCCTATAAACGAATGCCCTTATGGAATAAACAGACCATGCCAGAAATTGTCCAGCAGAAACACAATACCAAGGTCGGGACTTGGGGGGAAATTACTGTCTTGAAGGGGGCACTCAAGTTTATTGAATTAACCGAAGATGGCGAAGTTCTAGCTGAACACCTCTTTGAGGCAGGTGCAGACAACCCTATGGCGCAACCGCAAGCCTGGCACCGAGTAGAGGCCGCAACAGACGATGTAGAATGGTACTTGGAATTTTATTGTAAACCTGAGGAGTATTTCCCTAAGAAATACAATACTAATCCAGTCCATTCAGAGGTCCTAGAAGCCATGCAAACGGTAAAACCAGGAAGAGCCTTGGATTTGGGTTGTGGTCAGGGCCGTAACTCTCTCTTTCTTGCACAGAATGGTTTTGATGTGACAGCTGTGGATCAAAATGAATTGTCCCTTGAGATCTTGCAAAGCATCGTAGAGCAAGAGGATCTAGACATGCCTGTCGGACTTTATGATATCAATTCAGCCAGCATTAGCCAAGACTATGATTTTATCGTATCAACTGTTGTTCTGATGTTCCTACAAGCGGACCGCATTCCAGCTATTATCCAGAATATGCAGGAGCACACCACGGTCGGTGGTTACAACCTTATCGTCTGTGCCATGGATACGGAGGATTATCCTTGCTCGGTTAACTTCCCATTCACCTTTAAAGAAGGGGAGTTGGCGAACTACTACAAGGATTGGGAATTGATTAAGTACAATGAAAACCCAGGACATCTGCACCGTCGTGATGAAAATGGTAATCGCATTCAACTACGCTTTGCGACTATGCTAGCCAAGAAAATCAAGTAAACCAAACCTATACCAGCGAATAGAAACCACTTTGCAAGGTTTCTATTCGTTTTTGTTTGCGTTGGTTGATTGGGGGGAGCAGGATTTTATGCTATACTAGAAGTAGGAAATCTGAGCAGTAGGGCTGTATTGCTGATACTCTCAGCGCAAGAAAGTCTTTATGATGGAGGTGGTCGAATGACGAGTCTTTTGGTGGAATTGTATGATCGGCATGTATTGGAAAAGAATGTCTACCAAGCCTTTATCAGTGATTGTGACGAGATTCTTTTTCTATCTTTGACGAAAATAAGCAATGAAGAGAGACTCTCTCTCCGTCATTTTATCCTGGATGAAGTCCCTCATATCCAACGAGTGACCTTTCGTCAGTTATCCTTAGAACAACTAGCAAACCAGTTAGATTATTGCTTGGCCGAGTATGACCAGGTTCTTCTTGATGTTTTTGGCGGGGATTCGCTACTAGCCTTATCTCTCTATCAATACGGCTTGGATCGGGATCTCCCCATCGTTGCCATGGATGTCGAGCGGGGAAAACAATACAAGTGGGTAGCTGGTCAGTTGGAAAAAGAAGACTTGGACATTCCTACCCTAAGCATCCAAGAGTTGATAGCCTTGCGTGGTGGAAAAATGCTCAAATCAAAACGCCCTATCCACTCAGTTCAAGAAATTTCAGCCATCAAAAAATTAGCCAGCTCTGCCATTTCCAATCCCCCCCACTGGTACCAAGTGACCCAATTTTTCTCTCTAGCTAAGACCAATGATCTGCATGCTGAAACTGAAAAGATACTGGAAAACAACGGCAAGTATTATCGCTATCCAGAATCCCTTATCCCCTTACTAGTGGAAGCGGGGATGCTTTGTATTGAAAGCGAAGACAAGAAACGAGTAGCATACAGCTTTCCAAGTCAAGAAGCTCAAGTTTTTTGTCGCAACAAGGGGCATATTTTAGAGGTATATCTCTATCTCTTGGCGCTGGAATCTCAGCTGTTTGATGAGTGCATGATAGGTGGTGAGATTGATTGGAATGGTATCTTTCCAGAGGCAGACAATGTTCAAAATGAGATTGATGTCATTCTGAGAAAGGGACGCTCGATTACCTTCATCTCTTGCAAAATGACCGATTTATCAGTCGAAGCCATCAATGAGCTTGAAGTCTATGCCAATCATTTTGCTGGGGAGAGTTGCCTCAAGCTAATTGTCTGTACGGGGAAAATCAATCCTGTTTATGCCAATCGCTGCCAGGAATACGGCGTGCTGGTCATTAGAAGTGAGCAGATTCCCAATCTCATTCCCATGCTAAAAAAATATTCTAAGAGACAAAAAAGATAAGAAATAATATCATGAAAGACTGGATTCCAGTCTTTTTTGCTTCTTTTTCGAATAAATGAGAAAAGGAGGTAGACCATGTTTGTAGCCAGAGATGCCAAGGGAAATTTGGTGAATGCCCTCGAAAAAGATGTGACCAAGCAAGCTTATACTTGTCCAGCCTGTGGGGGCGGACTACGATTACGCCAAGGACAGAGTATTCGAACGCACTTTGCCCATGAAAGGTTAAGAGATTGTATTGCCATTTTTGAAAATGAAAGTCCAGAACACTTAGGCAACAAAGAGGCCCTTTATCATTGGGCCAAGAAGGACAATCAGGTCGCCTTAGAATATAGTCTGCCCGAGATTCAACAGATAGCGGATGTTCTCGTCAATGGGAAACTAGCTCTGGAGGTTCAGTGCAGTCCCTTGTCTCAAAAGCTTTTAGGCGACAGAAGTCAAGGCTACCGTAGTCAGGGCTACCAAGTTATCTGGCTACTGGGAGAAAAACTCTGGTTAAAAGAGCGACTTACTCAACTGCAAAGGGGATTTCTCTATTTTAGTAAAAATATGGGATTTTATGTTTGGGAACTAGATCTCAAAAAGCAAGTTTTGAGACTCAAATACCTTTTACATCAGGACCTACGTGGCAAGGTTCATTTTCAGGTCAAGGCATTTCCCTATGGCCAAGGAAATCTCTTGGAAATTCTACGATTTCCTTATCAAAAACAAAAACTGTCTCGTTTTGCAGTTGTGCAAGATTCCACTATTTGTCACTACATTCGCCAGCAGTTGTACTACCAAACGCCCTACTGGATGAAGAAGCAGGAGGAGGCCTATCATCAAGGAGACAATCTATTAAACCGTCAACTAGACGACTGGTATCCCCAGGTCAGACCGATAGAATCAGGAGATTTTTTGCAGATTGAAACGGATTTGACTAGCTATTATAGAAATTTTCAGGCTTACTATCAAAAAAATCCGAAAAATAATCTCCAAAAGCTCTATCCACCAGCCTTTTATCACTTATATTTCTCAAAAAATGTGGTAAAATAGAAAGGATGGAGGAATCTTATGGTATTACAACGACATGAAATAAATGAAAAAGATACATGGGATCTTTCGACAATCTACCCAACAGACCAGGCTTGGGAAGAAGCCTTGAAAGATTTAACTGAAAAAGTACAAACAGCGTCCCAGTATGAGGGGCATCTCTTGGATAGCGCAGACAGTTTGCTTGAGATCACAGAATTCTCACTTGACTTGGAACGCCAAGTTGAAAAGCTTTATGTCTATGCACATATGAAAAATGACCAGGACACGCGTGAAGCCAAGTATCAAGAGTATTATGCTAAGGCAATGACCCTATACAGTCAGTTAGAACAAGCCTTTGCATTCTATGAACCTGAGTTTATGGAGATTAGCGAAGAGCAGTATGCGGCCTTTCTAGAAGCTCAACCAAAACTCCAAGTTTACAAGCACTTTTTTGACAAGCTCTTGCAGAAGAAAGATCATGTTCTTTCGCAACGTGAGGAAGAATTGCTTGCTGGATCAGGAGAAATCTTTGGCGCTGCTAGTGAAACCTTCGCTATTTTGGACAATGCGGATATTAGCTTCCCATACGTGCTTGATGACGAAGGCAAGGAAGTGCAACTCTCACACGGTACTTACATCCGTTTGATGGAGTCTAAAAACCGTGAAGTGCGTCGTGGTGCCTATGAAGCCCTTTATGCGACTTACGAGCAATTCCAACACACTTATGCTAAGACCTTGCAGACAAATGTTAAGGTGCAAAACTACCGTGCCAAAGTTCGCAACTATAAGAGTGCTCGCCATGCAGCCCTCGCAGCAAATTTTGTTCCAGAAAGTGTCTATGACAATCTAGTAGCAGCAGTTCGCAAGCATTTGCCGCTCTTGCATCGTTACCTAGAACTTCGTTCTAAAATCTTGGGTATTTCTGATCTCAAGATGTACGATGTTTACACACCACTGTCTTCAGTAGAATACAGCTTTACTTATGAGGAAGCCTTGAAAAAAGCAGAAGAAGCCTTGGCAGTTCTTGGTGACGATTACTTGAGTCGCGTCAAACGTGCCTTCAGTGAGCGTTGGATTGATGTCTATGAAAACCAAGGCAAGCGTTCTGGTGCCTACTCTGGTGGTTCTTATGATACAAATGCCTTTATGCTTCTCAACTGGCAGGACAATCTAGACAATCTCTTTACTCTTGTCCATGAAACAGGTCACAGTATGCATTCAAGCTATACTCGTGAAACCCAACCTTATGTTTACGGGGATTATTCTATCTTCTTGGCGGAGATTGCCTCAACCACAAACGAAAATATCTTGACAGAGAAATTGTTGGAAGAAGTAGAAGACGATGCAACTCGCTTTGCTATCCTCAATAACTTTTTGGATGGTTTCCGTGGAACGGTCTTCCGTCAAACTCAATTCGCTGAGTTTGAACACGCCATCCACCAAGCAGACCAAAATGGAGAAGTCTTGACAAGTGATTTCCTCAATAAGCTCTATGCGGACCTGAACCAAGAGTACTATGGACTCAGCAAGGAAGAAAATCCTCAGATCCAATACGAGTGGGCACGCATTCCACACTTCTACTATAACTACTATGTTTATCAGTATTCAACTGGTTTTGCAGCCGCTTCAGCCTTGGCTGAAAAGATTGTTCATGGTAGTCAAGAAGACCGTGACCGCTATATCGACTACCTCAAGGCAGGTAAGTCAGACTATCCGCTCAATGTTATGAGAAAAGCGGGAGTGGATATGGAGAAGGAAGACTATCTCAACGATGCCTTTGCAGTCTTTGAACGCCGCTTGAACGAGTTTGAAGCCCTTGTTGAAAAATTGGGATTGGCTTAAGATGGTAGAGTCTTACAGTAAAAATGCCAACCATAACATGCGTCGTCCCGTCGTCAAGGAAGACATCGTAGAACTCATGCGCCAGCGTCAAAAGCAGGTGACAGGCTCCCTGAAAGAATTGGAGACCTTCGCTCGTAAGGAAAACATTCCCATTATTCCCCATGAAACGGTCGCGTATTTTCGATTTCTCATGGAAACTATGCAACCCAAGAACATTTTGGAAATTGGGACGGCAATTGGTTTTTCAGCACTCTTGATGGCGGAACATGCGCCAGATGCCAAGATTACAACCATTGACCGTAATCCTGAGATGATAGGCTTTGCCAAGGAAAACTTTGCCCAGTTTGACAGTCGTAAGCAAATCACTCTTTTAGAGGGGGACGCAGTCGATGTCCTATCAACCTTGACAGAAACCTATGATTTTGTCTTTATGGATTCGGCCAAGTCCAAATACATCGTCTTTCTGCCTGAAATCCTCAAGCACTTGGAAGTCGGTGGAGTAGTGGTCTTGGATGATATTTTCCAAGGAGGAGATGTTGCCAAGGACATCACGGAAGTCCGCCGTGGTCAACGAACCATTTACCGTGGTTTGCAAAGACTTTTCGACGCAACTTTAGACAATCCAGGTCTAACAGCAACTCTAGTTCCGCTCGGGGATGGGATTCTCATGCTACGAAAGAATGTGGAAAATGTAACTTTGCCAGAAATGAAATAAATAAAAAAATAGTACAATCCTCCTGTATCAAGTAACAGGAGGATTTTTATGTCTCAAAACATCATCAATATCGGCTATGCACGCGTTTCAACCCATAAGCAAGATTTGGGCTTAGAGGTGCAAATCGAAGCTCTCAAGCATTGTGACCAGCTTTTTATCGAGTGTGAATCTGGTTCAAATAATGCACGCTCAGAGCTCGAAAAGGCTCTAAAATTGGCTCAAACGCTTTCGAAAAAAGGAATGCAAGTCACTTTCACCATCTACAAGCTTGATAGGCTCACCCGCTCCATGTTTAAATTGCTGAAAATAATCGAGCAGCTCAACGAACATCAAATCCAGCTCATCAGCCTGTATGAAAAGCTGGAAACCGATTCGCTCATTGGTAGGTTACTTTGTATGATTTTAGGATTTGTGGCAGAAAGTGAGCTGGAAAACTTGCGATTTCGTACCCGTGAAGGTCTTCGTAAAGCTAAGGAAAAAGGTGTCAAACTAGGTGCTAAGCGAATTTCGAAAGAGAAGGAGAAGAGAATTATTCAGCAGTATTTGGCAGGTGGATTAAGCATAAGAAAAATTGCAAAAGCAGAACGAATTTCGACCTCAACTATCTATAAAGTCTTGGAACGCAACGATGTGGCGAATAATCGCAAAAAAGTTTCGCAAAATTCTTGCTAAAAACAAGACAAAATGCTACAATGAGAGTGTAAATTTGTTTCGATTAACGACCGTTTAGAGAAACATTCAGAATAATAATGTGAATATTTCAGAAAATACGAATTTAACAAGGTTTTGAGCCTGTGTTGGATTGGTATTTTTTGTTTTTTAAGTGTATCGTTTAACGGTCGTTACGCGATACACCAAAACCCTTGTCACTCAAGTGGTTGAGGAGAACTTTACGAAATACTAAATCAAAAAATTAGGCTTTTTGTAGTATTTGCATACCTTAAAAAGTAATTTTACATTCCTAAGGAGGAAATGATGAAAACGAATAAAGTAACCAAACTTGGTATTTCTTTGCTTTCCGTTGCAGCTCTTGGCGTTGTTGCGCCAGCTTTGACCAATAACCCTGTTTTTGGGGTTTCTATTGTAAAAGCGGAAGAGCAGCAGAAACCGTTAAAATACCGTATTGATTACATCGGAGAATCAGGAGAAAAGGTTGCTCCGTCAGAATTTGGGGTTTTAAACCCTGGCGAAACGGTTAATATCTATAAAGATATTGAAGGTCACGAGGTAGTTTCACGTTTTGAGTGGCTACCTGGCTATAACATGGATTATGATACATTAAGTACATATTCTGGTTTCGTGGATGGATATAACTATATGTATCTTAAATATAAGAAGTTAGATCCAGCACCAACACCAAAACCGGACCAAGGACAAGGACAAGATCCAGCTAAGCCAGACCAAGGTCAACAAGGTCAAGGTCAAAAAGATCCAGCACCAGCACCAACTCCGAAACCAGAAGTTAAGCCAGAGACCAAACCTTCAGAAACACCAAAACCAGAAGTAAAACCGGAAACTAAACCTTCAGAAACACCAAAACCAGAAGTTAAACCGGAAACTAAACCTTCAGAAACTCCAAAACCAGAAGTAAAACCGGAAACGAGACCTTCAGAAACTCCGAAACCAGAGGTGAAACCGGAAACTAAACCTTCAGAAACTCCAAAACCAGAAGTAACACCTGAGCCTAACCCTTCAGAAACTCCGAAACCAGAAGTTAAGCCGGAAACTAATCCTTCAGAAACTCCAAAACCAGAAGTAAAACCGGTACCTAAACCTTCAGAGACACCGAAACCAGAAGTTAAGCCAGAAACTAAACCTTCAGAGACTTCAAAACCAGAAGTTAAGCCAGAGATCAAACCACAAACTGGTTTAAATAACGCTCCAACAGCTCCTATAAATCCTGTTGGGCAAGATTCAAACACTAAAGCTGACAAACCTGTTTCGAAAACCGAAACTACAGCTTTACCAAACACTGGCGAACAAAATTCAATTCTTGGATTTGCAGGCTTCCTTCTTGCAAGTCTTGGTCTAGCAGGCTTGACTTACAAAGGACGTCACTAAAAAATAATACAAGACAAACAAAGGACTTGAACGATTGTTCAGGTTCTTTTTGGAATGACAAAAATTGAATCGTTAAAAATTTAAAAGCTACTATTTTTAGTCTTATTTAAGTTATCTGCTATAAAATATGGTATAATGATTGAGTCGGTCTAGAGAAATTTTCGACCGTTTTTAGAAAAAGGAGTAAACATGAAGAAAAAACTATTGGCAGGAGCCATTACCTTATTATCTGTAGCGACTTTGGCTGCTTGTTCAAAAAGTTCTGAAGGAGCTGACCTCATCAGTATGAAGGGTGATGTTATCACTGAACACCAATTTTATGAACAAGCCAAAAACAACCCAACTGCACAACAAGTCTTGCTCAATATGACGATAGAAAAAGTATTTGAAAAGCAATATGGGTCTGAAGTGACTGAACAAGAAGTAGATGATGCTGTTGCCGAAGAGCAGAAGAAATACGGTGACAGTTATCAAAATGTTCTCTCACGTGCGGGGATGACTCCTGAGACTCGTAAAGCTCAAATTCGCACCAGCAAATTAGTTGAATTGGCAGTTAAGAAAGCAGCAGAAAATGAATTGACTGACGAAGCTTACCAAAAAGCTTTCGAAGCTTACACACCCGATGTGACAGCACAAATCATCCGTATGGATAATGAAGACAAGGCAAAAGAAGTGCTCGAAAAAGCAAAAGCCGAGGGAGCTGACTTTGCCCAGTTGGCTAAAGACAATTCAAACGATGACAAGACAAAAGAAAATGGTGGCGAAATCACTTTTGACTCGGCATCTACAGAACTTCCAGAACAAGTCAAGAAGGCTGCCTTTGCCTTGGATGTGAATGGGGTGTCTGACGTGATTAGAGCAACTGGTACCCAAGCTTATAGTAGCCAATTCTACATCATCAAAGTAACCAAGAAAACAGAAAAATCATCAAATCTAGATGATTACAAAGAAAAATTAAAAACCGTCATTTTGACACAGAAACAAAACGATGCTTCCTTCGTTCAGAGTGTCATCGGAAAAGAATTCCAAGCAGCAAATATTAAAATAAAAGACCCTGCTTTCCAGAGTATTTTTGCTCAATATATTGGAAGTGGAGACTCAAGCTCAAGTTCAAGCAGCAGCTCATCAGCAGAATAAAAAAGAAAAATACAAACTTTGTCTTGAAGTTTGTATTTTTTAGCAATCAGTTTCGTCCAAATAGCAAAATTCGAAGGATTGGAGGATAAGAGTTTTTTTCTTTCTGAAAAAATGGTATAATAGCAATCAAAACTAGAAAATAAAACGGAATTGGGAACAGTTGTCTCTGTTCCTATTAGAATGGTGACATATGAAAATTAGTAAAAGGCACCTATTGAATTATTCCATTTTGATTCCTTATTTCCTTTTATCGATTTTGGGTCTAATCGTCGTTTACTCAACAACGAGTGCTACCTTGATTCAAGAAGGGAAGAGCGCTCTTCAGTTAGCTCGAAACCAAGGAATGTTTTGGATAATCAGTTTGTTTTTGATTGCCTTAATTTATAAACTGAAACTTAATTTTTTAAGAAATGAACGCTTGATTTTTATCGTTATGTTTGTGGAGATGATTCTCTTGGCTTTGGCGCGGTTAATTGGTACCCCAATCAATGGTGCCTATGGTTGGATTTCTGTAGGGCCAGTGACGATTCAACCCGCAGAGTACCTAAAGATTATCATTATTTGGTACCTAGCCCATCGATTTTCAAAGCAACAAGATGAGATAGCGGTCTATGATTTCCAAGTCTTGACCCAGAATCAATGGCTACCTCGTGCTTTTAATGACTGGCGTTTTGTTTTGTTGATTTTGATAGGTAGTTTGGGAATTTTCCCAGATTTGGGAAATGCGACTATCTTGGTGATGGTATCACTGATTATGTATACAGTCAGTGGGATTGCCTACCGTTGGTTTTCAACTTTCCTAGCTCTTTTGGCAGGTAGTTCGATTCTAGTCTTGTCTGTCATTCGCTTTGTTGGGGTTGAAAAGTTTTCTCAAATTCCGGTATTTGGTTACGTTGCCAAACGTTTCAGTGCCTTCTTTAATCCTTTTAATGACTTGGCAGGCGCAGGACACCAGCTTGCAAATTCTTACTATGCCATGGTGAATGGTGGCTGGTTTGGACTTGGATTAGGAAATTCCATCGAAAAGCGTGGTTATTTGCCAGAAGCTCACACAGATTTCGTCTTTTCGATTGTCATCGAGGAGTTTGGATTTGTAGGAGCGAGCATGATTTTGGCACTCCTTTTCTTCTTGATTTTGCGAATCATTCTAGTTGGTATTCGAGCTAAGGATCCCTTTAACTCTATGGTTGCTATCGGTGTCGGGGGGATGATTCTGGTTCAGGTCTTTGTCAATATTGGTGGGATTTCAGGGTTGATTCCTTCTACAGGGGTAACCTTCCCCTTCCTTTCACAAGGGGGAAATAGTCTCCTAGTCTTATCTGTAGCCATTGCCTTTGTATTAAATATCGATGCTAGTGAAAAACGTGCCAAACTTATCAGAGAATATGAAAGTCAAACCTCTGAGATGTTGTAAGGGTTGTATGGAAAGGAAAGTATATGTCTCTTCAAAAATTAGAAAACTATAGAAATAAAGCCGTCGTCCAAGAAGAAGTCTTGATTTTGACTGAGCTGTTAGAAGATATCACAAAAAATATGCTGGCACCAGAAACCTTTGAAAAGATTATCCAGTTGAAAGAATTATCAACAAGTGAGAATTATCAAGGGCTCAATGACCTAGTGACCAGCCTTTCAAATGAAGAAATGATTTACATTTCTCGCTATTTCTCCATTCTTCCACTTTTGATTAATATCTCTGAGGATGTGGACTTAGCCTATGAGATCAATCACCAAAATAATCTGAATCAAGACTATCTAGGAAAACTATCTACAACAATTAAAATGGTAGCTGAGAAAGAAAATGCAGCTGAAATTTTAGAAAAGTTAAATGTGGTTCCTGTCTTAACTGCCCATCCAACGCAAGTACAACGTAAGAGTATGCTGGATTTGACCAACCATATCCACACTCTCTTACGTAAGTACCGTGATGTCAAACTCGGCTTGATTAATAAAGAAAAATGGAACATGGATCTCCGTCGTTACATTGAAATTATCATGCAAACGGACATGATTCGTGAGAAGAAGTTGAAAGTAACTAACGAAATCACGAACGTGATGGAGTACTATCAAAGTTCCTTCCTGAATGCTGTGCCACGTTTGACAGCTGAGTATAAAAAATTAGCTAAAGAACAAGGTATCGAGCTTCAGCATCCAAAACCAATTACAATGGGGATGTGGATCGGAGGAGACCGTGATGGAAATCCTTTCGTAACAGCGGAAACTCTAAACAAATCAGCCTTGACTCAGTGCGAAGTTATCATGAACTACTATGATGAAAAGATTTACAATCTTTATCGTGAATTTTCACTTTCAACCAGCATCGTAAATGTCAGCGACAAGGTCCGTGAGATGGCGCTGAAGTCTCAGGACAACTCGATTTATCGTGAAAAAGAACTCTATCGTAGAGCACTCTTTGACATCCAAGCCAAGATGCAGGCAACCAAGGCTTATTTGATTGAAGATAAGGATATTCAACCTAGGTATGCCACTGCAGACGAATTCTATCAAGATTTGTTGGCTATTCGTGACTCTCTATTAGAGAACAAAGGTGAATACCTGATTTCAGGAGAATTTGTTGAGTTGATGCAAGCCGTTGAAATCTTTGGCTTCTATCTTGCCTCTATCGATATGCGCCAAGATTCTAGTGTTCATGAAGCTTGTGTGGCTGAATTACTAGCATCTGCTGGCATCAACGACCACTATAGCGATCTGTCTGAAGACGAAAAATGCGCCCTCCTCTTAAAAGAGTTGGAAGAAGACCCTCGTATCCTCTCAGCGACTCATGCTGAAAAGTCAGAACTGCTTGAAAAAGAACTCTCTATCTTTAAAGCTGCTCGCAAGTTGAAGGATAAACTGGGTGAAAACGTCATTCGTCAAACCATCATTTCTCATGCAACTAGCGTGTCTGATATGCTCGAACTAGCCATCATGCTCAAGGAAGTCGGCTTGGTAGATGCTCAAAAAGCCCGCGTTCAGATTGTTCCCCTCTTTGAAACGATCGAGGACTTAGATCACTCAGAAGAGACTATGAGAAGATATTTCTCTCTTCCTTTGGCTAAAAAATGGATTGCTTCAAAAGACAACTACCAAGAAATCATGCTTGGCTATTCTGATAGTAACAAGGACGGTGGTTACCTGTCATCATGTTGGACCCTCTACAAGGCGCAACAACAACTAACTGCTATCGGTGATGAATTTGGCGTTAAAGTAACCTTCTTCCACGGTCGTGGTGGTACTGTGGGTCGTGGTGGTGGTCCAACTTATGAAGCCATCACATCTCAACCGCTCAAGTCTATCAAGGACCGTATTCGTCTGACTGAGCAGGGAGAAGTGATTGGAAACAAATACGGAAACAAAGATGCTGCCTATTATAACCTTGAAATGTTGGTTTCTGCAGCCATTAACCGTATGATTACCAAGAAGAAGAGTGATACCAATACATCAAATCGTTACGAAGCTATCATGGATCAAGTAGTGGACCGTAGCTACGATATCTACCGTGATTTGGTCTTTGGAAATGAACATTTCTATGACTATTTCTTTGAATCAAGTCCAATCAAGGCTATTTCAAGCTTCAATATCGGTTCGCGTCCAGCAGCTCGTAAGACCATCACTGAAATTGGCGGTTTGCGTGCCATTCCTTGGGTCTTCTCATGGTCACAAAGCCGTGTCATGTTCCCTGGATGGTACGGAGTGGGATCAAGCTTCAAAGAGTTTATTGATCAAGATCCTGATAATATTGAGATCCTCCGTGACATGTACCAAAACTGGCCTTTCTTCCAATCTCTGCTCTCTAATGTGGACATGGTCTTGTCTAAGTCTAATATGAACATTGCTTTTGAATATGCCAAGCTCTGTGAAGACGAAGAAGTACAAGCTATCTACTACACTATTTTAGATGAATGGCAGTTGACTAAGGACGTTATTTTAGCTATCGAAGGTTATGACGAACTCTTGGCAGAAAACTCTTACCTTAAAGACAGTTTAAACTATCGTATGCCTTACTTTAATATCCTTAACTACATCCAGTTGGAGTTGATCAAACGTCAACGTCGCGGCGAATTGTCGGCAGACGAAGAAAAACTGATCCATACAACTATCAACGGAATTGCAACAGGTTTGCGTAATTCAGGCTGATATTCTACAAACTTCCTCTTTTTTCAAGGGGAAGTTTTTGAATTGTTTAAAAAATTCTAAAAATAAGCTTGACAAGTAGTTGAAAAATGGTATAATTTAAACATTCAGAAAGTAATCATTGAAGTTTTTTAGAGAGTCTGTGGTTGGTGGAAACAGATAGATGAAAGTGACGAAATTGGGCTGAATGTACTTAAGAATCTGAAATCATAAAAATTCGGTGAGCACACCTTACAGTGCAACTCGTTATTGCGAGAAAGAGCGATAGGGATATTCCCTATAATTGAGGTGGCACCGCGCATCGACGTCCTCACACAAGTTTTTTGTGTGAGGACTTTTTCTATGGGGAGGAAAGATATTGGAATTTAAACGATGGCATCACTTGATGATGTGATTTAAAAAGTTAAGGTAAAAGAATTAAGGAGAAAGAAAAATGAAAAATAAACGTTTGATTGGAATTGTCGCTGGATTAGCAGTATTGGTAGTGGCTAGCTTGATTTATTCATCTATGAACAAGCCAGTAGCTAAGGAAGAGCAAAAGGTTGCTAAGGTTGGTGTCCTTCAATTTGTTAGTCACCCATCCTTGGACTTGATTTACCAAGGGATTCAAGATGGATTAGCTGAAGAAGGCTATAAAGGTGACCAAGTGAAAATCGACTTTATGAACTCTGAAGGGGATCAGAGCAAGGTTTCAACCATGAGTAAACAGTTAGTAGCAAATGGAAATGACGTTGTTGTTGGGATTGCGACACCAGCGGCTCAAGGACTCGCTAGTGCTACGAAAGACCTACCAGTTATCATGGCTGCTATTACAGACCCAATCGGTGCTAACTTGGTCAAAGATTTGAAAAAACCAGGTGGCAATATCACAGGGGTGTCAGACCACAACCCAGCTGAGCAGCAAGTGGAATTGATTAAAACTTTGACACCAAATGTCAAAACAATCGGCGCTCTTTACTCAAGTAGCGAAGATAACTCAAAAACACAGGTAGAAGAATTCAAGGCTTATGCTGAAAAAGCAGGTTTGACAGTCGAAACATTTGCCGTTCCATCAACCAATGAAATTGCTTCAACAGTCAATGTTATGACAAGCAAGGTCGATGCAATCTGGGTTCCAATTGACAACACCATCGCATCAGCATTCTCAACAGTTGTTTCAAGTAACCAAACAGCTAAAAAGCCAATCTACCCAAGCGCTACTGCCATGGTAGAAGCAGGTGGATTAGCATCTGTAGTAGTTGACCAACACGATCTTGGAGTGGCTACTGGTAAAATGATTGCCAAAGTTTTGAAAGGTGAAAAACCAGCTGATACGCCAGTTAATGTCTTCTCAACTGGTAAGTCAGTGATTAACAAAAAACTAGCGCAGGAACTTGGTATCACCATTCCTGAGTCCGTTCTAAAAGCAGCAGGACAAGTGATTGAATAAAGATAAAGGAGGAGTTGGGGACATCTCCTCCCATTTTTACTAAAGAAAGAAATGAGTGAAAGATTATGATAGTATCCATTATTTCACAGGGGATGGTCTGGGCGATTCTAGGTTTGGGAATCTTTATGACTTTCCGAATTTTGAATTTTCCAGATATGACTACTGAAGGTTCTTTTCCTCTTGGGGGAGCAGTAGCTGTAACCTTGATAACACAGGGAGTCAACCCATTTTTAGCAACCCTAGCCGCATTAGGAGCGGGCTGTCTAGCTGGAATGGCG
Source organism: bacterium (assembly GCA_905221385.1). Taxonomy (GTDB): domain Bacteria; phylum Bacillota; class Bacilli; order Lactobacillales; family Streptococcaceae; genus Streptococcus. The sequence continues at coordinate 233,800 of CAJNCV010000001.1, forward strand.
ACGGGTCTTTTGTATACTAAAGGAAAAATCCCAACCCTCTTGTCAGGGATTCTGGTTATGACTTCCTGCCATTCCATCATGCTCATGATTATGGGACGTGCCAATCTGGGGCTTCTTGGAACCAAGCAAATTCAGGATGTCTTACCTTTTGATTCGGACCTTAACCAACTCCTGACTGGACTAATCTTTGTAGCTCTTGTTATTGGCCTTATGCTCTTTTTCCTTGATACTAAATTAGGTCAAGCCTACATCGCTACAGGTGATAATCCTGATATGGCTCGTAGCTTTGGTATCAATACGGGACGTATGGAACTCATGGGCTTGGTTCTCTCAAATGGGATTATCGCGCTTGCAGGGGCCTTAATTGCTCAACAAGAAGGATACGCGGATGTTTCACGAGGAATTGGAGTAATCGTCGTAGGGCTTGCTAGCTTGATTATTGGTGAGGTTTTATTCAAAAGTTTGACCTTGGCAGAGCGACTCATGACCATCGTTGTAGGGTCTATTGCTTATCAGTTCCTTGTTTGGGGAGTGATTGCTCTTGGGTTTAATACAAGTTATCTTCGTTTGTACAGTGCCTTGATTTTGGCAGTTTGCCTTATGATTCCAACCTTCAAAAGCAAATACCTGAAAGGAGTCAAGTTTAGCAAATGACAGCAATTGTAGAATTAAAAAATGCCACCAAAGTCATCACGAATGGCTATGACGAGGAAAAAATCATACTGAATGATGTTTCTCTTGAAATTTTCGAACATGATTTCATTACCATTCTAGGTGGAAATGGAGCAGGGAAGTCAACGCTTTTTAACACTATTGCAGGTACTTTACCCTTAACAAGTGGAAGTATCCGTATCATGGGGGAAGATGTGACGCATTTTTCACCTGAAAAGCGAGCTAAGTACTTGTCTCGTGTCTTTCAGGATCCTAAGATGGGTACGGCTCCCCGTATGACGGTGGCGGAAAATCTCTTGATTGCCAAGTTTCGTGGTGAGAAGAGAGGACTCCTTCCTAGGAGACTTTCAAGCCATAGGGAAGAGTTTCAGGCTACTATTGAAAAAGTGGGAAATGGTCTTGAGAAACATCTCGACACTCCGATTGAGTTTCTTTCAGGTGGACAACGTCAGGCCTTGAGTCTCTTGATGGCAACCTTGAAGCGACCAGAGTTGCTCTTGTTGGATGAACACACAGCAGCTCTCGACCCAAAGACCAGTGTTGCTTTGATGGAGTTAACAGATGACTTTGTCAGCAAGGATCATCTAACAGCCTTGATGATTACCCACCATATGGAGGATGCACTGAAGTATGGAAATCGTCTGATAGTCATGAAGGAAGGCCGTATCATCCAAGACCTCAATAAAGAAGAAAAAGCTAAGATGAAAATTTCAGACTACTATCAATTATTTGAATAGATGAGTTAAGTAATCATCAAAAAATAGAGAAGAGAAACTTAGAAACATGGAAGTGTTTCTGAGTTTTTTATCTTCCCTTTCTATCAAGAAAAATAAGGTAAAGAGAATTACGGAAAGCGTATGAAATGGTTTACTTTTTTTCAGAAATAAGCTATACTAGTTTACGTGAAACTATGATAAAATGGAGGTATTGCGTATGGTTGACAAGCAAGTCATTGAAGAAATCAAAAACAATGCCAACATTGTGGAAGTCATAGGTGATGTGATTTCTTTACAGAAGGCTGGACGGAACTATTTAGGGCTCTGTCCTTTTCATGGTGAAAAGACCCCCTCTTTCAACGTTGTGGAAGACAAGCAGTTTTATCACTGTTTTGGCTGTGGGCGCTCAGGAGATGTTTTTAAGTTCATCGAAGAATACCAAGGTGTGTCCTTCATGGAAGCCGTTCAGCTCTTAGGTGATCGCGTCGGTATTCAACTAGCTATTCCTGTTCAGTCTCGTCCCCAACAAGCTTCCCCTCATCAAGCTCTATATGATATGCATGAAGAAGCTGCCCGTTTTTACCATGCCATCCTCATGACGACAAAGATGGGAGAAGAAGCAAGGGCTTATCTCTACAAACGCGGATTGACAGACGATGTTCTGAAGCACTTCCAGATTGGACTAGCTCCAGCAGAGAGAACCTATCTCTATCAACGTTTATCTGGCAAGTTTGAAGAAAAGGATTTGTTGGATTCTGGTTTGTTTTATTTGTCAGATGACAATCAGTTTTTTGATACCTTTTTCGGACGTATTGTCTTCCCTTTGACCAACGACAAGGGGCAGGTCATTGCCTTTTCAGGTCGTATTTGGCAAGAAGTCGATAATCAGAGTGCCAAGTACAAAAATAGTCGTTCCACTGCAATTTTTAACAAGAGTTACGAATTGTATCATTTGGACAAGGCTAAAAAGGGAACAGGTAAGATCACAGAACTCTATCTGATGGAAGGTTTCATGGATGTTATCGCGGCCTACCGTGCTGGTATAGAAAATGCTGTGGCTTCCATGGGGACAGCTCTGAGCAAGGAACATGTTGATCACCTTAAACGCTTCACCAAAAAGATAGTTCTTAGTTATGATGGTGATAAGGCAGGGCAGGCAGCAACAGCCAAAGCTCTGGAAGAATTAAAAGATTTCTCAGTGGAAGTTGTCCGAGTACCTGATGCCATGGATCCAGATGAGTATTTACAAAAGAATTCTGCTGAAGATCTGGCCTACCTCTTAACCAAGACGCGGATCAGTCCCATAGAGTTCTATATTCACCAACTCAAACCTGAAAATAGTGATAATTTGCAGGCGCAAATCGAGTTCATTGAAAAGATTGCGCCCCTAATCGCCAAAGAAAAGTCTATCACCGCCCAGAATTCCTACATCCACATTCTGGCGGATAATCTACCTTCTTTTGATTACCAGCAGGTGGAGCAAATTGTAAATGAAAGTCGCATTGTTCAAAGGCAGGAGAGGGTCAAAGAGGAGCATGCTCCGGTAGCGATTAGTTTACCTGTAACGCGACAACTAACAGCAGTTATGAGAGCAGAGGCTCATCTCCTCTATAGGATGGCTGAGAATCCAGTTGTTTTAAATGACTACAGATTAAGAGAAGATTTTATCTTTGATACCCCAGAATTCCAGATTCTTTACGAATTATTAAGTGAGCAGGGAGAAATCGGCTCAGAGGAGCTTTCTCATCAGACGCCTGAGGTTGAAAATGCTTGGTACCACGTGCTTAGCCTGGATTTGCCAGCTGAGATGTCGCCTCAAGAGCTAGCGGAAGTCGAAGCGACTCGAAACCGTGCCCTCCTCAGCAAGGACAACTTAAGAATTAAAAAGAAAGTGCAGGAAGCTAGTCATGTAGGAGATACAGACACAGCCTTGGAAGAATTGCAACGATTGATTTCCCAAAAGAGAAGAATGGAGTAATAATGGCAACAAAACAAAAAGAAGTAACGACATTTGATGTGCAAGTAGCAGACTTTATCCGTAACCACAAAAAAACAGGAACAGCAACAGACGACGAAATCAATTCAAGTCTGGTTATTCCTTTTACTCTGGATGCAGACGGTATTGAGGACCTTTTGCAACGGATTCAGGATGCTGGAATTTCTATCACAGACAACGAAGGAAATCCAAGTGCGCGTGTGCTAAGTGCAGAAGAAGAGCCAGAACTCAGTGATGAGGATTTGATTGGCTCAACCTCTGCCAAGGTTAATGACCCAGTCCGTATGTATTTGAAGGAAATCGGGGTTGTTCCTCTCTTGACCAACGAAGAAGAAAAGGAATTGGCCCTAGCTGTTGAAGCAGGTGATATCGAAGCCAAACAACGTCTTGCAGAAGCCAACCTTCGTTTGGTGGTTTCGATTGCTAAGCGCTACGTAGGGCGTGGCATGCAGTTTCTGGATTTGATTCAAGAAGGAAACATGGGCTTGATGAAGGCTGTTGACAAGTTTGACTATTCAAAAGGATTTAAGTTTTCAACTTACGCAACTTGGTGGATTCGTCAGGCGATTACCCGTGCCATCGCTGACCAGGCCCGTACTATTCGTATCCCTGTCCACATGGTAGAAACGATAAACAAGCTTGTCCGTGAACAGCGTAATCTCCTTCAAGAATTGGGGCAAGATCCGACACCTGAACAAATCGCCGAACGTATGGATATGACACCTGACAAGGTGCGTGAAATCTTGAAAATCGCCCAAGAACCAGTATCACTTGAAACACCGATTGGTGAAGAGGACGATAGCCATCTTGGGGACTTTATCGAAGACGAAGTAATTGAAAATCCAGTAGACTACACAACTCGAATCGTTTTGCGTGAGCAGTTGGATGAAGTCTTGGATACTCTTACAGATCGTGAAGAAAACGTCTTGCGCTTGCGTTTCGGACTAGACGATGGAAAAATGCGTACTCTTGAAGATGTTGGGAAAGTCTTTAACGTGACTCGTGAGCGTATCCGTCAGATCGAGGCCAAGGCTTTGAGAAAATTGCGCCAACCAAGTCGCAGCAAACCCCTTCGTGATTTTATTGAAGACTAGGAGTGAGGAATAACATGACTTATACAGAAGAACAAATTGAAACGATTAAAACTCGTATTTTGACTGCCTTGGAGGAGGTCATCGACCCTGAGTTGGGGATTGATATTGTCAACCTAGGTTTGATTTACGAGATTCGTTTTGATGGTGAAACAGGTCACACGGAAATTGATATGACCTTGACAACTATGGGTTGCCCACTGGCTGACCTCTTAACAGACCAGATACACGATGCGATGACAGAGGTGCCTGAGGTAACCAATATCGAAGTCAAATTGGTCTGGTATCCAGCCTGGACGGTTGAAAAAATGAGTCGCTATGCGCGTATCGCCCTAGGAATTAAGTAATCGATTGGAAAATTACGAGAGACGATTGGAAAAGAGAGGAGCTCCTCCATTTTCCTCTGGTCTCTTCTTTCTTTTACTGATTTTCTTGAAATAAAATGGTATAATGAGTAATATGGAAAACAAAAAATTGCGTATTAATATGCTAAGTTCAAGTGAAAAAGTGGCTGGTCAAGGAGTATCAGGAGCTTATAGAGAATTGGTTAGTCTCCTTCACCGTGATGCCAAAGACCAGTTGATTGTTACGGAGAATCTTCCTGTAGAGGCAGACGTAACCCACTTTCACACCATTGATTTCCCTTATTATTTATCCACATTTCAAAAGAAACGCTCTGGGAGAAAAGTTGGCTATGTGCATTTCTTGCCTGATACGCTTGAGGGGAGTTTGAAGATTCCATTTTTCTTAAAGGGAATTATCAAACGCTATGTGTTTTCTTTTTATAACCGAATGGAACACTTGGTCGTGGTCAATCCCATGTTTATCGAGGATTTGGTGGCAGCTGGTATTCCGCGTGAAAAAGTGACTTATATCCCAAATTTTGTAAACAAAGAAAAATGGCATCCATTGCCAGCCGAACAAGTTGCACAACTTCGTAAGGAAATGGATTTAGCGAAAGATCAGTTTGTCGTAGTCGGTGCAGGTCAGGTTCAGAAACGAAAAGGGATTGATGACTTTATCCGTCTTGCTGAGGAATTACCAGAAATTACCTTTATCTGGGCTGGTGGTTTTTCATTTGGTGGGATGACAGATGGTTATGAACGCTATAAGAAGATTATGGACAATCCACCTGAAAATCTTATTTTCCCCGGTATTGTTTCGCCAGAGCGGATGCGTGAGCTCTACGCTATGGCAGATCTATTCTTGCTACCAAGTTATAATGAATTATTCCCCATGACCATCTTAGAGGCAGCTAGTTGCGAGGCACCGATTATGTTAAGGGATTTGGATCTTTATAAGGTTATTCTTGATGGGAATTATCGTGCTACAAGTGATGTTTCTGAGATGAGAGAAGCAATCCTAGAATACAAGAATGGCCCTGAAGCTTTAAAAGACTTGAAAGAAAAAACACGCGAGATTTCCAAAGAGTACTCTGAGGAACATTTGTTGGAAATCTGGTTAAAATTTTATCGAGAACAGGCTGCTTTGGGCAAAAAGTGAGGTAATTTATGCGAATTGGTTTATTTACAGATACCTATTTCCCTCAGGTTTCCGGGGTCGCGACTAGTATTCGAACATTGAAAACTGAGCTTGAGAAGCAAGGGCATGCAGTTTTTATCTTTACAACGACCGATAAAGACGTGAACCGATACGAGGATTGGCAAATTATTCGAATTCCGAGTGTCCCTTTCTTTGCGTTTAAGGATCGACGATTTGCCTATCGAGGTTTTACAAAAGCACTTGAAATTGCCAAACAGTATCAACTCGACATCATTCATACCCAGACAGAATTTTCACTTGGTTTGTTAGGGATTTGGATTGCGCGAGAATTGAAAATTCCTGTTATCCATACCTACCATACCCAGTACGAAGATTATGTGCATTATATTGCTAAGGGGATGCTGATTCGTCCAAGTATGGTAAAATATCTGGTACGGGGCTTCCTTCACGATGTTGATGGAGTGATTTGTCCTAGTGAGATTGTTCGGGATCTTCTCTCTAAGTACAAAGTCAAGGTTGAAAAACGTGTTATCCCAACTGGTATTGAGCTAGCTAAATTTGAACGACCTGAGATTAAAGAAGAGAATTTAGCTACCCTTCGATCTAAACTTGGAATTCAAGAAGATGAGAAAATGTTACTGAGTCTTTCTCGTATCTCCTATGAGAAGAATATCCAAGCGGTTCTGGCCGCCTTTGCGCAGGTTTTGAAAGAAGAAAACAAGGTGAAACTGGTTGTTGCTGGTGACGGTCCTTATCTGGACAGTCTGAAAGAACAAGCAGTCCAGTTGCAAATTCAAGATCAGGTGATTTTTACTGGTATGATCGCCCCAAGTGAAACAGCCTTGTACTATAAGGCGGCAGATTTCTTTATCTCTGCATCCACTAGTGAAACCCAAGGTTTGACTTATCTAGAGAGTCTAGCCAGTGGAACGCCTGTCATCGCTCATGGCAATCCTTATCTGGATAATCTGATCAGTGACAAGATGTTTGGAACTCTCTACTATGGAGAACAGGATCTTGCAGGTGCCATCTTGGAGTCTTTGATTGCCACTCCAGATATGGATGAGCAGAAGTTGGCTGACAAGTTGTATGAGATTTCTGCTGAGAATTTTGGGAAACGAGTCCATGAGTTTTATCTCGATGCCATTATTTCAAATAAATTTAAGCAGGAGCTACGTGGCGACGAACCCATGACACAGCGATTCCTGAAGACGGTTCTTTATCTACCTCAGCAGGCTGTTTCAGCTCCAGTTAAAGAATCCAAACGAATATTAAAGGCTTCTAAAAAGCAGTTGTCTAGCTTCCGGGATTACTGGAGAGATTAGTAAAAATATAGGAGAATAAAAAATGGCAAAAAAATTTATGAGAAGTGGTAGAGATCAAAAAATTGGAGGTGTTTGCGCAGGTGTAGCCCATTATTTTGATATTGACCCTACCATTGTCCGTGTGATTTGGGGAGTTCTTGCCTTTTGTTATGGGGCAGGGGTACTTGCTTACATAATCCTATGGATAATTGCGCCAGTCTCTACAGACTATTAAGCTATAATTTAAAAAATAAAAATAAATTGAAAAGGAGACCACATGGCTTTCGGAGATGAAGGAAAACGTAAAAAAACAATGTTTGAAAAATTAACATTATTGATTGTTATTGTCATGTTGCTTGCAAGTTTGCTTGGTATTTTTGCAACAGCAATAGGTGCGTTGAGTAATCTATAAAATGTGATAAATCAGGATTGTTTAGTGACTGGATTTTCCAGTCCTTTTTAAAGTGAGAAGAAAATATGAGTATGTTTTTAGATACAGCCAAGATTAAGGTCAAGGCTGGTAATGGTGGCGATGGTATGGTTGCCTTTCGCCGTGAAAAATATGTCCCGAATGGCGGTCCTTGGGGTGGTGATGGCGGACGTGGAGGTAACGTTGTTTTCGTTGTAGACGAAGGCTTGCGTACCTTGATGGATTTCCGCTATAACCGTTATTTTAAGGCCGAATCCGGTGAAAAAGGGATGACCAAAGGAATGCATGGGCGTGGTGCAGAAGACCTTCGTGTTCGCGTACCACAAGGAACGACTGTACGCGATGCAGAGACAGGTAAAGTCATTACAGACTTGATTGAGCATGGCCAAGAATTTATCGTGGCACATGGCGGTCGAGGTGGTCGTGGAAATATCCGCTTTGCAACACCAAAAAATCCTGCACCTGAAATTTCGGAAAATGGAGAGCCGGGTCAGGAACGTGAGTTGCAACTAGAATTAAAAATCTTAGCGGATGTCGGTTTGGTAGGTTTCCCCTCTGTCGGGAAATCAACCCTTCTTAGCGTGATTACCTCTGCTAAGCCCAAAATCGGTGCCTACCACTTTACGACTATTGTCCCTAATTTAGGCATGGTTCGTACACAATCAGGTGAATCTTTTGCCGTAGCGGATCTTCCCGGTTTGATTGAGGGAGCTAGTCAGGGTGTCGGCTTGGGGACTCAGTTCCTTCGTCATATTGAACGCACTCGAGTTATCCTTCATATCATCGATATGTCGGCCAGCGAAGGACGTGATCCTTACGAAGATTATCTTGCTATCAATAAAGAATTGGAATCATACAACCTTCGTTTGATGGAGCGTCCACAGATCATCGTAGCTAACAAGATGGACATGCCTGAAAGTCAGGAAAATCTGGAAACCTTCAAGAAGAAATTGGCAGCAAACTACGATGAGTTTGAAGAACTTCCAGCCATCTTCCCTATTTCTGGATTGACCAAGCAAGGTTTGGCACCCCTTTTGGATGCGACAGCTGAATTGTTAGATAAGACTCCAGAGTTCTTGCTCTATGACGAGTCTGATATGGAAGAAGAAGCTTACTATGGCTTTAATGAGGAAGAAAAAGCCTTTGAAATTAACCGTGACGATGATGCTACATGGGTACTTTCTGGTGAAAAACTCATGAAACTCTTTAACATGACCAACTTTGACCGTGACGAATCTGTCATGAAGTTTGCTCGTCAGTTACGTGGTATGGGAGTTGACGAAGCCCTTCGTGCGCGTGGTGCCAAAGATGGAGACTTGGTTCGAATCGGTAAATTTGAGTTTGAGTTTGTAGACTAGGAGATTGATATGGGAGATAAACCGATATCATTCCGAGATGCAGATGGAAATTTTGTTTCTGCAGCAGATGTGTGGAATGAAAAGAAACTAGAAGAATTGTTTAATCGTCTTAACCCAAAACGTGCTCTTCGATTGGCACGAGAAAAAAAAGACAATGAGAAGGCTGATAAAGAAGAAAAATAGCCTATCGATATTGATAAAAAACTCTTTGAAATTTGTAGTAGAAGTTGAAAAGCTAATATTGGGAGAGAACAAAATTTGTTCTCCCCCTTTTGATATGTCTTGTAGAATCAAGTAAAATTAAATCTACAGAAGTTTATTATTATAATTATTTTATAGAATAAACTTTTAAAATAGTTGTATATTATAAAAAAATATCGCCAGATAATTTTTAAAAAATTTAGAGCAAAAATTCGATAATATCAGTCAGTTATGGTAGAATAAAAGTTATAAAAGAAAAGGAGGGCTGAAATGTTTTTTCAGGATAGAGAGATAAAATATTCAATTCGCAAGTTGTCAGTTGCTACTGTCTCCCTTGCGATTGGATTTTTGTTTGCACCCACTGCGACTGGAGTGAATCAAACAGTCCACGCAGATGAGCTTGAATCTACAGCGCAAGTGGGAAATAAGTCAGACAATCAAACCTCAGAAGGAGCGTCTGAAGTAACAAAAAAAGAGAATCAAGAAACAACTTCAGCGATGGCTTCTGCGTCAGTACAAGCAGAGACTAAAGAAGACAATCAAGCCATCATAAAATCTGCTACCCCTACTGTGACAGAGGCGGGTCAAGTGACAGATTCAACTGCTCTTAGAAATTCTCAATCAGTTGCTGAAACGGTTCAGCCATCCACAGAAGGAGCAGCCCAGCTGCCCTCTGCAAACGTTAGTCTGAAGAAGAGTGCTTTAGAAAACTATCTCAAAGAGTTGCGTAACAAGGATTTTTCAAGGAAAACAGATGAGAGTTTAGAAATCCTTAATGATTTGATGACAGCGGCTGATAGCCTACTTCAAACTGCGACAAAGCAAGAAGAAATTGATAAAGTTTACCGAAATCTGGTAACCTTCGTTAATTCGGGACTTCGTAATAAAAAACCGAAAATCATCTTGGGAAAGGATAAGATTCCTTCAAAAGAAGTAGAGTCTGGAGACACTTCCTCTAAAGGAAAATTGCCTGAGAATTCTACCAAACAGACGGATACGATCTACAGAGTGGAGTATAAATTTACTAACTCGACTCCAATCTATCCTATGCCCAATAAGGTTCGCTCAATGCTTCCAGCTGCTAGTGAATTTGTAGGTCAAGCGGACGATTACAAAGATGTGATTCAACTTGAGACAACTACAGTAAGCGTTCCAACTGGTACTTGGACTTTCCATGGTTTTGATACAGCCAAATATGGAAAAGCTATTGCAGGAACGAAAGTCAAAACTATAACTGGAACGTGGAGCTTTGAGCCAAATGGTGTCGACTATGAGTTCCAATCAACTAATCCTGATATTGCATTACCAGATTATATCGCCAAGCTGACTCCGAAAAATCCAACTGATTATAAGATGGGCGACCTGTTTCTTACAGAAGTAGATGCTGAGCAACCAAGTGAAACAACTTATGTTGATAGAGCAAATAAGGTGACTTGGAGATTCGAAGGATACGATAAAGAAAAAGTCATTATTGGAGTAGGAAGACGGACTTTTGTTGGAAGATGGGCCCCCACTCCTAATCCAGAATATGTATTCAAATCATCTAAAGCAGGTGTCCCATTGCCACAAAGTATCTTGGACATGCTTCCGAAAGATGAGGCCTCTTACAAGATTGGTGACACAATTGTAGCCAAACAACCGGCTAAAGAATCAGTAGAAGAAGTTGAAAAAGATTACATATGGACCTTCAAGGGATATGATCACAAGAATGCGACTTATGATGGCAAGCGCGTGATATACACTGGTATATGGGAAGTAACGCCTAGACCCCACCATGTAAGCTATCGTTTTGAGAGTGGGACGACTGGACTTTCTTTACCTGACTTTATCCAGAAGAAAACACCAAAAGACACCTCAACTTACTACAATACACAAAAAGTTCTACCAGAAGAGCTAACTACAACGACTTACACAGATGATGTGAACGACGGTATCTGGACTTTTGTTGGTTACGATGCTAAGAGTAAGATTGTGAAAAAGGCTGATCTAGCTTTCATTGGTAAGTGGGAGTTTAAGGCGAATCAGTATCAAGCAGCTTACCGATTCGAAAGTGCAACCGCAGGGAAAGATCTTCCGGCAGCTATCACAGCCTTATCTCCAAATGATAGTACAACTTATGTGAATGGTGCAGCAGTTTCAGTCAAACAACCTGTTCAAACGACTTATACAGATACAGTGAATGACGGTGTATGGACCTTCAAGGGCTATGCTGCAGATAGTGCAGTCGTGAATAAGGCGAATGTGAATTTTGTAGGCAAATGGGAATTTAAGGAAAAACAGTATCGAGCAGGTTACCGATTTGAAAGTGCGACTGCTGGGAAAAATCTTCCATCAGCTATCACATCCTTGGCTCCAAGCGATAGTGCGACCTATCTGAATGGTGTTGCAGTTTCTGCTAAGCAGCCAATCCAAACTACCTACACAGACGTAGTGAATGATGGCATCTGGACCTTTAAGAGGTATATTCCAGCTGGCGCAGTGGTCAATAAGGCAGATGTTACCTTTGTTGGTCAGTGGGAATTTAGAGCTAACAAGTACCAATCTACTTACCGCTTCGAGAGCGAGACAGCAGGTCAAGCACTTCCAGCAGCCATCGCAGCATTGACCCCAAGCGACAATGCAACATATGTGAATGGTAACCCTGTTTCGGCTCAACAACCATCACAAACCACTTACACAGATACTGTGAACGATGGCACTTGGACCTTCAAGGGTTACGACGCAGCTAGCGCCGTTGTCAACAAGGCAGATGTAGAGTTTGTAGGAAAATGGGCCTTTGAAGCCAATAAGTACCAAGCAACTTATCGCTTTGAAAGTGCGACTGCCGGCAAAGCTCTTCCAGCAACTATCATCACTTTGACTCCAAACGATAGTGCAACTTATGAGAATGGTAACTCTGTATCAGCTCAGCAACCATCACAAACCACTTACGCCGATACTGTGAACGATGGCACATGGACCTTCAAGGGCTATGAAGCAGCTAGTGCAGTTGTCAACAAGGCTAATGTAGAATTTGTAGGAAAATGGACCTTTGAAGCCAACAAGTATCAAGCTACTTATCGCTTCGAGAGCGAAACGGCAGGTCAAGCTCTTCCAGCAGGTATCGCCACGCTGCTTCCAAGCGACAGTGCAACATATGTGAATGGTGCCTCTGTTTCCGCTCAGCAACCAGCGCAAGCGACCTACACAGACACAGTGAACGATGGCACATGGACCTTCAAGGGCTATGACGCATCTAGTGCAGTTGTTAACAAGGAAAATGTAGAGTTTGTAGGAAAATGGGCCTTTGAAGCTAAGAAGTACCAAGCTACTTACCGTTTCGAGAGCGAGACAGCAGGTCAAGCTCTTCCGGCAGCTATCACATCCTTGACTCCAAGCGACACTACAACTTATGTGAATGGTGCAGCAGTTTCAGCTAAACACCCCGCTCAAACGACATACACAGACACTGTGAACGACGGTACCTGGACGTTTAAGGGCTACGACGCAGCTAATGCAGTCGTGAACAAGTCCGATGTTGAGTTTGTAGGTAAGTGGGAATTCAAGGCGAATCCGACAAATGCTGAAACTTATACGCCTCAAGTAACGGAAGAAACTATCAAGGTTGGAGACAGACCAAACTTGATCGATAATGTGACGAACTTGTCAAGTCTTCCAGCTGGTACTAAGGTAGTCGATATCACGCCTGTGGATCAAATAGATACTACAAAACCAGGTACTTATAGCGGTACAGTCCGTGTTGACTATCCAGATGGTTCTTCTACTGAAGTTTCTGTACCAGTTAATGTTTTGCCTGCACCGGTAACTGAAACCTATAAAGTGACTTACCGCTTCGAAAGTGCTACGGCAGACAATAACTTGCCAACAGAAGTATTGAGCTTACTTCCACAAAGTGGAACATATACTACAAGTTCTTCTGCAGCGATTGCTTTTGTTCCAGAAGCACCGATGCCTGTAGAAGTGGCTGCTGCAAATGGTACTTGGAAATTCCTGGGCTATGAAAAAGTGGAAGAGGGAACAAGTTTAACTTTCATAGGAAAATGGACCTTTGAAGCGAAGCAAGTTCCTAGTCCTCAACCACAACCGGAACCAGCACCGCAACCGGAACCAGCACCGCAACCGGAACCAGAACCTCAACCAGAACCAGCGCCACAACCGCAACCGGTTCCGAAACCAGAACCTCAGCCAAGTCCGGTTCCACCAGTGACTCCAGAAGTGAAGCCGGTTCAAGAGACTGATTCAGCAGCTAAAGTTCAAACGGATCAGTTGGCGAAGAAGCCTGAAAGCAAACTTGTTTCAAATGATAGGCCAGCTGTTCCAACTCCTGCAGGAGATAAGGCTAAACAGGAGACTTTACCAAATACAGGTAGTATTTCTTCTTTCTCACTGACGGAATTGATAGCAAGTTCTACTCTTGCCGGTTTTGGAGTATTGCTCATTAATCGTAAACGTAAAGATGACTAAGCACTGATATTATCTAGCAGCTTTTGATTTTTATAAGGTTGTAAGCAAGTAGTTGACTTTTTGCCAAGTGTATCTGAGTCAAAGGAGTTGACGCTTAGAGAAGACCAAATTGGTCTTCTCTTTTTACGTTTTAGATAGAAATCTGCTAGTATGCGAGAGGTTTTTAAGAGAAGCTAGGCTACTGAAAAAGCTCAAATTATGGTATAATAGTAAAATAGAATCGAGGATAGTATGTCATTTACGAAATTTCAGTTTAAAAACTATATAGAAGAGGCTTTGGAGGAGTTGAAATTTACAACTCCGACAGAGGTTCAAGATAAGTTGATTCCCATCGTCTTGTCAGGTCGAGACTTGGTCGGTGAATCAAAAACAGGTTCAGGAAAGACCCACACTTTCCTACTTCCTATTTTCCAGCAATTGGATGAAACTAGCGATAGTGTGCAAGCGGTCATTACTGCTCCAAGTCGTGAATTAGCTACTCAGATCTACAAAGCAGCTCGTCAGATTGCATCTCACTCAGATGTCGAAGTTCGTGTGGTTAATTATGTAGGTGGTACGGATAAGGCGCGTCAGATTGAAAAACTTGCCAGCAACCAACCCCATATTGTTATTGGGACTCCAGGGCGTATCTATGACTTGGTCAAATCTGGTGATTTGGCTATTCACAAGGCTAAGACTTTTGTTGTCGATGAAGCCGATATGACCTTAGATATGGGATTCTTGGAGACAGTTGACAAGATTGCAGGAAGTCTTCCTAAAGACTTGCAGTTTATGGTCTTTTCGGCTACTATCCCACAAAAGTTACAACCCTTCTTGAAAAAATACTTGTCAAATCCTGTCATGGAGAAAATCAAGACTAAAACAATCATCTCTGATACCATTGATAATTGGTTGATTTCGACTAAGGGCCGTGACAAGAATGCTCAGATTTATGAATTGACTCAATTGATGCAGCCTTATTTGACAATGATTTTTGTCAACACTAAAACACGTGCAGATGAATTGCATTCTTATTTGACTGCTCAAGGATTGAAGGTAGCAAAGATTCATGGAGATATTGCTCCTCGTGAGCGCAAGCGAATCATGAATCAGGTGAAAAATCTGGATTTTGAGTACATTGTTGCAACAGACTTGGCAGCGCGTGGAATTGACATTGAAGGTGTCAGCCATGTTATCAATGATGCCATTCCGCAAGACTTGTCCTTCTTTGTTCACCGAGTTGGTCGTACTGGACGCAACGGTTTACTTGGTACAGCTATTACCCTTTACCAGCCAAGTGATGACTCGGATATCCGTGAGTTGGAAAAATTAGGCATCAAGTTTACTCCTAAGATGGTCAAAGATGGAGAGTTTCAAGACACCTATGACCGTGATCGTCGCGCTAACCGCGAAAAGAAGCAGGATAAGCTTGATATTGAAATGATTGGCTTGGTCAAAAAGAAAAAGAAAAAAGTCAAACCAGGTTATAAGAAGAAGATTCAATGGGCGGTGGATGAAAAACGCCGTAAAACCAAGCGTGCTGAAAATCGTGCACGTGGCCGTGCCGAACGAAAAGCCAAACGCCAAACATTTTAAGAACAAAATTGGAGCTGAATAGCTCCTTTTTGTACCTTCGTTTTATAAATTTTCGAAAAGAATGCAAAAATGAGTAAAAAGTGATATAATGATAAGGTTATATAGTCCCGATAAGATGGTAGAAATTTCTATCAGTACTTTGTAACTCGTAAAGAATGATGGCTCCAAAGTCACTCATCATTCTACGGTTGCCGCTATAAAGCGGTCGCCCTATGCGCCTTACTAGCTTCAGAAATAAAAAAGTATCGTTTTATTTCTTTCGCGTCGTAACTCTTAGACGATAGAAATACCTATTAGTACTTTGTAACTCTATAACAATATTTTTTAAGGGGGGACATTTTTATGTCAGAACGTAAATTATTCACGTCTGAATCTGTATCTGAGGGGCATCCAGATAAGATTGCAGACCAAATTTCAGATGCGATTTTGGATGCTATTTTAGCTAAAGATCCAGATGCGCACGTTGCTGCCGAGACAGCTGTATACACAGGTTCCGTCCATGTTTTTGGTGAAATTTCTACGAATGCCTATGTGGATATTAACCGTGTGGTTCGTGATACCATTGCAGAGATTGGTTATACCAATACAGAGTATGGTTTTTCTGCGGAGACGGTGGGAGTTCATCCATCGCTTGTTGAGCAGTCACCAGATATCGCCCAAGGAGTTAACGAAGCCTTGGAAGTTCGTGGAAATGCAGATCAAGATCCACTTGACTTGATAGGAGCTGGTGATCAAGGTCTCATGTTTGGATTTGCAGTGGATGAAACAGAAGAACTCATGCCATTGCCAATTTCACTCAGCCACAAGCTGGTTCGTCGTTTGGCAGAACTTCGTAAGTCTGGTGAAATCAGCTATCTCCGTCCAGATGCTAAATCACAAGTTACGGTTGAGTATGATGAAAATGACCGTCCGGTACGTGTGGACACAGTCGTTATTTCAACTCAGCACGATCCAGAAGTTAGCAATGAACAAATCCATCAAGATGTAATTAACAAGGTTATCAAAGAAGTCATTCCAGCCTCTTATTTGGATGAGCAGACAAAATTCTTCATCAACCCGACTGGTCGTTTTGTAATCGGTGGGCCTCAGGGAGACTCAGGTTTGACTGGTCGTAAGATCATCGTGGATACCTATGGTGGCTACTCTCGTCACGGTGGTGGTGCCTTCTCTGGTAAGGATGCGACGAAGGTGGACCGTTCAGCCTCTTATGCAGCTCGCTACATCGCCAAGAATATCGTGGCAGCGGGTCTTGCTAAGAAGGCAGAAGTGCAATTAGCCTACGCTATCGGAGTTGCGCAACCTGTTTCTGTTCGTATCGATACTTTCGGTACAGGAACAGTAGCTGAAAGCAAGCTTGAAAAAGCAGCGCGTCAAATCTTTGACCTTCGCCCTGCAGGAATTATCCAAATGCTGGCCCTCAAACGGCCAATTTACCGTCAAACAGCGGCTTATGGACACATGGGACGTACAGATATTGACCTTCCATGGGAACGTTTGGACAAGGTAGACGCTTTGAAAGAAGCAGTAAAATAAAAAATTTCTAATATACTGACCTCAAAAAGTTAGACAAATAATGTTTGAAAGGATTTAGTTCTGTATTGCACAGGGCGAAGTCCTTTTAGTTTGACTTTAAGTGGATAAGGAATTTAGTTGGAGTTGACCTTCTCAAGATTTGCTAATGATTAAATATTTTTGAGTTGAAAGCAAAACATCATTTTCTGCAAGTTTTATTAAACGGACTCTTTATTTTCCTAATTTATAACTTTAAAAGCTATTATCATAATAAACAAGTTCTCAAAGAATATACTCTCGTGCTGAACCTCTGGTTCTGTATTCTTAAATAATAAACCTTAGGTCAAGCTGTAATTGCATTAGGTTCCTTTTCCCTTTTGGAAAAATTCTGAAATATGGTATAATGAACAGATAGAGAAGTTGGGGGTAAAAGATGAACATTCAACAATTACGCTATGTTGTGGCCATTGCCAATAGTGGTACTTTCCGTGAAGCTGCTGAAAAGATGTATGTTAGTCAGCCGAGTCTGTCTATTTCTGTGCGCGATTTGGAAAAAGAGCTTGGTTTTAAGATTTTCCGTCGGACGAGTTCGGGAACATTTTTGACTCGTCGTGGAATGGAATTTTATGAGAAAGCGCAGGAGTTGGTCAAAGGCTTTGATGTTTTTCAAAATCAGTATGCCAATCCTGAGGAAGAGAAGGATGAATTTTCCATTGCCAGTCAGCACTATGACTTCTTGCCACCAACGATTACGGCTTTTTCAGAACGTTATCCTGATTATAAGAACTTTCGTATTTTTGAGTCTACTACGGTTCAAATCTTAGACGAAGTGGCCCAAGGACATAGTGAGATTGGGATTATCTACCTCAACAACCAAAATAAAAAGGGTATCATGCAACGGGTTGAAAAGCTTGGTTTAGAAGTTATTGAACTAATTCCTTTCCAGACTCACATTTATCTTCGTGAAGGGCATCCTTTAGCCCAGAAAGAGGAATTGGTTATGGAGGACCTAGCGGATTTACCAACAGTTCGTTTCACTCAGGAAAAGGATGAGTACCTATACTATTCAGAGAACTTTGTCGACACCAGCGCGAGCTCCCAGATGTTCAATGTGACTGACCGTGCTACTTTGAATGGTATTTTGGAGCGGACGGATGCCTATGCGACAGGATCTGGGTTTTTAGATAGTGACAGTGTCAATGGGATTACAGTCATTCGCCTCAAGGACAATCTAGATAACCGCATGGTCTATGTCAAACGGGAAGAAGTGGAGCTTAGCCAAGCTGGGACTCTTTTCGTTGAGGTTATGCAAGAATATTTTGATCAAAAGAGGAAATCATGAAAAAAAGAGGAATAGTGGCAGTCATTGTACTGCTTTTGATTGGGCTGGATCAGTTGGTCAAAAATTATGTTGTCCAGCAGATTCCACTGGGTGAAGTGCGTTCGTGGATACCCAATCTTGTTAGCTTGACCTATCTGCAAAATAGAGGGGCAGCCTTCTCCATGCTGCAAGATCAGCAGTGGTTATTTGCTGTCATTACACTGGTCGTCATGGTAGGTGCCATTTGGTATCTACATAAACACATGGAGGACTCTCTCTGGCTAGCTTTTGGACTGACTTTGATAATCGCGGGAGGTCTGGGCAACTTTATCGACAGAATGAGTCAAGGTTTTGTGGTGGATATGTTTCACCTAGACTTTATCAACTTTGCGATTTTCAATGTGGCTGACAGCTATTTGACAGTCGGTGTCGTTGTTCTATTGATTGCAATGCTTAAAGAGGAAGTAAATGGAAATAAAAATTGAAACGGGTGGGCAACGTCTAGACAAGGCTCTGTCGGATCTGACAGAATTGTCACGCAGTCTCGCTAATGAACAAATCAAGGCTGGACAAGTTTTGGTTAATGGGCAAGCCAAAAAAGCAAAATACACTGTCCAAGAGGGCGATATCATCACCTACCATGTGCCAGAACCAGAAGTTTTGGAGTATGTTGCCGAGGACCTTCCTCTGGAAATTATCTACCAAGATGGGGACGTAGCTGTTGTCAACAAACCTCAGGGGATGGTGGTTCATCCCAGCGCCGGTCATACCAGTGGAACCTTGGTCAATGCCCTCATGTTCCATATCAAGGACTTGTCAGGTATCAATGGGGTTCTCCGCCCAGGCATCGTTCACCGCATTGACAAGGATACGTCAGGTCTCCTCATGATTGCTAAGAATGATGAGGCTCACTTAGCACTTGCCCAAGAACTCAAGGATAAGAAGTCTCTCCGCAAATACTGGGCGATTGTTCATGGCAATCTTCCCAATGACCGTGGTGTGATTGAAGCTCCGATTGGTCGTAGTGAAAAAGATCGTAAGAAACAGGCAGTGACTGCTAAAGGGAAGCCAGCAGTGACTCGTTTTCAAGTCTTGGAACGCTTTGGAGATTATAGTTTGCTAGAGTTGCAACTGGAAACAGGGCGTACCCACCAGATCCGTGTTCATATGGCTTATATTGGCCATCCAGTCGCTGGTGATGAGGTCTATGGTCCTCGTAAGACACTTAAGGGACATGGACAATTTCTCCATGCTAAAACTCTAGGCTTTACCCATCCGAGAACAGGTGAGACCTTGGAATTTACAGCAGATATTCCAGAAATTTTTAAAGAAACGCTGGAAAGATTGCGTAAAACTGAGAATAGATAAAAGAGTTGAGATGTCTTGTCTCAACCTTTTTCATTTCAAGTCTTTTCTATTTTAAAGCATTCATGTTATAATGGATAAATATGAAGAATCGGAGTGAGAATATGAAGTACAAACGAATCGTCTTTAAGGTAGGGACCTCCTCCTTAACAAACGAAGACGGGAGTTTATCAAGAAGTAAAGTAAAGGTAATTACCCAGCAATTGGCTATGTTGCATGAAGCTGGACATGAGTTGATTTTGGTTTCATCTGGGGCAGTTGCCGCTGGATTTGGAGCTTTGGGTTTTAAAAAACGTCCAACCAAGATTGCAGATAAACAAGCTTCGGCTGCAGTTGGTCAGGGACTTTTGTTGGAGGAATATACAACCAACCTCCTCATGCGCCAAATCGTTTCTGCACAAATCTTGCTGACACAGGATGATTTTGTAGATAAACGTCGCTATAAGAATGCCCACCAGGCCTTGTCTGTATTGCTTCATCGTGGTGCGATTCCCATCATCAATGAAAATGACAGTGTCGTCATTGATGAGCTCAAGGTGGGTGATAATGACACTCTAAGTGCCCAGGTAGCGGCGATGGTTCAAGCGGATCTTTTGGTTCTCTTGACGGATGTGGACGGTCTCTATACTGGAAATCCCAACTCAGATCCAAGAGCTAAACGTCTTGAGAAAATCCAGACTATCAATCGTGAGATTATTGATATGGCTGGTGGAGCCGGTTCTTCAAACGGAACTGGTGGGATGCTGACAAAAATCAAGGCGGCTACGATTGCAACGGAGTCGGGTGTGCCAGTCTATATCTGCTCTTCCTTGAAATCAGATGCCTTGATCGAGGCAGCGGAGGAGACCAAGGATGGTTCCTTCTTTGTTGCGCAAGAGAAGGGACTTCGTACCCAGAAACAATGGCTGGCCTTCTATGCTCAAAGTCAAGGAACGATTTGGGTAGATGGTGGAGCTGCAGAAGCACTTTCAAAAAACGGGAAAAGTCTCCTTTTATCGGGTGTGGTAGAAGTGGAAGGAAACTTCTCTTACCACGATATTGTAACAGTAGCAGATAAAGAAACAGGTCAATCTCTTGGAAAGGGACGTGTCCAATTTGGCGTCTCAGCTCTAGAAGATATGCTCCGTTCTCAAAAAGCTAAGGGAGTCTTGATTCACCGTGATGACTGGATTTCCATCACTCCTGAAATCCAGCTGCTCTTTACAGAATTTTAGAGGTGAACGATGGTAAGTACACAAGAACAATTTGAACAGGTACAGGCTGTTAAGAAATCAATCAATACTGCTAGTGAAGCAGTGAAAAACCAAGCCTTGCTAGCTATGGCTGATCATTTATTGGCAGCTACTGAGGAGATTCTAGAGGCCAATGCCCTTGATATGGCAGCGGCCAAGGGGAAAATCTCAGATGTTATGCTAGACCGTCTTTATTTGGATGAAGGACGTATAGAAACGATGGCAAGAGGGATTCGTGAAGTGGTTGCTTTACCAGATCCAATCGGTGAAGTCCTAGAAACAAGTCAGCTTGAAAATGGCTTGGTTATTACTAAGAAGCGTGTGGCCATGGGGGTTATTGGGATTATCTATGAAAGTCGTCCAAATGTGACGTCTGATGCGGCTGCCTTGGCTCTCAAGAGTGGAAATGCGGTCGTTCTTCGTAGTGGTAAGGACGCCTACCAAACAGCTCATGCTATTGTTACAGCCTTGAAGAAGGGCTTGGAGACAACTGCCATTCATCCAGAGGTGATTCAACTAGTGGAAGATACCAGTCGTGAAAGTAGCTATGCTATGATGAAGGCCAAGGGTTATCTAGATCTTCTCATTCCTCGTGGAGGTGCTGGCTTGATCAATGCTGTGGTTGAAAATGCTATCGTACCTGTTATCGAGACAGGAACTGGTATTGTCCATGTCTATGTAGATAAGGATGCAGATGAAGACAAGGCTCTGTCTATTATCAACAATGCGAAAACCAGTCGTCCTTCTGTCTGCAATGCCATGGAGGTCTTGCTGGTTCATGAAGACAAGGCAACAAGCTTCCTTCCTCGCTTGGAGCAAGTGCTGGTTGCAGATCGAAAAGAAGCTGGACTGGAACCAATTCAATTCCGTCTGGATAGCAAAGCAAGTCAGTTTGTTTCAGGTCGAGCAGCCGAGGCCCAAGACTTTGATACCGAGTTTTTAGACTATGTCCTAGCGGTTAAGGTTGTGAGTAGTTTAGAAGAAGCGGTTGCGCATATTGAAGCCCACAGCACCCATCATTCGGATGCGATTGTGACGGAAAATGCTGAAGCTGCAACTTACTTTACAGATCAAGTAGATTCAGCAGCGGTTTATGTCAATGCCTCAACGCGTTTCACTGACGGTGGGCAATTTGGTCTCGGGTGTGAGATGGGGATTTCTACTCAGAAACTGCATGCGCGTGGTCCAATGGGCTTGAAGGAATTAACCAGCTACAAGTATGTGGTTACTGGTGACGGACAGATAAGGGAGTAAGAGATGAAGATTGGATTTATCGGTTTGGGAAATATGGGAGCTAACTTGGCTAAGGCTGTGTTGCAGGCCAAGACGGGTGCTCAGATTCTCCTTGCCAATCGTAGTCAAGCAAAAGTAGATGCTTTCATTGCCAACTTTGGTGGTCAGGCTTCCAGCAATGACGAAATCTTCGCAGAAGCAGATGTGATTTTTCTAGGTGTTAAGCCTGCTCAGTTTTCTGAACTGCTTTCTCAATACCAGACCTTCCTTGAAAAAAGAGAGAGTCTTCTTTTGATTTCGATGGCAGCTGGATTGACCTTGGAAAAACTGGCCAGACTTCTACCGAGTCACCACCGAATCATTCGCATCATGCCCAATACACCAGTGGCTATCGGCCAAGGAGTGATTAGTTACGCTTTATCAGAAAATTGTCGTGCTGAGGACAGTGAGCTCTTTTGTCAGCTGTTAGCCAAGGCAGGTCTCTTGGTTGAACTTGGGGATGGCTTAATCGATGCGGCGACAGGTCTCGCAGGTTGTGGACCAGCTTTTGTCTATCTCTTTATCGAGGCTTTGGCAGATGCGGGTGTTCAGACAGGATTGCCCCGAGAAACGGCCTTGAAAATGGCAGCCCAAACAGTAGTAGGCGCTGGGCAAATGGTCCTTGAAAGTCAGCAACATCCTGGAGTATTGAAAGACCAAGTTTGCAGTCCAGGTGGTTCGACTATCGCTGGTGTAGCAAGTCTGGAAGAACATGCCTTTAGAGGCACAGTCATGAAGGCAGTTCATCAAGCCTACAAACGAACACAAGAATTAGGTAAATAAGAGGTGGCTTTGACTGCCTCTTTTATGGTGGTTGAAATGAGGAGACAAAAAGATTGTCACAAAAACCTATTTTTTTGATAGAATAGAAGGTAGAAAAAAAGAAATGAGTTAGACATGTCAAAAGGATTTTTAGTCTCTCTTGAGGGACCAGAGGGAGCAGGAAAGACCAGTGTTTTAGAGGCTCTGCTCCCAATTTTAGAGGAAAAAGGAGTAGAAGTGTTGACGACCCGTGAGCCAGGCGGGGTCTTGATTGGGGAGAAGATTCGGGAAGTGATTTTGGACCCAAGTCATACTCAGATGGATCCTAAAACGGAACTCCTTCTCTATATCGCCAGTCGCAGACAGCATTTGGTGGAAAAAGTTCTGCCTGCACTCGAAGCTGGTAAGTTGGTCATTATGGACCGCTTCATTGATAGTTCCGTTGCTTATCAAGGATTTGGTCGTGACTTGGATATTGATGCCATTGATTGGCTCAATCACTTTGCGACAGATGGCCTCAAACCCGATTTGACACTTTATTTTGACATTGAGGTGGAAGAGGGGCTGGCTCGCATTGCTGCCAATAGTGATCGCGAGGTCAATCGTTTGGACTTGGAAGGTTTGGACTTGCACGAAAAAGTCCGTCAAGGTTACCTTTCTCTTCTGGAAAAAGAAGGAAATCGCATTGTCAAGATTGATGCCAGTCTTCCTTTGGAGCAAGTTGTGGATGCTACCAAGGCTGTCTTGTTTGATAGAATGGGATTGACAAGATGAAACAAGCAGAGCTTAAGGCTTGGCAGCCAGACCAGTTTGACCGTTTTGTCCGTATCTTAGAACAAGACCAGCTCAATCATGCCTATCTCTTTTCGGGTTTCTTTGGAAGCTTGGAAATGGCGCAGTTTTTGGCTAAGAGCCTCTTTTGTACGAATAAGGTAGGCGTTTTACCATGCGAGAATTGCCGAAACTGCAAGCTGATTGAACAGGAAGAATTTCCCGATGTTACCTTGATTAAGCCAGTTAATCAGGTCATCAAGACAGAACGGATTCGAGAATTAGTGGGTCAGTTTTCCCAAGCAGGGATTGAAAGTCAGCAGCAGGTTTTTATTATCGAGCAGGCGGAGAAAATGCATCCCAACGCAGCCAATTCTCTGCTCAAGGTCATCGAAGAACCTCAGAGTGAAGTTTACATTTTCTTCTTGACCAGCGATGAGGAAAAGATGTTGCCAACTATCCGGAGTCGGACCCAGATTTTCCACTTTAAAAAGCAAGAAGAAAAGCTCGTCCATCAATTAGAGCAAGCAGGTCTAGTCAAGAAAAAAGCAACTCTCTTAGCCCAGTTTTGTCAATCACATGCTGAAGCAGAAAAACTGGCAAATCAGGCAAGTTTTTGGACCTTGGTGGATGAGAGTGAACGCTTGCTAACCTGGTTATTAGCTAAGAAAAAAGAAAGTTATCTGCAAGTTGCTAAATTAGCCAGCTTGTCAGATGACAAGGAAAAACAGGATCAGGTTTTGCGAATCCTCGAAGTGCTATGTGGACAGGACCTCTTGCAAGCAAGGATTCGGCAGATTCTGCAAGATTTGCTAGAAGCGAGAAAAATGTGGCAGGCCAATGTTAGCTTTCAAAATGCCATGGAATATCTAGTCTTGAAAGAAATATAAACTTAAAAATGAACGATAAAGAAAGGAAAGGGCTGTTGTATGGACAAAAAAGAATTATTTGACGCACTGGACGATTTTTCCCAACAGTTACTGGTGACCTTGGCCGATGTGGAAGCCATCAAGAAAAATCTCAAGAGCCTGGTAGAGGAAAATACAGCTCTTCGCTTGGAAAATAGTAAGTTGCGAGAACGCTTAGGCGAGGTGGAAGCAGATACTCCCGTTAAGGCCAAGCATGTTCGTGAAAGCGTCCGTCGGATCTATAAAGACGGTTTTCACGTATGTAATGATTTTTATGGACAACGTCGAGAACAGGACGAGGAATGTATGTTCTGTGACGAGTTGTTATACAGGGAGTAGGCATGCAGATTCAAAAAAGTTTTAAGGGGCAATCTCCCTATGGCAAGCTTTACCTAGTGGCAACGCCGATTGGCAATCTAGACGATATAACCTTTCGTGCTATCCAGACCTTGAAAGAGGTGGACTGGATTGCTGCTGAGGACACGCGCAATACAGGGCTTTTGCTCAAGCATTTTGATATTTCGACCAAGCAGATCAGTTTTCACGAGCATAATGCCAAGGAAAAAATTCCTGATTTGATTGGTTTCTTGAAAGCAGGGCAAAGTATTGCTCAGGTTTCTGATGCGGGTCTGCCTAGTATCTCGGACCCTGGGCATGATTTGGTTAAGGCAGCTATTGAGGAAGAAATCGCAGTTGTTACCGTTCCAGGTGCTTCTGCAGGGATTTCCGCCTTGATTGCCAGCGGTTTAGCACCACAGCCACATATCTTTTACGGTTTCTTACCGAGAAAATCAGGCCAGCAAAAGCAATTTTTCGACTTGAAAAAAGATTATACAGAAACTCAGATTTTCTATGAATCGCCCCATCGTGTAGCAGATACGCTAGAAAATATGCTAGAAGTCTACGGTGACCGCTCGGTGGTCTTGGTCAGGGAATTGACTAAAATCTATGAAGAATACCAACGAGGAAAGATCTCTGAATTACTGGAAAGCATCGCTGAAACGCCACTCAAGGGGGAATGCCTTCTCATAGTTGAAGGTGCCAGTCAGGATGTGGAGGAAAAGGACGAGGAGGACTTATTTTCAGAAATCCAATGTCGTATCCAGCAAGGTGTGAAAAAAAATCAAGCCATAAAGGAAGTTGCAAAACACTACCAGTGGAATAAAAGCCAGCTTTACGCTGCCTACCACGATTGGGAAGAAAATCAAGAAAATGACTAAACAGGGAAGTTTGCCTTCTTCCCTTTTTTTGTTATACTAGTAAAAGAAAAATTAGAAAGATTTGTGGGTGTCAAATAGTCTAGTAGCTTATTTTAATTTGGACTTAGTTTCCACCCAAAGAGGTATTAGTGTCGTGTCTCAATCTTATATCAATGTTATCGGAGCAGGTTTGGCAGGGTCTGAAGCTGCTTACCAAATCGCAGAACGTGGTATTCCAGTTAAACTCTATGAAATGCGTGGTGTCAAGTCAACACCTCAGCACAAAACAGACAATTTTGCGGAGTTAGTTTGTTCCAATTCCCTGCGTGGGGATGCTTTGACAAATGCTGTCGGGCTTCTTAAGGAAGAGATGCGTCGCTTGGGTTCGGTCATCTTGGAATCTGCTGAGGCTACACGTGTTCCAGCTGGTGGTGCCCTAGCGGTGGACCGCGACGGTTTCTCCCAAATGGTGACCGAAAAAGTAGCCAATCATCCCTTGATTGAGGTGATTCGTGATGAAATTACAGAATTACCGACTGATGTTATTACAGTTGTCGCTACTGGTCCTTTGACCAGTGATGCCCTAGCTGAAAAGATTCATGTTCTTAATGGCGGTGACGGTTTTTATTTCTACGACGCGGCAGCGCCGATTATTGATGTCAATACTATTGATATGAGTAAGGTCTACCTCAAGTCTCGTTATGACAAGGGAGAAGCAGCCTACCTCAACGCTCCAATGACCAAACAAGAATTTATGGATTTCCATGAAGCCTTGGTCAATGCGGAAGAAGCACCACTTAATTCTTTTGAAAAAGAAAAGTATTTTGAAGGTTGTATGCCTATCGAAGTCATGGCCAAGCGTGGCATTAAAACCATGCTTTATGGTCCGATGAAGCCAGTCGGTTTGGAGTATCCAGACGACTACACAGGACCTCGCGATGGGGAGTTCAAAACACCGTATGCTGTTGTCCAGCTTCGTCAGGACAATGCGGCTGGTAGCCTCTACAATATCGTCGGTTTCCAAACCCACCTCAAATGGGGAGAACAAAAGCGTGTCTTCCAAATGATTCCAGGTCTTGAAAATGCTGAGTTTGTCCGTTACGGGGTCATGCACCGCAATTCTTACATGGATTCACCAAATCTTCTTGAACAGACTTACCGTTCTAAGAAACAACCAAATCTCTTCTTTGCTGGTCAGATGACGGGTGTGGAAGGCTATGTTGAGTCAGCAGCGTCAGGCTTAGTTGCAGGTATTAATGCAGCTCGACTCTTCAAGGGTGAAAGTGAATCTATCTTCCCAGAGACCACAGCGATTGGAAGTCTGGCTCATTACATCACTCATGCAGATAGCAAACATTTCCAACCAATGAATGTCAATTTTGGGATTATCAAGGAATTGGAAGGCGAGCGTATACGTGATAAGAAGGCTCGTTATGAAAAAATTGCAGAGCGTGCTCTTACCGACTTAGAGGAATTTTTAACGGTTTAATTTTTTTGAAAGAATTGCTCATGATACTATAAAAATCTTAGAAATTGTGATAAAATAGGTAGGATAAAAAAAGGAGAGTAAAAATGGCTAATCCCAAGTATAAACGTATTTTAATCAAGTTATCAGGTGAAGCCCTTGCCGGTGAACGTGGCGTAGGGATTGATATCCAGACAGTTCAAACAATCGCAAAAGAGATTCAAGAAGTTCATAGCTTAGGTATCGAAATTGCCCTTGTTATTGGTGGAGGAAATCTCTGGCGTGGTGAACCTGCTGCAGAAGCAGGAATGGACCGTGTTCAGGCAGATTACACTGGAATGCTTGGGACCGTGATGAATGCTCTTGTGATGGCAGATTCATTGCAACAAGTTGGCGTCGATACGCGTGTGCAAACAGCCATTGCCATGCAACAAGTGGCAGAACCTTACGTACGTGGACGTGCCCTTCGTCACCTTGAAAAAGGCCGTATTGTTATCTTTGGTGCTGGTATTGGTTC
Organism: bacterium; assembly: GCA_905221385.1. GTDB lineage: Bacteria > Bacillota > Bacilli > Lactobacillales > Streptococcaceae > Streptococcus. The sequence continues at coordinate 261,434 of CAJNCV010000001.1, forward strand.
ACCTTACTTCTCAACAGATACAACAGCAGCCCTTCGTGCAGCTGAAATCGAAGCGGATGCCATTCTGATGGCTAAAAACGGTGTTGATGGTGTTTACAATGCCGATCCTAAGAAAGACAAGACAGCCGTTAAGTTTGAAGAATTGACTCACCGTGATGTTATCAATAAAGGTCTTCGTATCATGGACTCAACTGCTTCAACCCTCTCTATGGACAACGACATTGACTTGGTTGTCTTCAACATGAACCAACCAGGCAATATCAAACGTGTCGTATTTGGTGAAAATATCGGAACAACAGTTTCAAACAATATCGAAGAAAAGGAATAAGAAAATTATGACTAACGCAATTGTAGAAAAAGCTAAAGAGAGAATGACCCAGTCTCACCAATCACTCGCTCGTGAATTTGGTGGTATCCGTGCCGGTCGTGCCAACGCAAGCTTGCTAGACCGTATCCACGTAGAATACTATGGAGTTGAGACTCCCCTTAACCAAATCGCTTCAATTACCATTCCAGAAGCGCGTGTCTTGTTGGTAACACCATTTGACAAGTCTTCATTGAAAGACATCGAACGTGCCTTGAATGCTTCTGATCTTGGTATCACACCAGCTAACGATGGTTCTGTGATCCGATTGGTTATCCCAGCTCTTACAGAAGAAACTCGTCGTGATCTTGCCAAAGAAGTGAAGAAGGTCGGTGAAAATGCTAAAGTGGCTGTCCGTAACATTCGCCGCGACGCTATGGACGAAGCTAAAAAGCAAGAAAAAGCAAAAGAAATCACTGAAGACGAATTGAAGACTCTTGAAAAAGACATTCAAAAAGTAACAGACGATGCTGTGAAACACATCGACGACATGACTGCCAATAAAGAAAAAGAAATCTTGGAAGTCTAAAAATAAACAGAAAAACTCAGTTGGCATTGCTGGCTGAGTTTTATTCGAAAGAAGGAAACATGAATACAAATCTTGCAAGTTTTATCGTTGGACTCATCATCGATGAAAATGACCGTTTTTACTTTGTGCAAAAGGATGGTCAGACCTATGCACTTGCCAAGGAAGAAGGCCAACATACAGTAGGGGATACGGTTAAAGGTTTTGCCTATACGGATATGAAGCAAAAACTCCGCTTGACAACTCAAGAAGTGACTGCCACTCAGGACCAATTTGGCTGGGGAACGGTAACAGAAGTTCGTAAGGACTTGGGTGTCTTTGTCGATATCGGTCTACCTGATAAGGAAATCGTTGTGTCACTCGATATCCTCCCTGAGCTCAAGGAACTCTGGCCTAAGAAAGGTGATAAACTCTACATCCGTCTTGAAGTAGACAAGAAAGACCGAATCTGGGGACTCTTGGCGTATCAGGAAGACTTCCAACGTCTGGCTCGTCCTGCCTACAACAACATGCAGAACCAAAACTGGCCAGCCATTGTTTACCGTCTCAAGCTGTCAGGGACCTTTGTCTATCTGCCAGAGAATAACATGCTTGGTTTCATTCACCCAAGTGAGCGCTACACAGAGCCACGTTTAGGCCAAGTGCTAGATGCGCGTGTTATCGGTTTCCGTGAAGTGGACCGTACCTTGAACCTATCCCTCAAACCACGTTCCTTTGAAATGTTGGAAAATGATGCCCAGATGATTTTGACCTACTTGGAAAGCAATGGCGGTTTCATGACCTTAAATGATAAGTCATCTCCTGAAGACATCAAGGCAACCTTTGGCATTTCTAAAGGTCAGTTCAAGAAAGCACTCGGTGGCTTGATGAAGGCTGGTAAAATCAAGCAAGACCAGTTTGGTACAGAGTTGATTTAAACCTTATAGACATGATAAAGAAACTTGAAGAAATGAGTTTAGAGGAACTCTGGCAACTTTTTCCTATTTTTCTAGTAGAGCACAAGTCAGAGTGGAAAGACTGGTATGAATCGGAAAAAACAAGTCTGAAAAAAATATTGGGTGCAAATATTATTAAAAGAATAGAACATATCGGTAGCACTGCTATCCCTAATATTTGGGCAAAAAATATCGTTGATATTCTGCTAGAAGTAGGTAAAATAGAGGATTTAGCAAGAGTTAGGGATTTATTGGTGAAGAATGGGTGGCTAGTGATGTCGGAGAGTCCTAACAGGATTTCGCTAAATAAAGGATATACAGAGCAGGGATTTGCTGAGAAAGTTTTTCATTTACATTTGCGAATGACAGGAGATCATGATGAGATTTATTTTAGAGATTATCTCTGCCAGCATCCAGATATTTCCCAAGCGTATCAGGAATTAAAACTAAGTTTGTGGAAAAAATTTGAACACAATCGAGACGCCTATACAGATGCGAAAACAGATTTTATAAACCATTACGTTTCAGAGGCTAAGTCTAGTAATTTTCAAGAATCAGAAAAGTGTCATCAAAAAACTCTTGATAGGAGAACGAATTGAGAAAATCATTTTACACTTGGCTCATGACCGAGCGCAATCCTAAAAGTAATAGCCCAAAAGCAATTTTGGCAGATCTCGCTTTTGAGGAATCAGCCTTTCCAAAACATACGGATGATTTTGATGAGGTGAGTCGCTTTTTGGAGGAGCATGCCAGCTTCTCTTTTAACCTAGGAGATTTTGACGCCATCTGGCAAGAATACTTAGAACACTAGAGACAATGAGATGAGGCTAGTATTTTATTGTTCTCTTTGCTATAATAAAAAGAAATAAACGGATTAGAGAGGTTCTTTATTTGAAGGAACATTCAATAGACATTCAACTGAGTCATCCAGATGACTTGTTTCATCTTTTTGGATCCAACGAGCGCCATCTTCGTTTGATGGAAGAAGAACTCGATGTGGTGATTCATGCTCGTACAGAGATTGTCCAGGTTTTGGGAGAAGAGGTTGCCTGTGAGGAAGCCCGTCAGGTTATTCAGGCATTGATGGTCTTGGTTAATCGTGGGATGACCATTGGCACGCCAGATGTGGTGACTGCGATTAGTATGGTCAAAAACGATGAAATTGACAAGTTTGTCGCCCTTTACGAAGAAGAAATTATCAAAGACAATACTGGGAAACCGATTCGTGTCAAAACCTTGGGTCAAAAGCTTTATGTGGACAGTGTCAAACAGCATGATGTGACCTTTGGAATTGGGCCAGCAGGGACAGGGAAGACCTTTCTTGCAGTGACCTTGGCAGTGACTGCTCTTAAACGTGGGCAAGTCAAGCGGATTATCCTCACTCGACCAGCAGTGGAAGCGGGAGAGAGTCTAGGATTTCTTCCGGGAGATCTCAAGGAGAAGGTCGATCCTTACCTTCGACCAGTTTATGATGCCTTGTATCAGATTTTAGGCAAAGACCAGACCACCCGTCTCATGGAGCGTGAAATTATAGAAATCGCGCCCCTTGCCTACATGCGTGGGCGGACCTTGGATGATGCCTTTGTCATTTTAGATGAGGCACAAAATACGACCATCATGCAGATGAAGATGTTCTTGACTCGTTTAGGCTTTAGTTCTAAGATGATTGTCAATGGAGATATCAGTCAGATTGACCTTCCACGTAACGTCAAGTCTGGTTTGATTGATGCCCAAGAAAAGCTCAAGAACATTTACCAAATTGACTTTGTTCATTTTTCAGCCAAGGATGTGGTTCGCCATCCAGTTGTCGCTCAAATTATCCGAGCCTATGAACCAGCTCCAGTTAAGATTGAAGAGAAGGGACAAGAAGTAGAATAACTTGCATAGAGCCTGAAAGTATAATATTGAGAGAATACATTTAGACTATTCTTTCTATTGTTAAGGCGATGAAAATCAATTTCTTGAGGTTGAAGTAATTTCCAACATGAAATCAAGTTTATTATAGATTATATGGGATTTTTTCTATAGTAAAAGAGAGTTTATAATCTTTATACTGATTTTGTATATTGTAGAAATTATATTGTTATAAAACAGAACCCCGTGATTGTATTTATCACGGGGGATTTTTTAGTCATTGAAGAAAAATGGTGGAGCATATTTTTTTAGGATTTCAAAGCAAGTCTGTGCTTCTTCAGCATTTTCACAGATAAGAAGGCAGACGTCATCACCACATACGGTGGCAATGATTTGTTTAAAATTGAGAGCATCGAGAACAGCTCCAAACGATTGGGCAAGGCCTGGCAAGGTTTTGAGGACAACCTGATGCTGGACAGGACGTAGCATGACCAAGCCATCTTCCATATAGTTTTCCAAGCGTTTTTCCCACTTGGAGATGGAACCAGTATTTAAGATATAGTAAGAATGATCTGCTTCGCGAACCTTTGATAGATTCATGGTTTTGATATCGCGTGAGAGAGTGGCCTGTGTGACTTGAATATCATTTTCAGCTAGTAAAGTTTGCAACTCTGCTTGTGTATGAATCTTATTTTTGGCTACAAGTGAACGGATGAGTTGGTGTCTATGTTCAGATTTATTCATATGAGGCTGCCTCCTTTTATGAGGGGATAGTGATAGAGGACTGTGCTAAATCAATAGTTAAGTGGTAGTCTGTATTATCTCGAATTGTAATCTCAAAGTCTGTTGTGTAGAGAACAAGGCGAAGTGTGTCACCTTTTTTCAGCTTGTAGATAGTTGGTTGCAGCTCTAGCTTGAAGTCCATCCATTCATTTGGTTGGATTTCTTCAATCCTCAAGAGATTGGTTCGATTTTGAAGATTAAGGTAGCCTTTGGTGATGACACGTTGGGCACTTGGGTTGAATGGTAGTTCACAGAGATTTTCTAACATGTGGTAACGACCATTATCAATGGTTCTAGCACTTAAAACAGCTGGATAAGGCTGCAGATATTTCTTTTGTCCAAGTTCTAACAGTTGGGCTGATAATAAGCCCTTGTTCGTACTTGATTTGACACGAAGTTTTAGCTCCACTCGACCATTTAAGTGAATGTCTTGAGTTACTGGAAGGTCAATGGTGATCTGATTGGCTTTTCCTTGGTAAAGTTCTGTGTTGAAGGTCTGGTAAGTCTTGCCATAACGCTCAAAATCTTTTTGATCATAGTGGTTTTGAATCACTTTTTCTTCAGTTCCAAGTGAGAAGGTATGCAGTTTATCTTCTTTGCCAAAGTCATCAAGGTACTGCCATGTTTGAGGTGTGGTATTGTCTTGCCAGATGACAGTAGGAAGTTGATAGCTTGAGTCAAGTCCTAACAATTTCTTGCTTAACAAGGCATTCATGGACTCGCGGAAGTCGATCGACTGCCAGTTGTTCATATAAACGTGGGCGCCATGATGGAAAAAGATGTGCTTATTGATATGGCTAGGAAGGGCATGAAACATCTGGTAAACATGAAGAGGTTTGACGTTCCAATCCTGAGAACCATGAGTAAAGACTACCTCAGCTTGAACCTTGTGAGCATTGAGTAGATAGTTGCGGTCATGCCAAAACTGGTTGTAGTCACCAGTCTTGCGATCAAGAAGCTCTTTTACCTTTTCTAAGTCTGCCTGATGAGCTTCATTACCACGGATATAGTCACCAGCTAGGAGATTGCGGGAGTAGGTAAGCTCAGCAAGTGAGTCAAAATCCTCACCCGGATAACCACCTGGGCTAGTCACCAGACCATTTTCTCGATAGTAGTTGTACCATGAGGAAATACCTGCTTCCGCGATGATGACTTCTAAGCCATCAACACCAGTGGTCGCAAGACCATTAGACATGGTGCCTAGATAGGAAATTCCTGTTGTTGCGACTTTTCCGTTTGACCAGTCAGCCTTGACTTGGCGCTTGCGCGTGTGATCTGTGAAAGCACGGCAACGGCCATTAAGCCAGTCAATCACATTTTTATATGCTTCAATCTGCTGGTAGTCCCCATTGGTCATGAGACCTTGGGAATCCTTGGTACCAACACCCGATACATAGAGATTGGCAAATCCTCTAGGGAGGAAGTAGTCATTGAGAGTGTAAGAACTATTGATGTGAGCTAGCTTTTCTTCAGTTTCAGAGACGACTTCTGCTTGACCATGAGGATCGACAAAATCAATCTCAGGCTCCTCAAGTTCAATAATGTGGGCAGGCTTGACCTCAAGCTCTCCTTCCATCTTGTAGAGAGCCTTGTCGCTGGCTGTGTCGTTGGTGCCTTGGTGATACGGACTTGCAGTCATAACCGCAGGAATCTGTCCATCGTAACGTGGACGAATAACGCTGACTTTGACTAAATCAGGGAGTCCATCTTTATCAGTATCCACACGACTCTCTACATACACGACTTCACGAATGACATCATGAGTAGAGAAGGTTGCCAAGCTCTTACCGTTAAAGTAGTGGTAGTGATTGTCTTCTGAAATGAGTCCGTCACTAACAAGTTGGTCGATGAGCGTATTTCCCTTTTTGGTTCGAGTGTTGAGCAAATGGTAGAGATTTTCAATCAAATCTCCATAAACAATAGGAAATCCAGTTTCCTTACGGAATTGTTCGGCGTCTTCAAAGTCAACCAGATAACTAAATCCCAGAAGTTGAAAAACTACTGTGTAGAAAATCTCCGTAGTTAACTCACGGTCTGACTGGAAAAAAGTTACTAAATCTGTTTCTCTATCTGCTGCCAGAGTAGATAGAGCATAATCGGTATTTTCATAAGTAAAAAAATTCCAGCGGACAAATTGTTCAAGTTGTTTTTTTGATGCTTGTTCTGGTACCAGCTTCAAACCAAGCTGAGATAACTCGCGTAAAACTTGCGAATGAGAAACAGGCAAGTAGCTGAATTGATTAAAACGCATGGCGCTCTCCTTTGAAAATATTCTAAATTTAGTATATCAAAAAAAAGGTAAAAAAGATATCGTTTACCTGTGATGAAGTCACTTTAAAAGGAATGCTCTTCTACCTTTTCATTCTACTTTTTAAAATGGTATAATAGTAGTATATCTAAAGCAAGGGGGAGAAGAAATGATTGCACAGCTCGACACCAAGACTGTTTATAGTTTCATGGAAAGTGTGGTTTCGATTGAAAAATACGTACAAATGGCTAAAGAATATGGCTATTCTCACCTTGCTATTATGGATGTGGATAATCTCTATGGAGCCTATCATTTTCTAGAAGCAACTCGTAAGCATGGCATTCAACCTTTAATTGGTCTAGAAATGACCTTGATTATAGACGAGAAGGAGATTTCTTTCCGTTTTCTAGCTCTATCTACTAAAGGTTACCAAGAGTTGATGAAGTTATCCACTTTAAAAATGACTGGACGAAAAAATTGGTCTGACTTCACCTCCCACCTCGAAGATGTTGCCATTATTGTTCCCTATTTTGAGGGAATCGAACAGTTAGATTTAGGCTATGACTATTATATCGGTGTTAGTCCAGATACTCCTCAAGAAGTCTTTACTAGGCCCATTCTTCCACTCTATCAAGTCAATTCTTTTGAAAAAGAAGATATTCAAGTTTTACAAATCTTATCGGCAATCAAGGATAATGTCAGCCTAAGAGAAGTGGATGTGCATTCACAACAAGGAATCTTTCTACCTGCCTCAGACTTGGAAGCACGTTTTATGAATCGCTTCCCTCAGGCGCTTGCCAATCTTCAAGGTTTGATAGAGAATGTTAGCTACCAACTTGATCCAAGTTTAAAACTCCCTCGCTTTAACCCTGAAAGGCCGGCAGTAGAAGAACTTAGAGAGAGGGCTGAACAAGGCTTGATAGCCAAGGGGTTAACCTCAGTTCTCTATCAAGAGCGGCTAAATGAAGAGTTGGCTGTTATTCATGATATGGGCTTTGATGACTATTTCCTAGTTGTTTGGGATTTGTTGCGTTTTGGACGTTCCCAAGGCTACTATATGGGAATGGGGCGTGGTTCTGCTGTGGGTAGTTTGGTCGCCTACTCACTTGACATCACAGGGATTGATCCAGTTGAGAAGAACCTGATTTTCGAGCGCTTTTTAAATCGTGAGCGTTACACCATGCCCGATATCGATATCGACATTCCAGACCTTTATAGACCAGAGTTCATTCGTTATGTTCGTGATCGCTATGGCAGTCAACACGTTGCACAGATTGTCACTTATTCGACCTTTGGAGCAAAACAAGTAATTCGTGATGTTTTTAAACGCTATGGTGTTCCAGAGTACGAATTAACAAATATTACGAAAAAAATCAGTTTCCGAGATACGCTAACGACGGCCTATGAAAAGAATTTGCAATTTAGGCAGGTCATCAATAGCAAGATTGAATACCAAAAAGCTTTTGAGATTGCTCGTAAGATCGAAGGTTATCCTCGTCAAACCTCTATCCATGCGGCTGGAGTCGTTATGAGTGACCAAGACTTGACTGACTATATTCCTCTAAAATATGGTGAGGATATGCTGATCACCCAGTATGATGCTCATGGCGTTGAAGCCAATGGACTTCTAAAAATGGATTTCCTCGGTTTACGTAACCTGACTTTCGTCCAAAAAATGCAGGAATTGCTTGCGGAGTCAGAAGGTATTAATCTGAAAATCGAAGAGATTGACTTGGAAGACAAGGCAACTCTGGCCCTCTTTTCTTCTGGAAATACCAAGGGGATTTTCCAATTTGAACAACCTGGAGCTATTCGACTCTTGAAACGGGTGAAACCACAAGTCTTCGAAGAAGTGGTAGCAACAACATCTCTCAATAGACCAGGTGCTAGTGATTATATCGATAACTTTGTAGCTCGAAAGCACGGCAAAGAAAAGGTGACAGTGCTGGATCCTGCCTTGGAAGACATCCTGTCATCAACCTATGGTATTATGCTCTATCAGGAGCAAGTCATGCAGGTAGCTCAGCGCTTTGGAGGATTCAGTCTTGGCAAAGCCGACATTCTCAGACGTGCCATGGGTAAGAAAAATGCCAAAGAGATGCATCTGATGAAGGAAGATTTTATCGCTGGTGCAGTTAAACTCGGTCATTCAGAAGAGAAAGCCAACCAAGTTTTTGCCGTGATGGAAAAGTTTGCAGGTTATGGATTTAATAGATCCCATGCCTATGCCTACTCAGCCCTTGCTTTCCAACTTGCTTATTTTAAAACCCATTATCCTGCTATTTTCTTTCAAGTCATGTTGAATTATTCGAGCAGTGATTACATTGTAGATGCATTGCAGATGGGATTTGATGTGGCGCCTTTAACCATCAACAGCATTCCCTATCATGATAAAATTACCCAGAAGACAATCTATCTTGGTCTAAAAGCCATTAAGGGGATGCCAAGAGATTTTTCTTATTGGATTATTGAAAATCGTCCCTTCTCAAGCATTGAAGATTTTGTCACACGTCTGCCTAAGAATTACAAAAAACTATCGCTTTTGTCTCCTTTGGTTGAACTGGGGCTCTTTGATGACTTTGACAAAAATCGCCAGAAAGTCCTAGTGAACCTACCAACCCTATTTGTTTTTGTTGAGGAGTTGGGTGGTCTCTTTGCAGATGCAAGCTATAGCTGGACTGAGGCGGATGATTTTACGGAAGCAGATAAATTTTACAAGGAGCAGGAACTAATCGGGGTTGGTATCAGTGCTCATCCTTTGCAAACACTTGCCAAACAAGCCCTTTATCCAACGGCACCCATTGCTACTCTCACTGAGGGGAGTCAAGCAACACTTCTAGTTGAAGTGCAAAAAATAAAAGTCATTCGAACTAAGAAAGGCGAGAGTATGGCCTTTCTACAGGTTCACGACAGTAAGTCTAAACTGGATGTGACTGTATTTTCAGATCAGTATCGAAAATTCGCTTCCATCTTATCTGAAGGAAAATTCTACTACATCAATGGCAAAGTTCAATCCCGAGATGGTCGTCTGCAAATGATTGCACAAGATTTGAAAGAAGCAGTGGCGGAACGATTCTGGATTCAAGTTAAAAATCACGACAACGATAAAGAAATTTCAACTATCTTAGAACAACATAAAGGCTCTATTCCTGTTATTATCAGGTATGTTGAGGAAGAAAAGACAATTGTTTCCTCCCAACATTTTGTAAAAAAAGACCCAGTTTTACAGGAAAAATTAGATGGAATTGCTATGAAAACGATTTATCGCTAAAAATACGGAAAATAGAAGAATTTTCGATTTAAATGTGGTATAATCAGTAAGAATGTTAAAAGAAAAAGGAGCATAAACCAAATGAAACGTATTGCTGTTTTGACCAGTGGTGGAGACGCCCCTGGTATGAATGCTGCCATCCGTGCAGTAGTTCGCCAAGCAATCTCAGAAGGAATGGAAGTTTTTGGTATCTATGATGGATACGCAGGTATGGTTGCCGGTGAAATTTATCCACTTGATGCTGCTTCAGTAGGAGACATCATTTCACGTGGTGGTACTTTCCTTCACTCTGCTCGTTACCCTGAGTTTGCACAACTTGAAGGCCAACTTAAAGGGATTGAGCAGTTGAAAAAACACGGTATCGAAGGAGTCGTAGTTATCGGTGGAGACGGTTCTTACCACGGAGCTATGCGCTTGACGGAACATGGTTTCCCAGCTATCGGACTTCCAGGGACTATTGATAATGATATCGTAGGTACTGATTTCACGATTGGATTTGACACTGCAGTTACGACTGCAATGGATGCGATTGATAAGATTCGTGATACATCATCAAGTCACCGTCGTACTTTCGTTGTTGAAGTAATGGGACGTAACGCTGGTGATATCGCTCTTTGGGCTGGTATCGCAACTGGTGCTGACGAAATTATCATTCCTGAAGAAGGCTTCAAGATGGAAGATATCGTAGCTAGTATCAAAGCTGGTTATGAATGTGGTAAAAAACACAACATCATCGTTTTGGCCGAGGGGGTTATGTCTGCCGATGAATTTGGTAAGAAACTCAAGGAAGCAGGAGATACTAGTGACCTTCGTGTGACTGAGCTTGGACATATCCAACGTGGTGGTTCACCAACCGCTCGTGACCGTGTATTAGCGTCACGTATGGGAGCACACGCTGTTAAACTTCTCAAACAAGGAATCGGTGGTGTCGCTGTTGGTATCCGTAACGAAAAAATGGTTGAAAACCCAATTCTTGGAACAGCAGAAGAAGGAGCCTTGTTCAGCCTAACAGCTGATGGCAAAATCGTTGTTAACAACCCTCACAAAGCTGACCTTGAACTTGCTAGCTTGAATAAGAGCTTGTCATAATCAACTTTAACTAATCTGGTAAAATGACCATAAAAGGTCAAATTATATAAAGGAGTCACAAATCATGAATAAACGTGTAAAAATCGTTGCAACTTTGGGTCCTGCGGTTGAAATCCGTGGTGGAAAGAAATTCGGTGATGACGGATACTGGGGTGAAAAACTTGACGTTGAAGCTTCAGCAAAAAACATTGCTAAATTGATTGAAGCGGGAGCTAACACTTTCCGTTTCAACTTCTCACACGGTGACCACCAAGAACAAGGTGAACGTATGGCAACTGTTAAACTTGCAGAAAAACTTGCAGGTAAGAAAGTTGGTTTCCTTCTTGATACTAAAGGACCAGAAATCCGTACTGAGTTGTTCGAAGGTGACGCAAAAGAGTACTCTTACAAAACTGGTGAAAAAATCCGTGTTGCAACTAAACAAGGAATCAAATCAACTCGTGATGTGATTGCTTTGAACGTTGCTGGTGCCCTTGATATCTACGATGATGTTGAAGTTGGTCACCAAGTTTTGGTTGACGATGGTAAATTGGGCCTTCGTGTTTTCGCAAAAGACGATGCAACTCGTGAATTTGAAGTAGTCGTTGAAAATGACGGTATCATTGCTAAGCAGAAAGGTGTAAACATCCCTAACACTAAAATTCCTTTCCCAGCTCTTGCTGAACGTGATAACGATGATATCCGTTTCGGTTTGGAACAAGGTATCAACTTCATCGCGATTTCATTCGTACGTACTGCAAAAGACGTCGACGAAGTTCGTGCAATCTGTGAAGAAACCGGTAATGGTCACGTTCAATTGTTTGCGAAAATCGAAAACCAACAAGGTATCGATAACTTGGATGAAATCATTGAAGCTGCTGACGGTATCATGATCGCTCGTGGTGACATGGGTATTGAAGTACCATTCGAAATGGTTCCAGTTTATCAAAAAATGATCATCACTAAAGTGAACGCAGCAGGTAAAGTTGTTATCACAGCAACAAACATGCTTGAAACAATGACTGAAAAACCACGTGCAACTCGTTCAGAAGTATCAGACGTATTTAACGCTGTTATCGACGGAACTGACGCTACAATGCTTTCAGGTGAGTCTGCAAACGGTAAATACCCACTTGAGTCAGTAACAACAATGGCTACAATTGACAAGAACGCACAAACTCTTCTTAACGAATACGGACGTTTGAACTCAGATACTTTCGAACGTAACTCTAAGACAGAAGTTATGGCTTCAGCTGTTAAAGACGCTACTAACTCAATGAATATCAAATTGGTTGTTACTTTGACTAAGACTGGTCACACTGCTCGTTTAATCTCTAAATACCGTCCAAATGCTGATATCTTGGCATTGACATTCGATGAATTGACAGAACGTGGCTTGATGTTGAACTGGGGTGTTATCCCAATGTTGACAGAAGCACCTTCATCAACTGATGACATGTTTGAAATTGCTGAACGTAAAGCAGTTGAAGCAGGTCTTGTAGAATCTGGTGACGATATCGTTATCGTTGCAGGTGTACCACTTGGCGAAGCGGTTCGTACAAACACAATGCGTATCCGTACAGTACGTTAATCTAATATTAAAAAGTCTATCATATCAGGCCCTCTGTCAACTGTAGTGGGTTGAAGTCAGCTAAGTTCGAGAAAGGACCAATTTCGTCCTTTCTTTTTTGATATTTAGAGCGGTGAAAATACGCTTTTTGGAATTTTCAGGTTTGAAATGAGCGACTTATGTAGAGGTTATTTGATTGGGTATTAGTTTAGTGGATTAGACTATAAAAAGAGAAACTTGGTCTCTATGACCAACTGGATCAATGTAGGAAATTATTCTGGAACAGATGATCAAAACCAAAGTAGTATACTTTACTATGAAAACTGTTTGGACTCTTGATTGGCCAATTACCCAAACTACTATTTTGACTACGAGGTGACCCAAACCTATCAAAAGAGCGAATTCATTCCGAGACAGATTGAGCTGCAGTATGTGGGAAAGTAATTATTTGGAAGTTGCTACTAAAAATACAGTCCAAAAGCCGTTGAAAAACGGTTTTTTGTTATAATTAAATTAAGAATGTAGAATTGAAGGAGAAAATCATGACTTTTGAAGAAATCCTGCCTGGGTTAAAAGCCAAGAAAAAATATGTACGCACTGGTTGGGGAGGGGCTGAAAACTATGTCCAACTCTTTGACACTATCGAACAAAACGGTATTGCACTTGAAGTGACGCCCTATTTCCTAATCAACGTGTATGGGGAGGGAGAAGGTTTTTCCATGTGGAGCCCGACACCTTGTGATGTTTTGGCGACAGATTGGGTAGAAGTGAATGACTAAATGTGTACTCATTACAGGTGTAAGTTCAGGGATCGGACTGGCTCAAGCTCGACTCTTTTTAGAGAATGGCTATCAAGTTTACGGTGTGGATCAAGTCGAAAAGCCAATCTTAGACGGTGATTTCCACTTTTTACAGAGAGATTTGACCTTGGGCTTAGACCCTATTTTTGATTGGTGTCCTCAGGTTGATGTTTTGTGCAATACTGCGGGAGTTTTGGATGATTATAAACCACTTTTGGAACAATCAGCCCAGGAAATTCAAGAGATTTTTGAAATCAACTATATGACTCCTGTTGAGCTGACTCGCTATTATTTGACACAAATGCTGGAAAATAAAAAAGGAATCATCATCAATATGTGTTCGATTGCTTCAAGTCTAGCTGGCGGAGGTGGTCACGCCTATACCTCGTCTAAGCACGCCTTAGCTGGCTTTACCAAGCAGTTGGCCCTAGACTATGCTGAGGCTAGTATTCAGGTCTTTGGGATTGCTCCAGGGGCAGTCAAGACAGCCATGACTGCTGCCGACTTTGAACTAGGTGGCTTAGCTGACTGGGTGGCTAGTGAAACGCCAATCAAGCGCTGGATTGAGCCAGAGGAAGTAGCAGAAATTAGCCTTTTCTTAGCAAGTGGAAAAGCGAGCGCCATGCAAGGACAAATCCTGACCATTGATGGTGGCTGGTCTTTGAAGTAGGAGGAGTTGGATGGAAATCAAAAAACACTTTGGAGTCTATGCTGTTTGCTTTGAAAACGGGAAGTTACTCTGCATTGAAAAAACGAGGGGCCCTTATCAACATCGTTATGATTTACCCGGTGGTAGTCAGCAACTTGGTGAAGGATTGACGGAAACGCTGATTAGAGAAGTTATGGAAGAGACAGGATTTACCGTTAGAAGCTACTCCAATCCTCGAATCTACGATGTTTTCGTCAGGGAAGAGTTAACAAATTTTACTGTTCGACATATCATGGCCTTGTATGATGTTGAGATAAACAAGAAGGAAGCTCAAGTCACGATTTCTGAAGCTGTCTCTGATGGTACGAATGATTCACTCGGATATGTTTGGATGGATATTCAGAAAATCACAGAAGAAAATGCATCGCCATTAGTCTTGAAGGTCAAGTCTGAATTATTAGGATTTCCAGAGCTGGACAAGACTTCTTACATGAATTGGAAGGTGAATGATGAGAAACCAACTTGTCCTTAGTGGCGAGAAAATCGCTGAAAAAGTTTATCCTCAACAATTACACCATATCGGCATGATTCGTGGAGAATATTTGTTGAGAGAGCTCAACCAAAACATACTGTTACCAAGTTGTCAGCAATTTGTAAAAGATTATCTAGATACCATTTGCTCCTTGTACTCAGATGAAGAGGTTTGGTATCGTTTTTCAGAGTTAACAAATACAGAAGCTAATTGTTTAGAGGGGACTAAAGAGCATTTTGATGAAAATCATCCCTTGTTTGGATATAGAGGGATAAGGCGTTTGCTGGCGTGTCCGAATGAATTTCAGGCTGAGGCAAATGTCGTTACAGAAGTTTATCAATCCAATCCCAATATGTCTGTTATCTTTCCTTTTGTCAATGATGCCGACCAGTTAAAACAAGCTATTACAGCATTGCGTCAGCATGGTTTTACTGGAAAAGTCGGCACAATGATTGAATTACCGTCAGCTTATTTTGACTTGGACAGGATACTGGAAACGGGTATTTCAAAGATTATAGTTGGAATGAATGATTTGACTTCTTTTGTTTTTGCGACTGTGAGAAATAGTCAATGGCATGATATGGAAAGTCCAATTATGTTAGACTTACTCCAACAAATGAAGGAAAAAGCAAATACTAAAAAGATTAACTTTGCTGTGGCAGGTTATTTGAATGATTCTTTCATACAAAAAATGAATCAGATGGGGATTAAGTGCATTATCCACTATAGTTCTATTCCAGAGATTTTTGATTTAGAAATTGAACATCCAGACCATCTCAAACACATAAAAGAAAAAAGTAAAAAATTACAAAGGAGCAAGCAATGACACCTCAAGAAATGTGGAATGCATACAAGCAAATTAACCCCTCTATAGGAGATGAGATAGATGCCTGGGCTTTTGGAGTGGAAGCCGATACCTTGGCTGATTTGGTTTTAAAAGGCGAAAAGACAGCAACTGCCTCGGCCTACGACCTCTACGCAATAGAGGATGAACCTCTTCCGCAAGAAGGGACCTTCGATGTTATTTTAGACAGTCAAGATCAGGCTGTCTGCATCGTCGAAATTACCAAGGTTTCCGTTCAGCCTTTCAATCAAGTTTCTGCAGACCATGCCTACAAGGAAGGTGAGGGAGACAAATCTTTAGCCTATTGGCGTCAGGTTCATGAAGACTTTTTCACCGAGTGGATGAGGGAGGCAGGACTGACTTTTACACCTGACAGTAAGGTTGTTTTAGAAGAATTTCGCAAGGTCTACCCTCTGTAGACAGATAGAAGGAAGAAAGTTTTGGAAATCGCCGTCCAATCCTTTTTTCTTAGGCAAAACATGATATAATAAGTTTGTTTGAAGAAGAGCTTTAGCTCTTAAACTTAGATAGGAGAAAACTATGCAAGCAGTTGAACATTTTATTAAGCAATTTGTTCCTGAACACTATGATTTATTTTTAGACTTGAGTCGTGAGACCAAGACGTTTTCTGGGAAGGTGACCATTACTGGTCAAGCACAGAGTGACCGTATTTCCCTTCATCAAAAAGACTTGGAAATCGCTTCTGTAGAAGTTGCAGGTCAGACTCGTCCATTTACAGTTGACCATGACAATGAAGCACTTCATATCGAATTGGCTGAGGCTGGTCAAGTTGAAGTGCTTCTTGCCTTTTCTGGTAAAATCACAGACAACATGACAGGGATTTACCCTTCTTATTACACAGTTGATGGTGTCAAGAAGGAGGTCTTGTCTACCCAGTTCGAGAGCCATTTTGCGCGTGAAGCTTTCCCATGTGTGGACGAGCCTGAAGCCAAAGCAACTTTTGACCTTTCTCTACGTTTTGACCAAGCAGAAGGTGAATTGGCCTTGTCAAACATGCCAGAAATCGATGTTGAAAACCGCAAGGACACAGGTATCTGGAAGTTTGAGACAACACCTCGTATGTCTTCTTACTTGTTGGCCTTTGTTGCTGGTGATTTGCAAGGTGTGACGGCTAAAACTAAAAACGGTACCCTCGTAGGTGTCTACTCAACCAAAGCCCACCCACTATCTAACCTTGATTTCTCACTGGACATTGCTGTTCGCTCTATCGAGTTTTATGAAGATTACTACGGAGTCAAGTACCCAATTCCTCAATCTCTCCACATCGCCCTTCCTGACTTCTCAGCTGGTGCTATGGAAAACTGGGGTCTTGTAACCTACCGTGAAGTTTACTTGGTTGTCGATGAAAACTCTACATTTGCCAGCCGCCAACAAGTTGCTCTTGTTGTGGCACATGAATTGGCTCACCAATGGTTTGGTAACCTCGTGACTATGAAATGGTGGGATGACCTTTGGCTCAATGAAAGCTTTGCTAATATGATGGAATATGTCTGTGTGGATGCCATCGAGACAAGCTGGAACATCTTTGAAGATTTCCAAACAGGTGGTGTTCCGTCTGCCTTGAAACGTGACGCGACGGATGGTGTTCAGTCTGTTCACGTTGAAGTCAAACACCCAGATGAAATCAATACGCTCTTTGACGGGGCTATCGTCTATGCCAAAGGAAGCCGTCTCATGCACATGCTTCGTCGTTGGTTAGGAGATGCTGATTTCGCTAAAGGTTTGCACGCTTACTTTGAAAAACACCAATACAGTAATACAATTGGTCGTGACCTTTGGGATGCCCTTGGTCAAGCGTCAGGACGTGATGTTGCAGCCTTCATGGATTCTTGGTTGGAACAACCTGGTTACCCAGTACTTATTGTCAAAGTTGAAAATGATGTCTTGAAGATTTCACAAAAACAATTCTTCATCGGTGAACACGAAGATAAGAACCGTCTCTGGGTGGTACCACTCAACAGCAACTGGAAAGGCTTGCCAGATACACTTGAAACTGAAAGTATCGAAATCCCTGGCTACGCAGCTCTTCTTGCTGAAAATGAAGGAGCTCTTCGTCTCAACACTGAAAATACAGCCCACTACATTACCGACTATCAAGGAGACTTGTTGGATGCAGTTCTTGCTGACCTAGTTGAGCTTGATAACACAAGCAAACTGCAAATCGTCCAAGAACGTCGTTTACTTGCTGAGGCAGGGCACATTTCTTATGCTGACTTGCTCCCAGTCCTTGATAAACTTGCTAAGGAAGAGTCTTACCTTGTGGTCTCAGCTGTTTCTCAAGTGATTTCTGCCCTTGAGCGCTTTATCGACGAAGGAACAGAAGCTGAAACAGCCTTCAAAGCTCTGGTTGCTAAATTGGCTCGTCACAACTATGACCGTCTTGGTTTCGAAGCTAAAGATGGGGAATCAGATGAGGATGAATTGGTTCGTCAGTTAGCTATTTCTATGATGATTCGCTCTAATGATGCAGAAGCTAGTCAAGTCGCTAGTCAAATCTTTGCAGCTCACAAGGAAAATCTTGCAGGACTTCCAGCAGCAATTCGTGCTCAAGTTCTCATCAATGAAATGAAACACCATGAGACCAAGGATTTGGTCGCAACTTATCTGGACCTATACACTCATGCGACGGATGCGGTATTTAAACGCCAGTTGGCAGGAGCTCTTGCATACAGTACAGATGCCGACAATATCCAAACCTTGATTGGCTCATGGAAAGATAAATTTGTAGTGAAACCACAAGACTTGTCTGCTTGGTATTACCAGTTCCTAGATCATCAAACAACTCAAGAAACTGTTTGGGTTTGGGCGCGAGAAAACTGGGATTGGATCAAGGCAGCTCTTGGTGGAGACATGAGTTTTGATAGCTTTGTTATCCTACCTGCCCACGTATTTAAGACAGAGCAACGCTTGGCGGAATACAAGGAATTCTTTGAGCCCCAACTTTCTGACCTCGCTCTTAGCCGAAACATCCGTATGGGAATCAAGGAAATTGCAGCGCGTGTTGACTTGATTAAGCGTGAGAAAGCAGCAGTAGAAGCTGTTGTAGCCCAATATGCTAAAGCTTAATGCTAAATTTCAAGTTCAAGTTAGCCAGTAAGAAGAAATTCTCTGAGAGACTTGTAGTCCAAGCATTTTTTAGGATAGTTGTTGATCCAATTTTTGATGAAGGCGACTTCTTTAGGAGTCGTTTTCTTATGACCTTTAGGCAACCATCTACGAATGAGCCTGTTGTGATTCTCATTGGTTCCTCTTTCCCAAGGGGCATAGGGGTGTGCATAGTAGATATGCTCCTTAGGAAACACATCAGACAAGCGGTTGAATTCGGCTCCATTATCTG
>CAJNCV010000002.1 GCA_905221385.1 bacterium
ACAAGAAGCCGCTGAGCGAGAAGCTTCTTATCGCCGTCATCACCCCATCCAAGCCTGGCTGAAGGATCGCTCGAATGAGATTGGTTCCTGGTGGGGAGATGTCGTTGAGGGCACACGGAATCTACCGCTTCCTCAAGAGATGAAAGATACACTCCTGTTTGCGGAAGGTTTTATTGGTGCAGCAGGTAGTATGGTTTCAGAGACTGCCATCGGAGCTGTAGATTTGACTCAGATCATTGGTATTGCCAGTATTGATGGCGTCAATCGCCTAACAGGAGGTCAAACTCCAGAGTGGATGAAGCGGGACTTGCAAGGGACGGCAGATAACCTGTCTAGCCTTGTGGAGTTAGGAGTAGGAACTTACACCGCTCTGACGGATCCAGGTGCGGCTATGCGCGGTCAAGACCCTAATGCCAGTTATGCGGATAAGGCTGCTTATCGTGCTCAGGAGACAGGAAAAGCCCTATGGGATAAGGTTACCCATATGGATGCCTATGACGCAGGAGGCTTGACCTTTGAGATTGCCAGTCTTTTTGTCGGTCCAGCAGCTGTAGGTAAGATGGCTAAGGGGACCAAGTTAGGAGCTAAGGCAGCTGAGATGATTAGCTTAGCCAAGAACAGTACCAAGGCAAAAATCCTCGCAAATGTTGAAAAATGGGGTTCAAAGGTTGACAATATCCTAGCGAAGGGCGATGATGTCATTAGACAATTTGGCGAGAAATTATTAGACACCCGAATCCCAGTTGGCATTCGTAAAGAGGCAGTTGCCTTTGCGGGAGGTATGGGAACAATGCCTGCCTTCAGCGTTGAGAGTAAGACTCTGCGTGAGGTGATGCACTTCTCAAGCAAACATGCGGATGATGTGGTGAGAGTGGAGCAAAGGCGAGAACTTTCATTGACGGTATGTCGGCAGGGGACGCTCAACGTTATAGCCAGTGGAACAAGTATGCGGAGGCCGGCCTTAGTCCAGAAGACCGCGTGAGAGTGTTGGAAATCTCGGAAAAGGCACCTAAGGTTGAGTATCAGCCAGATTACTCACCAGATAGAATACTGGGAACTCCAAAAAATGATCGTCCTAGTGTGGAAAATACTTATAGTCCAGACTATATTGAGGCTCATAGACAACAATTTGAGAATGGTGCTACTAGATTTCAAAAATTTAAGCCAGATCCTAATTATCAAGAAGGAATTATTGGAGGTAAAGATGGCACAAGTTTTTGGTTGAGTAAAGACCATGCGGATGTTATTCAAGATGTCGCCAAAGGTGATAATCGCCTCTATGAAACCTTACTGGGCTTTGACGAAGGGTACTTAGGTGACAATCCACTTTATCGCTTGGATGTAGCACCGGAAGTTGTCTCTGAAAAAGGGATCTCAATCCCAAGTGGTAGGGAAGACGGTGCGAATGGTTGGTGGCGACCAGGGGGAAGAACCTATCCAGGAGACATGCCGGAGGGTGTCATGGACGGTATCAGTATAAAGGAAGGAGATGTCACATGGAACGCAGTAAATTAACATGGGAAGAAGTTATCAAGTTTGAGGAAATAAAAGGCTACGGTCAACAGATTTGGAGGCATAATGGCCAGTATTATCTTGTCGCAGATGAAGGAGGTATTGCGGAACAACGAGTGGTGTATGAGTTGCCTCTAGAGCTGTTTCAGTTGCTTGATAGTGGGACAAAAACTATGGTTGATATTCATTATAAGCTACAAAATGATGAATGGCCTTCAACCGAAGAAGAAAGAAAGGCTAGTGAAAAAAAATGGATTGAGGAGGGACTTACCCCTCTTATAGCTAATCCTAAAAGTAGAGAATACTTTACTCAAGAAGAACTCGAAAAATTAATCCCTCTAGCAGAACAAAAATGGATTGATTGGAAGGGTAAACTCCCAGATAACTACGTGTCACCGCTAGATAAAGATTAACCATTTCGCTTTTGATAACCTCTAGATCATTAGGAGGATACTAAGATGGGGATTACCAATATTACATGGGAAGATGTTATCAAGTTTGAGGAAGTCGCAGGGTATGGTCAGCATATCTGGAAACACGGCGAACAATATTATCTTGTCGTGGATGAAGGAGGTATTGCGGAACAACGAGTGGTGTATGAATTGCCACTAGAGTTGTTTCAGTTGATTGAGAGTGGAGAAAAGAATTTAGTAGAGTTACATTTTAGGCTAAAAAATGATGCTTGGCCACCTAATATGTCACAAGAGGAAGCAAATAAGCTTTTTTGGCGAAAACACATTGAGGTTTTAAAAAATAATGCCGCAGCACAAAGGCATTTTACTCGTCAAGAGCTAGAAGAATTATTACCAGAAGGGTCAAAAATTCTAGCAAGTAGTGAGAGTTAATATGGATTTGATATGGTAAACAGTGTATTAACGTTGAAGATGGAAAAATTATAGCTTTTAATAAACGCGGATTACCTTATCCAGAGGGGTATCAAGATTATCATCAATATGAAGTAGTTAAAGATATAAATCTTAAAAATCTTGAAGAAGGTTTTCTTTCTATGTCTGATGTGGATCAAGAAAAACTTTCTATTATAATGCAAAAACGAGGGATATCGTTTTCAGATTTAGCTACTCCTGCAAAAGGTGAAATTGCAAAAGTTTTTGGAGCTGGTGGTGGAACGCAGATTAAACTTGGAACATCTGTTAGCTGGTACGAAAAAATGGGACTATTAAAGGAGATAAAATAAATGGATAAATTGATGCATGAAAAAAAAATAATTCAACAGAAAATTGAAGAGTTGAATTATACTACGCTAAGAGTCTCCGTATTTAATGGCAGGAATAAAGGGAGAGAAGATTGGCAAACGCGAATAGAATATGATGAGGGGGAAAAAGTATACTTAGTTTATTCTTTAGGAGATAGAGCAAGTATTATAGGAAAGATTAGAACATTTGGAAATTTTGAAGAAGCAGAGCAATGCTTATTTGAGATATTGGATTTAACTGTAAAATATAACAGGTTGCAAGTGATGACTAACGAGGAACCAGAATATCCTTCTCCTTTGTGGGACAAACCATAATGAAAAATTTAGAAAAGCAACGCAGTGAAATTTGATTTGAATTTTATCGAGCTCTCCCAGCAACAAGTCTCGATTGCCTTTATGCGTACTGAGGATATCAAGATTATCATAAATATGAGGTAATACATGATTTGACAAAAAGTAATATGGAGTGAAGTAAATGATATTTGAAGATTTATTAATGGAAATTCAATCTGATTTGGTGTCTTTAGGATTAGAATATTCGAATAGTCAAATTGATGAAATTTATTTGTATGGTTATATGGAAGAAGGTAGTTATTTTTTCAATTTATTTTTTAAGAAAAATGGGGAGATAATTAAACTTAATCAGATTAATGATTTTTTGAATGAAAATGAAAAAATAGATGATTCACGTGATAGACAGATACAACTTCTAGAATTAGGAATTGATGATTTAGAAAAAATCGAGATTTTGTTTGAGAATAATAAAAAAGAAGTACCTACCGAAATCAAAATTATTTATAATAAGAGCAGCAATAGTCTCAAATCCAAATATAGTTATTCACCTATTTCAGATGATACTTCAGAATTAGAATTATTCAATAACTGGTATGATACGGTGAAAGTAGAAAATAATATTTGAAGATAAGCTAATGAATTTACAAGTAGTCAAGCGCTTTGAACTTAGTTTCTACTCCATTATCATATAGTTATGAGAACCAGGAAGCTCAGATCTATTATAATCAACTAGATCAACTATATTCCATCACGGATTTACAGGATTTTATGGGGATTGTGGACAGTGTCTACAGTCCTATTTATCCTTTAGGTTCTGTTGTTGAGCTCGATTTGGAGCTCTTACCAGAGGAACTCCAGAAAAGCTTAGCGGAGGGGGCAGGACCACTCGTTAAGACTGGCCATTAGAATGGATTTCGGATTTTAGAATAGTTCCTAATTGATGGATTATCAATAATTGAAGGAGAAAAGAGATATGACAAGTAGTTTAAAGCGAATTGCTGAAAAAATTGTTTTTATTATTGAAGAAGAGTACCCCAAACAAAAAAGTGTTACAGGCTCAATTCAAAGTATTTATCAATTAGCAAATGAAATTATAGAAAGTGGAGAAGTAGCAAAAAACATAAATCTTAAAAGTCTAGTTAGAATGTTTGCAGATGAGACAACGCATTATCAAAGTGAGATCATTTACTTACTTCAAGATTTAGATAAGGAATTGAAAAAGAATGAACGTCAAAGATAGTTTACAACATTTTTCATCGAATCGAACAGAAGAGAATAGGTCGAAACTTCTTTCAGATATGGAGAAATGGACGCTGTTCGTCGCTATAAGATGGGTAGATAAGTAGATGTTCCGCATTCTCCATATTCAGGATAGAAAGGATTTAATAAAATGGAAACAGACAATACGCTATCTATTTGGATAGGTAATTTCAAAAATTTAACTGAGTTAGAAAATTATATTAATCTAACTTATGATGATGAGGGAGAAATCGTTGTTTCTGATTTTTTCAACGATTTTAAGATAGACATTAATGATATAGATGAAGATTTAATTGAAAAAGCAGTTTTGTCAAATGAAACAAACGATATATCTATTATTTTGCGAACTGCTTCCTATGAGGAACAGTTGTTGTGTGAATTGAACGTATTAGAGAGTCTGACTATAAATAAAGGCAATGCAGTTGTACTAATCTATAACTATGCTTATGATGGCTCTGTAAAATCCTCAGATTATTTAAATTTCATTACAAGTGTAGATTATAGATAAAACAATAACTTAGGAGTCTTATCGTCGTCATCGCCCCATCTAAGCATGGTTGAAGGACCGCTCGAATGAGAGTGGTTCCTGGTGGGGAGATGTTGTTGAGGGCACACGGAATCTGCCGCTTCCTCAAGGGATGAAAGATACACTCCTGTTTGCGGAAGGTTTTATTGGTGCAGCTGGAAGTATGGTTTCAGAGACTGCTATCGGAGCTGTAGATTTGACTCAGATCATTGGTATTGCCGGTATTGATGGCGTCAATCGCTTAACAGGCGGTCAAACTCCAGAGTGGATGAAGCGGGACTTGCAAGGAACGGCAGATAACCTGTCTAGCCTTGCGGAGTTAGGAGTAGGAACTTACACTGATCTGACGGATCCAGGAGCGGCTCAGCGTGGTCAGGATCCCAATGCTAGTTATGCGGATAAGGCAGCTTATCGTGCTCAAGAGACAGGGAAAGCCCTCTGGGATAAGGTCACCCATATGGATGCCTATGATGCAGGAGGCTTGACCTTTGAGATTGCCAGTCTTTTTGTTGGTCCAGCAGCTGTAGGGAAGATGGCTAAGGGTACCAAGCTAGGAGCTAAGGCAGCTGAGATGATTCAGTTAGCCAAGAACAGCACCAAAGCAAGAGTTCTCGCAAATGTCGAAAAATGGGGATCAAAGGTTGACAATATCCTAGCGAAGAGCAATAATGTCATTGGGAAATTTGGGGAGAAATTATTAGACACCCGAATCCCGGTTGGCATTCGTAAAAAGGCAGTTGCCTTTGCGGGAGGTATGAGAACCATGCCTACCTTCAGCGTTGAGAGTAAGACACTACGTGATGTGATGCACTTCTCAAGCAAACATGCGGATGATGTATCACGAGGAGTAGGCGGTTCTGGAGAAGTAGCAAACAGGGGAGAAGATTTATTACAATCAACTAAAGAGATTCAAAGAATTGAGGAGATTAACGTAGTATTTAAACGTAATCCGAAACATGATGAAGCCGAGTTTATTCGTCAATTGAAAGGACAAAAAGAAGGTTTAAACAAATTAACTGTAAAAGAGTATTTTGAGAATAGGAAAGAATACATCAAAAACGGACGTTCATCGGAAGCTAAAACTGCTCAAAAAGCTGCCAGAGAAAATGCTCTAGCAGATAAATACAATGAGATGTTGCTACAAGGGAATTCTCGTTCAGAAGCTAAGCGCATTGCTGAGGACTGGATAAAAACACAAGCTGCTTTGCATGATCCAGATATGATAGCCGGCGGTTATGCTACTAAAATTACAGGTATGGGAGATACTAGTATTAATTCTTCTCTAGGATCTCAATGGCGTTCAAGAATAAGCGAAATGGATCAGCAAATACGTAAAGCAACTGAACATCTTTTAAAAGATGATTTGGATAAAACAAGGCTCAATATTAAATTGGAATATATACAGAGGTGATATTATGTTAGATGATTTTATAAAAGTTATGGCGATGCCTCAGGATGTAGTTGAAAAATACCGTACTATGGTACCAGATGAATTGATTCAAATTTGGCAAAATCAAGGTATAGGAACTTTTTTAGGAGGATATTTAAAAATTATTAATCCTGAGGAATATAGAGATTTGTTGGATTCAACATACTTCCGTGGGGACTTAGCAGTTCCAATATTTGTGACAGCATTCGGTGATATTATAACATTTGAAGAAAATAGATATTTAAGGCTTGTAAAGTACAAAGATGGAGTATTTGAAATCATTTTGGAAAACTTTCTATTTTTCTTGAAATTCTTGAAGGATGAAGATTTTCAGAAGGATTATTTTGAAATTGATTTATATAAAAGTGCATTGAAACAATACGGAGACTTAGATTATGATTACTGCTTTGGATTTGTCCCATTGCTTGGTTTAGGTGGACAGAAGACTGTGGAAAATATAGATAAGGTAAAAATAAAAGAGCATATTTATATTATTTCGGAGCTTGTTGGAAATATTGGGATGTGATAGAACCTTTATCGGAGGAACTCTTTATCGTTCTGATTTCCGTATGTCATTTGTCGATAAAATTGATGAATTAAAAAGGATTGCTCGAATGAGATTGGTTCCTGGTGGGGAGATGTCGTTGAGGGAACACGAAATCTACCGCTTCCTCAAGGGATGAAAGATACACTCCTGTTCGCGGAAGGTTTTATTGGTGCAGCTGGAAGTATGGTTTCAGAGACTGCCATCGGAGCTGTAGATTTGACTCAGATCATTGGTATTGCCGGTATTGATGGCATCAATCGCTTAACAGGCGGTCAAACTCCAGAGTGGATGAAGCGTGACTTGCAAGGAACGGCAGATAACCTGTCTAGCCTTGCGGAGTTAGGAGTAGGAACTTACACTGCTTTGACGGATCCAGGAGCGGATCAGCGTGGCCAGGCTCCCAATGCTAGCTATGCGGATAAGGCTGCTTATCGTGCTCAGGAGACAGGAAAAGCCCTCTGGGATAAAGTCACCCATATGGATGCCTATGATGCAGGAGGTCTGACCTTTGAGATTGTCAGTCTTTTTGTCGGCCCAGCAGCTGTAGGTAAGATGGCTAAGGGTACGAAGTTAGGAGCTAAGGCAGCTGAGATGATTAGCTTAGCCAAGAACAGCACCAAAGCAAGAATTCTCGCAAATGTCGAGAAATGGGGATCAAAGGTTGACAGGATTCTTGCGAAGAGCAATAATGTCATTGGGAAATTTGGGGAGAAATTATTAGACACCCGAATCCCAGTCGGTATTCGTAAAGAGGCAGTTGCCTTTGCGGGAGTTATGGGAACACTGCCTACCTTCAGCGTTGAGAGTAAGACACTACGTGATGTGATGCGCTTCTCTAGCAAACATGCGGATGATGTAGTGAGAGGTGTAGGTGGTTCTGGGAAAGCTACGGCCACTTTTAAAGGTGAACTGACTGCAGAGAATATAACAAAAGAATTATTACAAACTAAACCTAAAAACTCTCCGACACCACAAAAATGGATGGATAAAGGAGGGAAAATTGAAATACTTGAAGACGGTACTTGGGTATATACAAATTCTGAGGGTATTACAATAAAATATATTGATGGATTTCCTGATTTTAAAGAAGCTGGTCTAGTAAGGCAGGAAGTGGAAATTGGTGAATTCAAGAATTATGCTATTGATTTTAAGAAAGCAAATATGACAGCTCCTCTTGGAAAAAAACTACGAAGTAGCACATGGCACCATCATGAGGACTTAAAGACATTACAAGAAGTGAATAAGAGCATTCACGCAGAGTTTACCCATCGCGGAGGAGTTTCCCTAAAGAAAGGAAAATAAGATGATTCTAGAAGGTTTTAAAAAAATAAATGAGGAGCAAATTACTCGAGTTGAAAATACTTTAAATATCTCATTCCCTTTAGATTATAAGGATTTTATTCTATCGAATAATGGGATGTGCGCAGAAGGTGAGCTTGGTATAGCACTTCCTTTGAATCAAGAAGTAATAGCCATAGATATTCTATATGGAATTGATACAGAAACCGAGAATTGTAACATTCTTGAATGGACTCAAGAATACAAAGAAGATTTACCTGAAAACACTCTTATTATTGGAGATGATGTACTGATGGGGTTCTTTATTTTAGTTTGTAAAGGAGAAGATAAAGGGGTGTACTATTATGATCATGCTTATAACTTAGAGGGTTCGGACGATGATGGAAATACTTATTTTATAGCTAACTCTTTTGAGGAGTTCATAAATCAATTGACTGTGATTGAATGATTAAAGTAATTTTTACAATCATATTATTCTAAGTTATATTAAGTCATATATATATATGAAATCAATAATGTTCATAACCCCGTGATTGTTGGCTTAAAGAATGGCTTAGAATTTCTAGGTTCTGAGTTTTCCAAGACGATTACGGATTTTCAGAATCTTGTTGGCGAAACCTCTTCAACGGCAGTTTTAGCAGAAGAGACCTTGGATGATGCGATCAAGAAGCTGAATGCGGCGGATGAGAAACACAAGGTGATGGATACCAATTTCAAGAGTATCTATGATGGTATTTCGAGTCTCTATCACCTGAGTGCTCCCTTAAGCAGCACCTTCTATACTAATACCCAGACAGCTCGGAAGTATGTTCAGGATACGAAGAATAAGGTCAATGCCTTTGATAAGATGACGACAACCAGCAGTACGGAACAGCTTTTTAGTGCTTTAAGTAGCCAGATGGCAGCTGCTGGAAGAGTGAAGAGTCTGAGTTATAGCGATCCTGTTTTAACTAACTTTGTGGCGCATGACGACCTCGGTAAAGCGATTTATGAGATGGATCAGCAGTATGCGAAAGCCAAGGCAGAAGCGATTGAGGTCGCAAAACGAAAGGCAGAACAAGAAGCCGCTGAGCGAGAAGCTTCTTATCGCCGTCATCATCCCATCCAAGCTTGGCTGAAGGATCGCTCGAATGAGATTGGTTCCTGGTGGGGAGATGTCGTTGAAGGAACACGAAATCTACCGCTTCCTCAAGGGATAAAAGATACACTCCTGTTTGCGGAAGGTTTTATTGGTGCAGCTGGAAGTATGGTTTCAGAGACTGCTATCGGAGCTGTAGATTTGACTCAGATCATTGGTATTGCCGGTATTGATGGCGTCAATCGCTTAACAGGCGGTCAAACTCCAGAGTGGATGAAGCGGGACTTGCAAGGAACGGCAGATAACCTGTCTAGCCTTGCGGAGTTAGGAGTAGGAACTTACACTGCTCTGACGGATCCAGGAGCGGCTCAGCGTGGCCAAGATCCCAATGCCAGCTATGCGGATAAGGCGGCTTATCGTGCTCAAGAGACAGGAAAAGCCCTCTGGGATAAGGTCACCCATATGGATGCCTATGATGCAGGGGGCTTGACCTTTGAGATTGCCAGTCTTTTTGTCGGTCCAGCAGCTGTAGGAAAGATGGCGAAGGGCACGAAACTCGGAGCTAAGGCGGCTGAGATGATTCAGTTGGCTAAGAACAGTACCAAATCAAGAATTCTCGCAAATGTCGAAAAATGGGGTTCAAAGGTTGACAATATCCTAGCGAAGAGCAATAATGTCATTGGGAAATTTGGGGAGAAATTATTAGACACTCGAATCCCAGTTGGCATTCGTAAAGAGGCAGTTGCCTTTGCGGGAGGTATGGGAACCATGCCTACCTTCAGCGTTGAGAGTAAGACTCTACGTGAGGTGATGCACTTCTCAAGCAAACTTGCGGATGATGTAGTGAGAGTGGCAGAGAAGCCCTTTGATAAAGAGCGGATTCTTGAAAATATTAGGCAAAGCCGACTTGCACGGGAAAGTTCGAAGTTTGATGACTATCTTCGCATGTTGAGTGTGTAGCTTTGCTTGTACGAGCCAATTAAACAAGGATGTAGCTAGTGAAGGTCCTAAAGTAAGGAGTTTAATCATGAAATTCCATGAATTTGGGGATAAGAATTTGCCTCCTATCTTACTGATACACGGTGGTGGCAGTTCTTGGTGGAATTATCTTCGTCAAGCACGAATCTTGTCAGAAGAATACCGTGTTATTCTACCCACTTTGAATGGCCACGGCGAGGAATATCAACTTGATTATGTTTCTACTGAAGATTCTGCTTTGGAGATTCTAGACTATATCAAAGCAAACTGTGGTGGGAAATTGTTTGCAATCGGTGGTGTTTCACTTGGTGGTCAAATTGCCATGGAGCTTTTGTCTTTAGACAGTGAAATTGCTGAGAAGGCCATCATAGATGGAAGCCTCTGTATTCCTCAACCAAGGCTAGCTAAAATCAGCATCTTTCTAGTGTCTCTATTTGGTAAACTGATGTTCAATAAATTCTCTTGCAAACTTCAGTTAAGCATGATGAATAAACTCTATCCTAAACTGGCTTATCCAGAGGAAATAAAAGCTTATTATTTGGAGGATTTACCAAGGACGCCTATCAAAACATTGGTGACCATTTACAAAAACTATATGGGATGTTACAAGCTGAAAGATATGATTTCTGCTAGCAAAGCTCAGGTTCTGTATATCTATGGTGAAAAAGAATTGAACTGTGTGAAAGAATCAGCGAAATTATTTCATCAGCTACATTCAAATACAATTTTGTATGAAGCAAAGGGCTATAACCACGGCTATTTATCAGCTTACCTACCTTATGAGTGGATTGATTTGGTGGTGCCATTTTTAAAGAGTGACTCATTAGAAATGTGTAACGAATCTGATATGCCATAAGGAGGAAACGGATGCTAGGAGCAATAGTTGGAGACATTGTAGGTTCAGTTTACGAATGGAACAATATCAAAACGAATGATTTTCCTTTATTTTGTGAGGATTGTTTTTTCACGGATGATACGATAAGTCCGAACCGCTGAGTGTGTGAGTTTGTTAGTGAAACGTTGCTAATCCTCAAAATAAAGAAACTAAAACTTCATTATTTTGAGATGACAACCTAAGGAGGTTTTAAGGAGGTAAAATATTGAAAGAAAGCAGACCTAAGTTTGATGCAATCACATCTTTTGATGAGTTTAATAAATACTATTGGTATCGAGATGAACTTTCACAGATATGCAAGTCATTAGGACTTGAAAATAGAGGTACAAAACAAGAACTCAATCATATTATTGAGCAGTACTTTAAGGGCAATTTGATTAAAAAATCATCAGCAAAAGGAAATAAGAAAAGAGTAGAAGTCGTTACCTTAGATACACCCTTACTTGAATGTGGGTTCTCCTTTAATGCACGCTTTAGAGAATATTTCTCAACTTTAACAGATGTTTCCCCCTTCAAATTTACTGCTGATATGGCCACTGCTTGGAGAAAAGTCAAAAGAGAACATGATTTGAGTTTTACAATTCAAGATATGCTAAAAGTTTATTATGGAGATTCAGATTATGCCAAGTATGACCATTCGGTTTGTCAATGGAATCAATTTCTAAAAGACTTTTGTGCAGACGAAAATAGTCGAAATTACTCGAATAAACTAAAAGTAGCTTCTATTCTTTGGAAAGAGGTTAGAAATTCAAGTAATGAAAAAATTTATTCAAAGAATCTTTTGGCTGAATATGCTGATAAAATAAAAGAGTATAGCGAGGTAGTTAAATAGAAGTGACTTGCTTTTGATAATCTGAATTTTAAACTAGCTATTATACATCAATGCCCAGTACGTCAAAGTTCTTTTTTCTGAGTTTTCATTATATAATAGCATTGTATGTAATGATAAATGTAGCTACGCTAATATTTCTATTTAAAATTCAAGGAGAAAATCAATGAAAAAAGTAATGTTAATTATCAACCCTACCTCTGGTGGGGAAAAGGCTTTGGATTATAAGGTCAAGCTGGAGAATAAAGCCAAATATTATTTTGAGCACGTGGAAACCAAAATTACTGAAAAAGCCTTAGATGCAACACATTTTGCTGAAGAAGCTTCTCGTGAGCAGTACGATGCAGTGCTTGTGTTCGGTGGAGATGGGACTGTCAATGAAGTGATTTCGGGTATTGCTGAGAGAGACTACATTCCTAAGTTGGGTATTATCCCAGGCGGTACAGGCAACCTCATTACGAAGCTTTTGGAAATCAATCAAGACATCGATGGCGCGATAGATGAACTCGATTTTAACTTAACTAATAAGATTGATATCGGTAAAGCGAATGATAACTATTTTGGTTATATCTTTAGTATCGGTTCTCTGCCTGAGGCGATTCACAATGTTGAAATCGAGGATAAGACAAAATTTGGTATTCTAGCCTATGCTGTAAATACCATGAAGTCTGTCATGACGGATCAGGTCTTTAACATTAAGGTTGAGACAGAAAATGGAAATTATGTTGGTGAAGCTAGTCATGTTTTGGTTCTTTTGACAAATTACTTCGCTGATAAGAAAATCTTTGAAGAAAACAAGGACGGCTATGCCAATATTTTGATTCTGAAAGATGCTTCAATATTCTCTAAATTATCCGTCATTCCTGATTTACTAAAAGGAGATGTTGTCGGAAATGATAATATTGAGTATATCAGAGCGCGTAATATTAAGATCTCTTCAGATAGTGAATTGGAGTCAGATGTTGACGGCGATAAGTCGGATAACCTACCTGTAGAAATCAAGGTACTAGGTCAGCATATTGAAGTCTTTTCACAACCGAAAGAGTAGAAGGTAGAAATAAGTTTGTCTTTCACTGAGAAATAAAGTTTTTATCAAGGATTGGAGGAGGGATGAATTCTCTATTTGATGAATTTCGAACAATTTGTTTTCATTTAAACCAAGTCGGAATCACTCCGACGCTCATGGGGTCTTTGGGGTTTGAATACCGATCAAATGAAGAATGGCATCCGTCTGACATTGATATTCATGTTCCTGGAGATCCTAGAGGCTGGGAAGCGCCTGATCATCTCAGAATTTATGACTGGGACAAGATAATGAAAGTGATGAACCACTTAGGCTATACCTTGGTAGATATTCACGAGCACGAATTCCAAAAAGATGATGTGAGCGTTAAATTTGGAAGTATCGATTCCTTACCTGATTTTGCAGGAGTATCTAAGTCAGATATAGAGTTGATTCATCTCGAGGACATCACGTTTCGTGTTCCAAGTTTAGAACAGTATTTAAGTATTTACAAAGCTTCTTCCCAAGATTCCTATCGAAATGACCACAATAACAATAAGGATTTTAAAAAGATA
The DNA here is from genome assembly GCA_905221385.1 of bacterium. Classification (GTDB taxonomy): domain Bacteria; phylum Bacillota; class Bacilli; order Lactobacillales; family Streptococcaceae; genus Streptococcus. Next base: position 13,439 of record CAJNCV010000002.1, read on the forward strand.
GAGTGGCTGGAAAGACATTTGTAAAATCATATGTAGAAAATAGTGAAGCAAATCGATTTGCTGTTTTTTGTATTGATTGAACGTGAGGCAATTTGTGATGGAGCTATGTGAATACAAAGAGTACATGGATACATACAGAGACTCATTAGTTTTTTTGTCAATTTGCTCGATAGTTAGATAAGAGTTAGACAATACAAAAACAGTTCCTTGTAGTCAGAAGGAACTGTTTTTATATGGATTAGTTTTTAGAAGCTGCTTGGAATTCAGGGTTTTTCCATGCTTCATCAATAATTGCTTGCAATTCTTTTGCAGATGCTTGCATTTTTTGAGTTTCAGCGTCGTTCAATGGGATGTTTACTGGACGAACGATACCGTGTGCACCAACAACAGCTGGTTGACCGATAAAGACGTTTTTAACACCGTATTGACCTTCTTGGAAGACTGAAAGTGGAAGTACTGCATTTTCGTCATCAAGGATTGCTTTTGTGATACGAGCAAGTGCTACGGCGATACCATAGTATGTAGCTCCTTTTTTGTTGATGATTGTGTAGGCTGCATCACGAACGCCTTCGAACAATTCAATCAATTCAGCTTCTTGAACGTTTTGAGTATCTTTAAGGAATTCTTCAAGGTTTACACCAGCGATGTTGGCATGTGACCAAACCGCAAATTCAGAATCTCCATGTTCACCCATGATGTAGGCGTGAACTGAACGAGCATCAACATCCAATTTTTCAGCAAGCGCTTGACGGAAACGTGCTGAGTCAAGTGAAGTACCTGAACCGATAACACGTTCTTTAGGGAATCCAGAGAATTTCCAAGTTGAGTAAGTCAAAACGTCAACTGGGTTAGCTGCTACAAGGAAGATACCATCGAAACCTGATTCAACAACTTGTGTTACGATTGATTTGTTGATAGCCAAGTTTTTACCTACAAGGTCAAGGCGAGTTTCACCTGGTTTTTGAGGAGCACCTGCAGTGATAACAACAAGGTCAGCGTCTGCACAGTCAGAGTATTGAGCAGCGTAGATTTTTTTAGGTGAAGTGAAGGCAAGGGCGTGGCTAAGATCAAGCGCATCACCAACAGCTTTTTCGTGTAATTGTGGAATTTCAATAATTCCAAGCTCTTGTGCAATTCCTTGGTTAACAAGTGCAAAAGCGTAAGATGAACCTACGGCACCGTCACCAACAAGGATCACTTTTTTATGTTGTTTAGTTGAAGTCATTATCTAAACATCTCCTTCATTTTTTTTTAGGGGAATCCCCAGACACTTTCATTCTATCACTTTTAAAAAGCTTTGTCACGAATATTCTATTCGGTTATCGATGTAAACGTTTTAGTGATTTCCAAAGACTGAAATGAAGGACATTTTATGGTATAATATATCTAATTACTAATAGTGAAATGAGGCATTTATGAATGCAGGATAGAAATTTAGTGAATGTCAATCTGACAAAGGAGATGAAGACCAGCTTTATCGACTACGCCATGAGCGTTATCGTCGCGCGGGCCCTTCCTGATGTTCGAGATGGCTTAAAACCTGTTCACCGTCGTATTCTATACGGAATGAATGAACTAGGTGTTACACCAGACAAACCTCATAAAAAATCAGCCCGTATTACAGGGGATGTTATGGGTAAATACCACCCACACGGTGATTCCTCAATTTACGAAGCCATGGTTCGTATGGCTCAGTGGTGGAGCTACCGTTACATGCTTGTTGATGGGCATGGAAACTTTGGTTCTATGGACGGGGACGGTGCTGCCGCGCAGCGGTACACTGAGGCACGTATGAGCAAGATTGCTCTTGAAATGCTTCGTGATATCAATAAAAACACCGTTGATTTCGTGGACAACTACGATGCTAACGAACGTGAACCCTTGGTTTTGCCAGCTCGTTTTCCAAACCTATTGGTCAATGGGGCAACTGGTATCGCTGTTGGGATGGCAACCAATATTCCACCTCACAACTTGGGTGAAACCATTGATGCTGTGAAGCTAGTCATGGATAATCCTGAAGTGACCACTAAGGATTTGATGGAAGTCTTGCCTGGTCCAGATTTTCCAACTGGTGCTCTTGTCATGGGGAAATCAGGTATCCATAAGGCTTATGAGACTGGTAAAGGTTCCATTGTCCTTCGTTCTCGTACAGAGATTGAAACTACTAAGACGGGTCGTGAGCGCATCGTTGTAACGGAATTCCCTTATATGGTTAATAAAACCAAGGTGCATGAGCATATTGTTCGCTTGGTTCAGGAAAAACGAATTGAGGGCATTACAGCTGTACGTGATGAGTCCAACCGTGAAGGCGTTCGCTTTGTAATCGAGGTTAAACGCGACGCGTCTGCCAACGTTATCCTTAACAACCTCTTCAAGATGACCCAGATGCAAACCAACTTTGGTTTCAACATGTTGGCGATTCAAAATGGTGTGCCAAAAATCTTGTCCCTTCGTCAAATTTTGGATGCTTATATCGAGCACCAAAAAGAAGTGGTTGTTCGTCGTACTCGTTTTGACAAGGAAAAAGCAGAAGCGCGTGCGCACATCTTAGAAGGTCTTTTAATTGCACTTGATCATATCGACGAAGTGATTCGTATCATTCGTGCCAGTGAAACAGATGCGGAAGCGCAAGCTGAGTTGATGAACAAGTTCAAGCTTTCTGAACGTCAAAGTCAGGCTATCCTTGATATGCGTCTTCGTCGTTTGACAGGATTGGAACGTGATAAGATTCAGTCTGAATATGATGAATTGATTGCCTTGATTGCAGATTTGGCTGATATTCTTGCCAAACCTGAGCGCGTGGCGCAAATCATCAAAGAGGAATTGGACGAAGTCAAACGCAAGTTTGGTGACAAACGTCGTACGGAGTTGATGGTCGGTGAAGTCTTAACTCTTGAAGATGAAGATTTGATTGAAGAAACGGATGTCTTGATTACTCTATCTAACAAGGGCTATATCAAACGTTTGGACCAAGGTGAGTTTACTGCTCAAAAACGTGGTGGCCGTGGAGTTCAAGGTACAGGGGTTAAGGATGATGACTTTGTGCGTGAGTTGGTTTCAACCAGCACCCACGATCATTTGCTCTTCTTTACGAATAAAGGACGCGTATACCGACTAAAAGGTTATGAAATCCCTGAATATGGTCGTACTGCTAAGGGCTTGCCAGTTGTCAATCTTTTGAAGTTGGACGAAGGTGAGAGTATTCAGACCATTATCAACGTTGAGTCTGAACGTAGTGATGACGCCTATCTCTTCTTCACAACCCGTCACGGTATCGTGAAACGAACCAGTGTTAAAGAGTTCGCTAATATTCGTCAAAATGGACTTAAAGCTTTGAATCTCAAGGATGAAGACGAATTGATTAATGTCTTGCTGACAGAAGAAGATACGGATATTATCATTGGTACCAAGTTTGGTTATGCCGTTCGCTTTAATCAATCAGCTGTTCGTGGCATGAGCCGTATCGCGATAGGTGTCCGAGGAGTCAATCTTCGTGAGGGTGACACAGTAGTTGGTGCTAGTGTGATTACGAACCAAGATGAGGTTCTTATCATCACTGAAAAAGGATACGGTAAGCGTACCCTTGCTACAGAATATCCTACCAAAGGCCGTGGTGGTAAAGGGATGAAGACAGCCAATGTAGCAGAGAAGAATGGTCCTCTGGCTGGTCTCCTCACTGTTAAAGGTGATGAAGACCTGATGATTATCACAGATACAGGTGTCATGATTCGTACAAATGTTGCCAATATTTCACAAACAGGACGCTCAACTATGGGAGTGAAGGTGATGCGTCTAGACCAGGATGCTAAGATTGTGACCTTCACAACGGTTGCCGCAGCAGAAAAAGAAGAAGTTGGGACTGAAATTGAAACAGAAGGTGAAGCATAATGTCTGAAAAAGATAGTAAAAAGAAAAAAAAGAAACGCAGGAATCTGCTGACCAATATCCTAGCAGTCTTTCTCATCCTCTTGTCCTTAGTCTTGATTTTTAATTCAACGATTCGAAACATGTTTATGGTTTGGAATACTAATAAATATCAAGTCAGTCAGGTCACTAAGGAAAAGATTGAAGAGAATAAAGAGACAGAGGGAAATTTCGATTTTGATTCTGTCAAATCTATTTCCTCTGAGGCAGTTTTAGCTGCCCAGTGGGACGCTCAGCAACTTCCAGTTATCGGAGGAATTGCTATTCCTGAAGTAGAGATCAATCTACCTATTTTTAAAGGTTTGGATAATGTAAACTTGTTCTACGGGGCAGGGACTATGAAAGCAAACCAAAAAATGGGGGAAGGCAACTATTCTCTCGCTAGTCACCATATCTTTACTGCTGAAAATGCTAGCCAGATGCTCTTTTCTCCTTTGGCTAATGCCAAGGAGGGAATGAAAATCTATCTGACTGATAAAGATAAAGTATATACCTATGAGATTCGTGAGGTGAAGCATGTAACGCCTGATCGCATTGATGAAATTGAAGACCGTGATGGTATCAAAGAAATCACATTGGTGACCTGTGTCGACTATGATGCGACAGAGCGAATCATTGTTAAAGGTGATTTTAAAGAAGTTAAAGCATATTCGGAAACATCAGATGATATCTTAAGCGCCTTTAATAAACCATACAAACAACGTTACTAAGCACTAGTAAACCAGTGAAATAGTCATTTCGCTGGTTTTTGTGTGAACAAAGAGAACTAAAAAAACTCTTAAAGAAAAAGATGAGAAGTATTACAAATGAAATTTTTTGAACAAAATTTTCATATTTTACGGGAAACGCTTTCTTGAAAATAAGAATTATGTTATAATTATCACAAATAAAAGTTTAGGAGTTTTTTATGGTCTCTTCAGAATTTATCTCAAAAATTGAATTTGCTTGCAAGAAGAAAGAAAGCCTTTATAGCCAAAGTAAGTTTAAGTATGCGATTCGTTCCATGTTTGCAGGTGCCTTTCTAACATTTAGTACGTCTGCAGGTGCAGTTGGGGCTGACTTGATTAATAAGATTGTACCAGGCAGTGGTCGCTTCCTTTTTCCATTCGTTTTTGCTTGGGGATTGGCCTACATTGTTTTCTTGAATGCTGAGCTGGTAACTTCAAATATGATGTTTTTGACAGCTGGTAGTTTCTTGAAAAAAATCTCTTGGAGAAAAACAGCTGAGATTTTACTTTACTGTACCTTGTTCAACCTCATCGGAGCTTTGATAGCAGGTTGGGGCTTTGCCCACTCAGCAGCCTATGCAAATCTAACACATGATAGCTTCATTTCAGGAGTTGTAGAGATGAAGTTAGGCCGTTCCAATGAATTAGTCTTACTTGAAGGTATTTTAGCCAATATCTTTGTAAACATTGCCATTCTTTCATTTGTTTTGGTGAAAGACGGTGGGGCCAAACTTTGGCTTGTCTTATCAGCGATTTACATGTTTGTATTCTTAACAAACGAACACATTGCTGCGAACTTTGCTTCTTTTGCGATTGTTAAGTTCAGTGTTGCTGCAGATTCTATTGCTAACTTTGACATTCCTAATATTCTTCGTCACTGGGGTGTAACCTTTGTCGGAAACTTTATCGGTGGAGGTCTCCTGATGGGCTTGCCATACGCCTTCCTCAATAAAAATGAAGATACTTATGTAGATTAAAAAACGAGCACGAGTGAATCGTGCTTTTTTATTTGATGTGTAAGACTAGTCATAGTTGTTCCTTATATCAAAATATAGAAAAACGGTATTGGAAAAGACTAGCACAAGATGATACAATATCCGTAATGAAGCTATTTGGAGGTCGTCTTATGACTCGTGATTTTAAATTTGAAACCCTACAATTACATGCTGGGCAAGTAGTTGATCCAGCGACCAAATCTCGTGCAGTACCGATTTATCAAACAACATCCTTCGTTTTTGATGACACGCAGGAAGGTGCTGATTTGTTTGCCTTGAGAAAACCAGGGAACATTTATACTCGTATCACAAATCCTACAACAGCGGCCTTTGAGGAAAGAATCGCTGCTCTAGAAGGTGGTGTTGGAGCACTAGCGACAGCATCAGGTATGGCTGCTGTAACCTACACTATTTTGGCTCTTGCTCACGCAGGTGACCATGTTGTAGCAGCGTCCACTATTTACGGTGGGACCTTCAACCTCTTGAAAGAAACCCTTCCTCGTTATGGTATCACAACAACTTTTGTCGATGTGGATAATTTGGAAGAAGTGGAAGCAGCTATCAATGACAATACCAAGCTTGTCTTGATTGAAACCTTGGGAAATCCCTTGATTAACATTCCTGACTTGGAAAAATTGGCTGAGATTGCGCATAAACACAAGATTCCTCTCGTTTCAGACAACACTTTTGCCACACCATATTTGATTAACGTTTTCTCTCACGGTGTAGATATTGCCATTCACTCAGCAACTAAGTTTATCGGTGGGCATGGTACGACTATTGGCGGTGTCATCGTGGACAGTGGTCGTTTTGATTGGGAGGCATCAGGGAAATTCCCTCAATTTGTTGAGGAAGATCCAAGTTACCACAATTTGAGCTATACTCGGGATGTTGGGGCAGCAGCCTTTATCATCGCTGTTCGAGTTCAATTGCTTCGTGATACTGGTGCATCCTTGTCACCATTTAATGCTTTCCTCTTACTTCAAGGACTCGAAACGCTTTCGCTTCGTGTCGAACGCCATGTGCAAAATGCAGAGAAAATCGTTGATTTCCTTGTTAACCATCCTAAGGTAGAAAAAGTCAACTATCCAAAACTAGCTGACAGTCCTTACCGTGCTTTGGCTGAGAAATACTTGCCAAAAGGTGTAGGTTCAATCTTTACCTTCCATGTCAAAGGTGGAGAGACAGAAGCCCGCAAGGTGATTGATAATTTGGAAATCTTTTCTGACCTAGCAAACGTTGCAGATGCCAAGTCCCTCGTGGTCCATCCAGCGACAACCACTCACGGTCAATTGTCAGAAAAAGATCTAGAAGCAGCAGGTGTCACACCAAACCAAATCCGCTTGTCTATCGGTCTTGAAAATGTAGATGATTTGATTGAAGACTTGCGCTTAGCCTTGGAAAAAATTTAGAGTAACAGATATAAACAGTGGGTTTCGACTCGCTGTTTTTGATTTTCCTTTAAGCATGTTATAATGGTTACAGAAGTCTAGAAAGAGGAAAGATATGAACGAAATCAAATGCCCAAACTGTGGGGAAGTCTTTACAGTAAATGAGAGTCAGTATGCCGAACTCTTGTCCCAAGTGAGAACGGCAGAGTTTGATAAGGAATTGCACGATCGCATGAAGCAGGAGCTGGCCTTGGCTGAGCAAAAGGCTATGAATGAACAACAGGCAAAACTTGCTCAAAAAGACCAAGAAATTGCGCAATTGCAGAGTCAAATCCAAAACTTTGATACAGAGAAAGAACTGGCCAAGAAAGAAGTTGAACAGACAAGTCATGAGGCCTTATTAGTAAAGGACAAGAAAGTGCAGGCCTTGGAAAACCAACTGGCTACCTTGCGTTTGGAGCATGAAAATCAACTGCAAAAGACCCTTTCTGACCTTGAAAAAGAACGGGATCAGGTCAAAAATCAGCTCCTCTTGCAAGAAAAGGAAAATGAGCTGTCTTTGGCTTCTGTTAAGCAGAATTACGAAGCCCAGCTCAAGGCAGCCAGTGAACAAGTCGAATTTTACAAGAATTTCAAAGCCCAACAATCTACAAAAGCTATCGGGGAAAGTTTGGAACAGTATGCAGAGAGTGAATTTAACAAGGTTCGTAGTTTTGCCTTTCCAAATGCCTACTTTGAGAAGGATAACAAGGTCTCTGCACGTGGTTCCAAAGGGGACTTTATCTTCCGCGAGAGTGATGAAAATGGAGTCGAAATCATTTCCATCATGTTTGAAATGAAAAATGAAGCAGATGGAACAGAGAAGAAGCACAAGAATGCCGATTTCTATAAGGAATTGGACAAGGACCGTCGGGAGAAAAACTGCGAATATGCGGTTCTGGTGACCATGCTAGAAGCAGATAACGACTACTTTAATACAGGGATTGTTGATGTCAGTCACGAGTATGAAAAGATGTATGTGGTCCGTCCTCAGTTCTTTATTCAGTTGATTGGGCTTTTGAGAAATGCGGCGCTTAATTCCCTAAAATACAAACAAGAATTGGCCTTGGTTCGGGAGCAGAATATAGATATTACGCATTTTGAGGAAGATTTGGATGCCTTTAAACTAGCCTTTGCCAAGAACTACAATTCAGCTTCAACTAACTTTGGTAAAGCCATCGACGAAATTGATAAGGCCATCAAACGGATGGAAGAGGTTAAGAAATTCCTGACCACATCCGAAAACCAACTCCGCCTCGCTAATAACAAATTGGAAGATGTTTCGGTTAAAAAACTAACGCGAAAAAATCCAACCATGAAAGCGAAGTTTGAAGCACTGAAAGGGGAGTGAGAAAGCAGTGGAAAATGAATTATTAGTATTGGGTACTGAAGAAGTAGATGAGTCTAAAAATATAAACTATGACGAATTAGAAGAACTATTGGAACAGCAATTTACAATGGAGTTTTCTAATCTCGAAAAATTAGAACTAGAATGTAAAGAGATTAGTTCACCAGATAAATTAGGAGATGTTATTTTAGATGAAATCTGGGATCAATTTGCGAATCAAATTGGTTTAGATATGACAAGTGACACGCTTCTTAAGCAGTATAACGATAAACATCCTAATGGTTATACAAAAGAAGAGGGTGCTAAAATAATGAAAGATAAAAGGTATACTGATGCAAATAATGCTATGAAAGAAAAGCAAAAATTTGGAAATTTAAAGGATGAATATACTGGAAAAACTTTAAAATTAAATGAAAACGCAAATTTGGATCACGTTGTAGCACATAAACAAATTTTTGAAAATTCTTGGAGAAAGATTGCTGATATAGATACTGCAGATTTAGCAAACAAAAAGGAAAATTTAGCAGCAACTAATGAATCGCTTAATAAAAGTAAAGGTGCAAAATCTAATAGCGAGTATATAAAGGATAGAGAAGTAAGAGAAAAAAATCTAAAAGAACAAGTTGAAAGAGCTAATAAAAAAATTGACAAGAAGTATATTTCAGATTCCGAAAAACGAAATCTTAAAGCTATAAACGAAAAAAGATTAAATGATAAATACATTTTGCATGATTCTGCAAAAGAAACATTAAAAAAATATTTAGAATTACATAGTAACAATCCTGAAAATAAAAATGCAAATGGGCGATTTGTAAGAAATGTATTTGATAGGATAGCACGTTCTAGCGCACGTGTAAAAAAATGCTACAAAGTCAAATTGAGCAATTGCGCGATGATTTTGAGCGTGAACGTACTCAACTAGTGGATCAAATCGATCAAAAAGACAAGCAGATTGCTGACATGATCGGAATCTATCATTTAGAGGTAAAAGTAATGGAGGGAATTTAAATGGGATTTAGGATATTCATGCTAATCGTAGTTTTACTTATTCCGTTAACTATGCTTTTATTTGGCTGGCTATTTTTCAGGAGAACACCGAAAGAAATCAATTATGTATTCGGATACCGAACAAAAAGGTCCATGAGGAATGAAGAAACATGGAAGTTTGCGAATCAATATTTTGGGAAAGTATGGTATCTTTGCGGACTACTTTCAGCACCTCTCTCCGTGATTGCCATGGCCATTGTTTTTGAAAAGGGAACGGAGACAATGAGTACTGTTGGCTTTATTATCACGATGATTCAGACAATCCCTTTAGTTGGCGCGATGATTTCAACAGAGATTGCATTGAAGAAAAACTTTGATGAAAACGGGAGAAGGAAATAAACGAGGTATATCCATCACTAGAAGAAAAGCAGCAAATCTTTTGTTACAAAAGATAATTACATTACAATTCTTGAAGAAGATATTTCATGAATGAAATCAGAAAGCAACACATGAACGGTATTATCAACTTAAAAAAAGAAGCGGGGATGACTTCGCATGATGCGGTTTTTAAACTGCGTAAGATTTTGGGAACCAAGAAAATTGGTCATGGTGGGACCTTGGATCCAGATGTGGTGGGTGTTTTGCCCATTGCGGTGGGCAAGGCGACCCGCATGGTCGAGTTTATGCAGGACGAGGGCAAGGTCTATGAGGGAGAAATCACTCTCGGTTATTCAACGACGACTGAGGATGTCAGCGGAGAAGTGGTCGCAGAGACCCCTGTTTTGTCGCCCTTGGATGAAACCATTGTTGACGAAGCGATTGCGAGTCTGACTGGGCCTATTACTCAGATTCCGCCTATGTACTCGGCTGTCAAGGTCAATGGTCGTAAGCTCTATGAGTATGCGCGTGCAGGTCAGGAAGTGGAGCGTCCAGAACGTCAGGTGACTATTTATCAATTGGAACGGACAAGTCCAATTTCTTATAAGGACGAACTTGCGCGTTTTACCTTTCGTGTGAAATGTAGTAAGGGGACTTATATCCGTACCTTGTCTGTTGACTTGGGAGAGAAGCTGGGTTATGCGGCACATATGTCCCATTTGACTCGAACCAGTGCTGCAGGTTTGCAGCTAGAAGATGCTCTTACCTTGGACGAAATTGCTGCAAAAGTGGAGGCTGGTCAACTGGACTTTCTCCATCCTCTAGAGATTGGAACGGGGGATCTTGTCAAAGTTTTTCTAAGTCCAGAACAAGCTACAGAAGTGCGCTTTGGTCGTTTTATCGAGCTAGACCAAACAGACCAAGAATTGGCTGCCTTTGAGGGAGATACATTGCTAGCTATTCTAGAAAAAAGGGACAATTTCTACAAACCAAGGAAGGTTTTTAGTTAGTTTAACTAGAGTGTGGGGATGGAATCGTTTCCCCCTAGACTGTCCAAATCAGACTATAAATTTTGAAAAAAATATGATAGAATAGACGACGGATAAAAAAACGGAGGATAGCATGCAAAATAGACCAATCATTATCGGAGTGACAGGTGGTTCTGGTGGTGGTAAAACCAGTGTTTCAAGAGCCATTTTATCGCATTTTCCTGATGAAAAGATTTCCATGATTGAGCATGATTCATACTACAAGGATCAGTCTCACTTGACTTTTGAAGAGCGTGTCAAAACCAACTACGACCATCCATTTGCCTTTGATACAGACTTGATGATCGAGCAGATTAAGGAATTGTTGGCAGGGCGTCCGGTGGACATCCCGACTTATGACTATACATCGCATACACGGAGTAGCAAGACCTATCGTCAGGAGCCTCAAGATGTCTTTATCGTTGAGGGAATTTTGGTCTTGGAGGACAAGCGTCTGCGCGATTTGATGGACATCAAGATTTTTGTGGATACGGATGATGATGTGCGCATTATTCGTCGGATCAAGCGTGATATGGAAGAGCGTGGCCGTAGTCTAGATAGCGTTATTGATCAGTATTTGGGTGTGGTCAAACCTATGTATCACCAGTTCATCGAGCCGACCAAGCGCTATGCGGATATCGTCATTCCTGAGGGAGTTAGCAATACAGTCGCTATTGACCTTTTGACAACCAAGATTGCAAAGATTTTGGAAGAAGCTCGTAACAGCAAATAATCAGATGAGGAGGATTGGCCTCCTTTTTCTATTTTTCCTTTCGTTTCGGTATGCAAAAGGAGATTTTTAATCATATTTTTGGTATAATAATACCCATGGAAAAGCAAGAAAATGAATAGTAGGTGGAGATGGAAAAGTATTTATCAGTAACAACTTTGACCAAGTATCTGAAAATGAAATTCGATAAAGACCCTTACTTGGAACGGGTCTATTTAACTGGTCAAGTTTCCAACTTTCGTAAACGACCTACGCACCAATATTTCTCCCTAAAAGATGACCACGCAGTCATTCAAGCGACCATCTGGTCAGGGATTTACCAGAAATTAGGCTTCGACCTCGAAGAAGGAATGAAGATCAATGTGATTGGGCGTGTGCAGGTCTACGAACCAAGTGGGAGCTACTCTATTATCATTGAAAAGGCTGAACCTGATGGAGTTGGGGCGCTCGCGATTCAGTTTGAACAACTCAAGAAAAAACTAACTGAGGAAGGCCTGTTTCAAGAGAGATTCAAGCAACCTCTTCCCCAGTTTGCTAAGCGAATTGGAGTGGTGACCAGTCGTAGTGGAGCCGTTATTCGAGACATCATCACGACCGTCAGCAGACGTTTTCCTGGTGTTGATATCCTTCTCTATCCGACCAAGGTACAAGGTGATGGATCTGCGGAGGAAATTGCTCGAAATATTGCGCGTGCCAATCAACGTGAGGACCTAGATGTTCTCATCATTGGTCGTGGTGGTGGTTCCATCGAGGATCTCTGGGCCTTTAACGAAGAGATTGTGGTACGGGCTATTTTTGAATCCCGTTTGCCCGTCATCTCTAGTGTTGGGCATGAGACAGATGTGACCTTGGCGGATTTTGTGGCAGATAGACGGGCTGCAACGCCAACAGCTGCAGCTGAACTGGCAACACCTGTGACCAAGTTGGATCTATTAGCTCATTTGCAAAATCAAGAAAAACGAATGGCAACAGCGGTTCAGAATGTTTTGTCAAGGAAAAAAGAAGCTTTGAAAAAATGCAGCCAGTCTGTTATCTTTAGACAGCCAGAGCGTTTGTATGACGGTTATTTGCAACGGTTAGATCAACTGCACCTGCGATTAAAACAAAGTTTGCGAACACGAATTTCTGATAACAAACAAGTAGTTCAAGCAAGGACGCATCGACTAGTCCAGTTATCACCTGTTACCAAAATCCAGCGTTATCAAGACCGTCTAGGTCAGTTGGACAAGCTCCTACGCAGCCAAATGGCGCTGGTTTATGATGCCAAGGTTGCTGAAGTCAAGCGACTTTCAGAAGCCCTGCTGATGTTGGATACCAGTCGAATCGTAGCGCGTGGTTATGCTATTGTCAAAAAAGAAGAGTCAGTAGTCGATTCAGTTGAAAATTTGAAGAAAAAAGACCGAGTGACGCTTTTGATGCGAGATGGTCAAGTAGAATTAGAGGTTAAAGATGTCAAAACAAAAGAAATTTGAGGAAAATCTAGCAGAACTGGAGACCATTGTCCAAAGTTTAGAAAATGGTGAAATTGCTTTGGAAGATGCGATTGCAGCCTTTCAAAAGGGCATGGTCTTGTCAAAAGAGCTCCAAGCGACGCTGGACAAGGCTGAAAAGACCCTGGTCAAGGTCATGCAAGAAGATGGAACAGAAAGTGATTTTGAATGAAGAAGCAAGAAAAATTAGCTCTTGTTGAGTCCGCCTTGGAAGATTTTTATGGAGAGCAGCAGTTTGCCTCTAGTTTGCGAGAGTCCGTTCTCTATTCCATTCATGCTGGTGGCAAGAGAATTCGGCCTTTTCTCTTGCTAGAAGTTCTGGAAGCCTTGCAAGTCTCTATTAGACCAGCTCATGCGCAGGTAGCCGCGGCCTTGGAAATGATTCATACAGGGAGCTTGATTCACGATGACCTTCCTGCTATGGATGATGACGATTATCGTCGAGGACGTTTGACCAATCACAAGAAATTCGGTGAAGCAATGGCGATTTTAGCAGGAGATGCCTTGTTCCTAGATCCCTATGCCTTAATAGCGCAGGCGGATTTGCCAAGTCAGATCAAGGTGGACTTGATTGCCAACTTATCTCTTGCATCAGGAAGTCTGGGCATGGTTGCAGGGCAGGTTTTAGATATGGAAGGCGAACACCAGCATTTGTCCTTGGAAGAGCTCCAGACCATTCATGCTAATAAAACTGGAAAATTGCTAGCCTATCCCTTTCAAGCAGCTGCTATCATAGCTGAATTAGCACCAGAAATCCAAGTAAAACTGAAAACGGTTGGTGAATTGATTGGGCTGGCCTTTCAAGTTCGAGATGATGTGCTGGATGTAACAGCTAGTTTTGAGGAAATCGGCAAGACACCACAAAAGGACTTGCAGGCTGAAAAATCAACCTACCCAGCCTTGTTGGGCTTGGAGGAGGCTATAGCCTTTTGTAACCAAACTTTGGATCAAGCCGAGGCTAAATTAGAAGAAATTGCCCAGCAAGTCAGCTTTGAAACAGCGCCGATTGTGAAAGTAGTAGAAAGTTTGAGAATCAATGGCTAAGGAAAGAGTGGATGTACTAGCTTATAAACAGGGTTTGTTTGAAACGCGTGAACAAGCCAAGCGCGGTGTCATGGCTGGTCTGGTTGTAGCTGTCCTTAATGGAGAACGTTTTGACAAACCAGGAGAGAAAATCCCAGATGATACTGAACTAAAACTCAAGGGTGAAAAACTCAAGTATGTCAGTCGAGGTGGTCTAAAACTGGAGAAGGCCTTGCAGGTCTTTGATTTGTCAGTTGATGGCGCAACCACGATTGATATTGGGGCTTCCACTGGAGGATTTACTGATGTCATGTTGCAAAATGGTGCTGAGTTGGTCTTTGCAGTCGATGTTGGTACCAATCAGTTGGCTTGGAAATTACGCCAAGACCCTCGGGTTGTCAGCATGGAGCAGTTTAATTTTCGTTATGCTGAAAAGACTGATTTTGAGCAGGAACCAAGCTTTGCCAGTATTGATGTGAGTTTCATTTCCCTCAGTCTGATTTTGCCTGCCTTGCACCGTGTCTTGGCTGATCGAGGGCAGGTGGTGGCTCTGGTTAAGCCCCAGTTTGAAGCAGGTCGTGAGCAAATCGGGAAGAATGGAATCATTCGTGATGCCAAGGTTCATCAGAATGTCCTTGAATCTGTCACTGCTATGGCAGTTGAGCAAGGTTTTTCAGTGCTTGGATTAGACTATTCACCAATCCAAGGTGGACATGGAAACATTGAATTTCTGGCATATTTGAAAAAGGAAGAGGGAGCAAGTAATCAAGTTGCCCCAGAAATAGAAAAAATTGTAGAGAGGGCGCATAGTCAATTTAAAAATGAATAAAAAAGAGAGACTTGAAAAAATTAGACGATTTGTGACAGATTATCAAATCGGTACGCAAGAAGAAATCGTAGAACATTTGAAAGAAGCAGGCATCAGTGCCACTCAGGCAACGGTATCACGAGATATCAAAGAACTAGGTATTGTCAAAATTCCTTTGAGAGACAACACCTATGTCTATGAATTGCCAAAATCAATCGTTAAAAGTTTGCAGTTGGCTGAGGACAATATTGTGAGTTCTGAGTTAATGGGAAATATGATCAACCTTGCTGTCATTCCTGGAAATACTATTTTTGTGAAGAGTCAGTTGGTTGAGGTATTCTCTGAACAGATTTTTAGCTGTCTAGCTGATGATGATTCTATCTTAATTGTAGCTAGAACAGCAGAGGCGGCTGAAGAAATTGTTGAACAAGTCAAAAAATGGTAGGTCAGTATGTTACTTGAAATTTCGATAAAAAACTTTGCCATTATTGAAGCGATTTCCCTCAATTTTGAAAAGGGTATGACTGTTTTAACCGGGGAAACGGGTGCTGGAAAGTCTATCATTATCGACGCTATGAATCTCATGTTGGGGGCTCGTGCAACGACAGACGTTATTCGTCACGGTGCGCCAAAGGCAGAGATTGAGGGACTTTTTTCGGTTGAAAATAGTTGCCTTTTACAGGAACTTTTTGAAGAGCAAGGTTTGGAAATGGGTGATGAGATTATCATCCGCCGGGAAATTTTGCAAAATGGTCGTAGTGTTAGTCGCGTGAATGGTCAGATGGTCAATCTTTCTGTCTTGCGTGCTATTGGGCAACACCTTGTGGATATCCATGGTCAGCATGACCAAGAGGAGTTAATGCGTCCTCAACTGCACATCCAGATGTTGGATGAGTTTGGTGATGCTGCTTTCTTGGAGTTGAAGGAGACCTATCGGACGAGCTTTGATGCCTATCGCAAAATGCGCAAGCAGGTTTTGGAAGTCAAGAAAAACCAGCAGGAACACAAGGCTCGTATTGAGATGTTGGAATTTCAAATGGCAGAGATTGAGGCAGCAAACTTGCAGGCTGGTGAAGACTTGGCTCTCAACCAAGAACGAGATAAACTCCTCAATCATAAAAATATTGCGGATACGCTAACCAATGCCTATAGCATGTTGGACAATGAAGACTTCTCCAGTCTTGCTAATGTCCGTTCAGCCATGAATGACATGGAAAGTGTCGAAGAATACGATCCTGAATACCGTGAAATTTCAAGTTCTCTGTCTGAGACCTACTATGTTTTAGAAGATATTACAAAGCGTTTGGAAGATATTATTGAGGGCTTGGATTTTGATGGCAATCGCCTCATGCAGGTTGAGAATCGCCTAGATCTTCTGAATACTATTACCCGTAAATACGGTGGGACTGTGGACGATGTCCTGCTTTACTTCGCTAAGATTACGGATGAGTACAATCTCTTGACAGGTAATAATCTTTCTTCCGAAGACATGGAAGCAGAGCTCAAGAAATTGGAAATTAATCTTGTTGATCTGGCAGGGCAGCTTGCATCTGCTCGTCATGATTTGGCCCAGCAGCTTGAGGCAGAGATTAAACAAGAACTTCAGGACCTCTATATGGAGAAGGCACAATTCCAGGTTCGCTTCAGCAAGGGCAAATTTAGTCGTGAGGGGAATGAAACAGCTGAATTTTACATTTCCACCAACCCTGGTGAAGACTTTAAGCCTTTGGTTAAGGTTGCGTCTGGTGGGGAATTATCCCGCCTCATGTTGGCTATCAAGTCAGCCTTTTCTCGTAAGGAAGGGAAGACCAGTATTGTCTTTGATGAGGTAGATACGGGAGTCTCAGGTCGTGTGGCCCAAGCCATTGCTCAAAAGATTCATAAGATTGGCCAGCATGGTCAGGTTCTTGCTATTTCTCACCTGCCACAAGTGATTGCCATCGCGGATTATCAATTCTTTATTGAGAAGATTAGTGATGAGCATTCTACGGTGTCGACGGTTCGCCTCTTGACTTTAGAAGAGCGAGTAGAGGAAGTAGCTAAAATGTTGGCTGGGGAAAATGTAACCGAAGCTGCCCTTACTCAAGCCAGAGAATTATTGCAAACGAGGGAGAAATAAATGACAGACTATTATGTAATTGGAGATGTTCACGGGAAAGCAGGTATGCTAGAAGATCTGCTCAAAACTTGGGATGGTCAAACTCAGTTGCTTTTTCTAGGAGATTTGATTGACCGTGGTGAAGACAGTCGCCGAGTTCTAGAAATGGTCAAAGACTTGGTCGACAATCATGGGGCTATCTGTCTATCAGGAAACCATGAGTACATGTTTCTGACTTGGCTCGATGACCCAGAAGAAGGCTATGACCATTATCGTCGCAATGGTGGTGATACAACCATTAACTCTATTTTAGGTCGTCCCTTGGATGCACCAGTTGACGGCGTAGAAGATGCCAAACGGGTTGCGACAGAAGCAGCAGACTTGGTCGAATTTATTCGTCAAATGCCATTTGTGGTAGAGACAGACAAGTATATCTTTGTTCATGCGGGTATTGACTTGACCTTGGATGATTGGCATGAGACAACAGATTACAAGAAAGTCTGGCTCAGAAAACCATTCCACGAAGCTGAAAATCATACTGGGAAAACCATTGTCTTTGGACATACACCAGTTTATGGTTTGCTCAAGCAAGAGCGTGGTACTGCTGAGCTTTGGATTACAGAAGATGGCAAGATTGGTATGGATGGAGGAGCTGTCTATGGTGGTGTCCTTCATGGAATCGTCTTTACAGACCAAGGAATGACAGAACACCACTTTATCGAAAATGATGGATTTATTGCCGAAGATTAGTACTCCTAGCAGGGTATGGTCTTGTCAAAATGTTAAAAACAATTTATAATTAATAGATACCCTGAAAGGAAGAGCATCATGAACTTAGAAGAATTAAAGAAACGACAGGAGAAGATCCGCAACTTCTCTATTATCGCTCATATTGACCACGGAAAGTCAACGCTGGCAGACCGCATTTTGGAAAAGACGGAGACCGTTTCTAGTCGTGAAATGCAAGCCCAGCTTCTCGATAGTATGGATCTTGAGCGTGAACGTGGGATTACCATTAAACTTAATGCCATTGAGCTCAATTACACTGCAAAAGATGGAGAAACCTATATTTTCCACTTGATTGACACGCCAGGGCACGTGGACTTTACCTATGAAGTGTCGCGTTCGCTAGCTGCCTGTGAAGGAGCGATTTTGGTGGTTGATGCTGCGCAAGGGATTGAAGCTCAAACTCTTGCTAACGTTTATCTAGCCTTGGACAATGATTTGGAAATTCTGCCAGTCATTAACAAGATTGACCTTCCAGCAGCTGATCCAGAGCGTGTGCGTACAGAGATTGAGGATGTCATTGGACTAGATGCCAGCGAAGCGGTCCTGGCTTCAGCCAAAGCTGGTATTGGTATTGAAGAAATTCTTGAGCAGATCGTTGAAAAAGTGCCAGCTCCAACTGGTGATGTTTCAGCTCCATTAAAAGCCTTGATTTTCGACTCAGTTTATGATGCCTATCGTGGGGTTATCCTCCAAGTGCGTGTTATGGACGGAGTGGTTAAACCTGGCGATAAGATTCAGCTCATGAGCAATGGGAAGACCTTTGATGTGACGGAGGTTGGAATTTTCACACCGAAAGCAGTTGGTCGTGATTTCCTAGCCACAGGTGACGTTGGTTATATTGCGGCTTCTATCAAGACGGTTCAAGACACTCGCGTCGGCGATACAGTTACCTTGGCAACCAATCCAGCGGCAGAACCACTACATGGCTACAAGCAAATGAACCCTATGGTCTTTGCAGGGCTTTATCCAATCGAGTCTAATAAATACAATGACCTTCGTGAAGCCCTTGAAAAATTGCAGCTCAACGATGCCAGCTTGCAGTTTGAACCTGAAACGTCACAGGCTCTTGGATTTGGTTTCCGTTGTGGATTCCTTGGGCTTCTCCATATGGATGTTATCCAAGAGCGTTTAGAGCGCGAGTTCAACATTGACCTCATCATGACAGCTCCATCTGTTATCTATAAGGTTAACCAAACTGACGGTGAATCTATGGATGTGTCTAACCCCTCTGAATTTCCAGACCCCACTAAGATTGCGACTATTGAAGAGCCTTATGTTAAGGCGCAAATCATGGTACCGCAGGAGTTTGTCGGAGCGGTGATGGAACTAGCTCAGCGCAAGCGTGGGGACTTTGTGACCATGGACTATATTGATGACAATCGTGTGAATGTTATCTATCAAATTCCACTTGCTGAAATCGTCTTTGACTTCTTTGATAAGCTTAAGTCTTCGACGCGTGGTTATGCAAGCTTTGACTACGAATTGTCAGAGTACCGTCCATCTAAGCTAGTCAAAATGGATATCCTTCTCAATGGAGACAAGGTGGATGCCCTCAGCTTTATCGTTCACAAGGATTTTGCTTACGAACGTGGGAAACTCATCGTTGATAAGCTCAAGAAAATCATCCCTCGTCAACAATTTGAAGTGCCGATTCAAGCAGCTATTGGGCACAAGATCGTGGCCCGTACTGATATCAAGGCCCTTCGTAAGAACGTACTTGCTAAGTGTTACGGTGGTGACGTTTCTCGTAAACGCAAACTCCTTGAAAAACAAAAAGCTGGTAAGAAACGCATGAAATCCATTGGATCAGTAGAAGTCCCACAAGAAGCCTTCCTCAGCGTCTTGAGCATGGATGAAGAATAGAAATAAAACTCTTGAAGATTTTTCAAGAGTTTTTTTAACTTTTGATAGACTCTATCTGGTCAAATACGAAAGCGAAATAAATGAAAAAAAGAGGATCAACTGGTCTTCTTTTTGCTATTTTTACGAATAGATAGATGAGTAGCAAAAGAAATGGAGTTGTATATGAAGATCACAAACTATGAGATTTACAAATTGAGAAAAGCTGGCCTGACCAATCAACAGATTCTAACTGTCCTTGAATATGACGAGAGTGTTGATCAGGAGCTCTTGCTAGGTGATATTGCAGAAATTTCAGGATGTCGTAATCCTGCTGTCTTTATGGAACGCTATTTCCAGATAGATGATGCACAGTTGGAGAAGGAGTTTCAGAAATTTCCATCCTTCTCGATTCTTGATGACTGTTATCCTTGGGATCTGAGTGAGATTTATGATGCTCCAGCGCTCTTGTTTTATAAAGGAAATCTGGACTTGTTGAAGTTTCCAAAGGTTGCTGTTGTAGGGAGTCGTTCATGTTCTAGTCAGGGAGCAAAGTCAGTTCAGAAGGTCATCCAAGGTTTGGAAAACGAGTTAATCGTGGTCAGTGGTTTGGCCAAAGGGATTGATACGGCTGCCCATATGGCTGCACTCCAGAACGGAGGAAAAACGATTGCTGTCATTGGAACAGGATTGGATGTGTTTTATCCTAAAGCCAATAAACGATTGCAGGAGTATATTGGCAATGACCATCTGGTTCTCAGTGAATATGGATCTGGCGAACAACCTCTGAAATTTCACTTTCCAGCTCGTAATCGTATCATAGCAGGACTGTGCCGTGGCGTTATTGTAGCAGAGGCAAGGATGCGTTCAGGCAGTCTCATCACCTGTGAGCGTGCCATGGAGGAAGGGCGCGATGTTTTTGCCATTCCAGGAAACATTTTAGATGGCCATTCAGATGGCTGTCACCACTTGATCCAAGAGGGGGCAAAGCTAGTTACCAGCGGTCAAGATGTGTTGGCTGAGTTTGAATTTTAAGGAGAAATTTGTTCACTCAGATAAACTTTTCTTCTATATATAGGAGCTAAGTCTTGACAGTTATGGCAAAATGGTTTACACTTTATAAAGTTTATTACTTTGAAAAGGTGTGATAGTGTGGCTACGGCAACAAAGAAGAAAAAATCAACAGTTAAAAAAAATCTAGTCATCGTGGAGTCGCCTGCTAAGGCGAAAACGATTGAGAAATATCTGGGTAGAAACTACAAGGTTCTAGCCAGTGTCGGGCATATCCGTGATTTGAAAAAATCCAGTATGTCGGTCGACATTGAAAATAACTATGAACCGCAGTATATCAATATCCGAGGAAAAGGTCCTCTCATCAATGACTTGAAAAAAGAAGCCAAAAAGGCCAATAAAGTCTTTCTGGCGAGTGACCCGGACCGTGAAGGAGAAGCGATTTCCTGGCATTTGGCTCACATTCTCAACTTGGATGAGAATGATGCCAACCGTGTAGTCTTTAATGAAATCACCAAGGACGCTGTAAAAAATGCCTTTAAAGAACCTCGCAAGATTGATATGGACTTGGTCGACGCCCAACAAGCTCGTCGAGTCTTAGACCGCTTGGTAGGGTATTCGATTTCGCCAATTTTGTGGAAAAAGGTCAAGAAGGGCTTATCAGCAGGGCGCGTGCAGTCGGTTGCCCTTAAGCTGATCATTGACCGTGAAAATGAAATCAATGCCTTTCAACCAGAAGAATACTGGACAATTGATGGTGTCTTTAAGAAGGGAACCAAGCAATTTCAGGCTTCTTTCTATGGTATGAATGGCAAAAAGATGAAATTGACCACCAATGAAGAAGTCAAAGAAGTCTTGTCCCGTTTGACTAGTAAAGATTTCACAGTAGACCAGGTAGATAAGAAAGAACGCAAACGCAATGCGCCCCTACCTTATACGACTTCAACCATGCAGATGGATGCTGCTAACAAAATCAATTTCCGTACTCGAAAGACCATGATGGTGGCTCAACAGCTCTATGAAGGGATCAATATCGGATCAGGTGTCCAAGGTTTGATTACCTATATGCGTACAGACTCGACTCGTATCAGTCCAGTAGCTCAGAATGAAGCGGCAAGCTATATTAACGACCGTTTTGGTAGCAAGTATTCCAAGCATGGTAGCAGGGTCAAGAATGCCTCAGGTGCTCAGGATGCCCACGAAGCCATTCGTCCATCTAGTGTCTTTAACACACCTGAAAGTATCGCTAAGTACTTGGACAAAGACCAGCTCAAGCTCTATACCCTTATCTGGAACCGTTTTGTGGCTAGCCAGATGACAGGCGCTATCTTTGATACCATGGCTGTTAAGCTTTCTCAAAATGGGGTTCAGTTTGCGGCAAATGGAAGCCAAGTTAAGTTTGATGGTTATCTTGCTATTTACAATGACTCTGACAAGAACAAGATGTTGCCAGATATGGCAGTAGGAGATGTGGTCAAACAGGTCAATAGCAAGCCAGAGCAACATTTCACCCAACCACCTGCTCGCTATTCTGAAGCGACCCTTATCAAGACCTTGGAGGAAAATGGAGTTGGACGTCCGTCAACCTACGCTCCGACAATTGAAACCATTCAAAAACGCTACTATGTTCGTCTGGCAGCTAAACGCTTTGAACCAACAGAGTTGGGAGAAATTGTTAACAAACTCATCGTTGAATATTTCCCAGATATTGTCAATGTGACCTTCACAGCTGAGATGGAAGGAAAACTGGATGATGTCGAAGTTGGAAAAGAGCAGTGGCAACGTGTCATTGACGCCTTTTACAAACCATTCTCTAAAGAAGTAGCCAAGGCAGAAGCTGAAATGGAAAAAATCCAGATCAAGGATGAGCCAGCTGGATTTGACTGTGAAGTTTGTGGCAGTCCGATGGTGATTAAGCTCGGTCGTTTTGGTAAATTCTATGCTTGTAGTAATTTCCCAGACTGCCGTCACACACAAGCAATTGTCAAAGAGATTGGTGTCGAGTGTCCAAGCTGTCATCAAGGACAAATCATCGAACGCAAAACCAAGCGCAATCGTATCTTCTATGGTTGCAATCGCTATCCAGAATGTGAGTTTACTTCCTGGGACAAACCAATTGGCCGTGACTGTCCAAAATGCGGACACTTCCTTGTGGAGAAAAAGGTCCGTGGTGGTGGCAAGCAGGTTGTATGTAGTAATGGCGACTACGAAGAGGAAAAAATTAAATAAAATGCAGAGTCCTGAAAATGAATTTCAGGCTCTTTTTGTTTGATGCTTGACAAATTTCCCCCTTGTATGCGAAACTAGAGGAAGAGTAATTTATCTAGGAGAAATCATGCGTATCATTTATCTCTGTATTGGCTTTATTTCACTGGCTTTAGCTGTTATTGGAGTTGTCCTACCGCTTTTACCAACAACCCCCTTTCTTTTGTTAGCTATCGCTTGCTTTTCAAAATCTTCTAAGCGTTTTGAAGACTGGCTTTATCATACAAAGCTTTATCAGACTTATGTAGCGGACTTTCGGGAAACCAAGTCAATAGCGCGAGAACGAAAGAAAAAAATCATCCTATCTATCTATATCTTGATGGGGATTTCTATTTATTTTGCCCCTCTTTTGCCAGTCAAAATCGGTCTGGGAGCCTTGACTATCTTTATCACCTACTATCTCTTTAAAGTCATTCCTGACAAAGAATAGATAAAAATAGTAGTTATTTGCCTTGATAAAAATGAAAGCCTATTTAAAATAATATGATATAATAAATTTAAAGAAAACATCAAGGAGAATCAAATGATTTACGAATTTTGTGCTGAGAATGTGACCTTGCTTGAAAAAGCGATGCAGGCTGGAGCTCGTCGAATCGAACTTTGTGACAATCTAGCAGTGGGTGGAACAACACCTAGCTATGGAGTGACCAAGGCGGCGGTTGAACTGGCAGCTAACTACGACACCACCATCATGACTATGATTCGTCCTCGTGGTGGCGACTTTGTCTATACTGATCTTGAAGTAGCGATCATGCTAGAAGACATTCGTTTGACTGCACAGGCTGGAAGTCAAGGGGTTGTATTTGGGACATTAACTGCTGATAAAAAGTTAGATAAGCCTAATCTTGAGAAGTTGATTGCCGCATCTAAAGGAATGGAAATTGTCTTTCACATGGCCTTTGATGAATTGAGTGATGAAGACCAGTTGGAAGCCATTGACTGGCTCAGCCAAGTTGGTGTTACCCGTATCCTAACTCGTGCTGGTGTGTCTGGAGACTCGCTAGAAAAACGTTTTGCTCACTATCACAGAATTTTGGAACATGCAGCTGGTAAAATTGAAATCTTACCAGGTGGTGGGATTGACTTGGATAACCGTCAAAACTTTATTGACCAGCTGGGCGTGACACAATTGCATGGAACTAAGGTTGTCTTTTAAAAAATAGAAAGGAACTGCTAGCTTTTGGTAGCAGTTTTCACTTATGTTTGAAATTTTTAAATCTTACCAGTTTAATCAAGAAAAAGCCCATGCCTATGGTTTTGTAGAAATGGGGGAAGTTTGGACCTATAGTTGCCAGATTTTGCAGGGTGACTTTTACATGGCAGTCTCTATCACTCCTGATAATGTGAGCTTTCAGGTTTTTGATCAGGAAACGGGTGACCTCTATCCTCAAGTACACATGGAAAGTATGAGGGGAAGTTTTGTTGCAAGTATCCGTGAGGCTTGTTTGGAGATTCTTTACCAGATTCGGAAGGCTTGCTTTGATGTACAGGATTTTATCTGTCCTCAGACTAAGCGTATCATGGATCAGATTCAGGAAAAGTATGGTGATCAGTTGGAGTATCTGTGGGAAAAGTCGCCTGATACAGCTGTATTACGCCATGAAGGCAATCAAAAGTGGTACGCTGTTGTGATGAGAATCCCATGGGATAAGCTGGAAAAGGGCAGAGAAGGACTAGTCGAAGCAGTCAACATCAAACACGACCAAGTAGCCGACTTGCTTTCACAAAAGGGCATTTATCCAGCCTTTCATATGAACAAACGCTACTGGCTTAGTCTGGCACTTGATGATAGTTTGCAAGATGAAGAAGTGATAGAACTCATCGAAAGAAGTTGGAACTTGACTGTGAAAAAATAAAGAAATTCGCTTGA
The DNA here is from genome assembly GCA_905221385.1 of bacterium. Lineage (GTDB taxonomy): Bacteria > Bacillota > Bacilli > Lactobacillales > Streptococcaceae > Streptococcus. Next base: position 38,180 of record CAJNCV010000002.1, read on the forward strand.
GTTTTCAAATACTTTCAATTAGCAAAATATTCTTTACTGAAGAAATTTTCAGAAAATAATGGATTTTTTCTTGACAAGTGTTTTTAGCTATGCTAAAATACTAAACAAGATATCAAACGAAGGAGAAAGTCAAACATGAAAACAGCTAAGTTTAATCAATTTGCTTTGTTGTTGAGGTACTCGGGCTAGTGCAAAAGCATTAGTCCTGTTTGGCTTACCAAGCGGGAGTAAATCAACATCTCGCTTGGGCTTCTGAGCGAGATGTTTTTTTAAAACCACATTTGGAAAAGGGGAAATCTTATGCGTAAAGTTGAATTTTTTGATACAAGCCTTCGTGATGGGGAACAAACACCTGGTGTTAACTTCTCAATAAAGGAAAAAGTTTCCATTGCAAGGCAGCTGGAGAAATGGGGAATTTCTGTAATTGAAGCTGGTTTTCCGGCTGCTAGTCCAGATTCATTTATAGCTGTTCAAGAAATTGCTAAAGCCATGAAAAAAACAGCAGTGACAGGATTAGCTCGTTCTGTAAAATCTGATATTGATACTTGTTATGAGGCTCTTAAGAATGCCAAGTATCCACAGATTCATGTCTTTATCGCTACCAGTCCGATTCACCGCAAGTATAAGCTCAATAAGAGCAAGGAAGAGATTTTAGAAGCTATCAAGGAACATGTTTCTTATGCACGTTCTAAGTTTGAAATCGTCGAATTCTCTCCTGAAGATGCGACTAGAACAGAGTTGGATTTCCTCTTGCAAGTCGTTCAAACAGCTGTCGATGCAGGTGCATCTTATATCAATATCCCTGACACAGTTGGCTTTACAACTCCAGAAGAGTTTGCACGTATCTTTGATTACTTGACTGAAAATATTAAATCAGATCATAAAGTTGTCTTTGGTGTCCACTGTCACGATGATCTCGGTATGGCAACTGCAAATACTTTGACAGCAATTAAACATGGTGCTGGACGTGTCCAGGGAACTATTAATGGTATCGGTGAACGCGCAGGTAATGTTGCTCTTGAAGAAGTAGCTGTTGCTTTAAAGATTCGTGAGGATTTCTTCCAAGCCACTAGTGATATTGTTTTGGATGAAACAATGAATACGTCTGAAATGGTTTCTCGCTTCTCTGGTATTCCGGTTCCTAAAAACAAGGCTGTCGTTGGTGGCAATGCCTTCTCTCATGAATCTGGTATTCACCAAGATGGAGTCCTTAAAAATCCTCTCACTTATGAGATCATCACACCTGAATTGGTCGGTGTTAAGAGTAATAGCCTTCCACTTGGTAAATTGTCTGGTCGCCATGCCTTTGTTGAGAAACTAAGAGAATTGGCTCTAGACTTTACAGAAGAGGATATCAAACCACTCTTCGCTAAGTTCAAGGCACTAGCGGACAAGAAACAAGAAATCACAGATGCAGATATTCGAGCTCTGGTAGCTGGAACCATGGTTGAAAATCCAGAAGGCTTCCACTTTGATGATTTGCAACTTCAAACCCATGCAGACAATGAAATTGAAGCGCTTGTTAGTCTGGCTAATATGGATGGTGAAAAAGTCGAATTTAATGCGACAGGGCAAGGCTCTGTTGAAGCGATCTTTAACGCTATCGATAAGTTCTTTAACCAATCTGTCCGCTTGGTGTCCTATACCATCGATGCGGTAACAGATGGAATTGATGCCCAGGCTCGGGTTTTGGTCACTGTTGAAAACAGAGATACCGAAACCATCTTTAATGCAGCAGGACTCGATTTTGATGTACTGAAAGCTTCGGCTATTGCCTATATCAATGCCAATACCTTTGTTCAAAAAGAGAATGCTGGTGAGATGGGGCGTAGCGTTTCCTACCGAGATGTGCCTAGTGTGTAAAGGAGAAGGCTATGACAAAGAAAATAGTAGCACTAGCAGGGGATGGAATCGGTCCAGAAATCATGGAAGCTGGTTTAGCAGTTCTAGAAGCTCTAGCTTCAAAAACAGGTTTTAACTATGTGATAGACAGGCGCCCCTTTGGAGGTGCAGGTATTGATGCTGCGGGGCATCCCTTACCTGATGAAACCCTCAAGGCATGTAGAGAAGCAGATGCGATTCTCCTTGCGGCTATCGGTAGTCCTCAGTATGATGGAGCATCGGTTCGGCCTGAACAAGGCTTGCTGGCTCTTCGGAAGGAACTCAATCTCTATGCCAATATTCGCCCTGTTAAGATTTTTGATAGTCTCAAGCATTTGTCACCTCTCAAACCGGAACGAATTGCTGGTGTAGACTTTGTCGTGGTGCGTGAGTTGACAGGTGGAATTTACTTTGGGGATCATATCCTTGAAGGGCGCAAAGCGCGTGATATCAACGACTACAGCTATGAGGAAGTAGAGCGGATCATTCGCAAGGCATTTGAAATTGCAAAAAATCGGAGAAAAATCCTCACCAGTATCGATAAGCAAAATGTTCTAGCGACTTCAAAACTCTGGCGGAGAGTAGCTGAGGAAGTCGCGCAAGATTTCCCAGATGTGACCTTGGAACACCAGTTAGTGGACTCAGCTGCTATGCTTATGATTACCAATCCTGCTAAGTTTGATGTCATCGTGACAGAGAATCTTTTCGGAGATATCTTATCTGATGAATCAAGCGTTCTATCAGGTACTCTTGGTGTTATGCCATCAGCCAGTCATTCTGAAAAAGGTCCAAGTCTTTATGAACCTATTCATGGTTCGGCACCTGATATTGCAGGTCAAGGAATTGCCAATCCTATCTCTATGATTTTGTCAGTTGCCATGATGCTGAGAGACAGCTTTGGACGTTATGAGGATGCGGAGCGTATCGAGCGTGCTGTTGAAGCTAGTTTAGCGGCTGGCATTTTAACAAGAGATATAGGAGGACAGGCTTCAACCAAGGAAATGACAGAAGCCATCATTGAAAGATTATGAAGATAAATGAAGGAATCACGCTTGCCCTCTTGATTTGGAATTTGCTGATTTTCTTGATTTATGGCATTGACAAATCCAAGGCAAGAAGAGGTGCTTGGCGCGTCCCAGAGAAAACCTTACTCATTTTAGCCCTTACTTGTGGTGGTTTTGGTGCCTGGTTGGCAGGAATCACCTTTCATCACAAGACTAGAAAATGGTATTTTAAAACAGTTTGGTTTCTCGGGATGGTGACCACACTAGTAGCCTTATATTTTATTTGGAGGTAATGGATGGCAGGAAAATCGATTTTTGATAAATTATGGGACCGCCATGTTATCACAGGAGAAGAAGGGCAACCCCAACTCATGTATGTGGATCAGCACTATATTCATGAAGTGACCAGTCCCCAAGCTTTTCAAGGATTACGAGATGCTGGGCGCAGATTGAGACGGCCAGACTTGACATTTGGAACCTTTGACCACAATGTACCAACGGTCAATATATACGATATTCGAGATGTGATTTCTAAGGCCCAAATCGATAAGCTAGCTGAAAATGTTGAGGAATTTGGGATTGAACATGCTGCCCACGGTTCTGAAAAGCAGGGGATTGTTCACATGGTAGGTCCAGAGACAGGACGGACGCAACCGGGGAAATTCATCGTCTGTGGAGATAGCCATACAGCTACTCACGGAGCTTTCGGAGCTATCGCCTTTGGGATTGGGACCAGTGAAGTCGAGCATGTCTTTGCTACCCAGACCCTCTGGCAGGTCAAACCCAAGAAAATGTTAGTAGAATTCACTGGTGTTCCTCAAAAAGGAGTTTATTCTAAGGATTACATTTTAGCCTTAATTGCCAAGTACGGCGTTGCCTGTGGTGTTGGCTATGTGGTGGAATATCGTGGACAAGCAATTGATGCACTGACCATGGAAGAGAGGATGACCATCTGCAATATGTCCATCGAGTTTGGCTCCAAGATGGGAATTATGAATCCAGATCAGACTACCTATGACTATCTCAAGGGACGGGAATGCGTTCCCGAAGCTTTCGAGGAGGCAGTTGCCGACTGGAAGACGCTTGTCAGCGACGATGATGCTGTTTATGATAAGGTTATCCAGATGGATGTCTCCAATCTGGCTCCTATGGTGACCTGGGGAACAAATCCTGCCATGGGGGTTGACTTTGACAGTAGCTTCCCAGAAATTAAGGATATGAACGATGAACGTGCTTATCATTACATGAACTTGGAGCCTGGTCAAAAGCCAGAGGATATTGAACTAGGATATATCTTTATCGGGTCTTGTACCAATGCTCGTCTCAGCGATTTACAACTGGCCGCGCGATTTGTCAAAGGGAAGAAGATTGCTCCCAATCTAACAGCAATCGTAGTACCAGGTTCTCGTCCTGTCAAACGAGCTGCGGAGAGGTTGGGCTTGGATAAGGTTTTCCTAGATGCTGGCTTTGAGTGGCGAGACCCAGGTTGCTCTATGTGCCTAGGGATGAATCCTGACAAGGTCCCTGATGGTGTCCACTGTGCCTCAACCAGTAACCGCAACTTTGAAGACAGACAAGGATTTGGTGCTAAAACCCATCTCTGCAGTCCAGCCATGGCAGCGGCGGCAGCTATCGCAGGGCGTTTCGTAGATGTTCGACAGATGCCAGAAGCCCAGTAAGGAGAGGATATGGAGAAATTTACAGTTTATACGGGAACGACCGTTCCTCTCATGAATGATAACATTGACACCGACCAAATCCTACCCAAGCAGTTTCTCAAGTTAATTGATAAAAAAGGCTTTGGTAAGTACCTCATGTATGCTTGGCGTTATCTGGACGATAACTACACTGAGGATCCAGACTTTGTCTTTAACCGACCTGAATATCGTAAAGCCAGTATTCTCATCTCGGGGGATAACTTTGGTGCGGGGTCTTCGAGGGAACACGCAGCTTGGGCTCTAGCTGACTATGGTTTTAAGGTCGTGATTGCAGGATCTTTCGGGGACATTCATTACAATAATGAACTCAATAATGGCATGTTGCCAATTGTTCAGCCTAGGGAGGTTAGAGAGAAACTAGCCCAGCTAAAACCAAGTGACCAGGTAACTGTGGACTTGGAACAACAAAAAATCATCTCACCAGTTGGAGAATTCACTTTTGAAATTGATAGCGAATGGAAACACAAGCTCTTAAATGGTTTGGATGATATCGGAATTACTTTGCAGTATGAAGACTTGATTGCTGCCTATGAAAAACAACGACCAGCCTACTGGCAAGAATAGAAAAAATAGAAAAGGAAATAGAACTATGACAAAACACATTCAATGGAACGGGACACTTTCACAAGAAGGCTATGAAATCTTAAAAGGTGAGGGCGGATGTATCGTTTGTCCTACTAAAGTTGGTTACATTATCATGACTAGCGATAAAGCAGGACTTGAGCGTAAGTTCGCAGCTAAAGAGCGTAACCGTAACAAACCAGGTGTTGTACTTTGTGGTAGCATGGACGAGCTTCGCTCTTTAGCACAACTCAACCCAGAAATTGAAGCCTTCTACCAAAAACATTGGGATGAAGACATTCTCCTCGGTTGTATCCTTCCTTGGAAACCAGAAGCTTTTGAAAAACTCAAAGCATACGGTGATGGCCGTGAAGAACTCATGACTGACGTTCGTGGTACTAGCTGTTTTGTCATCAAGTTTGGTAAAGCTGGTGAACAGTTGGCTGCCAAACTTTGGGAAGAAGGTAAAATGGTTTATGCCTCATCAGCTAACCCATCTGGAAAAGGAAACCGTGGTAAAGTAGAAGGAATCGGAGAACGGATCGAAGGAGCAGTGGACCTTGTCATCGAAGCAGACGACTACGTGGCATCTATCCAACCAGACAAAACGATTGAAACGCGCTACGAGCAAGGTGTGATGGTCTCTATGGTCGATAAAGATGGCAAACTCATTCCAGAACAAGGAGGAGCCCGTTCAACTTCACCAGCACCAGTTGTTATCCGCAAAGGGCTTGACATTGATAAAATCATGATGCACTTGTCAGATACCTTTAACTCATGGGACTACCGTCAAGGTGAGTATTATTAAGATAAAAAAGAAGTCTAGTGTTATGAGGGAATAAAGCTCTCTACATTGGGCTTTTTGTTTAATTCCTTGTTTTGTTTCTTTAATAGTGTTATTATATAAAAAGGTATTATATGTTAATGTGAAAATGGAGGAATTTATGTCGAATATAAGAGTCTGGAAAATTTCAGTTGGCGGAACTACTAACATAAAATTGCATAAGAAATCTTTTAAGGATAATGTTCTATATATCGGATTTGATAATATAGAAGAAAAAAATTATCCTTATAATGGGGAAGAAAGACCTAGAAAACAAGAGAATCAAGTAGCACTCCTCCAACATGGTGTCAGTATAGGAGATTTAGTAGTAGTTCCTAGGAAGAATCTACGGGCTTCTTTTTTGGCTAAAATAATTGGTCCTTATCAATATGTTCAAGATAGTGAGTTTGAAGGATTTCCAAGACGATTTGAAATCATACCGATTAGTAAATTTGGTGATTTCCAGTTAAATTCTCTTGGAACTAAGAAATGGGACTATACAACAGTATCTGCATTACCATATTCAAGTCTTGATGAGTTATATGTGGATTTTAATATTGAAAAAGATGAAATTTCAGATGTTCAAAACGAGGAAAACGCATCAGAAAATATCAACGAGTATAAGAATATTTTACTTTCATCCAAAAACCTCATTCTCCGCGGTGCACCTGGTACAGGAAAAACACACCTTGCTATTGATATTGCAAACGAATTAACAGATGGAAACGAAGATCAAATCGGCTTTGTACAGTTTCATCCATCCTATGACTATACAGATTTTGTAGAGGGGTTGAGACCGGTATCAAATGGCGATGGAGTTATTGAGTTTAAGCTAGAGGACGGTATTTTTAAGAAGTTCTGTCAGAAGGCTAAAGAAGCTCAGAAAACTGGAGGACAAGATAATTTTGATGAAGCTTGGGATCTTTATCTTGAGTATGTTAATAGTAGAGATGAAAAAGAATATTTGACAGAATTTTCCTATCTAACAGTAAATAGTCGAAATAATTTTAATATCAATTATGAAACTAAAGCCAAAGGAACTGTCTTGACAAAATCTTATGTTTATGAACTCTATAAAGACGAAAATTATCTGAAAAAACCCTTTTATCGTAACCAAGGAAAAAAAGTCCTTGAAACTTTAAAGAAAAGATTTGGTCTGAAAGATTATGTCTCTCCAACAAAGATCAACACAGACAAGAACTTCGTCTTCATCATCGATGAAATCAACCGTGGTGAGATTTCTAAGATTTTTGGTGAACTATTTTTCTCTATTGATCCTGGATATCGTGGTGAAAAGGGAAGTGTTTCTACCCAATATGCCAATCTACACGAAACTGATGACAAGTTTTATATTCCTGAGAATGTTTACATCATCGGAACAATGAATGATATTGATCGCTCAGTGGATACATTTGATTTTGCTATGCGTCGTCGTTTCCGTTTTGTTGAAGTTACTGCTGAAAGCCAACTATACATCCTTGATGAAAAACTAGGTGAGCATGCTGAAGAAGCTAAAACTCGACTAAGGAACTTGAATGTTGCTATCGAAAATGTTCAGGAGCTAAACAGTCATTATCATATCGGACCAAGTTATTTCCGTAATTTAAAAGAATTGGATTATGATTATGAATTACTCTGGTCTGATTATCTCAAACCACTTTTGGAAGATTACTTACGTGGTTCTTATGAAGAGACTGAAACTCTGGATATATTGAAAAAAGCATTTGATCTGACAAATAACGAGCAAACAGATCAGCAAGATACTGGTGATAATGATGCGGATAACTGATAATCAGCATAAAATTGTTAAAGAAGACTTTGTCGCAGAATATCCCAACCTAAGTCAAGCTCTTCTTGATAGAACACTGGATAACCTTTCTAGAGAGGGCAATATCTTTATTTTCCCAAATGATTTGATGAATTCTCCTGATTTAGACAAGGACCAAAAGATTTTGGAAACAGTCAATCAGAAAATCAAGACAGGTAATGTGATTGGTTTTCTTGGATATGGTCAGGAAAGATTGACGATTTCCTCTCGTTTTTCTGATGAAAGTAACGACCATTTTTTGCATTATCTCTTACAAAAGGTTCTTCATATCAATCTCACTACTTTAGATGTAGCTTTGTCGCGTGAAGATAAGTTCTATCAACTTTTGATGTATCTCTTCCCCAAGTATCTGCAAGCTGCTCTCAGAAAAGGTCTTTACAAGGAATACCAGAGATTTTCTCATAACGATAGTCATGTAAAGGGAGTGATTGATGTAAGAAATCATCTCAAGAAAAACCTTCCTTTTATGGGAAATATTGCCTATACAACTAGAGAGTTTACTTATGATAATCCACTCATGCAGTTGATTCGACATACGATTGAGTACATAAAGAATCAGAAAAGTTTCGGAGCTTCGCTTGATAATAATCGTGAAAGTATAGCTGAAATTATCCGTGTAACTCCGTCTTATAAATTAGCTGATTTTGCCAAGATTATCAGAATGAATAAAACGAAATCCATCCGACACGCCTATTTCAGAGAGTACAGAAAGTTACAAGAACTTTGTCTGATGATCCTAAACCAAGAAAAGCACGGTTTAGGATATCAAGAACAAAAAATCCATGGTATTCTTTTTGATGTTTCCTGGCTCTGGGAAGAGTATGTTTATACCTTGTTGCCAAAAGATTTCATCCATCCACGAAATAAGGATAAGACGGACGGTATTTCAGTATTTTCTGTTGGGAAACGAAAAGTATATCCAGATTTTTATGACAGAGAACGAAAGATTGTTCTAGATGCAAAATATAAAAAACTGGAGTTCACTGAAAAAGGAATTAACCGCGAGGACTTGTTCCAGCTGATTTTCTATTCTTATATTTTAAAAGCTGAGAAAGCTGGACTGATTTTTCCTAGTATGGAGAAGTCAATAAATAGTGAAATAGGAAAAGTAGCTGGCTATGGAGCTCAATTGAAGAAGTGGTCTATTCGAATCCCTCAGAATGCCTCATCCCATAGTGCATTTTGTAAAATGATAGAAAATTCAGAAGAAAATTTTAAAGCGATTATTGATGAAGAAGTGGGGAGAGAGTAATCTCTTCACTTTTTTGCCATTTATATAAGTAATTTCCGAACGATATGATGTGATTATTACAAATATTTGACAAAAACTGTACTTTGGTTTATAATAAGTCAAGGAAACGTCGGAAAAGACGTAGTGATGCGAAGGCATAGGTAGGTCATTACAAAAGAAACGAGACATCGATATGTTAAATGAATTTCCAATTTTTGATTACGAAGATATTCAGTTGATCCCTAATAAATGTGTCATTAAGAGCCGTGCAGAAGCGGATACAAGTGTCACACTTGGAAATCATACTTTCAAACTACCTGTTGTACCAGCCAACATGCAGACGATTTTGGATGAGAATGTTGCAGAGCAATTGGCTAAAGGCGGATACTTCTACATTATGCACCGTTTTGATGAAGCGGGGCGCATTCCTTTTATCAAACGCATGCACGATCAAGGGCTCATTGCTTCCATTTCTGTCGGTGTCAAGGACTACGAGTATGACTTTGTTAGCCAGCTAAAAGCTGATGCTCCTGAGTATATCACGATTGATATTGCTCATGGTCATGCGGATAGCGTGATTTCTATGATTCAGCATATCAAGAAAGAATTGCCAGATACTTTTGTCATTGCTGGTAATGTGGGAACACCAGAAGCTGTGCGTGAATTGGAAAATGCTGGTGCGGATGCTACCAAGGTTGGAATCGGTCCTGGTAAGGTTTGTATCACCAAGGTCAAGACTGGTTTTGGTACAGGTGGTTGGCAGTTGGCAGCACTTCGCTGGTGTGCCAAGGCTGCGCGTAAACCTATCATCGCTGATGGAGGGATTCGTACACACGGTGACATTGCCAAGTCTATCCGTTTCGGTGCTAGAATGGTCATGATTGGTTCCCTTTTTGCCGGACACATCGAAAGCCCAGGAAAGACGATTGAAGTCGATGGGGAACAGTTCAAAGAATACTATGGTTCAGCTTCCCAATACCAAAAGGGTGCTTATAAAAATGTAGAAGGAAAACGCATCTTACTTCCTGCTAAAGGACATTTGCAAGATACCCTTACTGAGATGGAGCAAGATTTGCAAAGTGCCATTTCCTACGCAGGTGGACGCAAGGTTGCTGACCTCAAACACGTTGATTATGTTATCGTGAAAAACTCTATCTGGAACGGGGATGCTTCCCATTAATAGACGCTTAGTCCACCCATAAAAAACTTGTTATTAGAGCAAATTTCTGTTATAATAAAACAAGTTTCCACCCTTAGTGTAATGGATATCACGTAAGATTCCGGTTCTTGAGATGGGGGTTCGATTCCCTCAGGGTGGATGTAAACAGTCTGAGAAAGCCTTAAATAAGGCTTTTTTCTTTATATTGCCTCCAAAATTGGAAAATTTTTTTCAAAAACTACCCCACTCTCCTCTAGTCCCGTTTTAAAGTGACTCAGAGGGCTTTTTTTGTTATAATAGAAAGGATCGTAATTAATAGAAAGAGGTCAGTATGAAAGAATTACAAACTGTACTGAAGAAGCGTTTTGCAATCGAATTTGCAGACAAGAATTTGCTGGAAACGGCCTTTACTCATACGAGTTATGCCAATGAGCACCGCCTCTTAAAAATTTCACACAATGAGCGCTTGGAATTTTTAGGAGACGCTGTTCTGCAATTATTGATTTCAGAATATCTGTATAAAAAATATCCTAAGAAACCAGAGGGAGATTTGTCTAAACTCCGTGCCATGATTGTCCGCGAGGAGAGTTTGGCTGGTTTTGCGCGTGATTGCCAGTTTGATCAGTTTATCAAGCTGGGTAAAGGGGAAGAGAAGTCTGGTGGGCGCAATCGTGACACCATTCTTGGTGATGCTTTTGAAGCCTTTCTGGGAGCTTTGCTTTTAGACAAGGACGTTGCTAGGGTAAAAGAGTTTATCTATCAAGTTATGATCCCCAAGGTTGAAGCAGGTGACTTTGAGATGATTACGGATTATAAGACACACTTGCAAGAGTTGCTCCAGGTCAATGGAGATGTGGATATTCGCTACCAGGTGACTTCTGAGATGGGACCTGCACATGATAAGGTTTTTGATGTAGAAGTTCTAGTTGAGGGCAAAAGTATCGGAAAAGGACAAGGCCGTTCTAAAAAATTGGCAGAGCAGGAAGCCGCGAAAAATGCAGTGGAGAAAGGGCTGGATTCATGTATTTAAAGGAAATTGAGATCCAGGGATTCAAGTCCTTTGCTGACAAGACCAAAGTCATCTTTGACCAAGGTGTGACAGCTGTCGTTGGGCCAAATGGTTCTGGGAAGTCAAATATCACAGAAAGTCTGCGATGGGCCTTGGGAGAGTCCAGTGTCAAGAGTCTTCGTGGTGGCAAGATGCCTGACGTTATCTTTGCTGGAACTGAAAGTCGTAAACCGCTCAATTATGCTTCGGTTGTCGTGACCTTGGATAATGAAGATGGCTTTATCAAGGATGCAGGGCAAGTCATTAAGGTAGAACGCCATATCTACCGTAGTGGAGATAGCGAGTATCGAATTGATGGCAAGAAAGTGCGCTTGCGTGATATTCATGACCTCTTCTTGGATACCGGTTTGGGACGGGATTCCTTCTCCATCATTTCCCAAGGGAAGGTTGAGGAGATTTTTAACTCCAAGCCTGAAGAGCGCCGTGCTATTTTTGAAGAAGCTGCTGGAGTTTTAAAATACAAGACTCGTCGAAAAGAGACAGAAAGCAAACTGCAACAAACTCAAGACAATCTCTACCGCTTAGAGGACATTATCTATGAATTGGACAATCAAATCAAGCCCCTTGCAAAGCAAGCTGAGAATGCTCGCAAGTTTCTAGACTTGGATGGTCAACGCAAGGCGATTTACTTGGATGTACTGGTTGCCCAAATCAAGGAAAACAAGACTGAACTAGAGCTGACGGAAGAAGAACTGACGCAAGTTCAGGAACTTTTGACTAGCTATTACCAAAAGCGTGAAGAGTTAGAGGAGGAAAATCAAACTCTTAAAAAGAAACGCCAAGATCTCCAAGCTCAAATGGCCAAGGATCAAGGAAGCTTGATGGATTTGACAAGTCTAATCAGTGACTTGGAGCGAAAACTAGCCCTATCCAAACTGGAATCCGAGCAAGTAGCCCTCAATCAACAAGAAGCACAAACCCGTTTGGCGACTTTGGAAGATAAGAGAAAGGCTCTAAGTAAGGAAAAGGCTGAAAAAGAAGCGAACTTGGAACAGTTAGAGGAGACTCTAGCTGAAAATAACAAGGAACTCAATCGCCTAGAAGCGGAGTTATTGGCATTTTCAGATGATCCTGACCAGATGATTGAACTCTTGCGTGAACATTTTGTGGCACTTTTACAAGAAGAAGCGGATGTCTCAAACCAACTGACCCGCATCGAAAATGAGTTGGAAAACAGCCGTCAACTCTCTCAAAAACAAGCAGATCAACTTGAGAAATTGAAAGAACAGCTGGCTACAGCTAAAGAGAAGGCCAGTCAACAGCAGGCTGAGCTTGAAACTGCCAAGGAGCAGGTTCAGAAATTATTGGCAGAATATCAAGCTAGTGCCAAGGAGCAAGAGGAGCAGAAAGTTTCTTTCCAAGCCCAGCAGAGCCAACTCTTTGACCGTCTGGATAGTCTCAAAAACAAGCAGGCTAGAGCCCAAAGCTTAGAAAACATCCTAAGAAATCATAGTAATTTTTACGCGGGTGTTAAGAGTGTTCTTCAAGAAAAAGACCGTCTTGGTGGGATCATTGGTGCAGTCAGTGAACACTTGACCTTTGATGTGCATTATCAAACTGCTTTGGAGATTGCACTTGGAGCCAGCAGTCAGCATATCATTGTAGAAGATGAGAAAGCGGCAACTAAGGCTATTGATTTTCTAAAACGTAACAGAGCTGGTCGTGCGACCTTCCTTCCTTTGACAACGATTAAGGCACGTACAATATCTAGTCAGAATCAAGATGCTATCGCAGCAAGTCCAGGATTCCTTGGCATGGCTGATGAGTTGGTGTCGTTTGACAAGAGACTAGAAGCCATTTTCAAGAACTTGCTAGCTACGACGGCTATCTTTGATACCGTAGAACATGCGCGTGCCGCTGCTCGCCAGGTTCGTTATCAGGTTCGCATGGTGACGCTTGATGGTACCGAATTGCGTACAGGTGGTTCCTACGCGGGTGGTGCCAATCGTCAAAACAACAGTATCTTCATCAAGCCAGAGCTGGAGCAATTACAAAAAGAAATTGCTAAAGAAGAAGCTAGTCTGCGGTCAGAAGAAGCGAATTTGAAGGCCTTGCAAGATGAGATGGCAGTATTGGCAGAAAGATTAGAAGCTATCAAGTCTCAGGGTGAGCAAGCTCGTATTCAGGAGCAAGGTTTGTACCTTGCTTATCAACAAACCAATCAGCAGGTCGAAGAACTGGAAACGCTTTGGAAACTTCAAGAAGAGGAATTAAATCGCCTTTCTGAAGGAGATTGGCAAGCGGATAAGGAAAAATGCCAAGAGCGCCTTGCTACTATCGCCAGTGAAAAGCAAAATCTGGAAGCTGAGATTGAAGAGATTAAGTCTAACAAAAACGCTATTCAAGAACGTTATCAAAACTTGCAGGAACAAGTCGCGCAAGCTCGCTTGCTTAAGTCAGAACTGCAAGGACAAAAGCGGTACGAAGTGACTGATATTGAACGCTTAGGTAAGGAACTGGATAACCTCAATCTCGAACAAGAGGAAATTCAGCGTCTCCTTCAAGAAAAGGTTGATAATCTTGAGAAAGTGGATACAGATTTGCTAAGTCAGCAGGCGGAAGAGGCCAAAACTCAGAAAACAAACCTCCAACAAGGTTTGATTCGAAAGCAGTTTGAGTTGGATGATATCGAAGGTCAGCTGGATGATATTGCCAGCCATTTGGATCAAGCTCGTCAGCAGAATGAAGAGTGGATTCGCAAACAAACACGTGCTGAAGCCAAGAAAGAAAAGGTCAGCGAACGCTTGCGCTATTTACAAGCTCAATTAACTGACCAGTACCAGATCAGCTACACTGAGGCTCTAGAAAAAGCACATGAGTTGGAAGATCTCAATCTGGCAGAGCAAGAGGTTAAAGATCTTGAGAAAGCTATTCGCTCACTCGGTCCAGTCAATTTGGATGCTATTGAACAGTACGAAGAAGTCCACAATCGTTTGGATTTCTTAAATAGCCAACGAGATGATATTTTATCTGCTAAAAACCTACTCCTTGAGACCATCACGGAGATGAATGATGAGGTTAAGGAACGCTTTAAATCAACCTTTGAGGCTATTCGTGAGTCCTTTAAAGTGACCTTTAGACAGATGTTTGGTGGAGGTCAGGCAGACTTGATATTAACTGAGGGCGATCTTTTAACAGCTGGTGTGGAGATTTCTGTTCAACCACCAGGTAAGAAAATCCAGTCTCTCAACCTCATGAGTGGTGGTGAAAAAGCCCTATCGGCTCTGGCCTTGTTGTTCTCTATCATTCGAGTCAAGACTATTCCCTTTGTTATCCTGGATGAGGTAGAGGCAGCGCTAGACGAAGCCAATGTTAAACGTTTCGGGGATTACCTCAACCGCTTTGACAAGGATAGTCAGTTTATCGTTGTGACCCACCGTAAGGGGACCATGGCGGCAGCGGATTCTATCTATGGGGTTACCATGCAAGAATCAGGTGTGTCTAAGATTGTTTCGGTTAAGTTAAAAGATTTAGAAGAAACAGTAGACTAGTTACCAAACGATAGCATCTCTTAGGAGGTGCTATTTTTTAAAACTCATAGCTTGAATTGTCTATCAAGGTCAGTTCAGGCGCAAAAAACGACATTTGGGATTTCCTCTTAGCGAAAAGACTTTCTCTATGATATAATAGTTTCATGATTACAACAGTACCTATTAAGAACGAAAAAGATATTGCAGTACCGGGAAAAACAGTACTTGTACTAGGTTATTTTGATGGCATTCACAAGGGGCATCAGAAACTTTTTGAAGTGGCTAGCAAGGCTTCTATGAAGGATTATCTGCCAGTTGTCGTGATGACCTTTACAGAGTCGCCAAAACTTGCCTTGCAACCTTACCAACCTGAGCTTATGCTCCATATCGTCAATCACGAGGAACGGGAGCATAAGATGAAATGGCATGGAGTAGAGGCTCTTTTCTTACTGGACTTTAGTAGCAAATTTGCTAGTTTAACGGGTCAAGAATTCTTTGATACCTATGTTCGAGCTTTAAAACCAGAGATTATTGTAGCAGGATTTGACTATACCTTTGGCTCAGATAAGAAAACTGCGGATGACCTGAAGGACTATTTTGATGGAGAGATCATCATTGTTCCTCCAGTTGAGGATGAAAAAGGCAAGATTAGTTCTACACGGATTCGTCAGGCTATTCTTGATGGAGATGTCAAGGAAGTCAATCATCTGCTCGGCACTCCGCTCCCATCTCGTGGGATGGTCGTTCATGGAAATGCACGTGGGCGGACTATTGGTTATCCAACAGCCAATCTGGTTCTAAGAGATCGAACTTACATGCCAGCAGACGGTGTTTACGTAGTCGATGTCGAAGTGCAACGTCAAAGATATCGTGGCATGGCGAGCGTTGGCAAAAATGTTACCTTTGATGGAGAAGAGCCACGTTTTGAAGTCAATATTTTCGACTTTTCAGACGATATTTACGGTGAGACAGTCATTGTCTATTGGCTGGACCGTGTCCGTGATATGGTCAAATTTGACTCCGTAGAGGAGCTGGTAGACCAACTTCAGAAAGACGAAGAGATTGCTCGGAACTGGAAGGATGGAGATTCTGTCCATTCAAGTGTCTCAGGTATAGAAAACGTCTGAAAAAACTACTAGAAGGATTAGTTGTTTTGGTGCTACTTTTGAGAGCATGATAAAATGATCTTTCCGTTCCCTATTTAAGCAATTACTTATGTTCAGAATATAGACGAGGCTTTATTATGCAAACTCAAGAAGAAATGAATGTTCTGGTACCGGAAAAATTAGCAGAAATTGAGCGTGATTACGATGTCACAGTTTTGTGGGCTGTCGAGTCTGGTAGTCGTGCCTGGGGCTTTGAGTCTCCTGATAGTGACTTTGATGTACGATTTATCTACAAACATAAGGAAGATTTTTATCTCCGTTTGAATGATCAGCGTGATGTTATTGAACTACCAATTGATGATACTTGGGATGTGAATGGTTGGGATTTAGACAAAACTTTAAAACTCCTTTATAAGTCAAATCCAACCCTGTTTGAATGGTTACAGTCTCCAATTGTTTATCAACAAACGGATTTTATCGAGCGCATACATCCTCTTGCCAACCAGTATTTTTCTGAGAAAAAAATGCTCTACCATTACTTGAACACTGCTAGAACTCAAATAAATAAGTATCTTTCAGGAGACAAGGTCAGACCTAAAAAGTATTTCTATGAGTTGCGTCCTATTTTGGCTTGTCGTTGGATTGAAAAATACCATTCGTCCCTCCGATTTTGTTTGATGATTTGGTCAAAGAATTGCTTCCTGATGAGATGAAAGAGCATGTGTCAAGATTGCTTGACATTAAGATAAATGCTCCTGAAGGTATGGAAATTGAACCTATAAAGCCAATTCAAGATTATATTTTAGCTAATATTCAAGAACTGGATTCCTACGTTCAAAACGTTACTGAGGAGAAAAAAGAGTGGGAAACCCTAAATCAATTTTTCGTTGAAGAATTGAGAAAATGATGCATTGCTATGATCAATTAATAAATGCTAACCCGTTATTAATTAAATAAAAATTTTAGAAGCATTAGCATTTTAACCTAATTGAAAAGGGACTAAAGATTTTGATTTTTAAAAATAATTTTCAATGTAAAGAAAATAGTGAATACCATATACCTTTTGGAAATATTACTAAAGACCACTATCAAGCTGAAGCAAAATTTAGTGAAAATACTGATTTTGAACTAGCTACAATTTTATTAAAAGGGAAGAAACGCCGAGTACGGATACGGTTTCCTTTTAGTCATTGTTATCAAATTATCGATAGAAATTTAGCTTCGGTACCTTGGGATATTCCACTCATTCCAAGAAAAAGCGTTGAACATCCTCTCTACAGAATTGAAAATAGTTTTTTAATTGAACAAATTGTCCATAATGCAGGAGGGGTACTATACAAACGAGAACTTGAGCACTATCGGATCCTTACTAAAAATTTACTTATTGACATCATTCTCTATGAGGGGCAAGGTGGTGATATTCAGATAGAAGAGGTGGGGAAAAATGAAGTGGAACAAGATTGATAATGAGATTGAATATGATTGGTATGAATTGCGATGTCAACTATCCCTAGACAATCACCTCGAGGTTTACTTATATGGTTTGAAAAATCAAAAGAATATTTATTATCTTGATTTTGGAAAAGTATTGTTTTGCAGAGCAATAGATGAGGGATGGAATTTGAATCCTTATGAAGAAAAGTTTGGAAGTGATGAAAAACAGCCTCATATATCTGATGGAATTTTGTTCGAAGTCACTAATAGCAACCTTCAGAATCAAATCAAAAACCATTATCCTCATCCGATTCATCATTTTCAAATTCTTGGTATTAATTTTGGGTTGGATGTAATTTCAGAAAAACTTCCACTTGTTATAAAAGAATGACTGTAGGTATTTTGTGATTCTTCCAATATAAAAAATAGTTGCTATAAGCCTGTCTTACAAAAATGTAAGGTAGGCTTTTTAAATGTAAGATGGGTGTACGATTATGCGTGGAAATGTATGCTATACTCTATGTAGATCAAAAAGAAAGAGGTTTATTATGAAAAAATGGAATGCGACGCAGTTGAAGTATCTGATGGCGGCAGTAATGGTTCTAGACCATATCCCTCATATCACCGGGATCGTTTCTCCTCTGTGGGAAGGTATCTTTCACGCCTTGACCCGTTGTGTGGGAGTTTGGTTTGCGTATATGGCTGTGGAAGGATTCATCCATACTCGAAACCTGAGAGACTACCTCATCCGCCTTTGGAGTTGGGCGCTGATCATGTTTGCTGGAAATAGCTTTCTCAATACTCTGTTTGCCTCTAAGGGTGTAATGGCTACTAATAATATTTTCTTGACTTTGGCCATCGGTGTCACCATGCTTTGGATTGGTTTTCCCAGAAAAGAGCTGGATAAAAAAGAGAAGTTGTGGCGTCGGATTGGGGTTGCTGTTCTCTTGATTTTCGGTTGTCTTTTTACCGAGGGTGGTATCACCATGCTACCATTTCTCTTGATTAGTTACTCTTGTCGAAATCGCAAGGGCTTGCGAAATCTCCTCTATGCCTTTCTGTGGGCCTTCTTGTTAGTGACTTCTATCCAAATCTATGACACTTGGTACCAAACCTTGGAAATGATGCTTTACAATTCTGACTGGCTCTTTATCACCGTCTTTCCTTTTATGGCACTTTATAATGGACAGCGAGGAAAAGAAACTAGTTGGAGTAAATATTTCTTTTATATTTTCTACCCAGCTCATCTATGGATTATAACTTTGATTGCTTATTTGCTTAAGTAGATTCAATATTCATTAGCTCCTTCTTGCTTAAAATGTGAGAGGAGCTTTTCTGTATCTGGAATTCCTAACAAAACATGTTATAATAGTTTTAGAAAGGATGAGGTTTATGGCGAGCATACTTGTAGTTGAAGATAATAATGAAATCCAGGAAATTTTAAGAACCCTTCTTGCAGAGGAACACGAGGTGATTCAAGCATTTTCTGGGACAGAAGGTATCATGCAATTTGATAAAGGTGGCATTGATCTCGTTTTGCTAGATATCATGCTCCCTGGGAAAAATGGCGACCAAGTCTTGCAAGCTATTCGACAAACGAGTCAGACTCCGGTCATCATGCTTACTGCTTTAGGTGATAAAAAACTCATCAGCCAATATCTACTAGACGGTGCCAATGATTATGTAGTAAAACCTTTTGATTTGGACGAAGTCTTTGCCAGAGTCACCGTGCAATTACGCCAAAGTTGTGAACATCAGTCAGAAGATCGAAGAGAAATTGATAACCTCGTACAAAATTTTAAAAATATCCAGTTTGATGCGGATAGTTTTGAAATAAGCAACTCTACTGAAATCATTCGCCTTGCAAAGAAAGAGTGCCAGATTCTCCAAATGTTGCTCCAGTATCCTAAAAAAATCTTCACCAAGGAAGAACTCTATGAATTGATTTGGGAAGAAAGTTACCTGCCTGGAGACAATACGCTCAACACACATCTAAGCAATCTCCGTAAAAAACTGCATCAACTGAATCCAAATCACGAGTACATCGAAACCATTTGGGGAGTTGGTGTCCGATTAAAAGGAGACAAGTAATGATTTACATTTTGATATCTATATTGCTCCTCATTAACATCATTTTGGCGATTTCTTTGATTCGCTATCATATAGCAATTAGAGACTTAAGCAAACAAATCGAAGAAAAGATTCGCTCTGGTAGCATGAAGAGGATCGGTGTAAATTTCTTTTCAAAGACCATTTTGCGACTACATAACCAAATTGAGAATCTATTTCAGGAAGTGGAGCAAAACCAGCTAATCATGAAGCGTGAAAAACGCACCCTAGATATGGCAATCAGTAACATCGCTCATGATATTCGGACACCTTTGACAATCGCTTCAGGATATACTCAGCAACTAATAAAACACCCCGATAATAGTCAGGAAACTTTAAGCAAAATAGCCCATCATCAGGATTTGGTTTCCAAACGGTTGGAGGCCCTCCTTGAATACCGTCATTTGATGGAAGGAGCAGTCAAACCGAAACTGGAAGAACTTGATTTATCAACTTTTATAACGAAAAAGACTTTAGCTTATTACGACGTTTTTCAATCTTCACAGATTGTTCTTGATTTTAATGTTGAACCAGGGTTGAAAACGGCGACTGATGAGGACTTGCTTGATCGAATTATACAAAACCTCCTTGGAAATGTTCTCAAGCACGGCAAGGAGAAGGCTCGACTTTCTTTGAAAAAGGAAGAAAATAGGCCTGTTTTGGAAATTGGTAACCTAGTCAAAAAACCTATTAAGAATATAGACAATCTCAGTAATCGTTTTTATTCTGAAAATATGTCGGATACAGAAGAATCCTCTGGTTTAGGTCTTTATATTACTGAGGAATTAGTTCATCTTCTTGGAGCGGATATGAAGCTAGCCACTGATGGAGAATGGTTTTCAGTCTTTATTTATTTTTAACAGAAGAAACCTCCTCTATATTCTAGAGGAGGTCCTTTTTATAAGCTTTTCTTCTTGAAAATAATCAGTCCACTGAAAGAGAAGAAAAGTATGACCGTTACGCAAACCGTGATGGTATAGAGAATAGATTGACTATTACTAGTCATAGCATAGGCAAAATCTAGGATTAAATATCGTAGAATTTCAATGTCTGGGAAAAGAAGCATTGGCGTAGAAAGAATGATAGAACTAATCAGATAGCCGATAAATACAGCAAGATAAGAATGAGTCAGGTAGAGAATAAAGGAAACAATCGAAAGCCAAGCGAGAAGGCAGAGAAATTGAAGGGAAATGGTTATCAATAGATTGCCAATAAATCCATCAGGCATGGTCCCAAATCCATTTAAGATAGTTGCTGGAATAAAGGCAATAACAAGGCTGGCGATGAGTTGTAAGAGAGCGATACTTGCTAGAACAAAGAATTTAGCAAGGAAAAATTCTGTACGAGAAACACCGACTGTCAAACTATTTTTATAAAGCTTGCCGATTAGATCAACCCCAAGAACTAAACATACTAGAATAATACAGAGGAAAACGAGGTTTGAGCCGTTATTTGACACGTTGATTAGAGCTTCTATCCCATTCCAACCATGGGTAGGAGTCTCAGGTGGTGCTGTTTGAACGGACATTAGATGTCCTGTAGCGCCAATAGTAGCACCCAGTAACATAAGTACAAAGAGAATGAATTCTGTAATCCAGAATCCTTTGGAGCGGAAAAGACGGTAAAAATCTGCTTGAATGGTGTGTATCATGATTTTTCTCCTATTCTACCAATTGTGTGAAGTATTCTTCTAGGTTTTGACGGGCAAAGTATATCTCATCAATAGCAACATCAGCTAAAGTTAGTTGCTTGAGAATCTGTTTGACATCTTGTTCATTACCAAAGATATGGATTTCATTGTCAGGATTAACAACCTTAAACTGGAGCTGGATTTGTTCTTTCAATACCTGACAAGCTCTTTCTTTGTCGCTTGTTTTAAGCACAATATAATCCTCACTCAGTGTTTCAAACTCAGCTTTACTGATTTCACGGATAATCTTACCTTGATCCAGAATACCAAAGCGATTAGATAAGAGATAGAGTTCTGACAAGATATGGCTAGAGATGAGGATAGTTATGCCTTTTTCTTGATTGAGTCGCTGGATCATGAGGCGAAATTCTTTGATTCCAATTGGGTCGAGACCGTTAATAGGTTCATCAAGAATCAGGAAATCGGGTTTGGATAGGAGGGCAATGGCGATGCCAAGTCGTTGTTTCATTCCAAGTGAGAAATCACGAAAAACTTTTTTCCCTGTATCTGACAAGCCAACATAGTCCAAGGTTTCATGAATCACCTTATCAGCATTTGGAATATGACGTATCATACAATAATATTTAAGGTTTTGATAAGCTGTCAAGTGATTGTGAGCTACAGGTGATTCGATAACAGAACCAACTCGAGATAAAGCCTTGGTCCACTCATTTTCTTCTTGGCTAGAAAAGAGGGAAACTGTACCTTTGTCCGCAAACAATAATTGTGTAATGATTTTGATAAGAGTAGTTTTACCTGCTCCATTTTTTCCAATTAGACCATAAATATCTCCCTCTTTTATGGTTAGACTAAGATCTTGAAGAATAGCTTGTTGGCCGAATTGTTTGGTCAGTCCATGAATTTCGAGTACTGTTTTCATGATTTTCTCCTTTTGATTTATTTTCTAACTTTAGTATAAGGTATAGAAATCAAAGAAACATCAAGTATTTCTAAAGAGTTTCTAAAGTTTTCTGATTTTTAAAATGTCAAAAACCCAGTTAATATGAACTGGGCTTCTCAATTATAAAATATACTTCTCAATGGCACGCGCAACGCCGTCTTCTTCGTTGCTAGCTGTAACGTCGTTGGCTAAGGATTTGACATAATCACTGGCATTTCCCATAGCAATGCCAAGCCCTGCAAACTGAAGCATTTCGATATCGTTATTGGCATCGCCCATGGCCATAATTTCTGAGGGCTCGATCTTCAAAATCGCTGCTAGTCGAGAAAGAGCAGTAGCCTTTGTCGTCCCAAGTGGCATCGCTTCATAAATGACAGGCTGCGAACGAACACCGCTAAATCGTTGACAGAGCTCCTCAGCAAACCGCTGCTCAAAATCGTCTGTTTGCTCTTTGGTGCCTAAAAACATGCCTTGGAACATCCGATACTTGCCACTAGTCGCGTCCTCAAGGGAGATTTCAGTCAGGTCTGAAAAGACGAGCTTGGCATCATTTTGAACGATTTGATTAGGCTTGCCATCGAGGACAAAATAATGCTCCTCATCAAAAAGAGTCAACTGAACGTCGCTTTTTTCTGCTAGGTCATAGAGGTATTCAATGTCAGCTGGACTGAGTTCTTGCCAGTCTACTAGACTCCAGTCACTGGTCTGATGGGTTGAGCAACCGTTATTGACGATGACATACTCATTCTGAAGGTCCAGTCCCAGTTTTTTGTAGTAAGTAAGGACACCGAAAAGCGGGCGACCTGTACAGAGAACCAGTTTGACACCTTTTTCAATAGCTTGGTGAATGGCAGTGATGTGGGCTTGGGGGATTTCCTTGGCTTCATTGAGGAGGGTTCCGTCCATATCCAAGGCAAGTAGTTTAATCATAAGACTTCCTTTTCTAGGTGTTTTGCTTTCATTATAGCATATTTTAGAAAAAATCAGGCTAAAAGTTTAAGGGGTGATTGATTATACAGTTTAGGACGTTTCGATGACAATTCAAGATTTGAAGAGGATATTTTGCAAAGATGTGCTATACTAAACTTGTCAAAGTTGCAACTAGACAAACATAAAAAACTAACTTAAAATATAATAGTTTTTTTGTAAGTAGTTATGAGTAGCAGATTACTCAACTAATCTAAACAATAATGGAGGAATACATCATGGTTTTAATGAAAAAAAATATAAATCTGACAAATGAAGAATTAGAGATGATACAAGGTGGAGCAAATTATGGTAAAGAGCCTAATGGTTATTACGCTTGGCAAATGGCGTCGGTATTAACTATGCCGGTTCATGGATTTTGTCCTAGTGGTACTTATGATTTAGGATATATTGGCGGAGGCAATCATCTTTGCAAAGGAAGTGCTGCGAGATTTTAAGTAAAATTTATTAGTAAGATGACGAAACAAGGGGAGAAAAGCTGAGGCATAGTATGAAAAAACGAATTATTCAGATTTTACTAGCATTGTCCTTAATTTTTTACAAATCAACTTGGTTTTGGGGGATTTTCAATTACCTCGCAAATTCTTATTTACCAGCAAGTCGTGAGTTTTTTCA
Organism: bacterium; assembly: GCA_905221385.1. GTDB lineage: Bacteria > Bacillota > Bacilli > Lactobacillales > Streptococcaceae > Streptococcus. The sequence continues at coordinate 61,766 of CAJNCV010000002.1, forward strand.
GATTCTGCTTTTGATGGAGAGTGGTGTTCTTTTGTCAGCATTTATCTATCTACTAGTTTTTTCAGGAAAAAAGACTTTTCAATTCGAGTGGCGGCCGAGGTACTTTATCTACCTTTTACTGGGCTACATCATTTCGTATATGTCCGACTTCCTCTTGTCTTATTTCATCCCCTCGTCCTCGAATCAAATTTCTTTGAATGAAACGATAGAAATGATAGGGCGACAGGAGCTCCCCTATTTCTTGCTCATCGTTTGCTTCATCGGCCCTATTGCTGAGGAATTGATTTATCGCGGTGTGCTTATGACAACTTTTTTCAAAAACTCGCCTTGGTACGGGGATGTCTTGCTTTCTGCTATTATTTTCGGTTTTATTCATATCAATTTTGCTTTAACTCCTCTTACTTTTTTTATTTATGCTAGTGGAGGTCTTATTTTAGCCCTATTGTATCGCATGACTAAAAATCTCTACTATCCAATAGTACTTCATATCCTTATCAATATCACTGCCTTCTGGGACTTGTGGTTACTCCTATTTTCAGGAAGTTAGCTTACTGAAACAATGTCGGAATTTTCCGGCATTTTTCTTTTCAATAGATGAGCAAGAACCGATTATTTACAGGATTGCTTCATTAAAAAATGGTATAATAAAAGGTAATGAAAAATTCCAACGAGGCTGAGATGAAATTACTTTATACTGATATTCGGACTTCTTTGACTGAAATTCTGACTAGAGAAGCAGAGGAGTTAGTTGCTACAGGCAAGCGGGTTTTCTACATCGCCCCCAACTCTCTTTCTTTTGAAAAGGAACGCGCCGTGCTGGAATGCTTGTCCCAGCAGGCTTCTTTTGCGATTACCGTCACGCGTTTTGCTCAGATGGCTCGTTACCTGGTTTTAAATGATTTGCCTGTCAAGACCAGTCTTGATGACATCGGTCTTGGGATGGCTTTTTATAAATGTCTTGCGGAACTAGATCCCAAGGACTTGCGTGTTTATGGTGCTATAAAGCAAGATCCTCAGTTTCTCCAGCAGTTGGTTGAACTTTATCATGAGATGACGACTGCTCAAATGAGCTTTTTGGACTTGGAAAGTTTGACAGATGAGGACAAGCGGGCAGACTTACTCTTGATTTTTGAGAAAGTGACTACCTATCTCAATCAAGGTCAGTTGGCTCAGGGAAGTCAGTTGTCCCATTTGATTGAGGCTATTGAAAATGGCAAGGTAAGTAGTGATTTTAGTCAGATTGCCTTAATCATTGACGGATTTACCCGTTTTTCTGCTGAGGAAGAGCATGTGGTGGATCTGCTCCATCGAAAAGGTGTCGAGATTGTTATTGGGGCTTATGCAAGCAAGAAAGGCTATACCAGTCCGTTCACTGAAGGGAATCTCTATCAAGCTAGTGTAGAATTCCTCCATCATTTGGGGGCAAAATACCAAACACCTGCTCAGGATCGTTCTCAGACACATGAGAAAATGGATAGTTTTGACAAGGCCTCTCGTTTGCTGGAGTCTTCTTATGATTTTTCAGAACTCGCTTTAGATGTCGATGAAAAGGACCGAGAAAACCTGCAAATCTGGTCCTGCTTGACGCAAAAAGAGGAGTTGGAGTTGGTGGCTCGCGCTATTCGTCAGAAATTACATGAAAATCCAGACCTGAGTTACAAGCATTTCCGTATTCTCTTGGGTGATGTGGCTTCTTACCAGTTATCACTGAAAACCATTTTTGACCAGTACCAGATTCCTTTCTATCTTGGTAGAAGCGAATCCATGGCCCATCATCCCTTGACTCAGTATGTCGAATCTATTTTGCGTTTGAAACGCTACCGTTTCCGTCAGGAGGATTTGATTAATCTCCTCAGAACTGGTCTGTATACTGACCTTAGCCAAGCGGATATTGATGCTTTTGAGCAATATCTCCGCTACCTTGGCTTCAATGGTTTACCAGCTTTTCAGCAGACCTTTACCAAATCCCACCATGGAAAATTTGATTTAGAGCGTTTAAATTCTCTTCGTCTGCGAGTTTTGGCGCCACTTGAAACCTTATTTGCCAGCCGGAAGCAAAAGACTGAAAATCTCTTGCAAAAGTGGAATACTTTTCTAAAAAATGCTGCTTTAAGCAAGCAGTTGCAAGGATTGACAGCTACTATGGAAACTCTAGAACAGGAAAGACAAGCCGAAGTTTGGAAGGCTTTCTGCCATATTTTAGAACAACTTGCGACCGTTTTCGCTGGTACACAGGTTAGTCTAGAGGACTTCCTGGCCTTGCTTCATTCTGGGATGAGTTTGTCCCAGTATCGCACCATTCCAGCGACAGTGGACACCGTTCTGGTGCAGAGTTACGATCTGATTGCACCTCTGACCGCTGACTTTGTCTATGCCATCGGTCTGACTCAGGATCATTTGCCAAAAATCGCGCAAAACACCAGTCTTTTGACAGACGAAGAAAGACAAAGCCTAAACCAAGCGACTGAAGAGGGAGCTCAATTACTGATTGCAAGTAGTGAAAACCTCAAGAAAAATCGCTATACCATGCTTTCTTTAGTCAATGCTGCTCGTAAGCAGTTGGTGTTGTCAGCACCAAGTCTCCTCAATGAAAATGAGAGCAAGGAATCGGCCTATCTTCAGGAACTGGTGAGTTTTGGATTTAGCCGAATAGAGAAGAAGATTCATCAAAAAAGTCTGTCTAAGGATGATATGGGTTCATATCACAGCCTTTTGTCTAGTCTGGTTGCCTATCATCAGCAGGGCGAGACAAGTAATACTGAGCAAAATTTGACCTTTGTCAAGGTTCTGGCGCGTGTGATGGGGAAAAAACTTGACCAAAAAGGTCTTACAAATCCAGCACTCCCAACTAGCCCAAGCAGCAAGCCATTAGAGAAAGAGACCTTGCAGGCTCTCTATCCCGCTGACAAAGAGTTTTACCTGTCTACGTCTGGTTTGACGGAGTTTTACCGCAATGAATACAGTTATTTCCTCCGTTATGTCTTAGGTTTGCAGGAAGAATTGCGGCTTCGTCCAGATGCTCGCAGTCACGGGAATTTCTTGCACCGCATTTTTGAGCATGCCTTGAAACTACCTGCTGAAAATCCATTTGACCAGCGTTTGGAGCAAGCTATTCAAGAAACTAGTCAAGAACGGGAATTTGAAGCCATTTATCAAGAAAGTTTGGAAGCCCAGTTTACCAAGGAAGTTCTACTTGATGTCGCGCGAACTACGGGCCATATCCTTCGGCATAATCCAGCCATTGAAACCATCCAAGAGGAAGCAACATTTGGTGGTAAAGATCAAGCCTTTATTCAATTGGATAATGGTCGGAGTGTCCATGTGCGAGGCAAGGTTGACCGCATTGACCGCCTGAAAGCTGATGGAGCGTTAGGAGTGGTAGACTACAAGTCTAGTTTAACTCAGTTCCAGTTTCCTCATTTCTTTAATGGGCTTAATTCCCAGTTGCCAACCTATCTTGCTGCCCTAAAAAGAGAAGGGGAGCAGAACTTTTTCGGTGCCATGTACTTGGAAATGGCTGAGCCTGTCCAATCTTTATTAGCTGTTAAAAGTCTGGCTGGAGCAGTAGCAGAAGCCAGCAAGTCTATGAAATACCAGGGACTCTTTTTAGAAAAAGAAAGCAGTCATTTGGGCGAATTTTACAACAAAAACAAGGCCAATCAGCTGACAGACGAGGAATTCCAGCTCTTATTGGACTACAATGCCCATCTTTACAAGAAGGCAGCTGAGAAGATTTTAGAAGGCCATTTTGCCATTAATCCATACACAGAAAACGGCAGAAGTATTGCCCCGTATGTCCAGCAACACCAAGCCATCACTGGATTTGAAGCCAATTACCACTTGGGACAAGCCCGTTTCCTAGAAAAGTTAGAAGTAGCTGACGGCAAGCGTCTGGTCGGAGAAAAACTCAAGCAAGCTTGGTTTGAGAAAATGAGAGAGGAGTTGAATCGATGAAGCCCATTTCCTTTTTAACTGAGGAAGAGATTCAAAAACTGCAAGAAGCAGAAGCGAATTCGAGCAAGGAACAAAAGAAAACTGCCGAGCAAATCGAAGCCATTTATACCGCAGGGCAAAATATTCTTGTTTCAGCGTCTGCTGGTTCAGGGAAGACCTTTGTCATGGCAGAGCGCATTCTTGATCAATTGGCGCGTGGTGTAGAAATCAGTCAACTCTTTATCTCGACCTTTACCGTTAAGGCTGCTAGCGAACTTAAGGAACGTTTGGAGAAAAAAATCAGCCAACAAATCCAAGAAACCGATGATGTTGATCTCAAACAACACTTGGGACGTCAGTTGGCAGATCTGCCAAACGCTGCCATTGGAACCATGGACTCTTTCACACAAAAATTCCTTGGCAAGCATGGTTATCTGATTGATATCGCACCGAACTTCCGTATTTTGCAAAATGAAAGTGAACAGTTAATCTTAAAAAACGAAGTTTTTCATCAGGTTTTTGAAGACCATTACCAAGGTGAAAATAAAGAGAACTTTAGTCGTTTAGTGAAGAACTTTGCTGGGCGAGGCAAGGATGAACGAGGTCTGCGCCAGCAAGTCTACAAAATCTATGATTTTCTTCAATCCACCAGTAGCCCCCAAAAATGGCTGAACGAGTCTTTCCTCAAAGGGTTTGAAAAAGCTGACTTTGAAAATGAAAAAGACAAACTGACCGAGCAAATCAAGCAAGTGCTTTGGGACTTGGAAAGCTTTTTCCGTTATCATCTGGATAACGATGCCAAGGAGTTTCCCAAAGCTGCCTATTTAGAAAATGTGCAGTTGGTTCTGGATGAAATTGGCTCCCTAAATCAAGAGTCCGATAGGCAGGCTTATCAAGCAGTGCTTTCTCGTGTTGTCGCCATCTCGAAAGAGAAAAACGGTCGGGCTCTAGCCAACTCCAGTCGTAAGGCCGAATTGAAGCCACTGGCTGATGCCTACAACGAAGAAAGAAAGGCCCAGTTTGTTAAACTAGGAAGACTAGCAGACCAGATAACCATTCTCGACTACCAAGAGCGTTATCATGAAGACACCTGGGAGCTAGCTAAAACCTTCCAAACCTTTATGAATGATTTTGTAGAGGCATATCGAGAACGTAAACGCCAGGAAAATGCCTTTGAATTCGCTGATATAAGCCATTACACCATTGAGATTTTAGAGAATTTCCCACAAGTCCGTGAGACTTATCAGGAGCGTTTCCACGAAGTCATGGTCGATGAGTATCAGGATACAAATCACATTCAAGAACGGATGCTAGAATTGCTGTCGAATGGTCACAATCGCTTTATGGTTGGAGATATCAAGCAGTCCATCTACCGTTTCCGTCAGGCAGATCCACAGATTTTCAATGAGAAATTCCAACGCTATGCGCAAAATCCTAAAGAAGGCAAGCTGATTTTGCTCAAGGAAAATTTCCGTAGCAGTTCAGAAGTGCTGTCAGCAACTAATGATGTTTTTGAACGCCTTATGGACCAAGAGGTAGGCGAAATTAACTATGATAGCATGCACCAGCTTGTTTTTGCCAATACCAAACTAACTCCCAATCCAGACAACAAGGCAGAATTTCTCCTCTACGATAAGGACGATAGTGGGCAAGAGGAAGAAGAAAGTGATGCAGACACGAAACTCACAGGAGAAATGCGCCTAGTTATCAAGGAAATCTTGAAGCTCCATCAAGAAAAAGATGTTGCTTTTAAAGAAATAGCCCTTTTGACCTCTAGCCGCAGTCGAAATGACCAGATTCTCCTCGCCCTGTCTGAGTACGGAATTCCTGTAAAAACAGATGGCGAGCAAAACAACTACCTCCAATCGCTAGAGGTACAAGTCATGTTAGACACCCTTCGTGTCATTCACAATCCGCTACAAGACTATGCCTTGGTTGCCCTTATGAAGTCTCCTATGTTTGGTTTTGATGAGGACGAGTTAGCACGTTTGTCCCTTCAGAAAGCAGAGGATAAAGTCCAAGAAAATCTCTATGAGAAACTAGTTAATGCTCAAAAACTGGCAACAAGCCAAAAAAATTTGATCCACACAGTTCTAGCTGAAAAACTAAATCAATTCATGGATATTTTGGATTCTTGGCGCTTATATGCCAAGACCCACTCTCTCTATGACTTGATTTGGAAGATTTACAACGATCGTTTTTACTATGACTATGTTGGGGCTTTGCCAAATGGTCCTGCTAGACAGGCCAATCTTTATGCCCTAGCTCTGCGAGCAGACCAGTTTGAAAAGAGCAATTTCAAGGGCTTGTCTCGTTTTATCCGTATGATTGACCAAGTCTTGGAAGCCGAGCACGATCTTGCAAGCGTGGCAGTCGCACCGCCTAAAGATGCCGTGGAACTCATGACCATTCACAAGAGCAAAGGGCTGGAGTTTCCTTATGTCTTTATCCTCAACATGGATCAGGACTTCAATAAGCAAGACTCGATGTCAGACGTCATTCTCAGCCGTCAAAATGGCCTTGGTGTCAAATACATTGCAAAGGTGGAGACAGGAGCAGTGGAAGCACACTATCCTAAAACCATTAAACTCTCCATTCCCAGCCTTACCTATACGCAGAATGAGAAAGAACTGCAACTGGCTAGCTATTCAGAGCAGATGCGTCTGCTGTATGTTGCCATGACAAGGGCTGAGAAAAAGCTCTATCTTGTCGGTAAGGGCTCTCGTGAAAAGCTGGAAGCTAAGGAATATCCAGCAGCTGAAAATGGAAAACTAGATAGTAATACTAGACTACAAGCCAAGAATTTCCAAGATTGGATTTGGGCTATCAGCAAAGTATTTACCAAGGACAATCTCAACTTTAGCTATCGTTTTGTTGGTGAAGACCAGCTGACTAGAGAAGCTATCGGGGAGTTGGAAACCAAGAGCCCTCTCCAAGATAGCTCTCAAGCAGACAATCGCCAGTCAGAAACTATCAAAGAAGCTTTGGAAATGCTGAAAGAGGTGGAAGTTTATAATACTCTTCACCGTGCAGCCATTGAGCTTCCTAGTGTTCAAACCCCAAGCCAAATCAAGAAATTCTACGAACCCGTTATGGATATGGAAGGGGTAGAAATTGCTAACCAAACTCAAACACCAGAGAAGAAAATCAGCTTTGATTTACCTGATTTTTCAACTAAAGAAAAGGTAACTGGAGCAGAAATTGGTAGTGCCACTCACGAACTCATGCAGAGAATTGACCTCAGTCAGCAACCAACACTTGCTAGCCTGACAGAAACTCTCAAACAAGTTCAAACTAGTCCAGCTGTTAGGGAAAAGATCAATCTTTCTAAAATTCTCGCATTCTTTGACACACCACTCGGTCAGGAGATTCTCGCTAATACCGGCCATCTTTACCGGGAGCAACCTTTCTCCATGCTCAAAAAAGATCAAAAGAGTCGGGAAGACTTTGTTGTCCGTGGGATCTTGGATGGCTATCTGCTTTATAAGGACAGAATTGTTCTTTTCGACTATAAGACAGACCGTTACGATGAACCAAGTCAACTCATAGACCGCTATCGTGGTCAGTTAGCCCTCTATGAAGAAGCCTTATCTCGTGCCTATTCGATTGAAAATATTGAAAAATACTTGATTTTACTCGGTAAAGATGAGATTCAAGTTGTAAAAGTATAATCTAGAAAGGAGACCTCATGACACTTCCAGTTAGAAAATCCCTTCATGATGCAGTTTTACAGGCTTCAAAAGCGGATACTTGGGAAAAAGCTACCAAGGAATGGAATGAAGTTTCCTTGATTTTTAACGGTATCGGTCGTAGTAATTGCGTCTGTGGGAATGCCATCAAATACGCTTATGAACTTTTTAACGGTGTCACAGGCCAACGCCTCTTTCCTATTGGTAGCGATTGTGTTCGTCATTTTCACCGATTGAGTTTAGACCAGCAACTGGAAGAGGAAGAAAAACTACTCAGAAAAGTTGAAAACCTAACCAGAAAGGCTCAGAAAAAGGGAAAAATCAAGGTAAATAAAAGCGATTTTGACGAACGACTTCTAAAATGGTTTTGGGAGAAAGGTGTTTTCAAAGCCAATCGTGGCAACCAATTTGCACCTGAGAAAGATTATCAGCTCTTTCTAGAAGTCTTCCAAGGCGGAAGTTGGACCAAGGCAGAGCCAAAGAAAAAGGCCCGAATGGAAGAAGTGCTGGAAAAGTGTATCAAACCTTTTCTACTTGGTAAGTCTGATGACCAACTCTACCTTGTCAAACTAGGCAAGGAGAAAATCGACTACGAGCAGCATCTACGGATTCAAGCAGAGAAAGAACGTAAGAAAAGAGATAAAATCGCCAAGCAATACGCTGACAATCTCATTCTTGCTATGGGACCTGCTGAACGCGCCTATCAATATTACTTTGGCTTTACAGAAACCTTGACCCAAGAAGAACGAAAATGGGAGAAAATCCTCTTTGGAAAAAATAAAGACGAACGGGCTATCAAGGCTAAACAAAACCAAAAGGAGTTGGAAAAGGATCAGCGAATTGCAAATCAAGATCCTATTGAACGAAAGCAGAAGCAGACTTGGCTTCTCAATTCCTATTTTCGGGATTTGCCTGATGAAAAATCCAGATTTTCTCGGCTCCTATTAGAATATCGAAAAAGTGGAGAAGTACGCTTTTCAGATGAATACTTATCTGAGCATCTCATTGACTTTTTCTACAAGATGAAGACCTTTGAGTTTGAAATTGCACCAGAACAAGTCCGAAACTTTCTAAAAGAATGCCTTCGGGCAGAACATTTATCATCAGCACAAGAAAGCTGGATTAGAGGGATTTTGACAAATTGCCTTCACCCGTTTTTAGATAGATTGCTCATATAGAAAAAAATCCTACCTTGTCTATGCATGGTAGGATTTATGTATCTCCAAAGATGTACTGGTAAAGTTGGACGACTTTCTGAAAACATTGTGTGTCCATTCTTGTTATTTTTTGAGCATTACGCATCCGAAAATCAAAGGTATACAGTTGAAATGGATTGATAGCGCCATCTACCTTATCCGACGAGACAGAAACGAGCAAGCCTTTTTCTGCCAAACGTTGTTGGCCATGAGTGATGGGACAGACAGCTACAAAACCAGTTTGCAAAGCGTATTCTCTCCTAGAAACAACCAAGGCAGGTCGCCGTTTCTGGATTTCTCGACCAACTGATGGATCAAAGTCCAGCCAAATGATATCTTGCTTTTCAGGAATATACTCAGATTTCGCTATCAAGTGACCTTACCTCTTCAAAATCATTTGTCATTCTCAAATCAGTAATCCCATCAAAAGGATCTTTTAGTTTTGGAGCTAAGACAATGACTCCATCTATCCCCTTGTAGACGACCATTTCTTGTCCTTCTGTCATACCCAAATTTTTAGGAATGGTCACAGTGAGAGAATTCCCCACCTTCCGAGTCTTTACTGTATTCATCGCTCTACCTCCACGAATTTGTATACACTAAGTATATACTCGTCAGTAAAAAAAGTCAAGTCAATCGTTGCTGGCATCAAGGATATTTCGCACGATTACTATTTATCATTTGTTGTGGTCAAAGCCTGTGCAAAAGTTCCTAATTTATGATAGAATAGATGGTAAGAGAGAAAACGTTTTTACTACGTTTTTTTAGTCGGAAAGGGAAATTTATGGCTACAATTCAATGGTTTCCGGGCCACATGTCTAAGGCTCGGCGACAAGTTCAGGAGAATCTAAAATTTGTTGATTTTGTGACGATTTTGGTGGATGCTAGGCTACCTTTATCTAGTCAAAATCCTATGTTAAACAAGATTGTGGGTGATAAACCGAAGCTCTTGATTTTAAATAAAGCGGACTTAGCAGATCCAGCAATGACCAAAGAATGGCGTCAGTATTTTGAATCACAGGGAATTCAAACTCTGGCTATCAACTCCAAAGAGCAAGTTACTGTAAAAGTTGTGACTGATGCTGCTAAAAAGCTCATGGCTGATAAGATTACACGCCAGAAAGAACGCGGTATTAAAATCGAAACCTTGCGTACCATGATTATCGGAATTCCAAATGCCGGTAAGTCAACTCTCATGAACCGTTTGGCTGGGAAAAAGATTGCGGTTGTCGGCAATAAACCAGGTGTTACCAAGGGGCAACAGTGGCTCAAAACCAACAAAGACCTTGAAATCCTAGACACACCAGGGATTCTCTGGCCTAAGTTCGAAGACGAAACCGTAGCTTTGAAACTAGCCCTAACAGGAGCAATTAAAGACCAGTTGCTTCCTATGGATGAAGTGACCATTTTTGGTCTCAATTATTTCAAAAAACATTATCCAGAAAAGCTAGCTGAACGCTTCAAACAAATGAAGATAGAAGAAGAAGCACCTGTTATCATCATGGATATGACCCGTGCCCTTGGTTTCCGTGACGACTATGACCGTTTTTACAGTCTTTTCGTGAAGGAAGTTCGTGATGGAAAACTCGGCAACTACACCTTAGATACATTGGACGACATCGATGACGACTATTAAAGAAATTAAGGAACTTCTTGCTCGGGTTAATGACTTAGACAATCCCCTTTTTCTTGAACTGGAAAAGGATCCTCGTTCTGGAGTCCAAAAGGAAATCAGCAAGCGTAAAAAAGCCATTCAGGCTGAACTAGATGAAGACCTTCGCCTGGAATCCATGCTTTCCTATGAAAAAGAACTTTATAAACAAGGATTAAGCTTAATAGCAGGCGTTGACGAGGTCGGCCGTGGTCCTCTTGCTGGACCTGTAGTCGCTGCAGCCGTTATCTTGCCAAAAAATTGTAAGATTAGAGGCCTCAACGACAGCAAGAAGATCCCTAAAAAGAAACATCTGGAAATTTATCATGCTGTTCAAGACCAAGCTTTATCAATCGGGATTGGTATCATGGATAATCAGGTCATCGACCAAGTCAATATCTATGAAGCTACCAAACTAGCCATGAAGGAAGCAATCTCCCAGCTCAGTCCGCAACCTGAGCACCTCTTGATAGATGCCATGAAACTGGAGTTACCAATTTCACAAAACTCCATTATCAAAGGAGATGCTAACTCCCTCTCCATCGCAGCTGCATCTATAGTAGCCAAGGTGACACGGGATGAATTGATGAAAGAATATGATCAGCAATATCCTGGATATGATTTTACAGCTAATGCAGGCTATGGAACAGCTAAACACCTAGAAGGACTGGAAAAATTAGGTGTCACCCCAATTCACCGAACCAGTTTTGAACCAGTCAAAACACTGGTTTCAACTAAGAAAGACAAGTAAGAGGAAATGATTATGGAGGAACAGTCAGAAACACTCAGTTCCAAGAAAGAATTTGCCTTTGCCTCAAGCACCATATTATCCCAAGTTGGCCGAGGAATCATTGTTGGTCTCGTCGTCGGGCTAATCGTCGGATCTTTTCGTTTCTTAATCGAAAAGGGCTTCTACCTGATACAAGGACTCTATCAAGATCAAGCGCACCTAGTGCGCAATCTCTTTATCGTTGTTCTATTTTATTTAATTGTTAGCTGGCTTAGCACGAAACTAACTCGGTCAGAAAAAGATATCAAGGGTTCAGGAATTCCTCAAGTCGAAGCCGAACTAAAAGGACTCATGGCTCTTAACTGGTGGAGTGTCCTCTGGAAAAAATATATTCTAGGGATTCTTGCTATTGCCAGTGGCCTCATGCTGGGGCGAGAAGGGCCAAGTATTCAACTTGGAGCAGTTGGTGGTAAAGGCATTGCCAAGTGGCTAAAATCTAGCCCAGTTGAAGAACGTTCCCTGATTGCCAGTGGTGCTGCCGCAGGACTAGCAGCTGCCTTTAACGCTCCGATTGCAGGCCTTCTCTTTGTTATAGAAGAAGTTTACCACCATTTTTCACGCTTTTTCTGGGTCTCAACTCTAGCAGCCAGTCTCGTAGCAAACTTTGTCTCACTACTCATATTTGGCCTAACACCCGTACTAGATATGCCAGACAACATTCCTCTCATGACCCTAGACCAGTATTGGATTTACCTCCTTATGGGAGTTTTTCTCGGGCTTTCTGGTTTTCTCTATGAGAAAGCTGTACTCAATGTTGGTCGAGTTTATGACTGGATTGGTCAAAAAATCCATTTGGATAAAGCTTATTATCCAATCCTAGCCTTTATCCTTATCATACCAGTCGGAATTTTCCTACCTCAAATTCTCGGTGGTGGAAATCAGGTCGTTCTTTCCCTAACTGAGCAAGATTTTAGTTTCCAAGTTCTTTTAGCTTACTTTTTGATTCGCTTTGTTTGGAGCATGATTAGCTATGGAAGTGGCCTCCCAGGAGGAATCTTCCTACCCATTTTGGCGCTAGGTTCCTTACTTGGTGCCCTAGTTGGTGTCATTTGTGTCAACCTTGGGCTTGTCAGTCAGGAGCAATTCCCTATATTTGTCATTCTGGGAATGAGTGGCTACTTTGGGGCAATATCCAAGGCACCCTTAACCGCTATGATACTCGTAACCGAGATGGTTGGGGACATTCGCAACCTCATGCCACTTGGCTTAGTGACCTTGGTCGCCTACATTGTAATGGATCTACTCAAGGGTGCTCCAGTCTATGAGGCCATGCTGGAAAAAATGCTGCCAGAAGAAGCGACAGACGAAGGAGAAGTCACCCTCATTGAAATCCCTGTATCTGATAAAATCGCTGGAAAACAGGTTCACGAGCTCAACTTGCCACATAACATCCTCATCACCACCCAAGTCCATAATGGCAAAAGTCAAACCGTTAACGGCTCAACTAGAATGTATCTGGGTGATATGATCCACCTGGTGATTCCAAAAAGTGAAATTGGCAAAGTAAAGGATTTGTTGTTATAGGTGGTATTTGCATAATTTATTTTATGTATTTTAAGTTCTGGATTTTCAATAAATTACTTTAGAAACCGATTCTCGAGCAGAGATCGGTTTTTACTTCTTATATCGTTAAAATTAATTAAAATATAGTATAATAAGAAAAAGGGGAAAAGCTTAAATGAATAATTCCAGCAATAAAAAAAGCCATAAAAGGATACTAATCGTTTTGTTACTCGTAGCCATTACAGCAGGAGGTGTTTCTATATTTAGTATGTTAGGGAAATCTCAAGAAGAACGTCGAAATAGAGAGTATGAAGTTAGTTTGGTAAATGCCTTAAAGAATTCATATGAAGGGATAGAAGAAATCAAAATTTCCAATCCAACATATACGAACTCTCCTGGTGACTGGTCTTGTAAGGTTGATATTTTGTTTGAAGATGGGGAAAAAATATTCTATGGAATTCCACATAACCTAGATGAGATAGAAAATTATAACGGTCGTATGACTTATGGACAGCGAGATTTTCTTAACCGAAGAAAAGGAATAACAACTAATACAGTTACGGTTACATACTCTAACAAAGAAAGAGGGGAACAGTAATGGTATTTAATTATACAGAAAAACAACTTAATGAATTAATCCATGGGAAGAATGTATACAGTGTCAATGCTGAATATGCTGAGAAAAAGAGGAAATGATAATGAGTAAAAACAGATTAAGAAAAAGCTATAAACCATTATTCATAGTTTTACTACTCGCAACTATCACAGCAGGAGGTATTTTTATGTTTAATTTGTTAGGAAAATCTCAAGAAGAGCGTCGAAATAGAGAATATGAAGTAAGTCTGGTTAATGCCTTAAAGAATTCCTATGAAGGGATTGAGGAGGTAACGATTACGAATCCATCGTACAGCTCAATTCCTTCAGACACTTGGGGGGCGGATGTGAAACTAAAATTTTTTGATGGAACATCTAAAGAACATGTTTTAGCTTTTGATATAAACTCGAATAAAATTAGGATTGGAGTATATAATAAGGATGATGAAGAATTTCAACATTTTTTAAATTCTAGGCGAGGTTCTACTAAGTCAAAAGTTAAAGTTAAATATTCGAATGGTTCAGAAGGGGAGCTATGATGAATAAATACGTGTATACAGACAAACAACTTAATGAATTGAATCAAGGTCCGAATGTTTACAGTGTTAATACTGAGTTCGCACAGCGTAAAGAAAACCGAACAAATATTGTTACTGCTAAATCAGATAACGAGTTAAAAAAGGTGAAATCAACACTATAACCACCTCCGATGGTCAAGAATTCCGTGTCGTTGCGACTAAGTCTCACCGAATATCGGGATTTGATGCAGTATCTGTGACAATTGACTTGATTTTCTCTATTCTACTGTTATTTATCTTTAAATTATAGTAGAATAGAGAAAAGGAGAAAAGCTTAAATGAACAATTCTGGAATTAAAAAAAGTCATAAAAAGCTACTAATCGTTTTGTTAGTTGCATTCATTACAGCAGGAGGTGTTTTTATGTTTAGTATGTTAAGGAAGTCTCAAGAAGAGCGTCGAAATAGAGAGTATGAAGTTAGTTTGGTTGAAACTTTAAAAGATAGTTATGAGGGTATTGAAGAAATTAGATTTTCTAATGCAAACTACACAAATCCTCCAGGAAGTTGGACTTGCGTAGTTGAACTATATTTTAATGAGAGAAGCATAAAATATAAAATTAATTATTCAAAAAAAGATAAACGTATTTCTGATGTATCTTTAGAGAGAGAGAATAGAAAAGAGGACCGAGAATTTTTAAATAGTCACTGGGGTAAGACTAGTAAACTCACAAAAATTATTTATTCAGATGGCTCAGAAGGAGAATATTAATGGTATTTAATTATACAGATAAACAACTCAATGAATTAAACCATGGGAAGAATGTATATAGTGTCAATGCTGAATATGCTGAAAGGGAAGTTGAAAAGAAAGTTGTAGCCAAAACAAATGATAAGTTATCTTCGGATGAAACCAACACCATAACCACCTCCGATGGTCAAGAATTTCGTGTTGTTGCCACTAAGTCTGACATTGAAACAGGTTTTGACGGGCTAGCAGTTGCACCTATTGTCAACGGCGAACCAGATTATAAAAATATAGCTGTGATTGCTGCAGGAACGGATCCTGATAGTCCGGTGAATAAAACTATGTTTGGTTCACGCGATTTCTATAGTGCTATAGTTGCTAGACAAACTTATTTATCTCCGCAATATAAGGTTGCTGATCAATTCGTAAAAGAGATTATGGACGATCCTAGATATGAAGTCAGTCAACTATCAGGTTATTCACAAGGTTCCTACATGCTAAAGGTAGGAGCTAAATACCACATTCCTACAACCACCTTTAATGCTTGGTTTAAATACGGTGCACTCACACTGGAAGAAAAAGCATTTATTGAAAGCAACCCTTCTATGTTTATAGATTACCGTAGAAAAAATGATGATGTAGTAATTGGGAATGATTTCAACCACCCAGAATGGTATAATAGTTCGATTGATATTACAAATTCTATGCCTAGCACGATTCATTGGATTGATGGTTCGAGCCATAAAATTGAAGAGTGGGAGTTTGATCCTGTAACTGGTCAACTTGTAGATGGCAAAGGAGGGAAACCCTTAATCAGTGGCGTTTATCGAGCCTATGCCAACAGTCTCCGAGGAATGACTCATTACAAGGACTTGAAATCAAAATGGTCATCAGGTGGCATTAGTAGCTCTGAGGAAATATACTTAGATGCAGCTCAAGGTTCTATCCTATCATCATCTATGGCTACAGCAGCAAGAACTGGAGCTGATGAAGTGAGTGCCTTAGCCAAAAAAGCCAATCAAGAATTACAAGAAATTTGGTCAAAAATCGACTTTACGAGCTACACAGCATTAGCTCCCTATGAGGTTGAAGCCATTTTTGCTAGTCAAGGTATTACTCAAGCACAGTTTATAGATACATTTCAGACAGAAACAAATCAAACAACCACTAAGATGAATGCTTCCGCCCAATCATTTGAAAATTTGGATAAACAATTACAGGAAGTTATCGAAAAAACAGTAGCAACAGACACACAATTTGCCAAGGAGTTCAGACAATGGAAAGAAAAGATGTGAAATGGGAGGAAATTAGAGAGAAAGAGAGAGAACTGTTTAATCTAGAAGAACAATATTATCAACAAAAGAAAGAACTCGATGATAAAGCACTCGATTTAAACGAACGAAATGCAAATTTAGAAAAACTGATGTCTGATGAAGTTGATAAAATGTATCAAGTCTTGAGAAAATTTTCATCAACTGCTGATGATGTTAGAGACTACTTTACAGAAATAGAAAATCTGAGACACTTTTCGGAACAAGTATACCGAGAACATAGAATTAAACTCGAAGATGAGAGAGAAAAAAACGATAACGAGTTTCGCAAAAAAAGAAATAAATTAGATGAAGAATTTCACAAACTAAGGAGAGATTATGCAAGCACCAATGAATGAATACTACACAGATGAAGAATATCAATATGCACTGAAACAAATGTATCGAATGATGGAAAGAAACCGAATCCTTGCAGAAGCAAAGTTAGCAATAACAGCAAAAAATAAATTAGAAGAAAACTTTAATAAGGCAGCTAAGAAAATTGCTACAGAAACTAAATCAACCATCACAAGCATTAACAGCCAAATGGACACTGCAATACGAGGAAAAGTTCGCAAGAGTCTTGAAGAAAAGATTCCTAATATGTTAGTCAAGTATGATGAAATTTAATAAAGGGGTTCACAGTGAATGCTTTATGGTTAGATTTTTTAAAAGTTTCTCATATCATCTTTCCGAAAAACTATAATTTTCTTGAAAAATATATTAGTCTATGCTATACTACTAGTAGACTTAATTATGGAGAAAATACATGAAACGTGAGATTTTACTGGAACGAATCGACAAACTAAAACAAATCATGCCCTGGTATGTTCTGGAATACTACCAATCTAAACTTGCTGTGCCCTACAGTTTTACAACCTTGTACGAATATCTCAAGGAATACGATCGATTTTTCAGCTGGGTTTTGGAGTCTGGAATCTCAGATGCAGATAAAATGTCTGATATTCCTTTATCTGTCTTAGAACATATGACAAAAAAAGACATGGAATCCTTTATCCTATATCTACGAGAACGACCTTTACTGAATGCCAATACAACCAAACAAGGCGTTTCGCAGACAACCATCAATCGGACCTTATCAGCCCTTTCTAGTCTTTACAAGTATCTGACCGAGGAAGTTGAAAACGACCAGGGTGAGCCATATTTCTATCGAAATGTAATGAAGAAAGTTTCAACCAAGAAAAAGAAAGAAACACTTGCTGCCAGAGCTGAAAACATCAAGCAAAAACTCTTTCTAGGCGATGAAACAGAAGGTTTTCTGACTTATATCGACCAAGAGTACCCACAACAACTTTCAAATCGCGCTCTTTCATCATTTAATAAAAATAAAGAACGTGATTTGGCCATTATTGCCCTTCTCTTGGCATCTGGTGTCCGCTTATCTGAAGCTGTTAATCTGGATCTAAGAGACCTTAATCTCAAAATGATGGTCATTGATGTCACACGTAAGGGGGGAAAACGTGACTTAGTCAATGTTGCTGCCTTTGCCAAGCCCTATCTAGAAAATTATCTAGCCATTCGCAATCAACGCTATAAGACGGAAAAGACGGATACAGCTCTCTTTTTGACACTTTACAGAGGTGTTCCCAATCGTATCGATGCTTCCAGCGTTGAAAAAATGGTTGCTAAGTACTCTGAGGACTTCAAAGTGCGTGTAACTCCCCACAAACTACGCCATACGCTAGCAACTAGGCTCTATGATGCGACTAAATCGCAAGTTTTGGTTAGCCACCAGCTAGGTCACGCCAGTACACAAGTCACTGACCTCTATACCCATATCGTAAATGATGAACAAAAAAATGCTCTAGATAGTTTATAGAATACATAAAATTATTTATGTAAAATACAACTCATAAAAAGAAGCTGGTCATACAACCAGCTCCTTTCCTTTTATCCCACTACTGCTTCAGCGATTTCTTCACGGCTAATACCAGCAAAGTAGCGTGTAATATCAATAGTTTCTAGTGCCTTAAGAACATCTTCACGTTCATATTTTACTCCACGAAGGACATCTTCTACTGCAGCAACGTCTTCAATACCAAAGAAATCTCCATAAATCTTGATATCTTGGATTTTTGATTCAATGACGTTGGCAAAGACTTCAACCTTACCACTAGTGAATTTTGTTCCACGACGGACGTTAAATGCAGGTGATTTACCGTAGTTCCAGTCCCAAGTACTAAACTTAGTATCCTTGATGCGATTGATTTCAGCCAATTCTTCTTCTGAAAAGACGTATTCAGTCATCTCTGGGTACTCTTTTTTCATGTATTCCAATAGCAAATCACGGAATTCTTCAACTGTGATTTTTTCTGGTAATTCATCGATAATATTGGTTACACGGGCACGGACGGATTTCACACCTTTTGACTCAAATTTGTCCTTTGAAACCTTGAGGGCATTTGCTAGGACTGACAAATCAACATCAAAGAGCAAGCATCCGTGGTGCATGATACGCCCATTGATATAGGCTTGGGCATTTCCACAGAATTTCTTTCCGTCAATCTCAAGGTCGTTACGGCCTGTGAACTCAGCCTTAACACCGAGTTGAGCCAAGGTATTGATAACTGGAGTTGAGAAGCTCTTGAAGTCAAAGGTCTTGTTTTCATCTTCTTTTGAGATGATGGTGTAGTTGAGGTTGTTTAGATCGTGGTAAACAGCCCCACCACCACTGATACGGCGGACCACCTCGATGCCATGTTCGCGAACATAATCACGGTTGATTTCTTCGATAGTATTCTGGTGACGACCAACAATGATAGAAGGCTTGTTAATCCAAAGAAGGAAGATTTGATCCTCATCCAAAAGGTGTTTAAAGGCGTATTCTTCCAAGGCAATATTAAAGGCAGTGTCGTTTGAATGATTGATAATATATTTCATGGTATTTCCAAAAATTTAGTTTTTAAATTCTGTTCATAGCAATCCAATTTTCTGAAGTGGCAAAAAGAAATGTAACGTGTTATCGTTACATTTCTCGGAAAAATTGAGACAAGAGGCTCACTTTTTAGGCATGGAACTCTAATAGAGGTCGCTGCCGTCCGTACTACTTTAAGAAAATTTAGTTGAAAAACTTATTTATTGTTTCTTAGGTGAATGGATGGCCATTCCTAGAACATCAGCAAATGCTTCGTACATCACTTCAGAGTAAGTTGGGTGTCCGTGGATGGTCTTCAGCATTTCTTCAACAGTGATTTCCATTTCGATGATGCTTGATGCCTCGTTGATCAATTCTGCAGCTGCAGGACCAATGATGTGCACACCAAGAATTTCTCCGTATTTCTTATCAGCGATGACTTTTACGAAACCTTGAGCAGCATCAGATGCAATGGCACGACCGTTAGCTGCAAAGTTAAATTTACCGATAGCGACATCGTATTTCTCACGAGCTTGTTCTTCTGTCAAACCTACTGCTGCTACTTCAGGAAGAGTGTAGATGGCTGCAGGAGTCAAGTTCAATTTAGCAACAGCATGGTTTCCTTTGAGGGCATTTTCAGCCGCAACTTCACCCATGCGGAAGGCTGCGTGAGCCAACATCTTAGTACCGTTGATATCACCAGGTGCGTAGATCCCTGGAACAGAAGTTTCCATGTATTCGTTTACCTTGATACGTCCACGATCCAATTCAAACTCAACTTCGCCAATACCTTCAAGGTCTGGTACACGACCGATTGAAAGAAGAGCTTTGCTTGCGATGATATCGTCTTTTCCTTCAACTTTGATACGAAGTTGACCATTTTCCTCGATGATTTCTTGCAGTTTTGTACCTGTCAAGATGGTCATTCCTTTTCGCTCAAGAATTAAGCGAAGATTCTTAGACACTTCAGCATCCATAGCTGGAACAATACGGTCCATCATTTCGATAACGGTCACTTTTGAACCAAATGTCATGAAGGCTTGACCGAGTTCGATACCGACAACCCCACCACCGATGATTACGAGGCTTTCTGGAACTTCGTTCATTTCAAGAATATCATCGCTAGTCATCACAAGTGGAGATTCCATACCAGGGACGTTAATCTTGCTAACCTTTGAACCACCAGCAAGGATAATTTTCTTGGTTTCAAGCAATTCAGAACCATTAACCAAGACATTCTTATCTTTAGTAATAGTACCAATTCCCTTATGTACAGTAACTCCGTAGCTACGAAGAAGACCAGCAACTCCACCAACAAGAGTATTAACAACTTTAGATTTTGTTTCTAAAAGTTTATCCATATCCACAGTGAAGTTTGGATTTTCGATGACGATACCACGGTTTGCAGCATGACCGATGTTTTCGATGATTTCAGCGTTGTGAAGGTAGGTCTTGGTTGGGATACATCCACGGTTCAAGCAGGTTCCACCGAGTTCAGATTTCTCAACAAGGGCAACCTTTCCACCGAGTTGGGCAGCTTTAATGGCTGCTACATATCCAGCAGGACCTCCACCAATCACAACGATATCAAAGGCATCATCGCTCTTGCCGTCGTCGTTTGAGGCGCTAGCTACAGGAGCAGGTTTTGATTCTGGTTCAGCCGCTCCAGCTGTTGGGATGTTTTCCCCTTCTTCGCCAAGGTAACCGATAACTTCAGTTACTGGAACAGTTTCACCATCTCCTTTAAGGATGGCAATCAAGTATCCATCTTCTTCGGCTTCCAATTCCATGCTGACTTTGTCAGTCATGATTTCCAAAAGGATTTCTCCTTCTTTTACAAATTCTCCGACTTTCTTATTCCATTGGACGATTTGTCCTTCTGTCATATCTACGCCGGCTTTTGGCATAATTACTTCTAAAGCCATGTCTTACTTCCTTTATCTATATCTCTAAAAATAAATACTTTATTTTTAAACCAACATTGAGATTGGATTCTCAATTAAGGCTTTCAAGTCTTTCATAAACTTAGCACCAGCCATACCATCTACGACACGGTGGTCAATGGTTAATCCTAGGCTCATGATAGGGCGAATGACAATCTCACCATTGACAACTACAGGTTTCTCTACTGTTGAGCTCACCCCGAGAATTGCTGAGTTTGGTTGGTTAATAATCGGACCAAAAGACTGAACACCAAACATTCCCAAGTTACTAATTGTGAAGGTTGAATTTTGCAGTTCGCTTGGAGCCAATTTACCATCCAAGGTACGACCAATGACATCCTTAAAGGCTACAACCAACTCTGACAAGCTCATTTTTTCAGCATTGTAAACAACTGGTGTCATCAATCCATTATCCATACCAACCGCCATCGCAAGGTTGACATAGTTATGAGTGATAATGGTCTTGCCATCTTCTGTCAATGAAGCGTTGATGTATGGGTGTTTCATCAATGTTTTCACAACAGCGAGTGAAAGAAGGTCTGTTACAGTAGTCTTCTTACCAGTCGCTTCCATAATCGGATCAAGAACCTTCTTACGAAGGGCCAGCATTTCAGTCATATCAACTTCATAATTGAGTGTGAAGGTTGGCGCAGTTAGGTAGGATTCAACCATACGTTGAGCGATAACCTTACGCATTGGTGTCATTGGAATACGCTCAATCTCACCATAAGGAGTTATAGTATCAGGAACCTCTTCCACTTTTTCGATTTGAGCAGGAGACTTGATGGTGTCGTTTTCGATATTTTCAGGAAGCAAGGCCAAAACGTCCTTCTTCATGATCTTACCACGGTGACCTGTTCCTTGGATTTCCTGCCAAGCAATGTTATGTTCGAGGGCAATTCGTTTTGCAAGTGGCGAAATGCGAACCACGTTTGTGTCTTTATAAGTTTCCACGTCTTCTTTGTGGACACGACCGTTTGCACCTGAGCCTGAAACGTCGTAGAGGTTGATCCCTAGATCATCCGCTAACTTTCTAGCTGCAGGAGTCGCTCTTAGCTTGTCATCAGCCATGACCTCTCCAATTCTATACTAAGATATTAAGGACGAAAAGAGTTCTGCACCTAAAAGATACAAAGTTTCTCGTCTTTTTTATTTAATTTACATAACTTATATTATGTATTATTCTTTGTTATATGTCTTACGGATTGCATCTTTGATGCTTTCAACGGTTGGAATCATTGCATTTTCTAGGTTTTGTGCGTAAGGCATTGGCACATCTTCTCCGGCGCAACGGCGGATTGGTGCATCTAGATAGTCAAATGCTTCTGATTCTGAAATAATTGCTGAAATCTCGCCGATATAGCCACTTGTTTTGTGGGCATCGTTGACCAGAACGACCTTTCCAGTCTTCTTAACTGAGTTAATGATGATATCCTTATCAAGCGGTACAAGGGTACGTGGGTCCACAATCTCAACCGAAATTCCTTCTTCTGCCAATTCTTCAGCTGCTTGAACCACACGGCGAAGCATTTTACCGTAAGTAACAACTGTTACATCCGTTCCTTCGCGTTTAATTTCGCCAACTCCAAGTGGGATTGTGTAGTCTGGATCAACTGGCACTTCCCCTTTTTGGTTAAATTCTGACTTGTACTCAAGAATGATAACAGGGTTATTATCACGGATAGAAGATTTTAGCAGTCCTTTCATGTCAGCAGGCGTACCTGGTGCTACAACCTTTAGTCCAGGAATGTGAGTGAACCAAGACTCTAAAGATTGTGAGTGCTGGGCCGCAGAACCAACTCCGTTACCAGCTGCACAACGTACAGTCATTGGAACCTGACCTTTACCACCAAACATATAACGTGTTTTAGCAGCTTGGTTGACGATATTATCCATGGCAATAACCGAGAAATCCATAAAGGTCATATCAACGATTGGGCGAAGTCCTGTCATAGCTGCTCCTGCTGCTGCTCCCGAGATGGCAGCTTCAGAAATCGGACAGTCACGGACACGTTCTGGACCAAATTCTTCAAGCATTCCAACAGAAGTACCGAAGTCTCCTCCGAAGACACCGACGTCTTCTCCCATCAAGAACACATTTTCATCGCGACGCATTTCCTCAGACATAGCAAGGATAATGGTGTCACGGAACGACATTGTTTTTGTTTCCATTTTATCTCTTTCTCCTTAGTCTGCGTAAATATCTTCAAATGCTGATTCAAGTGGTGGGAATGGGCTTTCTTCCGCAAATTTAACAGAAGCTTCTACTGCTTCCTTGACTTGTGCTTGGATTTCTTCCAATTCTTCGGCACTTGCAATATTATTTTCAACGAGGTACTTGCGAAGGTTTTCGATTGGGTCTTTTTGTTTCCACAATTCCACTTCTTCACGGGTACGATATTTCCCAGGGTCAGATGATGAGTGACCAAGCCAGCGATAAGTTACACTTTCGATCAAGACTGGTCCATTGCCACCACGAACATGGTCTACAGCTTTCTTAAATCCTTCATAGACGTCGATGACATTGTTTCCATCTTCGATAAACATTCCAGGAATTCCATATGCCGCACTACGTTGATGGATATGCTCCACATTGGTCATTTTCTTGATATCCGCAGAGATTCCATAACCGTTGTTAATGCAGTAGAAAATAACAGGAAGTTTCCAAATAGAAGCCATGTTCACTGCTTCGTGGAAAACACCTTCGTTGGTTGCACCATCTCCAAAGGAGCAGACAACGATTTTACCAGTATGTTGCATTTGCTGACTAAGGGCCGCACCGACAGCGATTCCCATACCACCACCTACGATACCATTGGCACCAAGGTTCCCAGCATCAAGGTCGGCGATATGCATAGATCCACCTTTACCTTTACAAGTTCCAGTGTATTTTCCAAGGATTTCAGCCATCATTCCGTTGAGGTCAATCCCTTTGGCAATAGCCTGTCCATGACCACGGTGGTTTGAGGTAATCAGATCATCTGGATTGAGAGCCAACATGGCCCCCACGTTAGCAGCCTCCTCTCCAACAGAAAAGTGAGTCATACCGGGAACTTTTCCCTTTTTCACTAACTGAGCGATTTTTAAGTCCATGCGACGGATTTCTTCCATCTTACGGAACATCTCTAGCAAAAGATTTTTATCTAAAGTTGACATAATCTTGCCTTTCTAACTTTGTACTTACTCTTACTATTTTACCTTTTTTAGTATACGCTGTCAAAGTATATGGCTAATAAAAATTCACAATATAAAAAAATAAACCCCTGTTAAAACAGGGATTCTCTCTAGTTAGAGTATTTTTTCACAAAGTGCTTTTTCAGGATATTTTCCAAAAATTAGCTCAATCTTTTCATTACGGTTTTCAGACGCCATTGATACAAACAACCAGAAACAATCAAGCTGGCAATTAACCCAATCCAGTAGGCAAATGCCCCTAAGTCAGTTACTTGATCTAGTAGATATCCTAGTGGTATCGCTACTCCCCAATATCCGATTAAGCCAAGATAGAAAGGAACGATAGTGTCCTTATACCCTCTTAAAATTCCTTGGAGCGGAGCCGCAAAGGTATCAGCTAGCTGGAAAAAGAGACTGTAGGTTAGAAATACAGCAGTTGTTTCAATGAACTGAGAGTCATTCCCATATAGACTTGCTACACGATCTCTAAAAATGTAGAGAAAAGATAGGGTAAGACCTGCAAAAATAAGGGCGGTTATTCTCCCCAGACGAGCATAGATTTTTGCATCCTCAAAACGTTTGGCCCCCACCTCGTAAGACACAACAATCGCCATAGCAGAGGAAATACTCATGGGAAAAGCGTACATGAGACTCGAAAAGTTCATAGCTGACTGGTGACTGGCGATGATGAGCGATGAAAACTTAGCCATGATCAAGCCAACCACGGAGAAAATAGCCACTTCCGCAAATACGGTTCCCCCGATTGGTAGACCTAGCCGAACACCTTCCTTGATTTTATCTATATTGAGTGGAATCCGTTTTTCAAGATGTAGCGCTTTTAACTTTTCTTGTTTGAACAAAACAAGCAGGGAAATGCCCAATAAAACCCAATAGGCTAGCGAAGTTCCTAGCCCTGCTCCTGCACCACCAAGCTCAGGAAAACCAAGGGCTCCATATATCAAGAGATAGTTAAAACCACTATTGAGCGGAAGTAATAGGAGCATGAGGTACATAGATAGCTTGGTCAAACCAAGAGAATCTAACAATGACCGAATGGCACTAAAAAGCAACAAGGGAATAATCCCGATAGACAGGTACCAAAGATAGGAAACTGCAACTGCCGCTACTTGAGCTTCTAGTCCGATATGATTTAAGACAAGAGGTGCCAAGAAAAGTACCAGTCCCAGTAAGACCACAGATAGACCCAAGGACAAATAGA
The DNA here is from genome assembly GCA_905221385.1 of bacterium. Taxonomy (GTDB): domain Bacteria; phylum Bacillota; class Bacilli; order Lactobacillales; family Streptococcaceae; genus Streptococcus. The sequence goes on from CAJNCV010000002.1 coordinate 86,907, forward strand.
TGAACTGGTAAAAATCTGACGCAACTTCTTCCTTTTTGCCTCGTCCCAGATGATGGCCTATAATGGGAACCATGGCCGAAACAATCCCTGTTAAAAAAGTAAAGAAAGGATTCCATAGACTCGTTGCAGTTGATACTCCTGCCAAGTCCATGGTATTGTACTGCCCCGTCATGGTTGTATCGACAAAAGAGGCAGAATAATTGGCAAACTGATAAATCAGGATAGGGAAAAATATCTTAAGAAATAAAACAAACTTGTCTTTAAATTGATGGGTTGGGTACATATACGCTCTCTATTCTTATAGTTTATAGAGCAGAGTCCCATCTAGTTTTGATAGACGATTTGTCCCTTACAGATAGTATACTTGACCTGCCCTTTTAAAGTTTCCCCGATAAATGGTGAATTAGCTGCTTTTGAAGCAAAGTGGGAGTCCACAAGACGGTCAGCCTTAGCATCAAAGATAGTGATATCCGCTGGACCATTTTCAACCAAATAACCTGCTTCAAAATTGTAAAGCTTGGCTGGGTTGACAGTCATTTTTTCTAGTAATTCCATCAAGCTTAGCTCACCAGCTTCCACCAAATAAGTCAAACCAAGAGAAAGAGAGGTTTCCAAACCGGTCATACCAGATGGCGCTTTGGTGATATCTTGTACATTTTTCTCATCTGCATGGTGAGGCGCGTGGTCCGTTGCGATAACGGTGATAACGCCTGACTTGAGACCTTCGATAACAGCACGACGGTCTGACTCTAGACGTAACGGAGGATTCATTTTGGCATTGCTGCCTTGAGTTAAAAGAAGTGCTTCTGTCTTAGAGAAATGTTGTGGCGCTACTTCTGCTGTGACCTGCGCACCCAAACCTTGAGCGAATTCCACTACCTTGACACTTTCTTCCTTAGACAAATGCTGGATGTGAACATGGGCCTTGGTTGCATAGGCAATCATAACATCACGCGCAATCATGGCGTATTCAGCCACCCCAGTCGCTCCACAGAAATGAAAATGTTCCTTAGCGATGTTTTCGTTAAATCCAAGAATCCCGTTCAAACCTGGATCTTCCTCATGAAGACTAATAAAAGTATTAAGTTTTTTAGCTTCTTCCATGGCTTCCTTGACCACTTTACTGCTCTCAAGCGGAATACCGTCATCAGAAAAACCAACCGCACCTGCTTCTAAAAGCGCCTTAAAGTCTGTCAAGTCTTGGCCATTAAAGTTCTTGGTAATAGTCGCAACTGTCTTGACATTGATTTTTTCCTTGGCAGCTGACTGAAGAACTTCTTGCAAAGTTTCTACGTCCGAAATGGTTGGACTAGTATTAGCCATCATGACAACCGTTGTAAAACCACCTGCAGCAGCCGCTAGGGCACCAGTATGGATATCTTCCTTGTGGGTCTGACCAGGTTCACGAAAATGAACATGAATATCCACGAGTCCAGGCGCAACCACAAGACCTGTAGCATCAAGCACCTCTGCTCCTTCTTTCTTGATTTCAGGTGCAATTTTGACAATTTTCCCATCTTGGACCAAAACATCACACACTTGATCCAAACCAGACTTGGGATCCATTACACGACCATTTTTGATTAGTAACATCTGTTTTCTCCTTTATTTATAGAAATCAACTTGGGTATCCAACAATTTATCCCCATCATAAACAAACTTAGCTGAAAAGAAGGGTTTGTCCTCTAAAAGCCACTCAACAAAGGTGTGGTCACCCTCCCAAGTTGGCTTGCTCAAAACTTCATCATAGGGAACCCATTCCAATGTTCCCTCATTGCAGTCAATCAAGTCACCCTCAAACTCTGTCACCTTAAAAACATAGGTGTACCAGTCTAAATCTGGTGTGAATTCTGGAAAAGTGATAACACCTTTTAGAACCGGCTTGGCTTTGAGCCCTGTTTCTTCGAGGATTTCACGCGCTGCGCACTCCTGAGGTGTCTCCCCTCGCTCTAGCTTACCACCCACACCAATCCATTTGCCTTCGTGGACATCGTTGGGCTTCTTATTGCGATGGAGCATGAGCAGTTCTTTTCCGTTATCAATGTAGCAAATCGTTGCTAACTGAGGCATATTCTCTCCTTATCTAAGCCAATCGATTGGCTCTTGTCCTGTCTCTGTTAAGAATGCATTGGCCTTGGAAAAAGGCTTGGAACCCCAAAATCCTCTGAAAACAGATAAAGGACTGGGATGGGCTGATTCGATAATCAAGTGGTGAGGATTGGTAACCAAGGCCTTCTTCTTGCGTGCATAAGCGCCCCAGAGTACAAAGACTACAGGCCTGTCTAGATGATTGACAACCCGAATCACAGCATCTGTAAAAGGCTCCCATATCTGCCCAGCGTGACCATTGGCCTGCCCAGCAGGAACCGTCAAGCAAGCATTGAGAAGTAAGACTCCTTGCTCAGCCCAAGCCGTCAAATCATGTGATTTCTTAACCCCGATATCATCTGACAATTCTTTCAAGATATTTTGCAAGGACGGAGGAGCTGGGATAGAGTCAGGAACAGAAAAACTCAAGCCCTGAGCCTGACCTGGCCCGTGATAGGGGTCTTGCCCTAGAATCACCACCTTAACTTCTTCAAGCGGTGTAGTCAAGAGAGCCTGAAAAATCTTTTCCTTAGGTGGATAAACAGTTCCCTGAGCATAGACCTGATCCATAAACTGATTGATTTTCCCGAAATAACCCTCAGGTAATTGCTCCTTAATCAAAGCATGCCAAGATGAGTGTTGCATCGCCAACTCCTTCGTTTTTACTGCTTCTATTATAGCAAAAAGTGGCTATCTAAACCACTTTTTACAGTTTATCCAAACAATCCAGCAAGTCTTGGTAAGAATGAACTTCATAGGTCGGCTGGGCTTGTGTGTGATTTTCAAGGCGATGAGGGTTGTACCAGATAGTGTCAATTCCAGCATTATTACCACCTTGAATGTCAGCCGTTAAGGAATCTCCAATCATCAGCGTCTTTTCTTTGCTAAATCCTGCAATTTGCTGACCGATTTTTTCATAGAATAGTGCATCAGGCTTTTGCGTTTGTAACTGCTCGGAGATAAAAACTTGATTGAAATAAGGTGCCAGACCAGATTGAGCCAAACGCCCTGTCTGGATGGCAGTAATGCCATTTGTCGCAGCATACAAGTCATAGTCACGCTCTATGAGACTGTCCAAGAGTTCATGAGCACCCGAAAGAGTTTGTCCCTGCTGTGCGAGATAAAACTGGTAACGCTGGGCAAGTATAACACCGTCCTTCTCCAATCCAAAATGAGCAAATAAACGAGAAAAGCGCGTGTTAACCAGTTCTTGTTTACTGATTTTCTTTTGCTCCAAGTCTTTCCAGAGAGCCTTGTTCATAGGAATGTAATAGTCTTTATAGGCTGGAATATCCGCAACTCCTTCTTCTTTTAGAAGTTGCGTCAAAGCCACATCCTCAGCAGCATCAAAATCAAGAAGAGTGTGATCAAGGTCGAAGAGTAAAAATTTGTAGGACATTGAGTTTCCTTTCTGAAAGGGAAAAATATTCAAATATTTTAACAAGTATTAAGTACAATTTTAACTACCAGATGAATTTCTGGTTATTGAACCATAACGTTTAGAAATTCCAGAGTCTAATCCTTTCTGAATATTTAATGGAATTTCTAAAGTAACTTGATTTAAAGACATAATTATAACTTACCTCTTAATTCTATCGATCTATTTTATTCAAAAATAAAATCAGCAATTCGCTTTGCAGCTTTTTCTGTTGCCAATTCAATGTCAGTTTTAGTCCAAGTATCATTTACATAATTAACTAGGGATTTAGCTATTGGGAACTTACTACCTATATAGCCATGACCGCTCGTAATCGTATTCTCTCTCTTTGTTCTGAACCAAGCATCTCCGATTCCACGATTGATGTCAGCTTCAAGAAGTATTTTATTACCAATTTTCTCAGCATATTCTCTGAATTCATCTTGATTCTCAAAACCTGCATCTAACATAATGTTTTCACGATTTAACCCGCTTTGAGGCATGATATGTTCAATATCAATTTTCCCCTCTAGCTTAAATTCATCACCCTTTTCCATTGCAAATAGGAATTCATTTACATAAAGAATAGAATTTGAAACACCACTTTCAGTCAAAGTTTGTTTAACATCTTCATAAACAAAATTAGTATGAATATGGTTCTTTATTTTTAAAATAAGTTCGTCGATTGAAATTGAATCGACTTGACTGTACATCAGATTAATTTCTTCTAGGAAGCCTTTAAAAAGTTTATGGCTATATGAGAGTTCAGATAATTCAATCAAAACTCCAAGTCTAAGTAAGTATTCCAGATATGTGTTGTCTTGTCTGAAAAATAGATAACTACTAACAAAAGGTCTTAAATTTCCATTTAATTTGTTTATCAATTGACCATTGATAGTATCAGATACTCGTTCAAAATTGTTTATGATTGTATTTAGTTCAGAAGTAAACAGAATATCTTCATTCAATAGATGCTTATTTTTTGAGAAAAAGGCTCTTATACCAGGATTTCTTCGATCAGCACCGTTTTGTTCTGAGAGTTTTACGAAAATATAATGAGTAATTAACGCATTCAAGTCTAATCTAGATGAATCGGTTCGTTGTACAATCTCTTGCCAATTTTTTTCGAAGTTTTTCCTATCTGATGCATTTGCAGTGGTCTTAGATACGATTACTTCAATTGGGGTCAATGGGACACCAGTCCCATTTAAAGAATTGAAAATATTTATTGCTTGATCGGTATTATAACTTGTGATGGTGATCACTTGGCAGTTATCAATAAAATGGTTAGCAAAATTGATGAGTTTAAAAACATTCAAATCATCACACATATTATAAAAATATCTAAAGTTTTTATAAAAATTCGTATAACGATTATCTTTCTGACGACGATAAATTTGATAAACTCTCTCTTTAATCGAAGTGAAATCCCTACCTAACAAGATAGTATTCATCTCACTAGCATATTTTTCTGAGATTGAATGATTTAGATACTTTATCCTATCCTCACTAGGATAATACAGTCCATCAACGAAATCATCTTTTTCGTCATCTGAAACATTAAAAAGCATTATAACAATCTCCTCTTTAAGACCATTAAGACGTTTCACTAATCTGCGTGCATCAGTATCTAGAGTAGGTTGAAGTTCAAGCTCCTTATCAATCTTCAATAGGATTGCCTTAAGAAGTAACATAAATGTCGTTGTTCTTTGCTGACCATCAATCAAAGTTACTTCATGCTCTTCTCCAGATTCCTGAGCGATAAGAACCGCTCCAAAGAAATAATTGTCTTGGGAACTATCATCGAAATTTTCCATATGAAGATTAATATCTTCAATGAGTTGTTCACATTGTGGTACTTGCCAAGCATAGGGTCTCTGATAGGTAGGAATGTAAAATTCTGATTTTTCAAAATATGATTTTACTGTTTGTAAGGCCGGTTGAATATCGTTTCTCATTCAGATTCTCCAATAATTTATTTCTGATAATATTATATCACGAAAACACTGACAATAAAAATCAATGCAAGTTTGAATGAGGGTAAAATTTTGTATAGCGATAACATCAAACTTACTTTTTCCGCACAATTAGTAACCTCATTTTCAATACTCGATAAAATCCTTTGGAAGCAATAAGTTTCAAAGAATTGAAATTTGTTGGGCATTTAGTTTTCTTCCTGAATATTCATTAAGAACATTATAGTATAAATGAAAATTTGAAATTAATATTGTTTGAATAACTTAAACTCTTCAATACTACACTCCCCTACCCCAACTCCTTGGCTATTCTGCTCTTTTCGAGTTTTCCCTTGATAATTCGTTTCCATAAAACAAGTGGATTCAGACTATAGGATAAACGTAGGAAATAATAATTGATCCATTCGATAGAGGCAAAAAGCTGTATTAGTGTGGCTAAGATAGCCACTTGGAAACTCTGGGTATTCCAGACAATAAAAGGAAAGCCTGAAATAAATAAAACAAGGTCTAGTATTCTGAAACCACCATATAATTTGGGGATACTTCCACTTCCAAACTGAGGATTCGATAGTCTTCTAATCAAAATCGCCCAATAGGTTGAACCTTGAAGCAATATAAATGTCAGTAAAGACAAAGGATAGAGAACGGTTACTAGACTATTCCAATCAGTAAGCCGATTTTTCAAAAGGAAAAAACAAAACCAAAAGGATAGAACGGCTGTAAACTCTCCCAAACAGAGGGACACCAACTCTTTTCTAACTTTCTCTTTTTGTATGTTCATCATCTCACCCACCTATCTATCATCCTATATCAGAAAAAAATCATTCGAAGCATTTTCTAGTCAATATTTCTCAGAATGAAGGCATTCTAAGCATCGAACAGTTCAATTCCTTTAATATAAATGTAATTCTAAACTTAGAATTACTATAAACTAAATGTTTTCGTACTATTCTAAGTCTATGATAGCCTTAAATTTTAATTTTTGAAGCGTTCTAAAGCTAGAAGAGCTTAAAAATCACGAGAACTAAAGCACTTCAACTAGCTAGTCTTACAATTTTTCTGGTGAGCTTTGAGTTTTTTCAGAGCCCAATCATAGTGACTGGAAGTGGCACTCACAAAGTAGGAACCTAGACTTGTCCTACCCGTCCATTTATAGATACCTTTTGTGAACAATTCGTCATTGCTGAAGCCTTCCATCAACTCTAAAACCTCTTTATGCGATTGATTGAGGAGTTTGGTCGCTTCTTCTAAAGACGTTCTCTGGTGCTTCTTCCAAAAAGCGACATTCATTTCCCCATAAGTTTTCCAATTATAAGGTTCAGGGAGAAAAGGTCTTTCATGACCCTTTTGATTGGAATGTACCCAGGTCAAAAGTAACTGATGCCATTCATAGAGATGGATCAGAACATCTCTTAGATTTTTATCTCTTTTCCAGTGAGCTTCTTTTTTCTTTTGGTCTTTTGAAAAATCAAAAGGAGTTTGTAGTTCCTCTTCACTTAATTTAGATATAAAGTGATTGAGCTTTTCATAGTTTTCCTTAGAGGCTAACACTAATTCCTCTTTCGTTCTTGGTCTAGGCATAGGCGTTCTCCCTTCATTTTTAAGTTGGATATGCTATTTCCTCACTTCATTATACCACAATCAAAAAGCAGTTCTTCATTTTGCGAAAAACTGCTTTTACTGACTATTTTTTAATGCTTAGAGTCATCTCTAGGCCTGCTACTTTACATATATATCTCTAAAGCGACGATCCACTTCTGCTATCTGATAGAGCAAGTGAGCTAGTTCTTGATAATCTTCTTTTAAACACGAAAGGTGGGCTTTACCAAATAGAGTAGCCAATTCTTCTTTTAATCTTGCCCCTTCGGGATCATAGTCTTTTAAGAATTTACTGAGATAGAGATTTCGAACAGCAGCAAGTTTAAAGCTGAAATACTGATGCAATTGCTTTTGCTCCGTATTTAATCCGTTTTCAGCAACTGCTTTTGCATAACATTCCAAGACATTACTTTGTCCATCCAGATATCTGGCCCTCATAATGCTTGCTGTTTCTTGATAGATTTCAGTTTGACTAGGACTCTTGTCCTTCCTAAAATTTCCCCACTTCCCCACATGGAGTATGCTCCACGCTTATAGTCAATAGCTTCCAATAGGACTCCTGCAACGGTAAATGCAGGCTTCTTTTGAATCTTGATATCCATGTTCTTTCCTCCTGTGATTTTTAAGGATAATTGAAGTCTAGGAAAGATCCGATAAGGTTTTCCATTTCGAACTTCTGAAGGAGTTGCCCCATGGAATTTCTTGAAGGCTGTGCTGAAGGCATCCGCAGAATCATAACCGTATTTCATGGCTATGTCAATGACCTTCTCAGAGCCTTCCCGCAAGTCTGTCACAGCTTCTGATAGCCTGCGATTGCGCAAGTATTCTGCTAAAGTCATATCTGCTAGGATGGAAAAGAGCCTGCTAAAGAGAGGGTAAGAATAGCCCGATAGCTGCTGAAACCTTTTCGTATCCACTTCTCCAGTCAGTTGCTGCTCCAAATAATCCATGGTTTGATTGAATTGATGCATCATATTCTTCTTTTCTTACCTCCACAAGATACAAAGGTCGTTAAAAGTAAAGTGAAAAATTGTCTTTTTCGCACAGCTTTTAGGCCATGTCCAATTCTAACTATAGTCTACCAGATATCTGGTATTTTCACCCTAGAATTTTTGTACAAGATTTAGAGGTGTAAACTTCTATAACTTATCCTTTAATTTCTCAACAAAGAGATAGGCTGCTGGGCAGGTCAAAGTATTTCTGATTGTCAGATGATTAATTTGATAAATCTTCTTACGGTCTGTATGGGGAAATTCCCGGCAGGCCTTTGGACGAACATCATAGATAGAACAGAGATTGTCCCCTCCTAGGAAGGGGCAAGGCATAGATTTAAAAACCTTGTCACCGTCTTCGTCCACCTGTAAAAACTCTGCTTCAAAAGCTGGTAATTTCATCTTAAAATACTTAGCAATACGGGTAATATCGGCTTCTTTAAAGTCGGGTCCCAATGTCTTGCAACAGTTAGCGCAGACAGTACAATCAATTTCAGCAAAGACTTCTTCATGAATCTGCTGGGCTATCTTATCTAAGTTTTTAGGAGGTTTTTTCTTTAGATTAGCTAAAAATTTGCGGTGCTCCTTCTGTTTTTGCAAGGCTAGCTGGTGGTAATACTCAATATCAATTTCTTTAGACATAATTGCTTTCTAATACAAGTGTTTTTGTCTATTATACCATAAACTGTTTTTCATTTTTTACCTTTGCATACAAAAAGCCCTTCGGATAAAATCCGAGGGGCTAGAAACCTTGTTCATAAAGGACCGAACTGTTGAATTTCAAGGTTCGGGAAAAATAGTTCACTGAACTATTTTATTTTTTCAAGTTGTAGAATGATTTCAATCCACGGTATTCAGCTACTTCACCAAGTTGGTCTTCGATACGAAGCAATTGGTTGTATTTAGCGATACGGTCTGTACGTGAAAGTGAACCAGTCTTGATTTGTCCTGCGTTAGTTGCAACTGCGATGTCAGCGATTGTTGAATCTTCAGTTTCACCTGAACGGTGTGATACAACTGCAGTGTAACCAGCTTCTTTCGCCATTTCGATAGCGTCGAATGTTTCAGTAAGAGTACCGATTTGGTTAACTTTGATAAGGATTGAGTTAGCAGCACCTTCTGCAATACCTTTTTCAAGGTAAGAAGTGTTTGTTACGAAGAAGTCGTCACCAACCAATTGAACTTTACCACCAAGACGTTCAGTAAGAGCTTTCCAACCGTCCCAGTCGTTTTCGTCCATACCGTCTTCGATAGTGATGATTGGGTATTTGTTTACCAATTCTTCAAGGTAGTCGATTTGTTCTGCAGCAGTACGTACAGCAGCTCCTTCACCTTCGAATTTAGTGTAGTCGTAAACTTTACGTTCTTTATCGTAGAATTCTGATGAAGCACAGTCAAATCCGATAAATACGTCTTTACCAGGAACATATCCAGCAGCTTCGATCGCAGCAAGGATAGTTTCAACACCGTCTTCAGTTCCTTCGAAACGAGGAGCGAATCCACCTTCGTCACCTACGGCAGTTTCCAAACCACGTGATTTAAGGATTTTCTTAAGAGCGTGGAAGATTTCAGCACCCCAACGAAGAGCTTCTTTGAATGATGGTGCACCAGCAGGTACGATCATGAATTCTTGGAAAGCGATTGGAGCGTCAGAGTGAGAACCACCGTTGATGATGTTCATCATTGGAGTTGGAAGAACTTTAGTGTTGAATCCACCAAGGTAGCTGTAAAGTGGGATTTCAAGGTAGTCAGCAGCAGCACGAGCTACAGCGATAGACACACCAAGAATTGCGTTTGCACCCAATTTACCTTTGTTAGGAGTACCGTCAAGTGCGATCATAGCACGGTCGATAGCTTGTTGGTCACGTACATCGTAGCCGATGATTGCTTCAGCGATGATGTTGTTTACGTTGTCAACAGCTTTTTGTGTACCAAGACCACCGTAACGAGATTTGTCACCGTCGCGAAGTTCAACTGCTTCGTGTTCACCAGTAGAAGCTCCTGATGGAACCATACCACGTCCGAAAGCACCTGATTCAGTATAAACTTCTACTTCAAGTGTTGGGTTACCGCGTGAGTCTAGGACTTCGCGAGCGTAAACATCAGTAATAATTGACATTTTTTACTCTCCTTTGAGTTAAATTTTTTACACCTCTATGATACCTTAAAAATAAGCGTTTTTCAAGAAAAAACGTTATCTTTGTGCAAATTTTCCTTAACTTTATAAAGTAATCGCTTTCTTTTGTCTGTTTTCTTGCGATTTTTGTGATATACTGTTTTTATGACAGATTTATCAAAACAACTACTAGAAAAAGCTCATGGTGGGCCGAAATTAAACCCTGACGAACAACGCCACTATCTCGGCACTTTCGAGGAAAGAGTTCTTGGCTACGCGGATATCAGCACTGCCAATAGTTCTGAATTAGAACATGGATTTTTCTCTATTTTAGAAAGTTTTCAAGAAAAGGTAGAGATACTTTTTGTGAAGATCTCACCAAATATCGAGTTTGACAAACAGGTCTTTTACTTAAAGCAAGCAAAGGAAAGCAACTGTCAGGCGACTATTGTTTCAGACGATCATATCACCTCTCCTTTTGGTCTTGTCATTCATACAAATGAACCTGTTCAAGTAGACGAAAAGGACCTTAGACTTGCTTTCTCAAGCCTCTGGGAGGAGAAAAAGGCTGAGGCTCCTAAAAAATCTATCTGGAAAAAATGGTTTGGTTAATCCTTTCTCAAATTTAACAAACGACCAATATTAGTAGATGTGTGCTCCAAATAGAGACTTGCATTTTTCAAACTGTCTTCCAAAGGTTCACTTTTTTCTAAAATAGAAAAGGCTGCTTGTATATTTTCGAATGGTAGGGAAGGTAAATCCTCGGAAAGACTACCACAAATAGCGATAACTGGAACTCCTTCAGGAGTTCTTTTTGCTACACCAATAGGAGCTTTTCCAACAAAGCTTTGACTGTCCAGTCTGCCTTCTCCAACGATAACCAAGTCGGCCCCTGCAACCTTCTTGTCAAAGTCAATCAAATCTAAGCAAGTGTCAATCCCAGATACGATAGTGGCCTCAGCAAAGGCACAGAGCCCAGCCGCAATCCCACCGCCGGCTCCTGCTCCTTTAAGAGAGAGGGTTGATGGTGAAAATTTTTCATAGAACCGCTGTATAGCCAAATCTACTGTCTCAAACAAAGCAGGATCCAAGCCCTTTTGTTTTCCAAATGTATAGGTCGCTCCTTGAAGACCACATAAAGGGCTCACGACATCTGCTAAAATGCGAATCGTCACATCTTTAGGAATCCTATACAACTCGCTGTCTGAAACTGATTCGAACTCAAGCAAAGTCTGACCGCAAGCTGGCAATTCTTTTCCCTTCTTATCATAAAAACGATAACCTAAACTAGCAGCAATGCCTATTCCACCGTCATTACTAGCCGTACCACCAACTCCGATATAGATTTCTTTCATCCCTTGATCAACGAGATGGCGAATCAACTCTCCGATACCTCTGGTTTGGATGTGGAGAGGGTTTCGTTTCTCCTGCGGAATCTTTCCTAAACCAACCAAGTCAGCAACTTCAAAGAGCGCTATTTGGGCTTTTTGAAAGTAGCGCATTGATTCTTTTAGGCCAAAAGGTCCTGTCACTTGGAACCATTTTTCTTCTAGTTCAAGAGAATGTCGGATAGCGTCTACAGTTCCTTCCCCACCATCACCTACAGGGTAAAGCAGACATTCTACATCTGCTATCGATTTTTGGAATCCTCTTTTCATAGCTTGAGCGACCTCTTCTGCCGTCAAACTTTCTTTAAAAGAATCGGGTGCGATTACAATTTTCATAGTTCCCTCTCATTCTAAGAAATCAATCAAAGGTAGAACTTCCAAAAAATCCCTCGTATCTACATGACAAGCTATCTCAGCTTTTACGACCTCCTTGGCACAAAATGCAATACCACGTCCTGCTGACTTTAGCATCAAGAGGTCGTTAGCACCATCACCGATGGCAATCGTTCTTTCTTTGGAAAGTCCTAATTCCTTTCTCCATTTCTCAAGAGTAGCATTTTTTACTTGACCTGTCACAATTTCACCAACTAATTTACCTGTTAAAAAGTCGTCTTTGACTTCCAACTGGTTGGCAGAGAAATAGGAGATACCAAGGGATTCTGCTAATATCTCAACTATTGGAGTAAAGCCACCAGACACTAGACCAACTAGAATGCCCTTCTTTTGAAGTACGGAGATAAATTCCTGAGCATTCTTGGACAGATGAATGGATTTGAAGACAGTATCAAAAACCGAGACCGGAAGGCCTTTTAACAAAGCTACTCTTGCTCGTAAGCTTGTTTCAAAGTCCAGTTCACCTCGCATTGCCTGGCTTGTAATCTGCGATATTTCTTCTTCGCAACCTGCTTCTTTTCCTAGAAGATCAATCACCTCTTCTGCTATTAAGGTTCCGTCAACATCCATGACACAGAGCCCCATTACTTGAGTCATCACTTCTCCTATTCTCTAAATAGCCCAAAAATCGTATGAAAGAATCATACGATTTCATCTATTAGTTGACTAGACTATGGTACAAATCAAGATAAGACTTGCAAGCTGTATCCCATGAGAAATCACATTCCATAGCTTGTTTTTGTAGATTTCTCCATACGTCCAGCTGGTACTTATATACATCTAAGGCTGTTTTGAAACTCCAGTTAAGCCAGTATGGTGTTAAATTGTCGAAGCTAAATCCAGTACCAGTTCCCTCGATCGGATTGAAGGATTGAACTGTATCTCTTAGTCCGCCAACCTCATGAACCAATGGTAGAGTTCCGTAGCGCATCGCCATCATTTGTGACAAGCCACAGGGTTCAAAACGGCTCGGCATGAGGAAAAGGTCACAAGCTGCGTAAATTTCTTGAGCAAGTTTGACGTCAAAAGTGATATTTGCTGATAGCTTGTCAGGATAGACTTGAGCAAACCATGAGAAGGAATGTTCAAAAGCAGGATCTCCTGTTCCTAAAAGAACGATTTGAACGTCCTCTTGTAAGAAACGATGCAAGCTTTCTACAACAACATCAAAACCTTTTTGGCGTGTCAATCGAGAGACAATCCCAACTAGCGGAACATCTGCTCGCACAGGTAACCCAACTCTCTCTTGCAATTTTGCTTTGTTTTGCGCTTTTCCAGACAAATCTTCCTTATCAAAATGATAGTCTAAAAGTGGGTCTGTTTGAGGATTATAAAGATCTGCGTCAATACCATTGACAATACCTGAAACCTTACCTGACTCCATGCGAAGAATCTGATCCAAACCGCAACCAAACTGACTGGTCATAATCTCGTGCGCATAGCTAGGGGAAACGGTTGTGACACGATCTGCGTAGAGAATCCCCGCTTTCATCCAGTTGAGACAATCATTCCAGCGAAGGGTCCCATCAGCATAGCGTTCAAAGCCAACACCGAACAAATCCCACAACATTCCTTCAGAAAATTGACCTTGGAATTCCAAATTATGAATGGTTAAAACGGTTCTGATTCCTTGATAAGCTTGAATCCAATGGTACTTTTCTTTTAACAAGAAGGGAATCATGGCTGTGTGGTAATCATGGACATGGAGAAGGTCAGGGATAAAGCCGATGCGCTCCATGGCTTCAAGAGCAGCCAGTTGGAAAAAGGCAAAGCGTTCACCGTCGTCAAAATCACCATACACATGGCCACGAAAGAAATAATACTGATTATCAATGAAGTAGAAAGTAACCCCATTCAAGACCGTTTTCTTAATACCACAGTACTGTCTACGCCATCCTACACTAACTTCAAAATGGAGAACATCCTCTATCTGGTCGCCGAACTTAGCTTCTACCATATCATAATAAGGCAAGAAAACTGCAACTTCGTGCCCCGCTTTTACAAGTGATTTTGGAAGTGCGCCAATGACATCTCCCAAACCACCTGTTTTTGAAAAGGGTGCTCCTTCTGCCGCTACAAATAAAATTTTCATGAATAAATGTCCTCTGTTACTGTTTCACCCTTCTTCACTACAACTGGATGTTCTGCCGTTCCTCGAATGACAACACCGTCCGCAACCTCAACTCCCTTGTCCAAGATAGCATATTCAACCTGGGCACCTTGACCAATCACAACACGAGGGAATAAAATGCTGTCCTTCACCACACTATCTTTGTGAACATAAATGTTACGAGATAGGACTGACTGAACTACTTCACCCTCAATGATACTACCAGAAGCAAACTGAGAAGTACTTACTTTTGAAGTATTCGCATAGTAGGTTGGTTCTTCATTCTTAACTTTGGTATAAATCTTTTGATTTGGTGAGAAGAGTGAGTAGAACTTTTTAGATTCAAGCATATCGATGTTTGCTTGATAATAGGACTGAACAGAATGAATATTTGCTAAGTATCCTGTGTATTCGTAAGCAAAAGCTCCTTCTTTTACAGCTAAATCGCGAAGAACATAGCGTAACTTTTCAGGATATTCTTTCTGAGCTTCTTCTTCAAGTCGTTCAATCAACCAAGGAGTATCCACAACAAAGATATCTGTAGACATGTTGAAGAGTTCATCCGTAGATTTATTATCAAAGAGTTTGTGCGAACGAACATGGTCAGTTTCATCGATTTCCAAGATAGCATTCACATCAGAAATGTCTTTCTTTGGAAGTTTCTTATATACAACTGTAATCGGACCTTTTGTTGTATTGTGTAGGTGGAAGACTTGATTCAAGTCAATATTCACTAATACATCACAGTTAATCGAAACGGTCTGGTTTGAACCTGAACGTCTCAAGTAGGTAAGAAGTTGTTGGTAATACTCTTTTCCAACTGTACTGCTTTCAACACGAGTATTGTAAATTCCTAGATAGTAGTGACTTAGAAGGGTTGACAAGCCCCACTCACGACCTGAACGAATATGGTCAAAAACTGAGCTGATATTATCTTGTTGGAAAATACCAAAGATACTACGAACACCTGCATTTGCAAGACTGGAAAGGGGGAAGTCAATCAAACGGTATTTCCCACCGAAAGGCAAGCTAGCTACCGGACGGTGTTCTGTTAACGTTGACATATCATGAAAACCAACTGTGTTTCCCAAAATGGCTGAATATTTATCAATCTTCATCTGTTGCTACCCCCACTACTTCATTGTATCCTACCACTTGTACTTCGTCCGTTCCGTCAATCTCTACGCCGTCTGCAATAATGGCACCCTCACCAATGATGGCACGTTTAATTTTTGCACCTTTTCCGATAATGGCACCACTCATGATTACAGAATCTACTACTTCAGCCCCCTCACGTACTTGCGCCTCTGTTGAAAGAATCGAACGTTTTACAGTTCCATCTACAAAACATCCATCCACGACCAATGAATCTTCAACGTGTGCATGCGCTCCAAAGTAGTTTGGTGGTGAAATCAAGTTTCTTGAGTAAATTTTCCACTGACGATTGCGGCTATCCAAGGCATTTTCTGGCGAAATGTACTCCATATTAGCTTCCCAGAGTGATTCGATGGTACCAACGTCTTTCCAGTAGCCATTAAATTCATAAGCATAGACACTTTCACCAGACTCGAGATAGTTAGGGATAACGTTCTTACCAAAGTCTGACATATCCACATTGCTCTTTTCAGCAGCAACAAGCATATTGCGAAGTCGTTTCCAGTCAAAAATATAAATCCCCATAGAAGCTTTTGTAGACTTAGGTTGAGCAGGTTTTTCTTCGAATTCAACGATACGGTTATTAGCATCTGTATTCATGATACCAAAACGGCTAGCTTCTTTGAGAGGCACGTCTAGGACAGCTACTGTCAAACTGGCATTGTTATCCTTATGGGACTGAAGCATATCATCGTAATCCATCTTGTAGATGTGGTCACCAGAAAGAATCAAAACATACTCAGGGTTAACACTGTCGATGTAGTCAATGTTTTGGTAAATAGCGTGACTAGTTCCTTCAAACCAACGATTTCCTTCGCTGGCTGAATAAGGTTGTAAAATAGAGACACCTGAATTGATACCATCCAATCCCCAGCTAGAACCATTTCCGATATGGTTATTCAAAGCGAGAGGTTGGTACTGCGTAATCACACCAACATTTTGGATTCCAGAGTTTGCACAGTTGGAAAGAGCAAAGTCAATGATACGGTAGCGCCCACCGAATTGCACTGCCGGTTTGGCAATGCTTTGAGTGAGTTTTCCGAGACGTGTTCCTTGCCCACCCGCAAGGATCAAAGCTAGCATTTCATTCTTCATTTTCTACTCCTTTATAAAGACATGTGAACGTTAAAATCGAAAGAAGGTCGGAAGTCAAACTTTTTATAAAAATAATAGGAAATCCATTTCTCTTGTGTTTCAAGTCCGATACAAGTATATCCGTTTTTAAAATCTAAAAAATATCATCAACAGCCCATTATTCTTTTTTCTTAGCCGGTTTCAAACGACGCTTGATCTTCCAGATGCTTGCTCCCATGGCAGGCAAGGTAAAGGTCAAAGTCTGCTCATAATCTTTCCATAAGCCTTCTTGAGTCTGAACTGTTTGATTGTGCTCTTTCCACACACCTCCCCATTCTTCTAGTTCTGTATTCCAAACTTCTTCGTAAATACCTGCAACAGGTAAACCAATCGTAAAGTCCTTGCGTTCAACTGGTGCCATATTAAAGACACAGACTAACATTTCGTCCTTCTTGCCCTTACGAATAAAGGAGAGGACACTCTGATCTCTATTATCAGCATCGATAATCTCGATACCGTCATAACTAGTATCAATTTCCCAAAGACAGCGATTGTCTTTATAGAATTGATTTAGTTGTGAAGTGAAATGCTTCATCTTGGCATTCATCGGATCTTCTAGATTAGACCACTCCAACTGCTCCTCAGACTTCCACTCGAGGAATTGCCCGTACTCACTACCCATGAACAAGAGTTTCTTACCTGGATGACAAATTTGATAGGTGTAGAGATTGCGCAGACCTGCGAACTGATTGTAGCGATCACCCCACATCTTATGCATCATACTCTTCTTGCCATGGACCACTTCATCATGTGAGAAAGGTAAGAGATAGTTTTCATTGAAAACATACATAAAGCTGAAAGTCACAAGATTAAAGTCATACTTGCGATAAATCGGATCTTCCTCGTAGAAACGGAGGATATCATTCATCCAGCCCATATTCCATTTATAGTCAAATCCGAGGCCACCCATTTCTTTCATGCCAGTAATCTTTGTTGCTGATGAACTTTCTTCTGCAATCATCATGATATCTGGATGAGCAAGCTTGATAACTGTGTTCAACCGTTGAAGGAAGTAATAACCCTCGTAGTTAAGGTTTCCACCGTCTTTGTTTGGAGTCCAAGGAGCATTATCATAATCTAGATACAGCATATTGCTCACAGCATCGACCCGAATACCATCTAAGTGGTAAAAATCAATCCAGAATTTAATACTTGAAATCAAGAAAGACTGGACCTCATTTTTCCCGAGGTCAAAATTCAGTGCACCCCAACCATAGTTATGAGCCTTGTTGTGGTCTTGGTATTCAAAAGTTGGTGTACCGTCATAATATGCCAAGGCATCATCATTAATAGTGAAATGACCTGGAACCCAGTCTACAATAACACCAATATTATTTATATGACACTCTTCAACGAAATCTTGGAATTCCTCAGGTCTACCATAGGAATGTTCAAAAGCAAAGTAACCCATAAGCTGATAGCCCCAGCTCAATCCAAGTGGGTGAGCCAATAAAGGCATAAACTCAATATGTGTATAGTTCATCTCAACTAAGTATGGAATCAACTCGTCTTTCAGTTGTGAAAAAGTATAGGGACTACCATCTGGATTTCTCTTCCAAGACCCTGCATGAGCTTCATATATATTAACTGGTCTCTCAAAAAATCCCAGACGTTTGCGACGTGCTAACCAAAGGCCATCTTTCCATTTCTTTTCACGGATATTGGTCAGAACTGCTCCTGTACCCGGTCTAGCTTCAAAATAAACTGCCAAAGGATCAATCTTCATAATCTGGTGACCATTTGCACGTGTGATATGATATTTATAAATCTGACCTTCCTGGGCTTGACTCGTAAAGACTTCCCAAACACCTGCTTCATTACGAACCATAGGAATCTGATTCTCAACCCAATTAGTAAAATCACCAACCAGATGAACTGCTTGTGCATTTGGGGCCCAAACCCTAAAGGTATAGCCAATTTCTCCGTTTTTCTCCTCTCTATGCGCTCCTAAATAATGCTGGAGGTGAAAGTTCTCACCTGTAGTAAAGGTTCTTAATGCTTCTTGATTATTCATTCAATCCCCTTTCTTTTGTAAGCGTTTTCTATAATTCTATTATACACTCTTTTAAGATAACTTTCAAGTAATTTACGGAATTTCACCAAAATTATCTTGAAAATTTTAGAAAATATATTTTAACATTATATAATTTTTCATTTAATTGTTGAAAAAATAAATGATTTACATATATTTTCTTAGTATAATATCAAAACATTCGTTATTTTTCAAATTCTAACTGAATTTTTGAGCAAAAATAAAAATCAAGAAGCTAGATTCCTGATTTTTTAGATTATTTCACATCAAAAACAATGGATTTGACATTTGTCATCGCTTCGATACTGTATTTAATTCCTTGCACCCCTGCACCAGAACCTTTTACGCCAAGGAATGGGAAATTATCTGGTCCACGTTGTGTTTTATTATTAATATGAACAGTACCAACTTCAAGTTTTTCAGCGATTTCAAACGCCTTCTGAAAGTCGTTTGTAAAGATAGAGGATTGAAGACCAAACTCAGATTCGTTGGCAATTGCTACTGCTTCATTGGCATCTGCAACTCGAATAATTGGGAGAACAGGTCCAAATGGTTCTTCCCAAGCTAATTTCATATCTCTTGTGACATAGTCAAAAAGTCCTGGCCAAATGAGATTCTTCTCACGTTTGATTGGGCTGAGCGCTTTGGCACCCTTTTCCTGAGCGTCTTGAATCAATCCCCAGATGAAATCAGCTGAAGCATTATCAATAACAGGTGTGATATCAGCATTGTCAAATGGGTCACCAACCGTTAGCTTAGCAACTTCTGCTTGAAGTAATTCAGCCAATTTATCCGCTACACTTTCCACAACCAAGATACGTTTGATAGCAGTACAACGCTGACCAGAGTAGCTAAAGGCACCACCTACGATTTGCTTGGCTGCATTTTCTAAATCTGCATCTTCTAAGACAATTGCTGCATCTTTCCCACCAAGTTCAAGCATAATTGGGCGCATGCCCGCTAAACGACCGATACGCTCACCAATCGGTGTTGAACCTGTAAAGTTAATGAAGTTAACTTCTTTGTGTTCGATGATGTAGTCTCCTATTTCAGAACCACGTCCAGTGATGGTGTTAAAGACACCTGCTGGAATTCCGGCTTCGTCAAATGCTTTAGCTAGCAAGAGAGCAGAAATAGATCCTTGCGTTGGTGGCTTAAACATAACGACATTTCCTGCAATCAAAGCCGGAGCAATCTTAGATCCAGAAAGGTTGACTGGATAGTTAAATGGTGCAATAGCTAAGACGACTCCAACTGGCTCACGACGGACAACGGCTAGTTTATTTTTACTTGCAGCTTCAAAACCGCCACCTTCCATTGCTTGTCCAGTGATACGGAGACCTTCCTCAGCAGCAAAACGAATCAAATCTGCTGTACGTACTACTTCTCCAATCGCTGCTTTAATCCCTTTAGCGACCTCTTTGGCAAGAATTGTACCAATTTTTTCTTTATCGCGTTCCAAAATATCTGCTGTCTTACGTAAATAGGCTGCACGCTCAACGGGTGCTAAATCACGCCATGCCGGGAGAGCTGCACGCGCAGCTTTCATAGCCTCATCTACTTCAGCCCGGCTCATAGCGGGTACTGTACCCAGCTTTTCCTGATTGATAGGAGAATAGATGGCAATTTCATTCTCTGATGATTTCCATTTTCCATTTACTAAATTCTGATAATTTGTCAAATTCTCTTCCTCCTGAAAATGATTAAAACTTATTTTATCAAATTTTCAGAAAATTACAACCATTTTTGTGAAAATATTGATATTTTTTTCACAAACTTGATTCTTCAAATTATTTGACTTCTACTGCTAATAGATAGTAGTTTGTCAATAAAAACAAAAAAGGTCTAGTTAATCTAAACCTTTTTAGAACATTAATTTACGAGAGTACTTTTAAGACTACGACGCTGGTATCATCAATCACATTTGATTCCTTAGAACGACTATTAGACACCAGCATTTCAAGATTTCCTGCATTTTCAAAGTAGAAGGAAGTTCCCTTGGCATTGAATACTACCAATAGATGTTCTGGTCCGCCGTGAATCTCGTAAACAATCCATCCGCTATTTTCTACAGCTGTGTGGACAAAGACATGACGGTAAACTTCTTCGTATGTAGGATAGGAGAAGGCACTGGTCTGTGTTTTCAGTCGAATAATCTGACGGACAAACTCAATGCTTTCTTGTCTTTCATTGATCAAATCCCAGTTTACCTGATTGACACTATCAGGAGCGTTGTAACTGTTCATAGCGCGTTCTCGGTCTGCTGGAGTGAGTTCTCCGTGTTCACCAGTTGGAATCAACTTAGTTCGTCCAAACTCTTGACCAAGTTCCATAAAGGACATACCTTGCATGAGAAGGTTCATGGCTGTCGCTGTCTCGACCTTGCGCATAATCTGGTCGGAACTCTGATCAGGATGAAGAGTTGCCAACAAGTCATGAAGATTGTAATTATCATGGGCTTCTACATAGTTAAGGACTTGGTTTGGACTAAGATATGACCCCAACTCTCGGCTACCAAGAATTGCCTTGGCTACGATTGGTTCTGTGGCAGCACCACTGACAAATCCTGACTTGATTGTACCATAAACTTCTCCTCCTTTGACCGCATCACGCTGATCATCATTGAAGAATCCAATATTTGGCATCTGGTAAGCATTGTCCTTTTTAGCCTTGTCATAAGAAGCAAGACCTGTCCCCATATCCCAGCCTTCTCCATAAGTGAGAATACGCGGATCAACTTCATCAAGTGCCCAACGAATTGCCTGCATGGTTTTGACATCGTGGATTCCCATCAAGTCGAAACGGAAACCGTCAACATTGTATTCTTTCACCCAATAAAGGAGTGAGTCAATCATATACTTGCGGTACATTTCGTGTTCGCTTGCGGTTTCATTTCCAACACCTGTTCCGTTTTGGAATGTTCCATCTGGATTCATACGATAGTAATAATCAGGAACAGTTGTCTGGAAAGGTGCATCAACCGTTGAGAAGGTATGGTTGTAAACGACATCCATAATGACACCGATTCCCGCATCATGATATGCCTGAATCATGGTCTTGAGGTCTCGAATAACCTGTCCAGGATCATTTGGGTTACTAGAGAAACTTGGTTCTGGGGCATTGTAGTTTTGAGGGTCATAACCCCAGTTATAGGTTACATTTCCGTCCTCGTCGTATTCCTTATGACGATCAAAGATTGATTGGAGCTGAACATAATTACAGCCGAGTTCTTTGATATAGTCAAAGGCTGTTGCTTGACCATACTGGTTAACCGTTCCAGTCTGGGCAGCCCCAAGGAAGGTTCCTCGAAGATTTTCTGAAACTCCAGATGTCGGCGATTTTGTAAAATCACGAATGTGCATCTCGCAGATAACGGCTTTACATGGGTTTTCCAAACGCCAAGGAGCATCTGTCCCATGTTTGACTTTAAAGCCTTCTACCTGTCTCTCTTCATGAGATAGAATTACAGAACGTTTTCCGTCAGGGCTTGTAGCGATAGTATATGGGTCTCGTGTCAAAGTCTGGTGGTGTGGAAACTCGATCTGATACTGATAAGCTTTACCTGCAAGATTTTCATCCAGATCTAGACTCCAAACACCAATAGTATTGTACTTATGGCTGTATGAATAGCTATTCCCACGTTCAAGATTAAAGGTTTTCCAAACAAGCGCGTCGTTACTTGTATTTTCATAAACAACCACCTGAACAGCTGTAGCCGTCGGAGCCCAGAGTTTAAAGCTTGTCTGGTAGTCTGAGATACTATAACCCAACTCTCCCTGGTATCCCCAATGATGGTCAAAACTAGCGCTGTGGATAGCTTTATCAAAAGCAAAAGGATTTTGGTCTTTGTAGTAAGGACTTGCAATGGCTGGATTTTCTGAATAATAAACCGTCTCATCACCATCCAAAATCCAAACCTCAGTCAACAGTGGATAATAGTTAAACCGTAGGAGATAGTCTTTTGTCTTTCCATCTATTTCGGCAGAAAAGGTTAAAGTATCGAGTCTTTCTTCACTTGTGACTGTAAAGGAGAATTTTGCTCCAAAATAGTCATTTTCATAATACAAATTTTCTTTAATATCCGCCTGTTTTCTACTGAATGAACAAGCATCATAATCCCCATTTTTTCGATGAAAATGGATGACTACTGGGTATCTATACATTTCTTTTCCTAATTTCTAATTTCTATATTTAATTTTATTTGATTCTGATGGATTCAGTTGGCATTTCATCACGATGGACAACAGATTTTAACCATGTCAAAACACATCAGGAGAGGCAGTTCCGGACTATCTAACATCTAGTTTTCAACTATTCTTTACAAACTTTCCAACCAAGCTTCGTCTCGAACTTCGATACCTAGTTCTTGCGCTTTCTGGAGCTTGCTTCCTGCATCTGTTCCTGCTACGACAAGATTCGTTTTCTTGGATACACTGCCTGTGACTTTGGCACCAAGACTTTCGAGTTTACTTCTGGCTTCAGAGCGCGTGAGGAGTTCCAATTTCCCCGTTAGTACAACCGTCAAACCTGACAAGGCCGCATCTGCTACTACTGTCTGTCCTTTGTAGTCCAGATTGACTCCAGCTGCTTTCAACTCGTCTAAGAGAATCTTCGACCCTTCTGTAGCAAAATAAGTCTGAAGACTTTGCGCAATCACACTTCCCAAGCTCTCGATACTTGCTACTTCCTCTGGATCTGCTTGGGCTAGATTTTCAATAGAGTGGAAATGTTGGAGCAAGAGTTGGCTAGCCTTGCTTCCGACATGACGAATTCCCAGACCAAACAAGAGCTTTTCAGCAGAGTTTTCCTTGGATGCTTGAATGGCCTGATACAGTTTAGAAGCAGACTTTTCCTTGACACCTTCTAAAAGTAGGAAATCGTCTTCTTTCAAACGGTAAATATCCGCCACATCCTTTACTAAATTGGCATCAAAAAGCTTTTCAACGATAGATGGACCAAGTCCTGTAATATTCATGGCATCACGAGAGGCAAAGTGAATCAAACCTTCCATGATTTGAGCAGGACAGCGAGGATTGATACAACGAAGAGCCACCTCATCTTCGAAATGAAGTAACTGACTGTCACAACTTGGACAGTTAGTCGGAATATCTAGTTTTTCTTCAGAAACACGCTTGGACTCTACTACACGCAAAACAGCAGGGATGATATCTCCAGCCTTATAGACGATAACCGTATCGTCTTTTCGGATATCTTTTTCAGCAATATAATCTACATTGTGCAGGGTCGCTCGGCTAACTGTTGTTCCAGCGAGCTGAACAGGAGTCAGATTGGCAGTTGGGGTCACAACACCCGTACGGCCAACTGTCCAGTCAACTGAAAGGAGTTGGGCTTCTTTTTCCTCAGCAGGAAACTTATAGGCTACTGCCCACTTTGGAGCCTTGACGGTAAAGCCGAGTTCTTCTTGACCTGCTAAGTCATTGACCTTAATTACCACCCCATCGATATCATAAGGGAGATTCTCCCGTTCCTGTCCTACTTCTTGGATAAAATCCCAGATTTCATCCATGCTTTCAGCCAAGATTCGTTTAGGATTAACTACAAAACCTAGTTGTTCTAGGTGCTTCAAGACTTTTTCTTGACTATCACGAGTAGAAGGGCTTGCCTCTTGATAGAGGAAAGTGGCAAGATTGCGCTTGGCCACTACTGCCGTATCCAGCTGACGCAAAGTTCCAGCCGCCGCATTACGAGGATTGGCAAATTCAGGCTCTCCATTTTCTTGGCGAGCTTGGTTGACCAGATCAAATGAAGCGCGTGGCATGTAACACTCCCCACGAACGGTAATATCAAGTTTTTCTGGCAAGGTCAAAGGAATATCCTTGACGCGCTTGAGATTTTCAGTGATATTCTCACCAATAGAACCATCACCACGAGTCGCCCCAGCGACCAAAATCCCCTTCTCATAGGTAAGAGAGATAGACAAACCATCGATTTTTAGCTCACAGATATAGGTGGGATGGGGTAACTCCTTGCGAACACGCGCATCAAAAGCTTCTAACTCTTCACGTGAAAAAGCATCCTGCAAACTATAAAGAGGATACTGATGACTGTATTTTTCAAAACCATCTAAAACCTTACCACCAACACGATGGGTTGGACTGTCTGCTAAAACTTGATCTGGATAGGCAGCTTCCAACTCGACCAACTCTCGGTAAAGGCGATCATACTCACTATCTGAAACCGAGGGATTGTCACTCGTATAGTACTCGCTCGCATAGCGGTTGAGTAAGGCAACTAACTCATTCATTCTTTTATTCATAAAACCATTTTACCACAAAGCAAGCCCTCCTCACAATAGAGAAGGACTGAAAAATGGATTGTGGAGAAATATTTTCTAAAAAAGAGAAATTATAACTCTTTTTTAAAATGACTTCGTACATAAACGAGGGATAAACAAGACAGGGCAATAACCCCGCTCCCAATTATCAGGAAAGAAGAGAGATGAACACTTGGTAGCACCGTCATAAAGCCTTTTGCAATCGGCATAAATAGGATGGCTAAGGTAAAAATTGTGCTTAGTACCCTTCCCAAGTATTCCCCCTCAACCTTGGTTTGCACCTGAGTAAAAAAGTGAATATTAAAAATCGTCATAAACAGTTCACAAACTAAATTTCCAGAAAAGGAAAGAAAAGTTGGCAGTGGTAATCCCATCATAAAAACTCCAACTCCAGTCAAAGCCAATAGAATCAAAAGATTATAAACACTTGCCTTTATTTTACTAGCTAGAAGAGCTCCGATAATCGAACCAATAGCGCCCATAGTCAAAATACTCGCATAAGCTCCTTCTACCCCGTAAAGTCGATTTGAAAAAGGTAGGAGAAATTCAAAAGCTGCAAAAAAGAAATTAACACTGGAAGCTACTAGCAAAAGGAAAAAGATCTCTTGCTGGCGCCAAATATAGCGAATCCCTTCTTTCATATCAGAAAAAATATTTTTCCAGCTGAAAGTCTTTTGCTCTTGTAACCGAGTCTCTTTTTTGGGGAGGAAAGCTACTAAGGTAAATGCGATGAAAAAACTAATGGCATCTAAAATAAGCGTCATATGGAGACTGGCAAATTGTAAAACGATGAAAGAAAGTACAGGGGAGCTAACGCCTACAACCTGCAAAACGAGCTCTAAGCGAGCATTATAGGTCACAATCTCGTCTTTCTCTACAACCTCAGTTATAATAGCTTTATTGGCTGTACGAGAAAATGCAAAGGCAACCGCCTGAACAATATTTGCGAAGATCAGAGCAGCAATCATCAAGCTATCATTTCTGATGAAAGAAATAGCTAAACAGAGAATACCACAAACCAAGTCTGTCGTCATCAAAATTTTGCGACGCGAAAAGCGGTCTGAAATCACTCCGCCAAAGGGATTGACCAGAATCGATGTAACCAACTCAGAAATTTGATAAATTCCAAGAACAGTCTGTCCTATCGTCCCCATGGACGCCAACCAAACACTATTTCCATAATCATAGAGCATATTTCCTATCTTATTAATAGCACCACGACTAATCAACTGGATTGCATGTCGATTCATATAAAAACTCCTCTCAAAATTTGAAACTATTGTATCAAAACTGGAAGGAGTTCCTTCATATTTCCCTTATTTGGGAAATTTAAGGATTTACAAATTTTTCATAATGTTCCTGATAGTAAGCCACTTGCTCTGGAAGTCCAAGCACTTCAAAGATATGCATAGCTTCCTGCATCTGGTTACAACCTTCTTCTTTCTGACCTCGCTGGTAGAGGGCAAAACCTTTGAGATAATGGAAGATATTGCGCTCATAAAGCTTGATACCATTTCCAATCAGCTTCTCTACATAACCCTCAAAATAGTCCGCGTCCGTAAAGGAATGATTTTCCAAACAATGCTGGTAACAGTTAAGAGCTAGAATCAAAACAAGTTTTCGATGGCGACCAATTTCTTGATAAAATCCCTCCCTCTCCATAACTTCTCTACCAATTCGAGTGACATAGTCCACATCGTAGAAAGTATAGAGGTTTCCAAAAAGAATCAACTCATACATGGTCCATTCTTCTGTTTTGAAGAGATAATCTGCTACCTTATCCAAATCATCCTGCTTCATCTCATAACTCGAATCTCTTTGACAAATCAGACCTTGTAGCAAAATCCAGTTCAGCTCAAAATAGAGGGGATTTGTCGAACTTTTAGCCTTTTCAAGTTGTTCTTCTTGAAGCTTTTGAAAACCTGCAATATCATTTGAATAGTAAAGGGGCACAATTTGTCCCATCATGGCAACATGTTCATGATAATGGAAATCCCTAGCCTTATCCATGAAATTTTCGATTGTGACATGAATGTTATCCAAAATCTCAAAGAAACGTGAAACTGCTAGATCAGACTCCCCAAGCTCAAATCGAGATAACTGGGAGGTTGAACAGGACTCACCTGCCGCCTCCTTTAAAGAATAGTTTCTACTTGTTCGAAATTCACGAAATACTTTTCCAAGATGTTCCATATTTACACCTGCTCCGATAATTCTTCCCACTCAAGCATAGCCTCTTCCTGACGATGGCTAATTTTGTCCAGTTCAGCCTGCAACTCCATGAGTTTTTCTGCATCGTTGGTTTCCAACATTTGTTCAGAAATAGCTTGACTTTGGCTTTCTAAAGTTTCGATTTCAGTCTCTAAACTCTCGATTTGACGCATGAGTTTGCGAGCTTCTTTCTGACTTTCTTTCTGAGCTTGATAGTCATTAACTGGACTTGCTTCTTTTGTTTGATTGCTAGTTGGAGCTTCCTCTGTCTGACTCGCTTCTACTTCTGCCTTCTTCTCAACATAGTAGTCATAGTCTCCTAGATAGAGGGTCGAACCATTTTCGGACAATTCCAAAACATGAGTTGCCACACGATTGATAAAGTAACGGTCGTGGCTGACAAATAGAAGGGTTCCGTCAAAGTCTATCAAGGCATTTTCTAGCACTTCCTTACTGTCAATATCCAAGTGGTTGGTTGGCTCATCAAGTATCAGGAAGTTGTTGTTTTCCATAGACAGTTTAGCAAGTAACAAACGAGCGCGTTCACCACCAGACAGCATTCCAACTGATTTCTTAACATCATCACCAGAGAAGAGGAAGGCACCAAGGCGGTTACGGATTTCAACTTCTGGTGTCAGTTTAAAATCATTCCAAAGTTCATCGAGTACAGTATTACTTGGTGTTAGCTTACTTTGAGTCTGGTCATAGTAGCCAACCTCAACATTGGCGCCAAAGCGCTTTTCCCCCTTGATAAAAGGAATCTGACCCACGATAGATTTGATAAAGGTTGACTTGCCAATACCATTTGGTCCAACGATGGCAACGGCGTTCATCTTACGAAGGTCCAGATTGATTGGCTCTGAAAGTATTTCCCCATCATAACCAATGGCCGCATTTTCAACAGTCAGGACAAGATTACCCGACGTCTTATCAGACTGAAAGGTCATATTAGCTGATTTCTTTCCAGCTTCCGGCTTGTCCAAACGCTCCATTTTTTCCAGTTGCTTACGACGAGATTGGGCACGTTTGGTTGTCGAAGCTCGTACTAGATTGCGATTAACAAAGTCTTCCAGAGCTGCAATTTCCTTCTGTTGCTTTTCATAGTTTTTTTCCTCAGTTACTAACTTTTGTTCTTTCAAATCTACAAAACGAGAGTAATTGCCCACATATCTATCCAGAGAATGCTTGGTCAAATCGAGCGTAATTGTTGCAACCTTGTCCAAAAAGTAACGGTCGTGGCTGACAATAATGAGTGCACCGCTATAGTTCACCAAGTAATTCTCTAGCCAGGCAATGGTTTCAATATCCAAGTGGTTGGTTGGCTCGTCCAATACCAAGAGATTGGGCTTTTCAAGGAGCATTTTAGCCAGTGCAAGACGAGTATTTTGACCACCTGAAAGCTCGGCAATTTTCATCTGCCACATAGATTCATCAAACTTGAAGCCATTCAAGATAGCGCGGATATCAGCTTCGTAGGTAAAGCCACCAGCCTGACGGAAATTCTCTGATAAACGATCATAATCCGCCATCAGTTTATCTAGATCTTCACCAAACTTTTCACCCATCTCCAACTCCATCTGACGCAGTTGTTTCTCCGTACGGCGTAGATCATCAAAGACATGGAGCATTTCATCATAAATGGTATTTTCAGACTCAAAACGGCTATTTTGGGCTAGGTAAGACAGAGAGATATCTTTTTTCTTATTGATTTCTCCACTAGTTGGTTCCTCTTCCCCAACCAAAATCTTTAAAAGAGTAGACTTACCCGCTCCATTCTTCCCAACAAGGGCAATCCGATCTCGTTCATCAACTTGCAGATTGATATTATCAAAAAGAACCTCTCCTGCAAAAGATCGTTCAATTTTATTGGCTTGTAAAATAATCATACATCTATTTTACTATCTTTTTCTTTTTTGCACAATTGCAATGAAAAAAGTTCGAGTCATAAACCCGAACTATTCATCTTCTTTTTCATTAGAAAGCGTATTGGGCTATTCTTCTACAATGAAATAAAAGTAAATTTCCTACATTTTAAGTTATGCTAACGTTTTACTAAAATGTCAAATCGTGATATAATGAAGGCGATTAAAGCAAATAAACAAAGGAGACACTCTATGACTTACCAAGAAAATTATCAAAAATGGGTTGATTTTGCTGGCCTTCCAGACTACCTTCGCCAAGACTTAATCAATATGGACGAAAAAACAAAGGAAGATGCCTTTTATACCAATCTTGAATTTGGTACTGCTGGTATGCGTGGTTTGATCGGTGCTGGTACAAACCGCATCAACATCTATGTTGTTCGTCAAGCTACCGAAGGTTTGGCTCGTTTGATTGAGTCAAAAGGTGGAAATGAAAAAGAACGTGGTGTGGCGATTGCCTATGATAGCCGTCACTTCTCACCTGAGTTTGCCTTTGAATCTGCTGCAGTTCTTGCTAAACACGGTATCAAATCTTACGTATTTGAAAGCCTCCGTCCAACTCCAGAACTCTCATTCGCTGTTCGTCACCTCAACTGTTTCGCAGGTATCATGATTACTGCCAGTCACAATCCTGCTCCATTTAACGGTTACAAGGTTTATGGAGAAGACGGTGGACAAATGCCTCCACATGATGCAGATGCTTTGACCACTTACATTCGTGCTATCGAAAATCCATTCGCTGTCGAAGTTGCTGATGTCGAAGCTGAAAAAGCTTCTGGCTTGATTGAAGTCATTGGCGAAGCTGTTGATACAGAATACCTTAAAGAAGTTAAAGACGTAAACATCAACCCAACCTTGATTGAAGAATTCGGTAAAGACATGAAGATTGTCTACACACCACTTCATGGTACTGGTGAAATGTTGGCTCGTCGTGCTCTTGCTCAAGCAGGATTTGATTCTGTTCAAGTCGTTGAAGCGCAAGCGACTGCAGACCCTGACTTCTCAACTGTAAAATCTCCAAACCCAGAAAGCCAAGCAGCCTTCGCCCTTGCTGAAGAACTTGGTCGTCAAGTTGGTGCAGATGTGCTTGTTGCAACTGACCCTGATGCTGACCGTGTTGGTGTTGAAGTTCTTCAAAAAGATGGAAGCTACCTCAACCTTTCAGGTAACCAAATCGGTGCTATCATGGCTAAATACATCTTGGAAGCCCACAAAAATGCTGGAACTCTTCCTGAAAATGCTGCTCTCTGCAAATCGATTGTATCAACTGACTTGGTAACGAAGATTGCTGAAAGCTACGGCGCAACCATGTTCAACGTTTTGACAGGTTTCAAATTTATCGCTGAAAAAATCCAAGAATTTGAAGAAAAACACAATCACACTTACATGATGGGCTTTGAAGAAAGCTTCGGTTACTTGATTAAACCATTCGTACGTGATAAAGATGCTATTCAAGCTGTTCTTGTCGTTGCTGAACTTGCTGCCTACTACCGTTCACGTGGTTTGACACTTGCTGACGGTATCGAAGAAATCTACAAAGAATACGGCTACTACGCAGAAAAGACTATTTCTGTTACTCTTTCTGGTGTTGATGGTGCTGAACAAATCAAAGCGATTATGGCTAAATTCCGTAACAATGCTCCAAAAGAATGGAACACAACAGCTATCACTGTCGTAGAAGACTTCAAGGCTCAAACTGCTACTGCTGCTGATGGTACTGTTACAAACTTGACAACTCCTCCAAGTGATGTATTGAAATACACACTTGCTGATGGTTCATGGATTGCCGTTCGCCCTTCAGGTACAGAACCAAAGATCAAATTCTACATTGCTGTTGTAGGGGAAACAAACGAAGAATCACAAGCTAAGATTGCTAACATCGAAGCAGAAATCAACGCTTTTGTAAAATAAAAATCTATAAAAGATGAGACCAACCAGTCTCATCTTTTTTTCGTATCAAATCTAAGCATTTTTAGAAACTTTATGGCATACTAGACTTATCAATGAAAGCGAGGTAATCTCATGGAACAATTTTTAGATAATATCAAAGACCTTGAAGTCACTACAGTTGCGCGTGCGCAAGAAGCTCTTGATAAAAAAGAAACTGCAATCTTCTTTATTGGTCGCAAAACTTGCCCTTACTGCCGTAAATTTGCAGGCACATTGGCAGGTGTCGTAGCTGAAACCAAAGCGCACATCTACTTCATCAACAGTGAAGAACCAAGCCAACTCAATGAGTTGCAAGAATTCCGCTCACGCTATGGAATCCCAACCGTACCAGGCTTTGTCCACATTGCAGATGGCCAGATCAAGGTCCGTTGCGACTCTTCCATGTCCGCACAAGAAATCAAGGAATTTGCTGGGTTGTAAAAAATATAAAAAAGAAGGCACTCGCCTTCTTTTTTATATATCTGTCAATGGTGTTGCAGTATCTGGGGAAGTGTCGTAAACTTTAAAGTCTACTCCTACTCCCAGATCAGCTTGTGCTAGCTGGTTAACCATGGTCATATGAGCTAGCTCCTTGATATTGTTCTCTTTGGACAAATGCCCGAGGTAGATTTTCTTGGTTCGATTTCCCATTGCGCGAATCATGGCCTCAGCACCATCCTCGTTAGAGAGGTGACCGAGATCCGATAGAATTCTCTGTTTGAGACGCCAAGCGTAAGATCCTGCTCGCAAGATTTCTACGTCGTGGTTGGACTCGATGAGATAACCGTCTGCATTTTCGACAATTCCTGCCATTCTATCACTAACATA
The DNA here is from genome assembly GCA_905221385.1 of bacterium. Lineage (GTDB taxonomy): Bacteria > Bacillota > Bacilli > Lactobacillales > Streptococcaceae > Streptococcus. Next base: position 118,492 of record CAJNCV010000002.1, read on the forward strand.
GCCTGTATCGGTCAACATGACGAAGCTCTTGTCGTCTTTCATAAAGCGGTAAAACTGTGGTGCTGCTGCATCATGGCTAACCCCAAAACTCTCAATGTCGATATCACCAAAGGTTTTGGTTTTACCCATTTCAAAAATATGCTTCTGCGATGAATCCACCTTGCCAAGATACTTGCTATTTTCCATAGCCTGCCAAGTCTTTTCATTGGCGTAAAGGTCCATACCATATTTGCGAGCCAATACACCAACTCCATGAATATGATCTGAATGTTCATGCGTAATCAAAATCGCATCCAAATCTTCAGGTTTGCGATTGATTTCGCTCAAAAGACTGGTGATTTTCTTACCAGACAAGCCCGCATCCACTAAGATTTTCTTTTTTGGGGTTTCCAGATAAAAGGAATTTCCACTGGAACCTGATGCTAAAATACTGTATTTAAAGCCTTTTTCACTCATTCTAGTCTTCTATTTCGTCCTCCCATATTTCTTCTTTTACGGCATCCTTATCATAAGGGAGCACTATGGTAAAGGTTGAGCCCTTACCGTATTCGCTTTTTGCCCAAATAAAACCATTGTGTTGTTTGATGATTTCTTTCGCGATAGCCAGACCCAAACCAGTCCCACCTTGAGCACGACTTCTTGCGCGATCCACACGGTAAAAGCGGTCAAAAATCCTAGGCAAATCTTGTTTTGGAATCCCAAGACCTTGGTCAGAAATTGATAAGATCATCTGGTCATCCGTGGTTTTCATGCTGACCGTAATCTTCCCACCATCTGGTGAATACTTGATGGCATTGTTAAGAATATTATCAATCACCTGGGTCATCTTATCCGTATCAATCTCAATCCAAACTGAGGTTATTGGATAATCTCTCACTAGCTCATATTTTTTCTCTTCATCCTGATTTCTCATCTTATCAAAACGGTTGAGGATGAAGGTGATAAAGGCTGTAAAGTTAATCAACTCTATATCCAGTTTAGTAGTCGCATTGTCAATACGAGATAGATGCAAGAGATCTGTCACCATACGCATCATACGGTTGGTTTCATCGAGTGAAACCTTAATAAAATCAGGGGCGACAGGATCATACAGAGCTCCCTCATCCAAGGCTTCGAGATAAGATTTAACACTGGTCAAAGGAGTACGCAACTCATGACTGACGTTCGAAACAAAGAGTCTTCGCTCACGCTCTTCCTTCTCTTGCTCGGTCGTATCATGTAAAACGGCAACCAAACCAGAGATGAAACCTGACTCACGGCGGACAAGGGCAAAACGTACACGAAGGCTCAAATATTCTCCATTAGCATCCTGAGAATCAATCGTCAACTCAGGTATCTGTGTAATCAGGTCACGCAGTTCATATTCATCTTCTATCTTTAGTAATTCGAGAATGCTTTTATTCAGAACATCTTCTTTCTGCACACCTAGCTGTTTTTTTGCCATATCGTTGATCATAGTAATCTGGCCACGGCGATTGGTCGCAAGGACACCATCTGTCATATAGGAAAGAATGCTATGCAGCCTTTTACTCTCTTGTTCCAAATTTTCTTGAGTCAAACGAATAACTTCTGACAAATCATTCAGATTATTGGTGATGTTGGTGATCTCTGTACTACCCTGCAAGTCCAAAACTTGAGAATAGTCACCTGCAATTAAGTCCTTAACCTTCTGATTTATCTCTTTTAACCGGATGTTATCCCGACGGTTTTCCAGCAACAACAAGGTCACAACTAGGATAAAGCCAAGTAAAATTAGGATAAAGATAAAATCACTGGTCAGAATAGTTTGTCTAATATCTTCAATCATTATTTTTCATATAGTAGCCAACACCACGACGTGTGAGGATATATTCTGGACGGCTTGGTGTGTCCTCAATTTTTTCACGCAAACGTCGGATAGTCACGTCCACTGTACGAACATCACCAAAATAGTCATAACCCCATACAGTCTCAAGCAAGTGTTCACGCGTAATCACTTGTCCAATATGAGAGGCCAAGTGATACAAGAGTTCAAACTCACGGTGGGTCAAATCTAATTCCTCACCATATTTCTTAGCCACGTAAGCATCTGGAACGATTTCCAAATCACCAATTTGTAAGGGCTGCGTCTTCTTCTCATCAGACTCTTGGCTATCCACAGAAACTAGATCTGTACGACGAAGCAGAGCCTTGACACGTGCTTGCAACTCACGGTTTGAGAAAGGTTTTGTAACATAATCATCTGCACCTAACTCTAAACCAATAACCTTGTCAAACTCGCTATCCTTAGCTGATAGCATGATAATCGGCACGCTACTAGTCTTACGAATAGCTTTAGCAACTTCTAAACCATCAATTTCAGGGAGCATCAAGTCTAGAATAATAATATCCGGTTGCTCAGCTTCAAATAGCTCAATTGCTTCACGACCATTGAAGGCTGTAACAACTTCATAACCTTCCTTGGTCATATTGAACTTAATAATATCCGAGATTGGTTTCTCATCATCTACAATTAATATTTTTTTCATTTTATCACCTTTTCTCTATCTATTATAACAAAAAAATATAAAGAAGGCACAAATGGCTACTGTAAGCCTTCATCTTCAAAAGTTGTTTTATAAGCCTGCCAAATCTTTTGTTGAGGTTTAGCAAGTGGATAATCAGAAAACTCCTGAGGAGAAACCCAACGAACTTCTCTGTCAGAAAACTGTTTTGTTTCCGTCACTTGACCTGCTAGGATTTGAATATGCCATTTCCGATGACTAAATACATGCTTGACCTGGTCAAATACTTGCTGGGACCAATTCACTTCTAAATCATAATCCTGCTCAAAGTTTTCTTGGGGACTTGGTCCAAAAGCTCTGCTTTCCTCTTTGACTTGTGAAAAGAGATCTAGTTGATTATCATCGCTAGAGAAATCATCAACTTCAATCAGTGGGAAATGCCAAAAACCAGCTAACAGTTTCTCACTTTCATTTTTCTCTAGTAAATATTGACCACGGTCATTGCACACAACCAAAGCCTTTAGATAGATTGGGAGAGGTTTTTTCTTGGGTTCTTTAATCGGATAAGAATCCATAGTTCCATTCTGATACGCTGCGCTAAATTCCTTAACAGGACTTTCTTCTGGTCGAGGATTAACTGGAGCCTCTATATCAGAACCCAAATCCATCAGAGCTTGGTTAAAGTCTCCTGGCCGTTCTGGGTCAATCAATATTTCCATCATGGCTTGGAAAATCTTTCGATTACTGGGAACTCCGATATCATGATTAACCTCAAACAAGCGTGCCAAAACCCGCATGACATTGCCATCGACCGCTGGCTCGGGCAAGTTAAAAGCAATACTGGATATGGCTCCTGCCGTGTAAGGGCCAATTCCTTTCAGACTAGAAATGCCTTCATAGGTGTTTGGAAATTGCCCCCCAAAGTCAGCCATAATCTGCTGAGCTGCAGCCTGCATATTGCGCACTCTAGAATAATAGCCCAAACCCTCCCAAGCCTTCAGCAGACGCTCTTCAGGCGCATTCGCCAAACTTTCTACTGTTGGAAACCAGTCCAAAAATCGTTCGTAGTAGGGAATGACTGTATCCACTCTGGTCTGCTGAAGCATGATTTCAGATACCCAGATATGATAAGGATTTTTACTTCTCCGCCAAGGTAGATCTCGCTTGTTTTCATCATACCAGTTGAGGAGTTTTTTACGAAAAGAAATGATCTTCTCCTCTGGCCACATCTCAACACCGTATTCTTTCAAATCTAACATACATCTAGTATAACATAGAAGCTCCTAACTGTCCTTTTCTCAGTACTAAAAAGCCTCTTCCCAAGGGAAAGAGGACTAAATCTTATTGATGAACTGCTTGGGCTGCTGTGATAAGGGTCAACTTGTACACATCGTCTGCATTACATCCACGAGAAAGGTCGTTAACAGGTTTGTTCAATCCTTGCAAAACAGGTCCGACAGCTGCAAAGCCACCAAGACGTTCTGCCATCTTGTAACCGATATTTCCAGCTTCGATTCCTGGGAAGATAAAGACATTTGCTTGACCAGCTACCGTACTTCCTGGAGCTTTAAGTGCTGCAGTTTCTGGAACAAAGGCCGCATCAAATTGCAACTCACCATCGATTTCAAGGTCAGGACGCAAGTCGTGAGCAATTTTAGTAGCTTCTACTACCTTATCAACGCTTTCACCAAATCCTGAACCTTTAGTAGAATAGCTTAGCATAGCAATTTTAGGCTCGATACCAAACATCTTAGCTGTGATTGCTGAGTTGATAGCAATTTCAGCCAATGCTTCTGCATCTGGATTGATGTTAATGGCACAGTCCCCAAAGAGGTAACGTTCCGTGCCACGTACCATAAGGAAGGCACCTGAAGTACGAGTAACGTTTGGACGAGTTTTAATGATTTGTAGGGCTGGGCGAACTGTTGAGGCAGTTGAGTGAATCGCACCTGATACCATTCCGTCAACCAAGCCCAAGTATACCAACATAACACCAAAATAGTTGACATCTTCAACCAAAACCTTGCGTACATCTTCTTCAGGCATTTTGCCCTTACGACGCTCTACCAAGGCAGCAACCATTTCTTCAAATTGAGGATAATGTTGGGGATCAATCACTTCATAACCATCCATGATTCCTTCGATTTCAAGATAAATTTTAATTTTTTCAGGGTTTCCGAGCAAAACAGGAATTACTTCTGTTTCATTTACCAAGCGTTTTGTTGCTTGAAGAATACGTGGCTCTTCCCCTTCAGGGAGAACGATACGAGCATTTTTACCAACAAGGTTGGCTTTGAGACTTTCAAAAACTTCCATGAGTTTTCTCCTTTAAGAAAATAAATTATACTCCAGATATATTTTAAAGAGTATTAGTTGATAACTGAGTAATAAGATTGCTGAAATCATCCGGTAAGGGGCTTTCTAGTTGCAAATCTTGCTCTAGAAAAGGATGATAAAAAGATAAATAATGACAATGCAGGGCCTGACGCTGAATGCCGTCGTCTAGGCTACCTCCATAGAGATCGTCTCCCAACAAAGGAAAGCCAATATGAGAAAAATGCACTCGTATCTGATGAGTTCGTCCAGTATGCAGGCGAATATCGACCAAGTGAATCTTTCCATAAGAGGCTACAATCTTATATGATGTATGAGCATACTTTCCACCTTTAGCCACTCTTCTGGTAATAATGGAGTCTCCATCACGCGCAATCGGGGCAATAATTTCTCCTTCTGGCTCCAAGTGTCCATTACCTTTAACCAAAGCAAAGTAGCGTTTTTCAATGGACTTCTTCTGCAACTGCTTGTCCAACCGTGCATGAGCATAACCATGCTTGGCAAAGAGCATCAAACCAGATGTATCTCTATCAAGCCTAGTCACGATGTGAACTTGCTGATTTTCATAGTTTTGCTTGACATAGTAACCCTTGATAAAATTGGCAATGGTATTGGAATGATTGACACTGGGAATGGAAGCAACTCCATAAGGCTTATTCAAAACCAGAAAATGGTCATCCTCATAGAGAATATCCAGTGGACGCTCAATTGCTTCCAAGGTTTCAAAGCCTTCCTCTGCTGGAATATCGATGGTAACCCTATCTCCAATATCTAAGAGATGGATTGCATTTTGAGGTTGGTCATTGACCAGAATAGCCCCACCTCGAAACTTAATCTTAGCCAGAAGTCCCTTAGAAACCTCATGTTTCTTGAGGAAAGTTTTGACTTTGATGTGTTCATCTGCGATAAATTCGAACCTCATTCATCCACCTCGCCAATGAAGGCATCTTTGACACGATTCCAGAAACTAGTGTGGCTTGGCGTCGCTACGAAGTGAATCTTGTGATGGTCGATTTGATACTCAATCCGTTCGATATTGCGGAAGGAATAGACGCTGTTATCGACTGATATAGTGTGGTAATCATTGCGTGTCGGCAAGAGTTCAATCTTATCTTTTTTGGGAATAATGATCGATGATCCCAACGTGCGATAGACTCGGTTGTTAAGACTTGCTATTTCCGTCAACTGCAAGGCTTCGATAGTAGGATGCAAGACAGCTCCACCCAAGGACTTGTTGTAGGCGGTACTTCCCGTCGGCGTTGAAACAGTCACTCCATCTCCACGAAATCTCTCGAACGGAACATGGTTAATGATGATATCCGCAACCATGGTACGGTCTGATCGACGGATACTGGCTTCATTTAAGGCCCGGAAGATTTTCACTTCTCCATTTTCAAGCGTTACCTTAACATTCAAGACTGGATAGGAAACTTTGGCACCAGTATCGAGTAGAAGATTGGTCACCAACTGATCCAACTCAAAATCACGATAGTCTGTGTAAAATCCCAAATGCCCTGTATGAACACCTACAAATCGAACCTTGTCTAACTGATTCTCATACTTGTGAAAGGCAGACAAAAGCATTCCATCGCCACCAATCGAAATGACGATGTCGGGATTGGTATCGTTCAGTATAAAATGTTGTTTCTTGAGTTTTTCCCTCAGCTCATGCAAGACCTTCTGACTTTGTGGTTTTCTATTCGCTATGAGGTCAACTCGTTTACCTGTATTCTTCATCTGTATCGTCACTATTTCCTACACCATCGTTTAGTTTTCTGCTCAATGGATCAAAGAGAGCCTGCGCTTCTTGGATATCATCACGAATCTTACCCATTTCTTCATCCAATTGATAGGCTATTTTGGCCGTGATTTCAAGTCTTTTCCTGATTTCTTCTGGAAAATCACCCTGATATTTATAATTGAGCGAGTGTTCAATCGTAGCCCAGAAATTCATGGCTAAAGTCCGTATTTGAATTTCCGCCAAAATCGTCTTCGCTCCGTTGATCGTATCAACCGTGTACTCAACAACAACGTGATAAGAACGATAACCCGAAGCCTTACGATGAGTGATATAGTCTCGTTCCTGAACGATTCTCATATCTTGGCGTTTACGTAGAATCTCAACTACTTCTTTAACGTCATCAACAAACTGAACCATGACACGTAATCCCGCAATATCTTGCAGATCATGTTCCAGACTTGCATAAGTAATTCCTCGACGAGCCATCTTTTCTTTGATACTTTCAATCGGTTTGACACGACCCGTTACAAACTCAATTGGAGAATGCTTGTTTTGCTTACGATACTGTTTGCGAATCCCCCGAAGTTTAATCTTCAATTCACCAACAGCCTGAATGTAAGGATCTAAAAATTCTTCCCATTCTATGGTCATACTTTCTCCCTTGTAATGTTTGATTGATCTGTCGAAAATCTTTGATTTTTTCAGTACATTCGTATACAATAAATACATTGTCCATTATACCATAAATCGCTTTCAAAGATATAGAAAAGGTTGAAAAAATGAAACATTTAGAAATAGAATTGAAAACACTACTGAAAAAAGAGGAATACGATCATCTAAAAAAACAGTTTTCCCATATCCAACCCGTCCTTCAGAAAAACTACTACATTGATACGCCAGATTTCAAATTGCGTGAAAAGAAGGTTGCCATGCGCATTCGCACCTTTTCAGATTGGGCAGAATTAACCCTGAAAGTGCCTCAAACTGTAGGAAATATGGAATACAACCAGAAACTAACTCTTCCAGAAGCTGAATCGTACCTAGAAAAACAAAAACTACCTCCAGGGCTCGTTCTAGAGAAACTCGCTAAGATTGGCATCGAAAGCCATGACTGGCTTGTTCTAGGTTGCCTTTCCACTCTACGTTATGAAATGAAAACTGAGATTGGCTTAATGGCCTTAGATGAAAGTCACTACTTTGACCAGACGGACTATGAACTCGAGCTTGAAGTCGCTGACCATGAAAAAGGGAAAGCAGATTTTCAGAGATTTTTAGATGAAAATCAGATAACCTATCAGAAAGCTCCTTCAAAATTAATTCGTTTTATTAAAAGCATGAAAAAAAGCTGAAATAATCTCCTTTTTTTGGTAAAATAGAAAAGATAAAAATAAAAGAATCTGGCTTTGAAAAACAAAACTTTCTCAAAGAAGATTCACAAAGTTTACAGAGGACGGTCTATAATGTCAGATAGAAACAACATGAAACTTTTCACCCTAAACTCTAACCATGAAATCGCTCAAAAGATTGCGGATACAGTTGGTGTACCTCTCGGGAAATTATCTTCTCGTCAATTTTCTGACGGCGAAATCCAGGTCAACATTGAAGAAAGTGTCCGTGGTTACGATGTCTACATCATCCAGTCAACCAGCTACCCCGTTAGCAACCACCTAATGGAGTTGTTGATCATGGTTGATGCTTGTGTACGTGCAAGTGCTCATAGTATCAACGTTGTCCTTCCTTACTTTGGTTATGCTCGTCAGGATCGTATTGCTTCTTCTCGCGAACCCCTCACTGCAAAACTAGTTGCCAATATGCTTGTCAAAGCTGGTGTAAGTCGTGTTCTAACGCTTGATCTCCACGCTGTTCAAGTCCAAGGTTTCTTTGATATTCCTGTAGATAATCTTTATACTGTTCCTCTATTTGCTAAGCACTACTGTGATAAAGGACTCCTTGGCTCCGATGTTGTTGTTGTCAGTCCAAAGAACTCTGGTGTTAAACGTGCACGTAGTTTGGCTGAATACCTTGATGCTCCTATCGCTATCATTGACTACGCGCAAGACGATTCTAATCGTAACGAAGGCTATATCATTGGGGATGTCGAAGGCAAGAAGGCTATCTTAATTGACGATATTCTAAATACTGGTCGTACTTTCTCTGAAGCTGCCAAAATCGTTGAACGTGAAGGTGCAACTGAGATTTATGCAGTTTCTAGTCACGGTTTATTCGTTGAAGGTGCAGCAGATCTCCTTGACGCTACAAACATCAAAGAAATCCTAGTGACAGACTCCGTAGCAACCAAAGAAAGAACTCCTGAAAATGTATGTTACATTACTGCTAGCGAGTTAATCGGAGATGCGATCGTCCGCATCCATGAAAGAAAGCCCGTCAGCCCACTCTTTGCTTACAACAAAAAGAAATAAGGTGATTCTTTGATTTATTTGGACAATGCTGCTACTACTCCTATGTCAGCAGTTGCTATTTCAGAAATGACCAGGGTCATGCAAGAAACCCACGGTAATCCTTCTAGTATTCATAGTCATGGTCGACAGGCTGGCAAACTCTTGCGAGAAGCCCGTCAGGAACTAGCCCAGTTATTGGGGACAAAATCTCAACATATCTTTTTTACGTCTGGCGGTACAGAAAGCAACAATACAGCTATTATTGGCTATTGTCTCCGTCATCAAAATCGTGGAAAACATATCATCACGACAGCTATTGAACATCATTCTGTGCTTGAGACTATCGATTATCTGGTGCAACATTTTGGCTTTGAAGCGACCATCATCCAACCAGTAAATCAAGAAATTACTCCCCAGCAAATTCAAGAGGCCTTACGTGACGATACCATTCTCGTTTCCACTATGTATGCTAATAATGAAACGGGCAGTCTCTTACCTATCGCTGAGATTGGACGTGTTTTAAAAGAGCATCCTGCGACTTATCATGTAGACGCTGTTCAAGCTATCGGAAAAGTTCCTATCCATCCTGAGGAATTAGGAATTGATTTTCTCAGCGCTTCTGCCCACAAATTCCATGGGCCAAAGGGAATCGGCTTTCTTTATGCTTCTTCCGCGGACTTTGATTCCTATCTTCACGGTGGAGACCAAGAACAAAAGAAACGGGCTGGAACAGAAAACCTCGCTGCCATTGTAGGCATGGTCGCTGCTCTCAAAGAGGATTTAGAGCAACAAGCTGAACATTACCAAAAACTAGAGGGATTAAAATCTGCTTTTCTAGATGAGATTGCAGATCTAGAATACTATCTCAACGAAAGCCAACACCAGCTTCCTTATGTTGTCAATATTGGCTTTCCTGGTCAAAAAAATGATTTGCTCTTACTACGGTTAGATCTTGAAGGAATTTCAATTTCTACCGGTTCAGCTTGTACTGCTGGTATTGTGCAAACCAGTCATGTGCTTGAAGCATTTTATGGACCAGATTCACATCGATTGAAAGAATCTGTCCGTATCAGTCTCTCTCCTCTTAACACCGAAGAAGAACTGAAACAACTCGCACAAACCTTAAAAAATATTATTGGAGATTAATCTAATGGCATTCGAAAAAACCATTAAACTACAAAACTGCCGCTACGACTACACACTTAGCCCAACTGTCAAAAAGTTCACACTGAAAGACAATACTTTCTTTGAAACAAAAGTTGGAAACTACGAACTGACTCGTCTTCTTGAGAAAGTACCGAACAGCGGTGAAGGATTCAAGCTAAAAATCATCATTAATAAAGACCTTACAGGTGCTAAACTCAACATCACTGACAAGTCAGGCCTTCGTTTGGTGAATATCTTTAAATCAGAAGATCACCATATTCACCAAGAAAAATTCTACTTCCTCATGGACAGCCTTGTAGAACGCGGTATCTTCACAAAAGAAGAAAGATAATTGGCTATGTATCAACTTACCTATCAAGATAGTTATCAAGTAGAGCGTACCCTTGAATTTGAAAATTACGAAGATCTTATGTTATCTCTATCAGGTTGTGTAACTCTTCCAGATACATTCCTAGTCACTTCATTAACCTTTGATGATAAAGTTATCTATCAAGGATTGGTCGGAGATCTCTACCGTTTTCTATCACAAGCTCATTTTTCAGATAAAAACTAAGATTTTCTTAGTTTTTTCTTGTTTTTGTTGATTTTTTCACAATGTTTCTATAAAATAGAAGAATAGAAAGGTTGTGGTTTTGTGAAAGATAAACAGTCTGCTATTCCAAAAGCAACAGCAAAAAGACTCTCTCTCTACTATCGAATTTTCAAGAGATTTCATGCAGAAAAAATTGAACGTGCCAACTCCAAGCAAATTGCAGAGGCTATTGGTATCGATTCTGCGACTGTTCGTCGTGATTTTTCCTATTTTGGTGAACTAGGTCGTCGTGGTTTTGGTTATGATGTTAAAAAACTGATGACTTTTTTTGCTGATCTCCTAAATGATAACTCAATTACGAATGTTATGCTGGTTGGGATTGGAAATATGGGGCATGCCCTTCTCCACTATCGCTTCCATGAGCGTAACAAGATGAAAATCATCATGGCATTTGACCTAGATAACCATCCAGAAGTCGGGACCCAGACACCTGATGGAATTCCAATCTATGGTATCTCTCAGATTAAAGAAAAAATCAAAGAAGCAGATGTTAAAACTGCTATCCTAACTGTTCCAAGTGTTAAATCACAAGAAGTCGCCAATCTTTTGGTCGATGCAGGTATAAAAGGTATTCTCAGTTTTTCCCCTGTTCACCTCCACCTTCCAAAAGATGTGGTCGTTCAGTATGTCGATTTGACAAGCGAACTCCAAACCCTCCTCTATTTTATGCGTAAAGAGGATTAGAAAGCGAAAGCATTTATGAAAAAACCAGTTATTGGGATTACAGGAAATGAAAAAGCTCATCCAGATGATGACATCATGATGAGCTATGCAGCAAAGGGCTTTGTTGAAGGAGTCAAGGACGCTGGCGGAATTCCAATCATCCTACCGATTGGTGATCAAGAAATGGCTACCCATTACATCAGTATCATTGATAAGCTCATCCTAACGGGTGGGCAAAATGTTGATCCAAAATACTATGGTGAGCCTAAAACCATTGACAGCGATGACTACCATCTTCAAAGAGATATTTTTGAATTAGCCCTTATCAGAGAAGCGATTAAACAGAAGAAACCAATTTTCTCTGTTTGTCGGGGTACTCAGCTTTTCAATGTCGCTATGGGAGGCACGCTTCACCAAGATATCGAGGATCATTGGCAGGACTGTTCAGCCGAATACACGACCCAACGCCTCGTAACGGAGCCTGATACCATTCTCCGAGAAATCTATGGAGAAATCTCTCATATCAACTCCTTCCACCACCAGAGTATTAAAGATCTAGCTCCTAATCTTAAGGTTGTAGCACATGATCCTAAAGATGGAATCATTGAGGCTGTGACAACTACGGACGGCTTTCCTTATCTTGGTGTTCAATGGCATCCAGAATTTCTATTTGAAAATCGCCCAAAAGATAAAACATTGTTTGACTATGTTGTTAACGAACTCTAGATTAGATCCGTCTTTTCACGGTAACTAAAGTAATCCGAGTGAGAGACAATCAAATGGTCCAAGAACACAATTCCCATCAGGTCGCAAGCTTCCTTGACCAGCTTAGTGACATGGTCGTCATTTCGACTAGGAGATACGGCACCAGATGGATGATTGTGAACGAGAATCACTGAGGTAGCCATATGCTTAATGGCATAGTGAAGGATTTCCCGCGGTTCAGCAATGCTGCGTGTCGCAGATCCGATAAAAATAGTTTGCTGATGAATGATTTGATTTTGAGTATTGAGATAGAGCGCCACTAGGTGCTCTTGTTTTTTATCACCGAGTTCCTGTTGCATTTTCTTGGCCAGCTTTTGACTGCTGAGAATACTTTCCATCTCAAGGGTTTCATGCTTGTGAATGCGATTCCCTAGTTCAATTACCGCTTGTAGTTCAATGGCCTTAATACGTCCAATACCAGACAGACTCTGCAATTCCTGCAGGGTCATTTTTTTTAAATCAGTTAAACTGGTAAGACTATTCAAGACTTTTTGGGCAATTTCAAAAACGTTTGCTTGACGCGTTCCAGTTCTGAGCAGAATAGCTAGTAACTCTTGATTGCTCAGAGCCTCTACTCCTTCTTTAACTAGTCTTTCTCTAGGCAAGAGTGAATCTTCTTGGAATGAAATACTGTACATAAAAATCCTCCTCACTTTATTATTCGTGAGAAGGATGGAAAATTAGATTTTTTTCTCAATTGGGGCAACACTGGCTAAGAGTTTTTTCAGCCCCACTTCTGGGAAATTGATTTTCAATTCCTGAGTATCACCACTACCCGAAACTTCTAGGACCGTTCCCTCTCCCCATTTCTTGTGAAGAGCAATATCCCCAATGGACCAACTTGTATCAGTCGAATCTTTTTTATTTCCGGCTGCAAATTGTCCAAATGGGAGACCACTAGACTGGATAGAGCTTGGTGCGGCATTGCGTTTCCGTTCTTGAAGGGCCTGGGCTAAGCTCATACCTTGACCAAAGGCCACTCCGCCACTGCTATAAGAAGCCTTAAAGCTAGTATTGGCTGGTCGAGCCAAACCTTGATACTCAAGCAAGTCCGAACTAATTTCATTGATAAAACGAGTTGGACGGTTATAATTTGAACGACCGAAAAGCAAGCGTGAGTTGGCATTGGTCAGATAGAGGATCTTTTCTGCTCGTGTGATACCGACATAGGCCAAACGGCGTTCCTCTTCTAGCTCGTCTGGATCTTCAGCTGCACGGCTAAGTGGAAAGACATTCTCCTCCATCCCGATGATAAAGACAACTGGGAACTCGAGTCCCTTAGCAGCGTGCAAGGTCATCAAGGTCACTTCTGATGTCTCCTGACTGCCTGAATCCGTATCCGCAATCAAGGCAAGGTCATTCAAGAAACGACTTAGTTTATCTAAACCTGTTTCCTCTTCTTGACTATCAGGATTGTCATCAAAGTTCTTGGTAACAGAGAGAAATTCCTCGATATTTTCAACCCGAGCCTTGCTTTCCAAGGTCGCCTGAGCATTGAGAATATCGATATAACCTGTTTTTTCTAAAACAGCCTCAACTAACTCTGTAATGGTTAATTGGTCCAGTTGCTCCCGCAAATCCAGAATCATATTGGCAAAATCCCAGATAGACTGGGCTGCTTTTCCTTTGATGCCAGACAACATGATATTTGCTGAAGCGTCTAGCATAGACATGTCTTGCATATTCGCAAAGTCGCGAATTTTCTCAACGGTTCCTGGGCCAATTCCACGTTTTGGCTCGTTGATAATGCGCTCAAAACTGATATTGTCACTTAAATTGGCAATGAGGTTAAGATAAGCGATAATATCACGGATTTCCTTACGGCTGTAGAACTTGGTTCCGCCGACCATAGTGTAAGGAATATTGGACTTGAGCAGGGCTTCCTCAATAGTACGGGATTGCGCATTAGTCCTATAAAGAACCGCAAAATCCTTGTGGAGGAAGTTTTGAGTTCGACCAAGTTCATCGATGGTTTTGGCTACAAAAACGGCCTCGTCTTGTTCGTCATTTGCACGATAGTAAATAATCTGCTCCCCATCAGCATTCTGAGTCCAGAGATTCTTAGGACGACGATTTTTATTATTTTTAATGACATCGTTGGCTGCTTGAAGAATGGTTTTAGTTGAACGATAATTCTCCTCTAGTAAAACTACCTTAGCTTGGGGATAATCTTTCTCAAAGTCCAAGATATTCTGCATATCAGCACCACGCCAACCGTAGATAGACTGGTCTGCATCCCCAACCACACAGATATTTTTAAAGCGTGAAGCCAAGAGTTTGACCAGTTGGTACTGGGCATGGTTAGTATCTTGGTACTCATCAACGTGAATGTACTGGAACTTCTGCTGGTAGTAGGTCAAAACATCAGGATTCTGATCAAAGAGACGCAAGGTCAGCATAATCAAATCATCAAAGTCAACCGACTCAGACTGGCGAAGTTCCTTCTGATAGGCCGTATAACACTGGGCCACGATTTGCGTGTACATATCACCAGCTTGAGCAGCGTAAGCCACATCATCAATTAGGTCATTCTTAGCATTGGAAATAGTCCCCAAAATAGTCCGCTCATTCCATTTTTTCGGATCTAAGTTCAACTGCTTGAGAATACGTTTCATGAGGGTTCGCTGTTCACCAGGATCTACAATGGTGAAATTACGGTTGTAGCCAATGTGATCTGCATCACGACGCAAAATACGAACACACATGGAGTGAAAGGTCGCAATCAGACAGTCCTGAGTTGCTGGATTGAGCCCATAAGCACGCTCCTTCATCTCACGCGCAGCCTTATTGGTAAAGGTAATGGCCAAGATATTCCAAGGATTAACCATTTTTTCATCAATCAAGTAGGCAATTCTGTGAGTTAAAACACGAGTCTTCCCAGAACCAGCCCCCGCCATAATCAATAAGGGACCTTCGGTCGTTTGTACCGCCTCAGCTTGACGGTCATTCATTCCATTCAATAATGCGTTCATTTTCTCTTCCTTACTCTTGAAGTCAATATTTCCATTATATCAGAAATTAGGGAAAATATCTTTACCTAGACTGATTGCGTGTGGAATTCTACTCTTTCATATCATCAGGAGGAGTCAATGACTTTTGCATCCAAACGATATCATGCCATTTTTCAAACTTATAGCCTATCTTAGGGAAATGAGCTACTTGTTCATAGCCCCTCTTTCGGTGAAGAAAAATGCTCCTATCATTTGGCAAAGCGATACAAGCTAAGAAGCGTAAGTAACCCCTTGACACTAATTCTTCCTCCAGACAATCATAGAGTAGACTCCCTAACCCTCGACCTTTGGCTTCTTGGTGCAAGTAAATTGACACTTCAACTGACCAATCATAAGCTCTCCTATCATAATAGGTGGAGGCATAGGCATATCCCAAAATTTTGCCTTCTTCCTCTAGCATTAGATAAGGATATTTAAGCAAGGTCTTTTGGATTCTTCTTTGAAATTCTTCAACACTTGGCACCTCGTATTCAAATGTAATGGCTGTATTAAGGACATAGGGGGCATAAATTGCAAGCAGTTCTGGAATATCAGACTCCATTACTGTTCGAATCGTTGGCATATATTTCTCTTTCTAAAATCGAAAATGAGCTTGGAAAGCTTTCCCAAACTCATTTAAAATAATCTATATCATTAGAACAATCCTAGAACGGTTCCATCGCTTTCAACATCCATATTAAGAGCGGCTGGACGTTTTGGAAGTCCTGGCATGGTCATGACATCACCAGTTAGGGCAACGATGAAGCCTGCACCTAATTTTGGTACCAATTCACGAATGGTAATTTCAAAGTTTTCTGGAGCTCCAAGTGCATTTGGATTGTCTGAGAAACTATATTGCGTTTTAGCCATACAGATTGGCAATTTGTCCCAACCGTTTTGAACGATTTGAGCAATTTGCGTTTGAGCTTTCTTCTCAAAGTTCACTTTGCTACCACGATAGATCTCTGTAACAATCTTTTCAATCTTTTCTTGGACAGAAAGGCCGTTGTCATAAAGACGTGTGTAGTTGGCTGGATTTTCTGTGATGGTCTTAACAACCGTTTCGGCAAGCGCAACGCCCCCTTCTGCCCCATCAGCCCAGACACTTGCTAGTTCAACTGGCACATCAATAGAAGCACAAAGTTCTTTCAAAGCTGCGATTTCAGCTTCTGTATCAGTGACAAATTCATTAATCGCAACAACTGCTGGAATACCAAACTTACGGATATTCTCAACGTGGCGCTTCAAGTTAGCAAAACCGGCACGAACTGCTTCTACATTTTCCTCTGTCAAAGCATCTTTAGCAACCCCACCATTCATCTTGAGAGCACGTAGTGTTGCGACGATGACTACCGCATCTGGAGAAGTTGGGAGGTTTGGTGTCTTGATATCAAGGAATTTCTCAGCACCAAGATCCGCACCAAAACCAGCTTCAGTAACAGTATAATCAGCCAAGCGAAGGGCTGTGCTTGTTGCCAAAACAGAGTTACAACCATGAGCAATATTAGCAAATGGACCACCATGTACAAAGGCAGGTGTACCGTAAATTGTCTGAACCAGATTTGGTTTGATAGCATCTTTCAAAATCAATGCTAAAGCACCCTCAACCTGCAAATCACCAACAGAAACAGGCGTGCGGTCATAGCGATAACCAATTACAATATTAGCCAAACGACGTTTCAAATCTTCAATATCAGTCGCCAAGCAAAGAATCGCCATAATTTCTGAAGCAACGGTAATATCGAAACCATCCTCGCGTGGAATACCATTTAGAGGACCACCAAGGCCAACTGTCACATGACGAAGGGCACGGTCATTCAAGTCCACGACACGTTTCCAGAGAATACGACGTTGGTCGATTCCCAGCTCATTTCGTTGGTGCAAGTGGTTGTCAATCAAGGCAGAAAGTGCATTGTTGGCAGTTGTAATAGCATGCATATCTCCAGTAAAGTGGAGGTTGATGTCTTCCATTGGCAACACTTGGGCATAACCACCACCGGCTGCACCACCTTTGATCCCCATTACTGGACCAAGAGACGGTTCGCGGATAGCAATCATCGTCTTCTTGCCAATCTTATTCAAAGCATCCGCAAGACCAATAGTAATGGTAGACTTCCCTTCACCAGCAGGTGTTGGGTTGATGGCAGTTACCAAGATCAATTTACCAACTGGATTACTCTCAACTGCACGAATTTTATCAAAGCTGAGCTTAGCCTTATACTTTCCATACAATTCCAAATCGTCGTAAGAAATACCAAGCTTCTCCACAACATCAACGATTGGCTTTAACTCAATACTCTGCGCGATTTCAATATCTGTTTTCATAACAAACTCCTCTAATCTCTAATGTGATAATTCATTATAACACAAAACAAGATTTTTAACATCCATAAACTCTAAAAACGTTCGTAAATATCCTGAATTTCAAGATTTTTAGAGCCCTTTCAAAAATTTTATATGCTTTTACAGTTTTAGACTATAAAGAATCTGAAAATATTCTAGTCAAGAAAATAACTATCAATTTCAGATAAATCATGGAGAATTTTTTTATCTTCGATTTCTAAATTTTCCGCCATCTCAATAGAGTACTCAAATCTAAGTTTAGTATTTATTGACAAATCAAACGAATACTCTTGTATTTCACCCAGTTTTTTATATTTTTCTATGATTTCGTTATAAATTGCAAGATAATGCTTATCTAAAATTTTTATGTAATTATTCAGATTTTCCTTATAGTCTTGAATTATTTTTTGTTCGCTATCATTTAATATTCCCTTCCCTATTTCCCAAATAATTGAGCTTGCTATTGAACCTACTATAGAACCTAGAACTGGTATAGGAATCATTGCTTGACCAATACAAGCACCAATTGTTGCAAAGGAAGCATCTATTACATTTAATGTCAAGAGATTCATAAGTTCATCTTGAGTTATTTCAGAAGATCTAAATCTCAAAACAACATCAATCATTCCATAAGTAGCCATTACTAAAGCACTGGCATTTGGAGCGCTAATACCAAAAATATTTGTTAATCCGTAAATTGAATATCCTGATATTGCTCCACTTGCAACGCCTTGTAATGAATTCAATCCACAATCTAACCAATCTGATTCTTCGAATTCAAAAATACTTTTTCCTTCTTTGTATTTTCCATATACACTTGACAACAAAGCTAAACCACCCTGTAAAAACGCTGCGTTTCTTGCAACCTTGCCAGCTTCTTTTAAATTTGGTAATGCATGTTTTTGCGCTACTAATCGTTTTCCATTTAATTCTTGTTGTTTCAGTCTAACTGTTTTACGAATATTCTTCTTTTCAGAATCTAAAAGAGAATGAATTGAATTTTTTTGAGCATCATTATAATTTAGAACAGAAGATTTCATCCAAGATTTGTATGAAGTAAGTCCTTTACTTTTGGTAATGTCATTGATTGTTTGCCGTATATCCGTAATTTGTTTAATAGATAATCTTTTACCATTAAATTCTACTTCTTTTGCTCCAGCCATTATTTTTTCAAATACTAGCACGTGATCTTTTGGAAACATCATTTTCATTTTTGCACTGTAAAGAAACGATTGATCTAGTTCATCACGTAAATTATTATAAAACTTCATTTGAATGGTATTTCTACCAATTAATAAATCGGCTGGTCCATTATCATTCAATACTTTTACAATAGGATTTAATCCTTCAATGGCTCTCCTCGCATTTACAATCCCTGCTTCTGCAAATTCAGCGATAAACCCGTGACCACCGTAGTCTCCTCCACGCTTCTTTATAATAACATCTTCAATATTGTCTCTCGTATAGTTTAAAATCTTTGAGGCATTGTCCTTGTTTAAGATGACTCTGCTTGCTTCATCCTCTATGATTTTCATAGCATTATGTAAATCTTGAATTCTCAAGTTATTTAAACAATTGACATATGCACCAATACCTTGGTTAAAAGCTTGATTAATAATCTGGTTACTCATTTATTCTAATTTCCTTATTTACCATAGCAGTCAATGATAGAGTTGAATTCACTAAAGCACCTGCTTGATATTTTTCGTCATCAGTAAATAAGCTATAGTCCATTCCAGTTAAAGATAAATTGGCTAAATAAATTCCTTCTGTTTGTTTTTCAGTTAGTCCTATTAATTCCGTAACTTCTATTACTTTTTCTTTAAGTTGTCTAGCCAACAATTCTACCTTTTTCTGTTCCTCTATAGCCTCTTTTGCAACTTCTTCATTTTTCCTATTAGCTACTACACCAGCGCCTATAGAAGCGGTCAACATAGCGCCTGCAATTCCCCAACCGACAGGACCAGCCAATGCTAAAAATGCGTTACCGGCTGCCACTCCACCGCCACCAGCTGCTACACTTCCACCACCTAACCAAGCCAGAGCGGCGCTATTTGCTGCAGCACCTGACAAACTTGAAATTGCAGTACCTGTTGATGCAACACCAAATGTAGTTGCAACACCCATAGCGGCAGTAGGCCCTAAAGTTGCAACTGTTACTCCTAATGCGCTAAGTGAAGCCGTAGCCGCTGTGCTACCACTTGCTAATTCAGCTTCCTTAATTGACTGTGAAATAGCAATTTGCTTGTCTTCAAAATTTTGAATTTCAACATCAATTGCTTCTAATTTTGTTTCAAACTCTTTTGGTTTATTTGCTAGTTTGTTAATTCTTTCTTCAACAATTTTTACAACTTTGATAGCTTTATCCCTAACCTGATAAAGCTCTATTGATTTATTAGCCAAGCTATCAGCTTCCTCATTATAACAACTAATAGCTTCATTATATCCATCAACAGCTTCTTGTCTTAGTTTAGAATTAAAAAGGTCTACCGATTCAATTTGTTCTTTTGTATTATTCGCTATTTTCCCAGCTTCGTTAAATGTTTCAGAAGTCACATTAGTTATCTGATGTGCTACATCTCCGGCAACTCCAACAGCTTTCTCTGAGACGTCTGAGACAACATTACCAACTTGGCTTGATACTTCACCTATAGTTTTTACAGATTCAGTAATAACTTCTCCAGTAAATTTACTCGCTTCATTTAAAGCTTCGCTAGTAGCAGAACCGACATCATTCAATACTTTACCAGCTTCCTTTGCAATGTTGTCTGCAAATTTAAAAAAATCCATAATATACCCCTTTTAATTTACTTAGATTCATTATCTTATTTATTACTATAAATGTCAATAATAATATATTTTTCTTTTAAATGCTTTCTTTGACTTGCATATCATTTTTGTGTACAATAGTCCTATGAAAATTTTAGTTACGTCGGGCGGTACGAGTGAAGCTATTGATAGCGTCCGCTCTATCACGAACCATTCCACAGGTCGCTTGGGAAAAATCATCACAGGAACCTTGCTTGCTTCTGGTCATGAGGTTTGTTTGATAACAACTACCAGAGCTCTTAAGCCAGAACCTCATCCCCATTTAACCATTCGAGAAATCAAAAATACTCATGATCTTCTTTTAGAGATGAAAGAGCGAGTTCCGAATTATCAGATCCTGATTCATTCTATGGCAGTTTCTGACTACACTCCTGCTTATATGACAGGGCTTGAGGAAGTACAGGCTAGCTCTAATCTAGAAGAATTTTTAGACAAGCAAAACAATGAGTCTAAGATTTCTTCAACTGATGAGGTTCAGGTTTTATTCCTGAAAAAAACACCCAAAATTATCTCTCTGGTCAAGGAATGGAATCCTGCCATTCATCTGATTGGTTTCAAACTGCTGGTTGATGTCTCTGAGGATTATCTCATTGAGATCGCACGAAAGAGTCTTATCAAGAACCAAGCAGACTTAATCATCGCAAATGACCTGACTCAAATTTCAGCAAATCAGCATCAAGCAATCTTTGTTGAGAAAGAGCAACTCCAAACCGTTCAAACCAAAGAGGAAATAGCAAACCTCCTTCTTGAAAAAATTCAAGCATACGATTCATAGAAAGGAAAGCCATGGCAAATATTCTCATCGCGGTGACAGGTTCCATTGCCTCCTATAAATCAGCTGATCTAGTCAGTTCCTTGAAGAAACAGGGCCATCATGTCACTGTTTTAATGACTGAGGCAGCGAGAGAGTTTATCCAACCGTTGACACTACAGGTCCTCTCTCAAAATCCGGTCCACCTTGATGTCATGAAGGAACCTTATCCTGATCAAGTCAATCATATCGAACTAGGCAAAAGGACTGACCTTTTTATTGTTGTTCCTGCTACTGCTAATACCATTGCCAAACTAGCACACGGATTTGCTGACAATATGGTGACAAGCACAGCGCTTGCCCTACCAAACCACGTCAAAAAGTTAGTCGCGCCAGCCATGAATACAAAGATGTATGACCATCCGGCAACTCAGGATAACCTAAAAACATTAGTGACCTATGGTTATCAGATCATCTATCCCAAGGAATCTCTACTAGCCTGTGGAGATCACGGCAAAGGCGCCCTAGCTGACCTGAATACTATTTTAGAAAGAATAAAGGAAACCCTCGATGAACAAACGCTCTAATATTGCACCGATTGCTATCTTTTTTGCAGTTATGCTCGTTATCCACTTTTTGAGTTCTCTCCTCTTTAACCTTTTCCCATTTCCAATCAAACCAACCATCGTGCATATTCCTGTTATTATTGCAAGTATTATTTACGGCCCACGAGTTGGTGTTACACTTGGTTTCTTGATGGGACTATTGAGCTTAACGGTAAACACAATTACCATCCTTCCAACCAGCTACCTCTTCTCACCTTTCGTACCAAACGGAAACATCTATTCTGCGATTATAGCTATTGTCCCTCGCATTTTGATCGGTCTGACACCTTACTTGGTTTATAAACTAATGAAAAATAAAACTGGGCTAATCCTAGCTGGTGCCCTTGGTTCCCTTACCAACTCCATCTTTGTCCTTGGGGGCATCTTCTTCCTTTTTGGAAATGTCTTCGATGGCAATATCCAAAAACTCCTAGCAACCGTTGTTTCTACAAACTCAATCGCTGAATTGATTATCTCAGCTATCCTGACTGTAGCAATTGTCCCACGTCTCGAAACCTTGAAGAAATAAAAAAACAACTCCACTTTCGTCCTGAAGGTGGAGTTTAGTAGTTAAAACATAAGAATTAAGTTCCCAGTATTCTTTACCATATTTTAATCAAATATCCCTTAAAAATCACTAATGCTTCTTGACTTAACTGATTATTTATTGTACTATACTTATGTATATACAGATAAATGGAGGTTCTTATGGATATACGGAAAAAAACGCAGTTTATGACCATGACTGCCCTACTCACTGCAATCGCGATTTTGATTCCAATCATTATGCCTTTTAAAATCGTCATCCCACCGGCTTCTTACACCTTGGGAAGTCATATCCCCATCTTTATCGCCATGTTCCTATCGCCTTTGATGGCTGCTTTTGTGATTATTGCTTCTAGTCTCGGCTTCCTGATGGCAGGCTACCCTATGGTTATCGTCCTACGCGCCTTTTCTCACATCGTTTTTGGTATTTTGGGAGCATTTTACTTAAAGAAATTCCCTGAAACCTTGGATAAACCAAAGGCATCTTGGATTTTTAACTTTGTTTTGGGGCTTGTTCATGCTATCGCTGAAGTACTAGCTTGTATCATCTTCTATGCTACTTCAGGGACAAACGTTGAAAATATGTTTTATGTTCTCTTCGTCCTAGTCGGTTTTGGAACAATTGTCCATAGTATGGTAGACTATACATTAGCACTAGCTGTCTATAAAGTGCTTCGAAAACGTCGCTAAAAGGAAAAACTATGACAAAGGATCGCAAACAAGCTCTTCTCAAACTATTAAAAGAGGCACCAAAGGCCCTCAATGGTCAAACCTTGGCTGAGCATTTTCATGTTACTCGTCAAGTCATTGTACAGGATATTGCTATTCTCCGAGCAGATGGGGCTCCTATCCTATCCACCAATCGTGGTTATATCTACAAAGAAAATGATGCCAGCCCCTACGTTCACAAACTCTTTAAAGTGAAACATGAACTGGAAGAAATCGGGCAGGAACTTCTAGCCATTGTAGATAATGGCGGACGCGTTCAAAATATCTTAATCGATCATCCCGTTTATGGCGAAATTGAAACCCATCTCAAACTCACCTGCCGCCGAGATGTCCAGCATTTTCTGGAGCAAGTTGAGAACTCAGACTTTAGACCCCTTTCTGAATTGACAGACGGCATCCATTACCACCTTGTTGAAGCCGAGACACAACAAGACCTCCACTATATTGAGGAGGCCTTGGATCAGTTAGGTTATTTGGTAAAAGACTAGAAAATTTCTTTCTCCCAGCCATCATCTGTACGGTGGCGATAGAAGAACTCAGACTTGTCAGGTGCTTCCATCATTTCCATCAAAGGTAACATATCATAGGCCAGATCCAAGTTTGGAATCTGGTCTTTTTGCACCCAAGATACTTCTCCTTCCTCTGAGGAATGGAGATTTCCAGTAAACTCTGTCGCTTTATAGCAAACGACGATGTAGCGCCCACCTGTATCTAAGGGCCAATTTTTAATGCCGACTAGTTGGGGATTCTGAATGGTCAAACCAGTTTCTTCGTATATTTCACGAATGACAGACTCGGCAAAGGCCTCGCCATTCTCAACATGACCTCCTGGAAAAGCGTAGCCAGACCAGTGATTGTTTTCAGGAGAACGATATTGCATGACTACACGTTGATTTTTAAGGTCTTCAATTAGACAGATATTGGTTAAAATAGTTGATTGGGCACGGGACATATTTTCTCCTTTAAGTTCTATTTTAATCTAACGCCTTCACTTCCAGCATCATATCCATAATCTGGGCTGCTAGTTCAAAGGCAAGCACTTCGACGGTTACTTAAATTTATTAAGAATTAATATATTCTTTCACAAACTATTAATTTTTATCAGCTGGAAATATTTTTAATAAAAACTTCCTTAGTTTATCATCCTCTATATAAACTATTTGACCATATACTGCTCTTGTTAATAAAATATAATAAGCATTTTTGACATATTCATCAATCTGATTGACACCTTTTTTAGTTGCTGAATCAAAAAAATTATCTTTATCAACTTTTATACATTTTTCTTTGTCATCTAAATAGATATCTTTACCAATATAGACTGATGTGAAATCTACATCAAAACCATGGATATCATAAACATTTCCCACTTCTTTTGTTTTGTTTGCATATTCTCTATACTTTTTCCCATTCTTACTCCATTTCAACACTTCCCCAGTAGATTCAACTTTTAAAAATACTTTATCCTTTTTTAAGGGTTTACAATAACCAGCTAATCGTAATGATTTTTTTTCGGAAAATCTTGACTGCTTATCTGTTACATATTGCGCCCACTCCTCTGTATTTCTTGCTATTTTAAAATATCCTTTTTCTCCCAAATCTTTATATTTAGAAACAAAGCTATCATCCAAATCTTTTTGATATTCTATTCCTAACAAATCCTTTATAAATGTTATAAACTTATTTGCAAATTTACTATCATTATTTTTTAAAATTCTGAGCTGAGGTTCTAATTCAGGAGTATTATTAACAACACTCTGAACATCTTTAAAAGCTTCTTCAACATATTTATTATCAACTTTTCTTAAACATTGAGTATTATTATAAGAAATTATTAATTGTGAATCATCGAATTTCTTTTTGATATAGTCTAAAACAGATGGATAAGGTAGTTTGTCAAACTCTTCCTTCGTTAAATTTTTTTTATTATTAGGAATTCCATTAATTTTTTTCAAAAGATCTGTATCATGCTTGGCACCTGTAGGATAGATTAAATTCTCAGTTAATCTTGTTGTTCGTTGAGCCTCATCAATAAAAATATAATCAAACTTTTTGTTAGTATTTTTTAATTTATCAAAAGTAACAATATCTATATTGTTTTTATTTGGTTTCAATCCGTAACTAGTTAAAATTTTTTTAAATCTATCTCTATGTATATTCCTTACAAATATAGCAATTTGAGAATTAGATTTTTCTAATTTTAAACGAGCAATAAGATGTAATAATAGGACAGTTTTCCCTGTTCCAGCCCCACCTTTAATAAGATGAATGTGCTTTTTCTGATTCTTTAAAATTTTTTCTAATATATCATTTTGATTATCTGTAAGATCAAAGAAAGGACTTTCCGCAAACAAACTTGAAGTTACTCGCTTTAAATTTGGTTTATCATCAATTAATTTATTTTCTTGTAAAAATTTAAGAATATTATTGATTACATCTTTTTCAACAACTTCTCTTAATGCTTGATATTTTCCAGATTCATTACCTCTATCTTTGTTTGCAAGTAATTTTCCAACGTAATCACCATCTTTATTCATGTTTACAAAATTTAAAAAATTAAATTCTTCTATAAATGTTAAAATCAAAATTTTTTCGATATAATTTAAATTTTGAGATATATTCTCTCCATAAAAAGCTATATACTCACCATTTATAAATTCTTTAAAACGTTCATAATTTTCTTTTTTTAACTTTTCACTATGCTCTTTAGTTCTCCTACTCACATTAATAGTTTGACCTATATAATAATACCTTCTTCCATCACTTTGAATAGGGGATATATAAATATAAATCAAAGGAAAGTCAGATAGTGCTCTAAAATCTTCATCAGAAATATCAGGAATAATTTCATCTTTGAGTTTAGCTCTAACATATTTAAATTTGGGATTCTTTTTTGGATATTGACCCCAAACAGGAAATTCTTTATTTTCTGTATTAGTCATTCTTTTAACCTTTATATTCTATTCTAATCCAACGCCTTGACTTCCAACATCATATCACGTATCTGAGCAGCCAATTCAAAGTCAAGCACTTCAACGGCTTCTTGCATTTGTTTCTCTAGTTTCTTGACGAGTTCTTTGCGTTCTTGTTTGTTGAGACTATTGATATCGACTTCCTTGTCCTCTTCCTTGGCAACTGCCTTGGTCACGGCAATAAGATCACGGATTTCTTTCTTAATGGTTTGTGGTACAATACCATGTTCTTCATTATAGGCCATCTGGATTTTCCGACGACGGGCCGTTTCATCGATAGCACGTTGCATAGACTGAGTCATCGTGTCCGCATACATGATGACATGTCCTTCGCTATTACGGGCAGCACGTCCAATGGTCTGGATGAGACCACGTTCGTTACGAAGGAAACCTTCCTTATCAGCATCGAGAATGGCAACCAAGCTTACCTCAGGAACGTCAATCCCTTCACGGAGCAGGTTAATTCCGACCAAGACATCAAAGACACCCAAGCGCAGGTCACGGATAATCTCCGTCCGCTCCAAGGTCTTGATGTCCGAGTGCATATACTTGACCTTGATCCCCATTTCCTTGAAGTAATCAGTCAAGTCTTCTGCCATTTTCTTAGTCAATGTTGTGATAAAGGTTCGCTCATTTTTTTCAACACGGGCATTGATTTCACCTAGGAGGTCATCAATCTGTCCCATAGTTGGACGGACTTCCACTTCAGGGTCCAAAAGACCTGTCGGACGAATGATTTGCTCAATCACTGTCTCGGTCTGTTCATTTTCATAGTCGCCTGGTGTCGCTGAAACGTAAACAATCTGGTGCACATGGCTTTCAAACTCTTCCCGACGGAGAGGACGATTGTCCAAGGCAGAAGGCAAACGGAAACCATAATTGACCAACATTTCCTTACGTGAACGGTCTCCATTGTACATGCCCTTAATCTGCCCCATGGTCATGTGACTTTCATCAATCATGATCAAGAAATCATCTGGGAAGAAATCAAGAAGCGTATAAGGAGGCTCTCCTTCACTACGACCATCCATGTGGCGTGAGTAGTTCTCAACCCCATTTGTATAACCCATCTCACGTAACATCTCAATATCATACTCTGTCCGCTGTTTCAAACGCTGGGCCTCTAGCAGTTTGCCTTCCTTTTCAAAGACAGCCAACTGCTCCTCCAACTCTGCTTGAATCTTCGCAATCGCAACTTCCATATGGTCGTCATTGGTCACAAAGTGAGTGGCAGGGAAAATCGCCAAATGATCCACTTCCCCCAATACCTGACCAGTCAGAGCCTCAACTTCACGGATACGGTCAATCTCATCCCCGAAAAACTCCACTCGAAAAGCGTGTTCATCTCGGGAAGCTGGGAAAATTTCCACCACATCCCCGCGAACTCGAAATCTTCCCCGTTGGAAATCAATATCATTGCGTTCAAACTGGATATCAACCAAATCATTCAAAAGTTTATCACGAGAAATTTCAAGACCTGGACGCAGACTGACAACACTGTCAGCGTATTCCTTAGGAGAACCCAAACCATAGATACAAGAGACAGAAGCCACGACGATGACATCGTTACGCTCCAGAAGTGCTGAAGTCGCTGAGTGACGAAGCTTGTCAATCTCGTCATTAACAGAACTGTCCTTCTCAATGTAGGTATCACTAGAAGGCACATAGGCCTCGGGTTGGTAATAATCATAGTACGATACGAAGTACTCAACAGCATTTTCAGGGAAAAATTCCTTGAACTCCCCATAGAGCTGACCAGCTAGAGTTTTGTTATGGGCAATGACCAAAGTTGGTTTATTGACTTTGGAAATGACCTGACTCATGGTATAGGTCTTCCCTGTACCCGTCGCCCCCATCAGAATCTGAGCCTTTTCTCCACCCTCGATATTATCAACCAACTGCTCAATTGCTTGGGGTTGATCTCCTGAAGGTTGGTATTTTGATACTAGTTTAAATTTATTATCTGTAATTCTATTAATCATGATTGCCTCGCATGCCTTTTATTTCTTCTATTTTACCATAAATTCCATTAGATTCTTTATCTCTTGATTTAGCAAATTTACACTACTATGTTATATCTTCTTACATGAAAATCGTTAAAATTTGCCTTCTGGCTTTTTTTCTGTTATAATTAAAAAATATTCAGAAAGGAGACTAAAAATGAAGAAAAAAATCCTAGCATGTTTGCTCATTTTATTTCCCATTTTCTCACTAGGAATAGCAAAAGCTGACACAGTTAAATCTAAGTATACTATTGCAAGTGATTCATCTTTTGCACCTTTTGTATTTCAAAATTCAAACAACGAGTACACCGGTATTGATATGGACTTGATTAAAGCTATTGCCAAAGATCAAGGTTTCAAAATTGAGATTACTAACCCAGGTTTTGATGCAGCGATCAGTGCTGTTCAGGCCGGACAAGCAGACGGTATCATCGCTGGTATGTCTGTTACGGATGCTCGTAAGGCTACATTTGATTTCTCTGATTCCTACTACACTGCTAATACGATTCTTGGTGTAAAAGAATCAAGCACCATCGCTTCTTATGAGGATCTCAAGGATAAGACAGTTGGTGTTAAAAACGGAACTGCCTCTCAAACGTTTCTAACAGAAAATCAAAGCAAATACGGCTACAAGATTAAAACTTTTTCAGATGGCTCATCTATGTATGACAGTCTCAACACTGGAGCTATCGATGCCGTGATGGATGACGAGCCTGTTCTCAAATATTCTATCAGCCAAGGTCAAAAATTGAAAACGCCAATCGCTGGGACTCCAATTGGTGAAACAGCCTTTGCCGTAAAAAAAGGAACAAATCCTGAATTGATTCAGATGTTTAATAAAGGGCTTGCCAACCTCAAAGCAAACGGAGAATTTCAAAAAATTCTCGACAAGTATCTAGCTAGCGGAGCAGCAACTACTTCTACAAGTACAGTTGACGAAACGACCATCTGGGGTTTGCTTCAAAACAACTACAAACAACTCCTTAGTGGACTTGGAATCACACTTGCTTTAGCCCTTATTTCATTTGCGATTGCCATTGTCATAGGTATTATCTTTGGTATGTTTAGCGTTAGTCCATACAAATCTCTTCGTCTGATCTCTGAGATTTTCGTTGATGTTATCCGTGGAATTCCTTTGATGATTCTTGCAGCCTTCATCTTCTGGGGGATTCCAAACTTCATTGAGTCGATTACAGGCCAACAAAGTCCAATTAACGACTTTGTAGCTGGTACCATCGCCCTCTCACTCAATGCTGCTGCTTATATCGCTGAAATCGTTCGTGGTGGGATTCAAGCTGTTCCAGTTGGTCAAATGGAAGCCAGCCGCAGTCTTGGTATCTCTTATGGAAAAACCATGCGTAAGATTATCTTGCCACAAGCAACTAAATTGATGTTGCCAAACTTCGTCAACCAATTCGTTATCGCTCTTAAAGATACAACCATCGTTTCTGCTATCGGTTTGGTTGAACTCTTCCAAACTGGTAAGATCATCATCGCCCGTAACTACCAAAGTTTCAAGATGTATGCAATCCTTGCTATCTTCTATCTTGTAATTATCACGCTTTTGACTAGACTAGCGAAACGCTTAGAAAAGAGGATTCGTTAATGGCAAAACTAAAAATTGATGTAAATGATTTGCATAAGTATTATGGAAAAAATGAAGTCTTAAAAGGCATTACTACTAAGTTCTATGAAGGAGATGTTGTCTGTATCATCGGTCCTTCTGGTTCTGGTAAATCTACTTTCCTCCGCAGCCTTAACCTTCTCGAGGAGGTAACGAGTGGCCACATCACTGTGAATGGTTATGATTTGACTGAAAAATCAACCAATGTCGACCATGTTCGCGAAAACGTGGGAATGGTCTTCCAACACTTCAACCTCTTCCCTCACATGTCTGTCCTAGAAAATATCACTTTTGCACCTATTGAGCACAAACGGATGAACAAAGAAGAAGCTGAAAAATTGGGGATGGAGTTGCTTGAAAAGGTTGGACTAGCAGATAAAGCTAATGCCAACCCAGATAGCCTTTCAGGTGGTCAAAAACAGCGTGTAGCTATCGCTCGTGGACTTGCCATGAATCCTGATATCATGCTCTTTGACGAGCCAACTTCTGCTCTGGACCCTGAGATGGTCGGAGACGTACTGAACGTTATGAAGGAATTGGCGGAACAAGGCATGACCATGATCATCGTAACCCACGAGATGGGATTTGCTCGTCAGGTAGCCAACCGTGTTATCTTTACGGCTGATGGAGAATTCCTAGAAGATGGAACTCCAGATCAAATCTTCGACAATCCGCAACACCCTCGTCTGAAAGAGTTCTTGGACAAGGTCTTAAACGTATAAAACAAAACTGTAAGGTTCTCCTTACAGTTTTTTAATTGCGTATTGGATTTTTTGATTTTTTTGAAAATTATGATAAAATAAAAACTATGATAGTGAGGAAATCTCATCCCTAGTCCGACTAGGAAAAAATATAGAAATTAGGTAGCTAGATGTCATCAAAGGTTATTGTTACAATTTTCGGTGCGAGTGGAGATTTAGCTAAACGCAAACTCTACCCTTCCCTTTTCAGACTCTATAAATCAGGCAATCTCTCTGAGCATTTTGCTGTTATCGGAACAGCTCGTAGACCTTGGAGTAAGGAATATTTTGAATCTGTAGTTGTCGAGTCCATCCTTGATTTGGCAGATAGTACCGAGCAAGCCCAGGAATTTGCTAGCCACTTCTACTATCAAAGCCATGATGTGAATGATACGGAACATTACATTGCTTTGCGCCAATTACAAGCTGAGCTGAATGAAAAATACCAAGCTGAACACAATAAGCTCTTCTTCTTGTCTATGGCACCTCAGTTCTTTGGAACTATTGCAAAGCACCTCAAATCTGAAAACATTGTAGATGGCAAAGGTTTTGAGCGCTTGATTGTTGAGAAACCATTTGGTACAGACTACGAAACAGCTAGCAAACTCAATGAGGAACTCCTTGCGGCCTTTGATGAAGAGCAAATCTACCGAATTGACCATTACCTAGGTAAAGAGATGATTCAGAGTATCTTTGCTGTTCGTTTTGCCAATATGATCTTTGAGAATGTTTGGAATCGCGAACACATCGATAATGTACAGATTACCTTTGCGGAACGTTTGGGTGTTGAAGAACGCGGCGGCTACTATGATCAATCTGGTGCCCTTCGTGATATGGTGCAAAACCATACACTCCAACTTCTCTCTCTTCTAGCCATGGACAAACCAGCTAGCTTTACAAAAGATGAGATTCGTGCTGAAAAGATAAAGGTATTTAAAAACCTCTATCATCCAACTGAGGAAGAATTGAAAGAACAGTTTATCCGTGGTCAATATCGCTCTGGTAAAATCGATGGCATGAAATACATTTCCTATCGAAGCGAACCAAATGTCGATCCTGAATCTACAACAGAAACCTTTGCATCTGGCGCCTTCTTTGTAGACAGCGATCGCTTCCGTGGTGTTCCCTTCTTCTTCCGTACAGGGAAACGTCTGACTGAAAAAGGAACTCATGTCAATATCGTCTTTAAGCAAATGGACTCTATTTTCGGAGAACCATTAGCCCCAAATATCTTGACCATCTATATCCAACCAACTGAAGGATTCTCTCTCAGCCTCAATGGTAAACAAGTCGGTGAAGAATTTAACTTGGCACCAAGCTCTCTGGATTACCGTACAGATGCTACTGCTACTGGGGCCTCACCAGATCCTTACGAGAAATTAATCTATGATGTCTTGAACAACAACTCAACCAATTTTAGCCACTGGGATGAGGTAAGTGCTTCTTGGAAATTGATTGACCGTATCGAAGAGCTCTGGGCTGAAAACGGTACTCCACTCTACGATTATAAAGCCGGAAGTATGGGGCCACAAGCTAGCTTTGACTTACTTGAGAAGTATGGAGCCAAATGGACCTGGCAACCAGATATCGCCTATCGTGAAGATGGCCGTTTAGAATAGCAAAAATATCCTGCAAGATGACTTGCAGGATATTTATTTTGTATTAAATTAAGCCTTCTAAGAGACCCTTCATAAAGTTTTCTGAGTTAAATTCCCCAATATCATCGATTTTTTCACCGAAACCAATCAATTTCACTGGGATATTGAGTTCTTCACGGATAGCCAGAACAACACCACCTCGGGCAGTTCCGTCTATCTTGGTCAATACAATACCGGTAACAGGGGTAATTTTTGAAAATTCTTTAGCTTGTACTAAGGCATTCTGTCCAGTTGAAGCATCGAGTGCCAAGAAAGTTTCATGGGGTGCCTCAGGAACGACACGCTTGATGATGCGACCAATCTTTTCCAACTCGGCCATGAGGTTGTCCTTGTTTTGCAGACGACCTGCTGTATCAATCATGAGAATATCAAT
Source organism: bacterium (assembly GCA_905221385.1). Lineage (GTDB taxonomy): Bacteria > Bacillota > Bacilli > Lactobacillales > Streptococcaceae > Streptococcus. The sequence continues at coordinate 150,799 of CAJNCV010000002.1, forward strand.
CCCTTCAGCTACAGCACGTTCCATCCCATCAAAGACCACACTTGCTGGATCAGCCTTTTCTGGCCCTGTCACAACAGGAACATCCACACGACGGCCCCATTCTGCTAGCTGGGCCACTGCCCCTGCACGGAAGGTATCTGCCGCAACCAGCATGACTTTCTTGCCAGCTTGTTTGTAGCGATGAGCTAATTTCCCAATAGAAGTTGTCTTCCCAACGCCATTAACACCGACAAAGAGCATGACTGTCAAGCCATCTTGGAAATGGATTTGTTCATCGTAGTTGCCATCTTTCTCATAGAGCTCAACCAATTTCTCGATAATGACACGACGAAGTGCGTCAGGTTTCTTAGCGTTTTCGAGTTTAGCTTCATAACGTAGTTCTTCTGTTAAGTTTGAAGCGACTTGCACACCGACGTCGCTCATGATGAGCAGTTCTTCCAATTCTTCGAAGAATTCTTCATCGACAGAACGGAAGTTGGCAAAGAAGGCATTCAAACGAGCACCGAATCCCGTACGCGTTTTCTTGAGACTGCGGTCATATTTTTCCTGAACGGTTTCTTCAACCTGGGGACTTTCTTCTTCTACAACTTCAGAAGCTAGCTCTTCTTCGAACTCTACAGTTTCTTGGTTCTCTTCTTCAAGAATTTCTTCCGGCTCTTGGAATTGTTCCAATTCATCAGGTTCTAGCTCAAGATCCTCTTGAGCAGCTTCCTCCACTGCTTCTGGTTCAATAACCTCTTCTGTAGATACCTGTGAAATTTCTTCTTGAGCAAGTGTTTCTTCCACTTTGTCTCTTGTTGTCTCTTCTTGAGAAGTTTCTTCGACTACCGTTTGGTTTTCTTCAACCTCTTCTGACAAATCAAGATTTTCCAGAGCTTCTTTTACTATATCTTCGATTTTCGGCTCTTCTTTTTTTCCGAATAGACGGTCAAATAATCCCATATTTTAGTTCTCCTTTAGCACGTATTCTTCGATAGCCCAGGCAACGGCTTCCTCGTCGTTGGTCATAGGGGTAATAACATTGGCAACTGCCTTAACTGCTGGAACTGCATTTTGCATGGCAACTCCCAGACCTGCCCACTCAATCATGGAAAGGTCATTGGCCTCGTCCCCACAAGCCATGACTTGGCTTTGGTCGATACCCAAGTGTTTAATTAATTTCGCTAAACCTGTTGCCTTGTGGACGTTTTTCGGTGACCATTCCAATAGCATTTCACGCGATTTGAAGATTTCATATTGGTCAAACAATTCTGGAGAAATCTGTTGAATCGCTGCATCCAAAGGTTCTTGGGCAAAAGCGGTCACACATTTATTATACGTCATCTGACTAGATAGATCTTCAAAAGCGATAGGCACGAAAGTCAAGGCAGGGTTGAACTTAGCATAGAGACTTTCTTGGTCCGACTGGATTTGATAGACTGTACCTTCTGAAATGGCATCTAATGGAAGTCCGAGTTTTTCAGTTTCCTCGTATAATCTCGCCACATCATCGATTGAAAAGACGGTTTTATCGAGAATCTCTCCTGTATTTTTCTGTACCAGACCACCATTAAAGGTGATGGTGTACTCATCCTCCTGACCGTCAGTCCCTAGCTCATGGAGAAAGAAATCCATGGCCTTCAAAGGGCGTCCTGTTGTCAGTACGACCTTGATGCCACGATCACGCGCAGCTTTGAGGACTGCCTTAGTACGATCTGTCAGCTTTTTATCCGTTGTCAGCAAGGTACCATCCAAGTCCAATGCAATCAATTTAATATCTGCCATTACAAGCCCTCCATATAAGCCATCACTGACTGGTCCTTATGGTGGCCAATCACTGTCTCTGCCAATTCTAAAATCTCTGGTCGCGCATTTTCAGGAGCGATTGGGTGACCAACAACCTGCATCATGTGAAGGTCATTAAGATTATCTCCAAACGCCATGACCTGATCCATGCTAAGCCCCAGTTTTTTTGCTAGCTCAACAATAGCTACACCCTTATCAACATAGTCCAAGACAATATCGATGGATTCAAAACCTGTTGTCATGGCTTTCACACCAGAAACGTTTTCGTTGACCCAGGCCTCACCAGCTTCTATCGTATCTTCTGTGAAGTTAGTAGTGAATTTAAAAATCTCATCCGTGATATCTTCTAAACTTGCTACTTTTTGAATATTTTCATTGTAGTGACGGCTAAACATCAGATAGGTCTCATCCACTGTGTCTAATACATAACAAGCTTTTTTCCCAGTCAAGAGCATTTTTCTTTCATCAAAATAGGGCGATTTCTTTAAGGCTTCAAAAGTGCTCAAGTAAAAATCCCGAGACATAGTAGCCTCGTACATATCATCACCATGAAACTCAACATAGCTCCCATTTTCAGCTATAAAAATCACTTCATCACGCACATCCGCAAACAACTTTTTCAGGGACAGAATACCGCGACCTGAAGCCACTGCAAAATAAATCCCCTTTTCCTTGTAGGAAACAAGTACGTTTTTAAGGCGTTCCATATCAAACCGACCCTCTCCATCTAGAAAGGTACCATCCATATCGGTTGCTACAAGTTTAATCATAAAATCCTTTATTCTCCAATTGATAAATCTATCTTCTATTATACCATAGATAAGTTTAAAAAGGTCCAGTACAGTAGGATAGCACTACTTTTTCGGAGAAACTTCAAAGGGCCTAAAAATTAGAATCGTAGAACTTTTTTCAGATAGTTTAAAAAATTTGTATTCCCCTACCCTTTTCTCTATAATGAAGAGAAAGGAGATGACTATGACAGAAATAAAACATGAAATTGATGCAAACTTTGCAGGCCGACTCAATATCCTACGAGCGGGTGTTCTCGGTGCCAATGATGGAATTATTTCCATCGCTGGAGTCGTTATCGGCGTTGCCAGTGCGACAAGCAATATCTGGATTATCTTTTTATCAGGTTTAGCGGCTATCCTCGCTGGTGCTTTTTCTATGGCGGGTGGCGAATATGTCTCTGTATCCACTCAGAAAGACACGGAAGAAGCCGCTGTTGCTAGAGAACAGTTACTCTTGGATAAAGACATCGAATCTGCAAAACAATCCCTCTATGCTGCTTACCTTCAAAATGGTGAGTGTGAAACGTCCGCCCAACTCTTGACCAACAAGGCCTTTTTAAAAAATCCACTCAAAGCCTTGGTCGAGGAAAAATACGGTATCGAGTACGAAGAATTTACCAATCCTTGGCATGCTGCGATCTCTAGCTTTATCGCCTTTGTACTGGGAAGTCTTCCTCCTATGCTTTCGATCACTATCTTTCCAAGTGACTATCGCATTCCTGCTACTGTCTTTATCGTGGCCCTTTCCCTTCTCGTCACTGGCTATACCAGTGCTAAACTAGGCAAGGCTCCTACAAAAACAGCTATGATCCGTAACCTCTGTATCGGACTTCTGACCATGGGAGTGACTTACCTGTTTGGACAACTCTTCAGCATTTAAGATAAAAGAAATACCTCGATAAATATCGAGGTATCTTTTTTACATTTGCACAATCTTGCGATAGCTTCTTGAGGTAATCATAAAGATTAGAACATAGACGATGAGGAAGATAGCACAGATAGACAGAGTGACAGTCAACATCATGGTCGCATCTAGCACCCCAATGACTTTTAGGATGAGACTAAGCATATGATAGGCAAAGGCAAGGTGTAGGAAAGCAAAGAGCAATGGGAGGAAGAAAACAGTTAGGACCTGTTTATTAATAGTTTGCTTGATTTGCTTTTGATCGAGACCGACTTTTTGCAAAATGATGAAGCGTTCACGATCTTCATAGCCTTCAGAGATTTGTTTGTAGTAGATGACGAGAACCGTTCCCACCATAAAGATGATAGAGAGGAAGATACCGATGAAGAAGACTCCACCAAAGAGAGCACTCATCTGCGCACTGCTATCAACAAGATTACTTCCGTAAACATAGCTTCCTTCTTTGTTTAATTCTCTATTAAAGTTGTTAACGAATTTTGAATAGTCATCTGCAATTTTAAGTTGCTCGTCCTCACTAGCCGTTACATTCATACCACCGTAGTATTGATTAAAGATGGAAGAGTTAGGATGCTGTTCTAGAAAGGCTTTCAAGTCAGGAACAACCAAATAGTTATAGTCCGAAGTTAGAGTATTGTACTGATTTGGGACATGTTCAAGAATAAAATCTTTTTTGATTTCTTCTTTGATTGTGTAGGTCTGGTCATTCAGAGTCAGTTCTTTCTGACCTTGAAGTTGCTTGTTTTGAGCAAACAATCCAACTTCATGGCCTGAAAGTCCAAGTTTCTGACCCGTTATATTCTCGTAGTCTTTTTGGTCAAAGACCATAAAAATAGTTTTCGGTTTAACACGATTTTGACCTTTCTTAAAGATTGTCAATTTCGTACCTTCTTGGTTTGCCACACCAAAGTTACTGTATGTAAGGACTTCTTTCTTTGTGACAGTCAATCCTTTATCGCTAGCATACTGGTCTAGGAGTTTATTTATGTCTTCTTTTTCAACATTCTGTCCTGTAATCCCGAAATCATGTGGATTCATGACCTTTTTGAAGTTTTCTGAGGCTTTAAAGATACTTGTTGTAGCAGACATAGTCACCAAGACCATGGTTGAAAGAATAGCAATCGTCGCTAGACCAACCGCATTTTTCTTCATACGGAAAATAAGATTGGATACGGAAATCATGTTGTTAGGTTGGTAATAGTAACGCTTGTTTTTCTTCAAGATTTGTAGGAAAACTGTAATCCCTGCATTGAAGAGAAGATAAGTTCCAAAAATTACCAGCAAGACTGCTACGAAGAAAATCAGAACAGCAGAAAGTGGATTTTCGACTGTTATTGCTAGATAGTAACCAGCTCCCAAACTGATTAGACCTAGAATGGTTTGAAGGCCTAAGAAACGTCCTTTTTTCTCACCACTGGCCTTTTCACGAGAGAGCTGAAGGGCATTCATGCGGGCGATACGAAAGGCATTGATAAAAATCAAACCTAGGAAGATAGCTCCAAAGACGATGAGAACTAGGATAAAGACAATTGGTTGGAAAGTCGAAACGAGCTCCACTTTCATTTTCATCAGCTTCAGAAGAAGGGCAAAGATTAGTTTATCAAAGAGGGCTCCTAAGCCGAGACCAGCTGTCAAGGTTAAGGAACCAAAAATAACAAGCTCCTTAAAAACCATACTGATTAAATGGCGCTTTTCAAGACCCAGCATACCATATACACCTAGCTCCTTGGAGCGGTTCTTCATAACAAAACTATTGGCATAAAAGACAATAATTCCAGAAGCGATGGTAACAACCACCATACCGAGAGCAAGGGTCGCAGAAATACTTTCTCCCCCTCGGATCTTGCCAATATTAGGATTAAGTGACAGTGAGTAAAAGAGATAGGTGATGGTCACTGCTAAGAGAACAGCAAGGGCAAAGGGATAGTAGAGTTTGCGGTTTTTAATCAAGTTAGATACCGCTAACTTATTGGTTAATCGGAACATACTAATTCACCTCGCTTGCCATAACGGTCAAAGTATCAGAGATTTCTTGGAACATCTGACGCTCTGTCTTATCTCCACGGTAGATTTGGTTGTAAAGAATGCCGTCCTTGATAAAGAGAACGCGCTTGGCCCTGCTGGCTGCTGCGGTTGAGTGAGTTACCATGAGAATGGTTTGCCCGCGCTCATTGATTTCATCAAAAACATCCAAAAGAGCTGCAGATGACTTGGAGTCAAGGGCTCCTGTTGGCTCATCCGCAAGGAGAATTTCAGGTTCAGTGACGATAGCGCGTGCTACTGCTACCCGCTGCTTTTGACCTCCTGAGATCTCGTAAGGATACTTCTCTTGCAATTGGTTGATGCCTAAATTTTCAGCTGTTACCACCAATTTCTTCATCATCTCTGTGATGGGTTTTCGTGATAACACTAACGGAAGCAAGATATTATCCTTAACAGACAAGGTATCTAGCAAGTTAAAGTCTTGGAAGACAAATCCTAACTTCTCACGACGGAAGCTGGAAGCCCGTGAGTTTTTAATAGTAGCTGTATCTACTCCGTTCAAGTAAACTTGACCACGAGTTGGTTTATCCAGCATAGCTAGGATGTTGAGCAGAGTTGACTTTCCTGAACCAGACTCCCCCATGATGGCAACATAGTCACCCTTCTCTACGGCAAAGTGAATATCTTTGAGAGCTTCTACTTGGTTGCCTTGGAAACGTGTTTTATAGATTTTTTGAACGTGTTTTACATCTAAAAGTGTCATGATTTTCTCCTTCTTAATATCCCATCATTTGAAACTGTGCTTGCATCATAGCGCATCCCAGTTGAACACGCTCGATATCTTTTTGACTTGGTTTTCTTGTTTTCTTTTGTAAAATTCTTTTCATGGTTTTGCTCCTTTGTTCTTTATGAATCTAGTTTATCGCAAAAAATTACGGCTTGCCATAACCTAACCTTACAAAAGAGACTTTAATCTTACATTTTTGTAAGATTGAAAATATCAAGCAATTTCGCTATCAATATTTTACCATAAAAGAAAGGCAAGAAGAAAACCCTTGCGGATGCAAGGGTTAAGGTTCACTTCTTTTTCTGACTTCTTTGAGAAATAAGAAAAGTGTCTATAAACTATTTACGAATCTGACTCACCAAAACCAGCCATCATTGTCTTCAATAGCTTGGGCTTCCTTACGTTTGCGTGGTCCTGTTCCATACATTTCTGCTTCAATCTCTTCCTTAGTTGGCAGGATAGAGGCAAGGATGATGTAGATAATCACACCAACTCCAAAATTTGATATGGTAAAAATGGCGAAGAGAAAGCGAACTAGGGTTACATCAAAATTCCACTTGTCTGATAGGCCAGCTAAAACTCCTGACACCATACGATTTCGTCTCATTTTATAAAATTTTGTATTCATGATTGTTTCCTCTTTCGGTATTCTTACAAGTAGTATAGCATAAAACGGAACCAAGAACATCAGTCCTTAGGCCGATTTAAGATGATGAGTTTACCACGGCAGACGCCACAGCGATAGCGTTTCGTGTCAATCTTCCTCTTTCGTTGATAGGATTGCTGGCAGGATTGACACTGATAGACTAGGTAACTACTTTTGGCTCTCAAAGGTGGAACAAAGCGCAGTCCATCCACTTCTTTCAACAGTTCATTAAAATCTCGGTCCTTATGGCGATACCCCTTTTTCTGAAAATAAAGGTGATAGTGACAGAGTTCATGGCGCACGATTTTCCGAAAGATCTCCAAACCAAGTTCATTGTAGATCTTGGGATTAAAATCCAAATGCCCATCCTTAGGGAAAAATCGTCCACCTGTCGTTCGCAGACGAGAATTCCACTGGGCTTGGTGTGTGAAAGGTCTACCAAAGTCTTCGAGGGAAACAGACTGAACGTACTCAGTTAGATTCATCTGGAGCGAGGAGCGACAGATTGACTTTTTCACGTTCGGTATCGATTTTCTTAACCCAAACCGTTACCAAATCTCCGACTGACACCACTTGACTGGGGTGTTTGATAAATTTGCGACTCATATGAGAAATATGAATCAAGCCGTCCTCGTGAATCCCGATATCAACGAAGGCACCGAAGTCAACGACATTACGTACCACACCTTCTAGCTTCTGCCCAACAACAAGATCTTTGATATCCAGAACATCTTGACGAAGCACAGGTGCATCAAAGGAATCACGGAAATCTCGACCTGGTTTGAGAAGGTCGGAAATGATATCTTTAAGGGTTTCCGGGCCAAGGTCTAGTTCTTGTGCCATTTCCTTGACTGAAAGCGACTTAAGCTTACTTTGTGCCTCTTCATTCAAATCCTTGATATCCAAGCGTTTGAAGAGCTCCTTGACGGCAGCATAGTTTTCTGGGTGAACTCCTGTATTATCAAGGATATTGCTACTTTCAGGAATACGGAGAAAACCAGCAGCCTGCTCAAAGGTTTTGGCACCCAGACGAGGAACCTTCTTAATCTGATTGCGCGAAGTGATTTTTCCTTCTTCCTCACGATATTTGACAATATTTTCAGAAATGGTTTTATTAAGTCCAGCTACGTGTGAAAGAAGAGCTGGGCTAGCTGTATTGACATTGACACCGACTTGGTTCACCACCGTATCGACAACAAAGTCCAGACTTTCAGACAGTTTCTTTTGACTAACATCGTGCTGGTATTGCCCGACACCGATTGACTTGGGATCGATTTTGACCAATTCAGCAAGGGGATCTTGCAAACGACGAGCGATAGAGATAGCAGAGCGTTTTTCAACGGTTAATTCTGGAAACTCCTGACGAGCAAGTTCACTGGCAGAGTAAACGGAAGCGCCACTTTCATTGACGATAACATAGCTGACTTCAGGAAAATCTTTCAGAACTTCCGCCACAAAGGCTTCGCTTTCCCGGCTGGCCGTTCCATTTCCGATAGCAATAATTTCTACGCCATATTGACCAATTAAGTCGGCTAAGTCTTTCTTTGCTTCTTCAATCTGACGAGCGGAGGCTGGTTTAACGGGATAAATGACTTGAGTCGTCAGCATTTTCCCTGTTGCATCTACGACGGCTAGCTTGGCACCTGTACGAAAGGCAGGGTCAAATCCTAAAACCACGCGCCCTTTCAATGGAGCAACCAAGAGGAGATTGCGCAGGTTGTCAGAAAAGAGTTGGATAGCCCCTTCTTCTGCTTTCTCAGTCAATTCTGTCCGAATACGTCGTTCGATAGCAGGCAAAACTTTTTTCTTAACTGACTGTTGAACTACTTCATCAATATAGGCATTTTTCACCTTGAAACGAGCAGCAAAGAAAGATAGAATACGGTCTGTCGCATGTTCAAAACCGACCTTCAAAATCCCTAGTTTCTCCCCACGATTGAGTGCCAAGGTACGATAACCCTGCATGTTGCCAACTGTCTCTGAGAAATCATAATAAATCTGAAAAACTTGTTTTTCATCAAGACTTTCATCCTTGACTTGCGAAGTGATTTTAGAGTGTCTCAACACTTCCTGATAGGTCAGTGAACGCAAGGTCACATCTTCAGATAAGGCTTCGACCAAGATATCAACCGCACCAGACAGGGCTTCTTGACCAGTCGCAAATCCTTCACAGACAAACTTCTCAGCTTCTTTCTCTAAGCCATCTACATTCTGCAAGATCAAGCGGGCAAGAGGAAAGAGTCCAGCTTCTCGGGCAATAGTTGCCTTGGTCCGACGTTTTTCCTTATAAGGAAGATAGAGTTCTTCAACGTCTGCTAATTTTTCAGCTGCAAGGATAGCTTCTTCCAATTCCTTGGTCAGCTTACCTTGTTCTTGAATCTTAGCCAAGACAGCTTCTTTACGGTCATTGAGATTAGTCAGACTTTTATCCAGGTCAATAATAGCCTTAATCGCCACCTCATCCAGACTACCAGTCATGTCCTTCCGATAACGCGCGATGAAAGGAATCGTCGCCCCCTCAGCCGTCAAACTTAGGACGGTATCGATTTGCTTTAAGGTTACTCCCAAATCTTGGGAGATTTTTTCATATTTTTTATCCATAAATCTATTATACCATAAGGAACAGCTCTTGTTTTGCCTTACCTGTTTTTGCATCTTTGATTATCAAAATAATCCCTTTTCCACAAAATAATAGTATAATAGAGGTAGAATGTAGAAAAGAGGTAGGCCCATGGCTGTTAAATTTACAAAAACGGATGACTTGGACAAGATGTTCGAAGAATTCGCCAAACTTCCTGACTTAACACAAGTCACTTTCCCAGATGACAAAGACAAAAAAGAAAAAGTTGAGAAGAAAAAATAGATGACTGTTTTCCAATCTCTTCCTCCTAGCATATTACAAGCAGGGGCTATTTTTCTCTCCATTATGATTGAAGCCCTTCCCTTTGTCCTGATTGGGAGTCTCATTTCGGGGTGTATTGAGGTCTATATCACACCTGATAAAGTTTATGAGTTTCTTCCTCGCAATCGTTGGGGGAGGATCTTTTTTGGTACCTTCATTGGCTTTCTCTTTCCATCCTGCGAGTGTGGAATCGTCCCGATTATCAATCGTTTTCTGGAAAAAAAGGTGCCCAGCTACACGGCCGTTCCCTTTCTGGTGACTGCTCCCATCATCAATCCTATCGTTCTTTTCGCCACTTATTCTGCCTTTGGCAATTCAATAAAACTTGCCTTCTTGCGAGCTCTGGGAGCTATTGTGATTGCTTTGGTTCTGGGGATTTTCCTAGGACTTTTCTGGAAGGAACCCATTCAAAAAGAGAATTCTATTACTTGTCATGAACATGACTTTTCACACTTGACTCCTGCTAAAAAGGTCTTTCAGGTCTTTATACAGGTTATTGATGAGTTTTTCGATATGGGGCGTTACTTGGTCTTTGGCTGTCTCTTTGCGGCTATCGTGCAGGTCTATGTCCCGACTCGGATCCTGACCTCTATCAGCGCAAGTCCAGTCCTTGCGATTCTTTTGCTCATGCTTCTTGCCTTTCTCCTCTCTCTTTGTAGCGAGGCAGACGCCTTTATCGGTGCTTCTCTCCTCTCGAGCTTCGGCCTAGCACCAGTCCTTGCCTTTCTGGTCATTGGTCCCATGCTTGATATCAAAAATCTCCTCATGATGAAACACTATCTCAAAGCGCGCTTCATCTGGCAATTCATGGGCATCGTGACAGTGCTTGTCTTGCTTTATTCTTACATGATAGGGGTGATGCTATGATTCGATTTTTCATTCTACTGGGTTACTTTACTCTGACCCTTTATCTGCAGCTATCTGGCAAGCTCAGTCACTACATCAACCTCCACTATTCCTATCTAGTCTATATCTCCATGATCCTTTCTCTTCTATTGGCTCTGGTCCAATTCTATATCTGGATCAAGAAAATCAACTCTCACAGTCATTTGGAAAGCCGTCGAGCTAGACGAATCAGCTTCTTTTTACTGTCACTACCTCTGTTTATTGGAGTTGCCTTTCCGACAATAAGTTTGGACTCGAGAACCGTATCTGTCAAAGGTTATCATTTCCCGCTTGCTGAGGGAATCGACACAGCTATTCAGGCCAGCGAAGGCACATCCAGCCAATACCTCAAACCCGATACCAGTACCTATTTTTCCAAATCTGCTTATGAAAAGGAAATGAGTACTACAGCTGACAAATACCTCTCCCAGCCAACCATTCAAATTACAGACGATAACTATATGGAGGTCATGGAAGTTCTCTATGACTACCCTCAAGAGTTTGAAGGAAAGAAAATCGAGTTTACAGGCTTTGTTTATAACGATCCTAGCCATCCAGATAGCCAGTTCCTCTTTCGCTTTGGGATCATCCACTGTATCGCCGACTCTGGAGTATACGGACTCCTGACTAAGGGAAACTCACGCCAGTATCCTGACAATACCTGGATTACTGCCAAAGGAACTCTCACTCTCCACTACCATAAAGAACTCAAACAAAAACTCCCAACACTGGAAGTTGAGAGTTTCACAAAAGTAGACAAACCAGAAAATCCCTACGTTTATCGCATGTTTCAATAAACATATATATCTTAGTAAAAATTCAAAAGGTTATCAACGAATAATTATGAGGACTTAGTTCAGAATTGCGCAGAGCTAAGTCCTTTACGTTTGCTATAAATCGATTTGACTGAAGAAAAAGCGTTGAGAAAGAAAAATTATTCCCTAGTAAAAAATCTTATCCCAATAAAACTTAACCGCGATATATTAGCTTTACAACTTAAGTAATTGGAGTATTGATTCAGGACTTAAATGAATCGAACTATGGAAAAATAACGAAACTATTCCTAGGAGATTAATTGCAATACAATCTCTAATAATCTATTCAAAGCAAATTTAATTTATTAGCTGGTGATCACGCCTCCTCTAAGTCAATTTATCATAGTCAGGATTCTTCCGCACATAGAGAGCCGCATAAACTGTATCTACCATAACTGCTGGAAAAGTCACTGTTATCAGAATCCCAAATAAAATACTAAAAACTTTTTCAATGTAACCAGTAAGAATTGCTGGGGTTAAACTAACAGCTACAAAAACAACTTCAAAGTTGAACAGTCGTTCTTGCTTTTTTCTTGCCACCATATGTCTCCCAACAGTTGAATGCTCAGATTTTCCTCTAATTTTTAGGAAGGTAATACCAAGAGTAGAGAGTGCATGAAAAAGAAAAATACAAAGGACTACAAGATTATAAACCACCGACAATACTGAATAGATCCCATCATTGCCAACTATCATTAACAAACATATAAAATCAATATCAATAAGTAAAACTAAAATAATCAACGAAATAAGAAGGTAAATTAGACATTTAAATTTTAAAATTAATTTATCAAAAAGGAGATTAGAATTGCCACACTACAACTTGATATACAGAATACGAATAAAATCTTGTAGATACCTAATTTATCAATAAAAGTCATCCCCAAAAAACAATAATGAATATATAAAAAGATATATCAAAGGAAATACTTTGATATATCCTATGCTTACCTCGTTAGTAACAAGGGGCTCGTGATAACGTTCTTTATACATACTTACCTCCAAATAATTTTTTTAATCGGCTTTGACTTATCAGCTGATGATTATTCAACTTCAAATATCTTTCACCAAACCCCTTTGAACTTACACAGAAAAATCAAGATGGAAATAATAAATGAAAAGCCTATCGACCAAGCTAGAAAGCTTGATACAATAGGCTTTTTGAAAATTCATTATTTAACAGCGTCTTTAAGAGCTTTACCAGCTTTGAATGCTGGAACTTTAGAAGCTGCGATTTTGATTTCTTTACCAGTTTGTGGGTTGCGACCTTTACGTGCAGCACGCTCACGAACTTCAAAGTTACCAAAACCGATCAATTGAACTTTTTCACCAGCTGCAAGGTATTCAGTTACTGCTGCGAATACAGCGTCAACTGCTGCTGCTGAATCTTTCTTAGTCAATTCTGTAGCTTCTGCTACTTTAGCGATCAAATCTTGTTTGTTTGCCATGTTAACAAATCCTCCAAATAATTTCTAATTAACAACTATAATCATATCCTAAAATCGCCCACAGGTCAAGTCAAAAACGCTATTTCTAACGATTTTTCTCTATTTTTTTAGGAATGATATCGAACCAAGATAGCCCACGCATTTTCACCTGTGTGGGTTTGAATGATGGAGCCTGTTTCCAGTACTGAGATTGGTTTTTCAACATAAGTTTGTAAAACACTTTTCATCTCATTGGCCCATTCATTAGTACCAGCGTAGGAAATTCCAATCTCTGCAACAGATTTATGAGAAAGGATCTCGGTTAATTCTTCAAGCCATTTTTTGAAAGTTTTCGCACCGCGCCCCTTAACGATTGGTTGGAGCTCATGGTTCTTCATTTGCATGACGACACGAATATTCAACAGAGAACTGATCAAGCCTGTCACACGCCCAATACGACCACCTTTGACTAAATTTTCTAGAGTCGAAACGCCGATATAAAGTTCGGTATGATTTTTCACATCTTCCACACGTGCCAAGATAGTTTCTAAATCTTTTCCTTCTTGAGCAAATTTAGCCGCTTCAACAACTTGAAACTTCATCGCCTGGTCTGTAAAAGAACTATCAATAACGGTCACATCAGCGCTAGAGAGACTCGCTCCTTGGCGAGCAGCTTCAACAGTACCAGATAGTGCATGGGACATGTGAATAGCGAGAATCTGGCTACCATCTTTACCTAGCTCTTCAAAAACTTCAGCAAATACTCCCACTGGAGGCTGACTGGTTTTGGGCAAGTTTTTACTTTGCTGCATGAGATGAAGGAATTCCCCCTCTTTCAAATCTGCATCAGAATAAAGGATACCATCAATCATCACAGATAAAGGGACAATGGTGATATTTAATTCTTTAACCACTTCTGGTTCAATAGTAACAGAGGAATCCGTTACAATTTTTACTTGTGTCATATCTTCAATCTTTCTATTCTTCTCAATAAGATAGGGATTTATCACTTTTATTATATCAAAAAATTACTAAAAAATCATGATGAATCCAATGAAAAAACATGGAATTTTGGTATAATCTATCTATAGAAAAGCGAGGGAAAGTTATGATCCGAAAAATTCAGCCTATTATCACCATCATACTTGGGGCAGCTATTTATGCCTTTGGTCTTACCTACTTTGTTGTTCCTTATCATTTATTTGAGGGTGGTGCGACAGGTATTACCTTGATTACCTTCTACCTCTTTAAAATCCCTGTCTCAGTGATGAATCTCTTAATAAATATCCCTTTATTTATCCTCGCTTGGAAGATATTCGGTCCCAAGACTCTCTACTCCAGTCTTCTAGGATCCATTTCACTTTCTGTTTGGCTAGCAATCTTTGAGCGCATTCCTTTGCACATCGACTTGCAAGGCGATCTCATCATTGTCGCTTTAGTCTCAGGAGTCTTACTGGGGGTTGGTCTAGGAATTATCTTTAATGCTGGTGGAACCACTGGTGGCTCTGATATTGTTGCCCGTATCCTCAACAAATACACCAATATTTCAATTGGAAAATTGCTTTTTGGGATTGACTTTTTTATCCTAATGTTGATTTTGATTATCTTCCAAGATTTGCGCCTAGTGACTTATACCCTCTTATTTGACTTTATCATCGCTCGTGTTATCGACCTGATCGGTGAAGGAGGTTATGCTGGTAAAGGATTTATGATTATAACTCAATTTCCAGATCAGTTAGCCGAAAAAATTAACGATGAACTCGGACGTGGTGTTACCTTTATATCTGGTCAAGGCTACTACAGCAAAAAGGATTTAAAAATTATCTACTGTATCGTCGGTCGAAATGAAATCGTTAAAATGAAGGATATGATTCACAAAATTGATCCTCAAGCCTTTATCACCATCACTGAGGCTCATGAAATTCTTGGTGAAGGATTTACTTATGTGAAAGATTAAAAAAGCTGGGAAATTCCAGCTTTTATTCTTCTTCTGCGAGGGTTGAATGGCGGAACCCGTAAGTAAAGTAAATGACTAGACCAACTACAAGAGCAATACCAAAGGCAAGCCAAGTATCTAGACTATATTGAAGCATAAAGGAAAGACAGATAAGAATGGAAAGGATTGGCAAAAGCGGCACTAAAGGAGTTTTAAACTCTCCTTCTTTTGGCATGCCCTTATCCTTTCTGAGTTTTATTATCCCGTAGGCTAGCAAAATGAGATAAGCTAAGGTACAGATATTTAAAAAGGCAGCAATACTGGCTAGAGGAAAGACTCCAGCTGCAAGGGCTGAAGCAACTCCTGTTAAGAGAGTCGCATTTTTAGGAACGCGACTGGTCTTGCTTAATTGTTTAAAACTTTGAGGTAAAAGTCCATCACGTGCTAAGCTATAAATCATCCGAGATAAAGCATAAGTCATGGAGATACATACAGTTATTAGGGTGAGAATGGCTACAAGCGAAACATAATTTGCTGCCCAGCCGATACCAATACTCCGTAATGAGAATGCTACTGCATCGTCCACATTGAGCTTACTGTAGTGAACAATCCCTGTCAATACTATGGTTACCAAAGCATAGAGAATGGTAACGATTGTCAGAGAAAGTACAATTCCACGAGGAATATTTTTTTGCGGGCTTTGAATTTCATCAACTGCCATGGAAATCGACTCAAAACCGAGAAAACCAAAGAACATCAAAGAGGCTCCTGCCATAATTCCAGTACTTCCCCCATAAAGCTGTCCAAAGCCGAAGGGAGCAAAATTTGACCAATTTTCAGGTTTGATGTACCAAATCCCAACTAGGATAAACAAAGCCAGAGCTGAGAATTTCAAGACCACTAAAAGCGAATTAAAGCGTAAGGCTGCCTTAGAATTTAATAGAACCAATCCCGTTACCAAGGTAAGTACTAAAATAGGTAGAAGATCGACATAGGTACCTTGTTCAGGATTAAAGGTGCCATTCAAGGCTTGGGGCATGGAGATTCCATAATTACTGAGCAATCCCTTAAAGTAAGCTGCCCAGCCAGACGCCACACCTGAAACAGCCGTCATGAATTCCATGATGGTCAACCAGCCAGCAATCCAGGCTGGTAATTCTCCTAAAATCGCATAGAGATAACTATAAGCACCCCCAGTTGCAGGCACACGAGAGGCAAATTCTGCGAAAAAGAGGGCAGATAAAGAAACACATAGGGCAGAAATCACAATGGAAACCACAAGTGATGGACCAGCAAGTGTTGCTGCTGCTGTTCCTGTAATGGTGAAGATCCCTGTCCCCACCATGGCACCTATTCCTAGTAGAATCAAATCCCACAACTTCAAATGGCGACGCATCTCTGTCTGTCTCAGACTAACATCCTTGGTTCTAAAAATATTCATACTTCATCTCCACTAAATGTAATTGTTTTATTTTACCATATAAAAGCATTTTTGTGAATATTTATTAGATTCTTTTTTGAAAAAATTCTGAACAGGAAGAGTTCCTGTTCAGATTCTGCATATTCTTACCCAACAGATCCTTCCATTTCATAGCTAATCAAGCGGTTCAGCTCAACTGCGTATTCCATTGGAAGTTCTTTTGTGAAGGGTTCGACAAATCCCATGACAATCATCTCGGTTGCTTCAGATTCTGACAAACCACGGCTCATGAGGTAATAGAGTTGTTCTTCTGAAATCTTAGAAACTTTGGCTTCGTGCTCCAAAGCAACTTGCGAGTTGTGAATTTCATTAAATGGAATAGTATCTGACGCTGACAAGTCATCCATGATAATGGTATCACACTCAATGTGAGAAACCGATTTCTTAGAGTTCTTGTTAAAGGTTACTTGTCCACGGTAGTCCACCTTTCCTCCGCCTTTAGCGATGGATTTAGACACGATAGAGGAGCTTGTATGTGGAGCGTTGTGGATCATCTTGGCACCCGTATCTTGGTGTTGCCCTACGTTAGCAAAGGCGATGGAAAGCATGGTACCACGCGCCCCTTCTCCATCTAGATAAACAGATGGGTATTTCATGGTTGTTTTAGCACCCAAGTTACCATCAATCCACTCAACAGTCGCATCTTTCAAAGCCTTGGCACGTTTTGTTACCAAGTTATAAACGTTGTCAGACCAGTTTTGGATGGTTGTATAACGCATATAAGCTCCGTCCAAGGCAAAGATTTCTACGATGGCAGCGTGCAAGCTATTGCTTGAATATGTTGGCGCTGTACATCCTTCTACATAGTGGACGCTCGCTCCCTCGTCAACGATAATCAAGGTACGTTCAAACTGACCAGTATTTTCGTTGTTGATACGGAAGTAGGTTTGAAGCGGAATATCTACCTTGACCCCTTTTGGTACGTAGATAAAAGTTCCACCAGACCATACTGCCGAGTTGAGGGCTGCCAACTTGTTATCAGTCGGCGGTACCAACTTCGCAAAGTATTGTTTAAACAAGTCTGGGTATTCCTTTAGGGCAGAATCCGTATCTGTAAAGATAATGCCTAACTTCTCAAATTCTTCCTTCATGTTGTGGTATACCACTTCTGACTCGTACTGGGCAGAAGCTCCAGCTAGATAAGCACGCTCAGCTTCTGGAATTCCGATACGTTCAAAGGTTTCTTTGATCTTTTCAGGTACATCATCCCAAGAACGAGCTGGTTTGTCAGATGGTTTTTGGTAGTAGATCAAGTCATCAAAATCAATCTCTGACAAATCTGCTCCCCATGTTTGCATGGGCATTTTTTTGAAGGTTTCATAAGACTTCAAACGAAATTCTAACATCCACTCAGGTTCTCCCTTAGCAGCTGATAATTCGCGAATGACATCTTCGTTCAATCCTTTTCCTGTCGATAGGACAGGCTCTACATCATCATGGAAACCAAATTTATATTCACCAAGATCAATTGGTTTTGGTTCTACTCTTTCTTCAGCCATAATATCCTTTCTTTCATTATATATTTCTATGTTTCTTATTTATCTTCTTAATTTTCAATTGTTTTTTTGAGAGCATTCCAAGCTAAGGTTGCACACTTAATCCGTTGTGGGAATTTAGCTACACCAGATAAGAAAGCTGCATCTCCAAGGCTGTCTTGTCTGTCATCTTTTTGACCTTGGACCATTTCTGAAAAAATAGTTGCTAATTCTAAAATCTCTTGCTTTGTTTTACCTAAAACAGCATCTGTCATCATACTAGCAGAGGCAGTTGAAATGGTACAACCAGAGTTTAGAAAAGCAATATCTTCCAAACGGTCCTCTGCGTCAAACTTGACAGAGAGATTAATAACATCCCCACAGGTTGGATTATTGAGGCTGATTTGTTCAGCGTCTTCTAACTTCCCTTGGTGATGTGGGTTTTTCGAATGGTCTGCTACCACTGCCATATAAAGGCTATCTAGTTTAGAAAGTGCCATTGAAAAACTCCTTTGTCTTTTGTAGGGCATCGACTAGTTTGTCGCAATCCGCTTTAGTATTGTAGATATAAAAACTTGCACGAGCTGTTGCTGGGACTTCCAAATACTGAAGCAAAGGTTGGGCGCAATGGTGACCAGCACGAACAGCCACTCCTTCATAATCTAATGCTGTAGCAAGATCATGAGGATGAAGATCACCTAGGTTAAAGGCAATGACACCTGACCGTTGAGCCAAGTCCTGCGAACCATAAATGGTCAAACCTTCAATGGCCTGCAATTTTGGATAGACGTATGCAATCAGTTCTTGTTCATGAGCTTCAATGGCGTCCATGCCAATCTTTTCAAGATAATCTACTGCTGCAGCAAGTCCAATAGCACCTGCCATATTTGGCGTTCCAGCCTCAAATTTCCAAGGCAATTCCTTCCAACTAGCAGATTGCTCATAGACGAAATCAATCATCTCGCCACCAAATTCTACTGGAGTCATTTGTTCAAGATACTTTTCTTTACCGTAAAGCACACCGATGCCAGTTGGTCCAGCCATCTTGTGCCCTGAAAAAGCAAAGAAGTCCACATCCAAGTCCTGGACATCAATCTTCATATGGGGTGTAGATTGAGCACCATCCACCACCATGATGGCTCCAACTTGGTGGGCTAATTGAGTGATTTCTTTGATCGGATTGATCACACCAAGAACATTGGAGGCGTGAGCTAGAGAGACAAATTTGACTTTATCAGTCAATTTAGCGCGCAAGTCATCCATATCCAGAGCTCCGTCCTTGAGATAAACATAGACAAGCTCTGCTCCAGTCTTGCGACAAGCTTCCTGCCATGGAATGATATTGGAATGATGTTCCATTACTGAGATCAAGACCTGATCTCCCTCAGTCAGGATTTCCTCAGCGAAACGTGCCACCCAGTTAAGACTGGTCGTCGTTCCTCTGGTAAAGAGTACTTCCTTTGTAGAGCTTGCATTGATAAACTTACGAATGGTTTCACGAGCAGCTTCATAAGAAGCTGTTGCTCGCTCAGCCAAGGTATGAACCCCACGGTGGACATTGGCATTGTCCTGCTCATAATAGCGGTTGATTGTTTCAAGAACTGCTAGTGGTTTTTGTGTCGTCGCAGCATTGTCCAGATAGACCAGAGGTTCATCGTTGACAATCTGGTCTAAAATTGGAAAATCCTTGCGAATCGCTTCTACATCTAACATAGGCTTCCCCTTAGCGTTTTGACAATTTTTCTTCGATAGTTGCAATCATTTCGTCACGAACTTCTTTGACTGGAATCTCAACGATAACAGATCCAAGGAAACCACGAACAACCAAGCGTTCTGCAGTTGCCTTATCCAAGCCACGACTCATGAGATAGTACATATCTTCTGGATCTACTTGTCCGATAGAAGCCGCGTGACCTGCAGTAACGTCATTTTCATCAATCAAAAGAATTGGGTTGGCATCTGAACGTGCTTGGTCTGAAAGCATAAGAACACGACTCTCTTGCTGCGCATCTGCTCCCTTAGCGCCTTTGATGATGTGACCGATACCGTTGAAGGTCAAAGTAGCTTTTTCAAGGATAACCCCATGTTGGAGGATATTTCCGATAGAGTTGCAACCATAGTTGGTTACACGAGTGTCAATCCCTTGCACCTGACGGTCACTTGAAAGAGCTACGACTTTCAGGTCAGCATGACTACCATTCCCGATCAAGTCGCTATCAAAGTCAGCAACAACATTTCCTTCGTTCATGACACCAATCGCCCAGTCAATACTTGCATCGTTACCTAATTTACCACGACGGCTAATGTAGGCCGTGACATTTTCTCCTAGGCGATCAATAGCCGCAAATTTCACTTGCGCACCAGAACGAGCAATCACTTCAACTGTGATATTAGCAGTTGCCTTAGCACTACCTCCACCACGTGACTCTAGACGTTCAAGATAGCTTATCTTACTGTTTTTACCAGCAATGATAAGAATATGCTTGTTAAATGGCACATCACTATCGCTGTCTTGGTAGAAAATACCTTCGATTGGCTCTGTGATTTCTACGTTATCTGGAACATAGAGAACAGCACCACTGTTAAAGTAAGCTGTATGGTAGGCTGCCAACTTATCGTCATCATACTTAACAGATGACATGAAGAATTCCTCGATAAGCTCTGGAATTTCTTCTAAAGCTGAGTGGAAGTCTGTAAAGACAACACCTTGTTCAGCTAACTCAACTGGAGTTTGTTCAAAAACAGTCTGTGTTCCTACTTGCACCAACTTCAAGTGATTATCTAGAGCTGTGAAGTCAGGAACATTTGCTGAAGACTCACTTTCTGTGATGGTTCCGTCTCCCAGATTCCAACGGTGAAATTTGACACGCTCAATAACTGGTAATTCCAAACTCTCAATCTTATCAAAAGCTTTTTGACGGAGGTCTGACAACCAGCTTGGTTCAGCGTGCATTTCTGAAAAAAGTTTAATAGTTTCTTTAGTCATTTACTTCTCCTAAAAGATACGAGGGAATTACAATTCTTCCTTGTAGTCGTAACCAAGTTCTTCAGCTAGTTTTGCGTATCCTTCACGTTCCAAACGGGCAGCCAATTCTGGACCACCAGAAAGGACAACACGACCTTCCATCATGACGTGTACCACATCAGGTGTGATGTAGTTCAAAAGACGTTGGTAGTGAGTGATGATCATAGCACCAAAGCCTTCACCACGCATAGCATTCACACCTTTCGATACAACTTTAAGAGCATCAATATCAAGACCTGAGTCAATCTCATCCAAAAGGGCAAATGTAGGTTCCAACATCAAAAGTTGAAGAATTTCATTACGTTTTTTCTCACCACCAGAGAAACCTTCGTTGAGGTAGCGCTCAGCCATTTCTTCTTTCATGTTGAGCAATTCCATTTTCTCGTCTAGTTTAGTAATGAATTCACGAACTGAAATCTTTTCATCATCTTCTTTACCAGCATTCATAGCTGCACGAAGAAACTCTGCATTGGTAATTCCAGGGATTTCTGATGGGTATTGCATAGCCAGGAAAAGTCCCATACGCGCACGCTCGTCTACTTCCAACTCAAGGATGTTTACACCATCAAACAAGACCTCACCTTTGGTAACTTCATAGTTAGGGTTCCCCATGATAGCTGCAGAAAGAGTCGATTTACCAGTACCATTTGGTCCCATGATAGCTGCGATTTCTCCTGTTTTTAGAGTCAGATTGACTCCTTTCAAAATTTCTTTTCCTTCAATCTCAACGTGAAGATCTTTGATCTCTAATACTGACATGATAGTTCCTTTCTTTTTCTGGCCTACTTCCTTTATCCTTAGAGAAATCACTTACATTTCTCTAAAAACACAAGAAAAGGTCCATAAATATACTCTACTAGTATAACAAAAAAAAGCCTAAAAGGCTTTGATTTTGTTTAGAAACTAGTGACTAATCCTTGCGGTTTAGGTGCTGATCAATGGCATCTACTATTTTCCCCATTACATAACTTAACCTAAAATTTCGAAAAAGTAGAATAGCCCAAAATGCTGCCATGAAATAGCGACCCGTCATCCAAGCTTCATTGAAAAAATAAGTCTCAGCAGCAGTAAATAGTGCTATCACGATAAATTGTTGTCTAGTCATAGGATTATTGTACCATGAAATCCACTTTTAGTCTTCTTCGACCATGACTTTATCAGCCAGAAATTCAAATCCTTCTGGAATCAGACTCTCTTCTTCTACCTCTTGATCTGCTTGAGAAGACTTGTTTCTAGCTGAAAATGCCGCACGAACCTCTTTCCATTCCTCTAAGGAAATTGCCAGGATTTCAGGTGAAAATCCAGCCGCCTGGCTGAGAATATTGCCAAACATGGTATTGAGGTTATCCCGTTTCATGGTTTGCCCAGCATTGAAATTAGACTCAAAAGCTAAAATAGCATGGTGTTCGTTGGCCGCAACTGGTTGAGAACCAACAAGCAGAGCCTTATCAGGACCAGCTAAGCTTTCGATCACTTCTCCCCATGCATTCTGGAGGCGAATCAAGTTTTGCCGTGCCAATTCAGGATTTTCAACAGCTTCTTGTAGGATAGCCTGAACTTTGTTGCGGTCTACTCGATAGACTGTCTTGGAAGTAGCTGGACGGCCAGGGACTGGCGCCACTTGTTTAGGAGCTGTTCCAACATTGGCAAGTTCTTGTTTGAGGCGGGCGACTTCCTGTCTCAGTGCAGATATTTCACCTTCAACAGCTTCTGAAAGCACTGGTCCAGGCTTAATCTCAGCTAAACGAATGGTCATCATCTCAGCATAAATCTTAGGTTGCAGGCTTGCTTTCATATCTGCCAAGCTCACAGTCGCTATTCGAATCATTTCAAAGATATTTTCCTGAGAAAGAGCTAAATTGTCCATAAAAACTGGACTGTGGTGAGTATTTTCGCCACCTGTCTGAACAACTAGTAGATCACGCAAATACTGCAAGAGATCCATCACAAAACGAGTCATGCTTTTGCCATTTTCAAACAAAAGATTTAAAGAATCAAGCGCTTTTGGAACATCCTGCTGAGACAAGGCAGCCACATAGTCATCAAGTGCTGATAGACTAATGGTGCCTGTAATCTCCTCAGAGATAGCAGTCGTGAGCTCATTTCCCTGTGTCAAACTCAAGGCTTGATCCAGAATGGACAAGGCATCCCGCATTCCACCTTCAGCTCGTCTGGCAATGATTTCTACAGCATCTGGCTCGGAACTGATATTTTCTTTTTCTAAAATATGATGAATATGTGCCGTGATATCTTGCGTTCGGATCGATTTAAACTCAAAACGTTGGACACGCGATAAAATAGTTGCTGGAATCTTGTGCAATTCGGTGGTCGCCAAGATAAAGACAACATTTTGAGTTGGTTCTTCCAAAGTCTTCAAAAGCGCATTAAAGGCTCCTGTAGACAGCATATGAACCTCGTCTATGATATAGACCTTGTAATGTGCCAAGCTAGGAGCATAGGTGGATTTATCACGAATTTCACGGATTTCATCAACTCCATTATTCGAAGCTGCATCCATTTCGATAACATCTTCTAAACTACCTTCTGTCACAGCTTGGCAGATATAGCAGTTATTACATGGTTCTCCGTCCACTTGGTTCGGACAGTTCATAGCCTTGGCAAAAATCTTGGCTACACTGGTCTTCCCAGTTCCACGAGGACCCGAGAAAAGATAGGCATGACTAATCTTTTCCTGCTCGACCGCTTGTTTTAGGGTTTTAGCCACAACTTCTTGACCTACCAGTTGTGAAAAAGTTTGGCTTCTATATTTTCGATAAAGTGCTTGATACATTAGGCTTTCTCCTCAAACATCGTAAAGTCCCATTCTGTCTTCTCAAGCAAAATAGCGACAAATTGTTCCAAGTAATCACGGTCAACGGCATTGTAATCATCAATAAGTGAAGAATCTAGGTCTAAGACACCCAGCAATTGACCATTCTTGAGCATGGGAACCACGATTTCACTCTTGGCCATACTATCACAAGAAATGTAGTTTGGATAGGTGCTCACATCGCCAACTAAAACAGTCTCTTGAAACTCAGCAGCTTCTCCACAAACGCCTTTCCCAAGCGGAATGCGAATACAAGAAACACCACCCTGAAAAGGCCCTAAAACCAACTCGCTACCATCAAACAGATAAAACCCTGCAAATACAGTATTCGGAAAGCGAGATTTTAGGAGGGCACTAGCATTCGAAAGATTGGCAAGAACATTGCTCTCACCTTCAAGTAAATAAGAGAATTCCTCATTTAACAATTGATATTGTGATTGTTTTTCTGAATCTAACATAGAACTATTATATCAAAAATGGGAAAGAGACAAAAGAAAAATCCCTTGTTTTAAACAAAGGATTTTGTGATTATCAATTTGATTAAAGTTCGATATCACCGAACAAGTCAGCCATTGAGAATCCTGTTTGTGTTTCTGGAAGTTCGAAATCACGTTTTTCTTGACGTTTTGGACGACGTGGACGAGCAGCACGTTTTTCTTCTTTTTGTCCTTCTTCTTGAGCTGGACGTTCTTCAAGAGCTTTGATAGAAAGTGATACACGTTCTGCGTCAGCGTTAACATCAAGTACTTTAACAGTAACTTCTTGACCAACAGTAAGAGCTTCTTTTGGATTTTCGATACGTTTGTGTGAAATTTGTGATACGTGTACAAGTCCATCAATACCTGGCAATACTTCAACAAATGCACCAAAGTCAGTCAAACGTTTAACTGTTCCTTCTACTACATCACCTTTAGCCAATTTTTGCTCAACACCATCCCATGGTCCAGGTGTTGTTGCTTTAAGTGAAAGTGATACGCGTCCTTCTTCTTCGTTAAGATCAAGGATCTTCACTTCGATTTCTTCACCAACAGTTACAACTGATTTAGGTGATACGTTACGTTCGTGTGACAATTCAGTCAAGTGAACCAATCCGTCAACACCACCAAGGTCGATGAAAGCACCGAAACTTGTGATACGAGCAACTTTACCAGTTACGACATCACCAACAGCCAATTTACCGAATACTTCAGCACGAGCTGCTGCAGTAGCTGCTTCAACAACTTCACGACGTGAAAGGATGAAGCGGTTTTCTTTAGGATCAACTTCTTTGATTTTAGCATCAAATTCTTGACCTACGAAACGCTCAGTGTTACGTACGAAACGAGTATCCAACATTGAAGCTGGGATGAATCCACGAACACCTTCAAATTCTACTGAAAGTCCACCTTTAACGGCACGAGTTCCTTTAACAGTAACAACTTCTTCTTCGCGTCCTACAAGTTTGTCCCATGCTTTGCGAGCTTCAAGGCGTTTTTTAGATACAAGGTATGTAACTGTATCAGTATCTTTACCAACTACTTGACGAAGTACAAGAACATCCAATACTTCTCCTACTTTCACAAAGTCATTGATATCTGCATCGCGATCGTTTGTCAATTCGCGAAGAGTCAAGACACCTTCAACACCAGTCCCAGAGATTGCAACGTTAGCTTGAGTCGCATCAACTGTCAATACTTCAGCACTAACAACATCACCAGGCTCAACTTGGCTAACGCTATTTAGCAAATCTTCAAATTCGTTCATCTAAAAAATCCTCCAACAATCAAGTTTTTTCAAAAACTTGACATACTTATAATTTTTTTCCTAAGCACCCGCAAAGACATGTTCATATCGTTCACGTCTTTCAATTATAAAAATAAAATACCCTAAGATATTTTTCTTTTTATCTTGAATTTATTACCTAAGAACTGGGGTAGCTGGATTCGAACCAACGCATGAGGGAGTCAAAGTCCCTTGCCTTACCGCTTGGCTATACCCCATTGATGAATGGAGAGAGAGGGATTCGAACCCCCGAACCCGAAGGAGCGGATTTACAGTCCGCCGCGTTTAGCCTCTTCGCTATCTCTCCAATGTTTAACGAGAACTATTATATCATGAAATTTTCAATAAAACAAGTATTATTTTGTCAAATTATAGTTTTCAATCAAAATTTCCACAGCTTTTTCAAGTTTTTTATAAAAACTATCGACATTTCCATTCTTTATGATGGCAAATTGGTTATCTAATTCGGCAATTTCTCCAATGACCTTTTTCCCGATCGTCAAAACGTATCCTTCATAGCTGTCTTTTCCAACAGTCACTTTTGCATCTGTTAATTGAATTTCAATTTTCTTATCTTTTTTACTCATACTGTACCTCTTTTCACTTTTTCTATTGTACAAGAAAAAGTGAAAACTAGCAAGAAAAAACTCCATTTCAGCCATTACAACTGCTATGGAGTTCTTCTTCACTTCGTGTCTTTTAGCCCACTTTGACAATCCATCCTTCAGGCGCTTCTACATCACCAAATTGGATACCGGTCAATTCATCATAAAGCTTACGTGTAACAGGACCTACTTCTGTTTCACTATAGAAAACATGGAAATCATCGCCATGTTGGATGCCTCCAATTGGAGAAATAACTGCTGCTGTACCACAAGCTCCTGCCTCTACAAAACGATCCAGATTATCAATCGGAACATCACCTTCAATCGGTGTCAAGCCCAAGCGGTGTTCAGCCAAGTAAAGCAAAGAGTACTTGGTAATGGATGGCAAGATTGACGGACTTAATGGTGTAACGAATTCATTGTCTGCCGTGATTCCAAAGAAGTTGGCTGATCCGACTTCTTCAATTTTGGTGTGAGTTGACGGATCTAGGTAGATAACATCTGAAAAGTTACGAGACTTAGCCATCTTACCTGGTAGAAGACTAGCAGCATAGTTCCCACCTACCTTGGCCGCACCCGTACCATTTGGAGCTGCACGGTCGTATTCATCCTGAATCAAGAAGTTTGTTGGGACTAAACCGCCTTTAAAATAGTTACCAACCGGCATAGCAAAGATAGTGAAAATATACTCTTCTGCTGGTTTAACCCCAATAATATCCCCAACACCAATCAAAAGTGGACGAAGATAAAGGGTTCCACCTGTTCCATATGGTGGGACGTATTCTTCATTTGCACGCACAACTGCTTTACAAGCTTCTACAAACATTTCTGTCGGAACTTGTGGCATCAAAAGACGGTCGCAAGTACGTTGCAAACGCTTGGCATTTTCGTCAGGACGGAACAATTGAACACTGCCGTCCTTGGTACGATAGGCTTTCAATCCTTCAAATGCTTGCTGTCCATAGTGGAGACTTGGAGAAGACTCTGAAATATGCAAGGTTGCATCCTCTGTCAATTCTCCTTGATCCCATTGACCATTTTTGTAGTGAGCGATATAACGGTAAGGTAGTTTCATATAAGCAAAACCAAGATTTTCCCAATCAATTGCAACTGTCATGTGTTTCTCCTTTATACTATTCAAACTATGTGTTCTATTCTACACTTTTCTAGTAAAATTTCAAGTATTATTTGTAATTTTCTGAAAATTTTTTCAACATAAAGAAATCAGCCCCTTGGACTGATTCTTTTTAAGGATTTGCTTTATCCTCTTTAAAGACTTCTTTGAGGTAAGCATCAAAAACTTCTTCATCTGAAATGGTGTCAGAAATAAAACTTCCATTGCTAGTACGTTCTGACAAGTTGAGGTCTTGCAAGCGACTCTCATAGATTGTTCCCTTGTTAGATTGGACAAGCAGCGTTTGGTCGTTTTCTTCCATTTCTGTACTAAAGAGATCACCTACAAGTCCTTGCTCTGCAACTGCTCCTGCTAAAAAGACACGGTGTGGTTTGTTTTTCAACTCACGCAAGACTTGAAGGCCTCGTTTAGCACGGCTGGTCGCTGGAATTTCCTCAATGGAAACGCGTTTCAAACTTCCACGTTGGGTCAAGAGGTAGAAGGATGAGGTGTTACAGATAAAGGCAGCCTGAAGTGCATCATCTGCTTTCAGGTTCATAGCCTTGACACCCGCAGCCTTGGCACCAACAACTGGAACCTCTTCGATATTGAAACGAAGGGCATAACCGTTTTGGCTAATCAAGAGAACATCATCCAGTTTAATCGGAGCCACTGCTACAATCTGGTCTGTCTCGTCTTTGAGCTTAGCATACTTGACAGACTTAGATTTGTAGGTCCGCCATGGAGAGAATTCTTTGCGTTCTACACGCTTAATTTGCCCGAGACGAGTAGCTGCAAAGTAGGTGGTCGCATCATCAAACTGATCCACGACTTCTGCATAGAGAATTTCTTCGTTAGTTTCAAAGTTTGTAATGGTCTGGCTCAGATGCTCTCCGATATCCTTCCAACGAATGTCTGCCAATTCATGGATTGGTCGATAAATGACATTTCCAAGAGTTGTGAACATCAAGAGGTGTTGCGTTGTCTTGGCAGTTTGTACAAAGATCAAACGGTCATCATCACGCTTACCAATTTCTTCCAGAGTGGATGCCGCAAAGGAACGTGGGCTGGTACGCTTGATATAGCCTGCCTTGGTTACGCTGACATAGGTATCTTCCTCGGCAATCAAACTAGCTGTATCAATCTCGATTGCTTTCGCAGTATCTTCCAAAGTACTCAAACGTGGTGTCGCAAATTTCTTCTTGACCTCACGAAGTTCTTTCTTCATGAGATTATACATAGTCCGTTCGTCACCAATGATAGCCGCAAGCATGGCAATCTTTTCACGAAGTTCTGCTTCTTCTTCCTGCAAGACAACCACGTCTGTATTGGTCAAACGGTAAAGTTGCAAGGTAACGATAGCTTCGGCTTGCTCTTCTGTAAAATCATAGCTGACCTTGAGATTTTCTTTGGCGTCAGCCTTGTTTTCAGAAGCACGAATAAGGGCAATGACTTCGTCCAAAATCGAAATCACGCGAATCAAACCTTCAACGATATGGAGACGTTTCTCAGCCTTTTCCTTATCAAAACGGGAACGTGCCAAAATCACTTCACGACGGTGGGCAATGTAGCTAGACAAGATTGGGACAATTCCAACCTGACGAGGTGTGAAATTGTCAATCGCCACCATGTTAAAGTTGTAATTGATTTGTAGGTCAGTGTATTTGAAGAGATAGTTGAGTACGAGCTCGGTATTCGCGTCTTTCTTAAGTTCAATAGCGATACGAAGACCGTCACGGTCAGACTCATCACGAATCTCAGCAATACCTGCCACCTTGTTATTGACACGAACATCATCGATTTTCTTGACCAGATTGGCTTTATTAATTTCATAAGGAATCTCAGTGATAACGATTTGTTCCTTACCACCTTTTAGCTTTTCAACCTCCGTCTTAGAACGAACAACGACGCGCCCTTTTCCGGTTTCATAGGCCTTCTTGATTTCATCACGGCCTTGGATGATAGCGCCTGTAGGGAAGTCTGGCCCAGGTAAGAATTCCATCAGCTTTTCAACCTTGGCTGTTGGATGGTCAATCATGTAAACTGCGGCATCAATGACTTCAGCCAAATTATGCGGCGGAATGTCAGTGGCATAACCAGCCGAAATCCCAGTAGAACCATTGACCAAAAGGTTTGGAAAGGCTGCTGGCAGGACTGTCGGTTCTTTCTCGGTATCATCAAAGTTCCATGCAAAAGGAACTGTCTTTTTCTCGATATCTTGAAGAAGATAACCAGCAATCTCAGACAAACGAGCCTCGGTATAACGCATCGCCGCAGGCGGATCTCCGTCCATAGAACCGTTATTACCGTGCATTTCAACCAAAATCTCACGATTTTTCCAGTCCTGAGACATACGGACCATGGCATCATAGATGGAAGAATCACCGTGTGGGTGGAAATTCCCCATGATGTTCCCGACAGACTTGGCAGACTTACGGTAGCTCTTGTCAAAAGTATTGCCATCCTTATTCATCGAATAAAGAATGCGACGCTGAACCGGCTTCAATCCATCCCGAATGTCTGGCAAAGCCCGGTCTTGAATGATGTATTTGGAGTAGCGACCAAAGCGCTCTCCCATGATGTCCTCAAGGGACATGTTTTGGATGTTAGACATAATAATTCTCTTTTTAGTATTTTATTGTAAAGTAAATCTATATTTTATAAATTTAACTGTTTCTTTGTAGGTAGTGAGAAAAGAAGAGCAATCCTACTAATCCTAGAATGAATAAAAGATTAATTTTAATAATAAATAAGCTAAGTAAGGTATTAATTAGGCCGTGAAAAATGGCACAATAAAGGATCGACTTAGTCTTTTTGAAAACAGCTGCTAGAAGAAGACTGAGATAAATTGCAAATAGACTGAATAATATAAAAGGCATCCTACTTTGGGAACTTCCAATCACAAACCATAAAGGTACATGCCATATTGCCCAAATACAACCTGTTATCAAACCGGAAATCCAAAAGGAGAATCTAGTTTCCAAAGTTGGTTGCAAGATGCCTCGCCATCCCAATTCTTCTTCGCCACCATAAATACAGACTGCACTCAAAAAAACAACAAACAAATTTCCTAGTGGAAAAGCCGGATTAAGCTCCTTAGATGAGAAAGCAATGACACCTGTCTGCACGAAAATTAGTAAAAGAAATAACAAAATATATTTCTTTGAGTCCCCTAAGATAAAAGAGACTATGCTTTTAATGGATTTTTGAGGCAAACAAGAAATGGCTGCAATGGTTGGACCGAAACCTCCTAGTAAATGGAGAAAGACTCCTAGTGGACTTGTTAGACTTAAGAGGCTCATTTGGGTCAGAAAAGCGAGCAATCCCCAACCAAATCCCCAAGAAATGAGAAAACTAATCAGTAAAAATTTTGTTATCTTATTATTTTGTAAATGTTTCATTTGTTTCGAGTCTCTCCTCAGCATATCTCATCATCTTCTCAGCTACTTCCATATCATAGTCAAATCCCATCTTTTGAGCAAGGAATTGAGCCTCTTGGTGGAAAATTTGCATCGTAGCAAATGAAGTCTGAGTGATTTTGTCACTACTTGATAAATCAAGCAGATTTGAGAATTCTTTCTCTTTCTCAGCAGGTAAATAGTTAAAGAGATACTTGTAGTTTTTGCCGATATCAATCGTCCCCTTATCAGCTGCAACCTGCCAAGCCAAGATCTTCAAGAGTTCTTGCTGACAAATCCCGTAGAGATGGTCAGTGGCATAGAATAGTTGCTTGCGACAGATTCCCTTAACCACATAAGCTGATACCCACCAAAATTCATTGCAGGCTTTTTCAAAATCTGTCTGACTAGCAGGACTTGTCCAGTAACGTTGAGGATTTGGAGAATAGGGCACAAACAAGCCTTTCTCATCTTTTAAAACTGTATAATCAGCTTCACTATCCACCCACTCTTGAATATACTCCGTAGGACAGAGGGTCAAATCAATCCGATTTCCATCTTCAAATAGCATCAGATAAAGTCGACGGTTGCCTAGGACATTATGCTGCTCAATGATACGAGTGCCAAACTGGTCTAACCAAGAAAGGTCACTCGTCAGATTATCTAAGTCGTCCACGACATAGATCACGTCGTAATCCTGAAACTCATCTTTTGGTGCTTTTGGATTTGTCCGTGAACCAGACATGGCGACAGCCTCGACTTGGAGCACTTTTGCGGTTTGAAAAATTAAATCAAGCATTTCGGGTTCAGTTCTCATATTAACACCTGTTCTTTATTTGATATTACTGTCTATTAGCATACTATTTCTCAAGTTAGATTAGTTAATCAATTATAACAGATTTAGCTATCCTTCTCTCAAAGTTTTTAATTTCGACAAAATTCTAGATTCATCCATGCTTAAAATAACAAATAAAGTCGAAGTATAGATGTCATCGTACCATTGTTCCAATTCATCATCAGCCAAATCAAGATGATATTGATTTGAATTATTGTGCCTTAAACCAAAATTATTATACATTTCAAAAAGTTTTTCAAACGCGATAACCTTTTGATTGTTAACTTTCATAATATCTTTTAATTCTTCAGAATAATTTAGTTCTCTTCTAAACGGTTCAAGGTAGTTCGCTAAAGCAATAAGTATTTCTTTCTTACGCTGAATATTTCCCTTATTTGAAAAATGATTATATTCTAAGACCTTTATCGCCTCTTCAATACTAGTTTCAGATACAATCTGAGAAGCTTCTGAGGCATATACATTCTTTTCAACAATGATTTTATTACCATTATCCAATGTAATCAATTCATGATTTGATAATTCTAAAAACCTTTTAATATTATCAAATATAACTTGAATAAAGCTACTCTCTTCCTTTGTAAATTTTTCTGCAAGATTACAAAAAATGTCAACTAATAACTCAGAGAAAACAAATAGTTGTTCAGTTGTATTATAGATATTCGATCCAACAAATTCTATCATTTGTGAATAACTGGTGAACGTTGAACGATTAGGATAATCTAAGAAATTATTAGAAATGGCACTATTTAAACTTGTTTCATAATAGCTCCTCTTGAAATTTCTCTCCATTTCCAGCAAATCCATCAAATTTTTCAACTCTCTCTGTG
Source organism: bacterium (assembly GCA_905221385.1). Lineage (GTDB taxonomy): Bacteria > Bacillota > Bacilli > Lactobacillales > Streptococcaceae > Streptococcus. Next base: position 183,049 of record CAJNCV010000002.1, read on the forward strand.
GATCAAACTCCATCCGGTTCAAAATATCAAAATAATTCTGTCTCGCCATAATATTCCCTATACTATACTAAAACACTGTCACTTCTTCCAGCGTAAACTTAACATTATCTTCAATCCATTTACGGCGTGGTTCGACTTTATCTCCCATGAGGACATTGACACGGCGTTCAGCGCGTGCGAGGTCTTCGATTGTGACACGGATAAGAGTGCGGGTTTCTGGATTCATGGTTGTTTCCCAGAGTTGGTCCGCATTCATCTCACCAAGACCTTTGTAGCGTTGGAGGGTAGCGCCTTTGCCGAACTGCTTGCGGAGTTCTTCTAGCTCACCGTCCGTCCAAGCGTAGGCCACTTCTTCTTTCTTGCCTTTTCCTTTGGACATCTTGTAAAGAGGCGGAAGGGCGATATAGACATGTCCTGCCTCAACTAGCGGACGCATGTAACGATAGAAAAATGTCAAGAGCAAGGTTTGGATATGAGCACCGTCAGTATCCGCATCGGTCATGATAATGATCTTGTCATAGTTGGCATCTTCAAGGGAGAAGTCTGCTCCCACACCCGCACCAATGGTATAAATCATGGTATTGATTTCTTCATTTTTGAGGATATCCGCCATCTTGGCCTTGGCTGTATTGATGACCTTACCACGAAGAGGTAGGATAGCCTGGAACTTACGGTCACGGCCTTGTTTGGCAGAACCACCGGCAGAGTCTCCCTCGACCAGATAGAGTTCATTCTTAGCAGGATTTTTAGACTGGGCTGGGGTTAATTTCCCAGAAAGTAAGCCCTTGTCTTTCTTGTTTTTCTTGCCATTTCGGCTCTCATCACGAGCCTTACGAGCTGCTTCACGAGCATCACGAGCCTTGATAGCCTTGCGGATAAGATTGGAAGCAAGTTCTCCATTTTCCATGAGGAAGAAGGTTAACTTATCAGCCACAATCCCGTCTACAACTGGACGAGCTAGTGGACTTCCAAGTTTGTCCTTGGTCTGTCCTTCAAACTGAAGGTGCTCTTCAGGAACCAGAATAGAAAGAACGGCAGCTAGTCCCTCACGATAATCTGAACCTTCTAGGTTTTTATCTTTTTCCTTGAGGAGCCCAGTCTTACGCGCGTAGTCATTCATAACCTTGGTAATGGCTGACTTGAGTCCTGTCTCGTGCGTTCCACCATCTTTAGTACGAACGTTATTGACAAAGGATAGAATGTTATCTGAGAATCCATCATTGTACTGGAGGGCAACTTCCACTTGGAAACCATTGTCTTCGCCTTCAAAGTATAGGACTGGCGTCAAGATTTCCTTGTCTTCATTGAGGTAAGAAACAAAGTCCTGTACCCCGTTCTCATAATGGAATTCGATTGCTTCATCTGTTCGCTTATCTGTCAAAGACAAGGTAACATTTTTTAAAAGAAAGGCTGACTCATTGAGTCGTTCTGAAATGGTATTGTACTTGAAGTCAGTCGTAGAAAAAATCGTCGCGTCAGGCATGAAAGTGACTTTGGTACCTGTCTTAGACTTGGGTGCTGTACCAATTTTTTTCAAGGTTGTGACGGGTTTTCCACCATTTTCAAAACGTTGCTTGTAGACTGTACCGTCACGAGTAATTTCAACTTCTAACCAGCTTGATAGGGCATTAACGACTGAAGATCCCACCCCGTGGAGACCACCAGATGTCTTATAGCCACCTTGACCGAATTTTCCTCCAGCGTGGAGAATGGTAAAGATAACCTCAACAGTTGGAATTCCCATGGCATGCATCCCAGTCGGCATCCCTCGACCATGGTCTTGAACCGTTAGACTGCCGTCTTTATTGATGGTCACATCAATGCGGTCACCAAATCCAGACAAAGCCTCATCGACTGCATTGTCCACAATTTCCCAGACTAGGTGATGGAGACCAGCACCGTCAGTCGATCCAATATACATCCCTGGACGTTTACGGACCGCATCCAACCCTTCTAGCACCTGAATGGCGTCATCATTGTAGTTATTAATATTGATTTCCTTTTTTGACACAAGGAACCTCCTATTTGTTCATCTTTTCTATTTTACAGGTTTTCTAGCGATTTTGCAAAGCTTTTCCCTTTCAGCTGTCACAATTTCACAGGATATTCTCTGACTTTCTATACCATTTCATGGTATAATAGTACTATGATGACATTTGTATTATTAATTTTAGCTTATCTGCTAGGTTCGATTCCGTCTGGTCTTTGGATTGGACAAATCTTCTTTCAAACAAATCTGCGTGAACATGGTTCTGGAAACACCGGAACAACCAATACTTTCCGAATTTTAGGTAAGAAAGCGGGTATGGCAACCTTTGTGATTGACTTCTTTAAAGGAACCTTGGCCACTCTCCTTCCTATTCTTTTCCACCTTCAAGGTGTATCACCTCTTGTATTTGGACTTTTGGCTGTAATTGGACATACTTTCCCTATCTTTGCAGGATTTAAGGGGGGCAAGGCTGTCGCAACCAGTGCTGGAGTGATTTTTGGATTTGCGCCTGTTTTTTGTCTCTATCTGGCAATCGTATTCTTTGGAAGCCTCTATCTAGGTAGTATGATTTCACTATCAAGCGTTACTGCTTCTATCGCAGCTGTTATCGGAGTTCTCCTATTTCCACTATTTGGATTTATCCTGAGTAGCTATGACCCTCTCTTCATTTTGATTATCCTAGCACTTGCTAGCTTGATTATCATTCGTCACAAGGATAATATCACACGTATCAAAAATAAAACTGAAAATCTCGTCCCTTGGGGATTGAACCTAACCCATCAAAATCCAAAAAAATAAAACGCCAGTTTGAAACTGACGTTTTTTTGTATGCTTATTTTGACTTGATGTAGTTGATACCGTCTGCCTTAGGCGCAACTGCTTTTCCAAAGAAGGCTGCCAAGACAAGAATGGTCAATACATAAGGCGCGATTTGAAGGTAAACCGCTGGCACTCCTTGTAGGAAAGGTAATTGAGAACCGATAACAGCCAAACTTTGTGAAAGTCCAAAGAAAAGACTAGAAAGCATAGCACCGATTGGGTTCCATTTACCAAAGATCATTGCAGCAAGAGCGATAAATCCAGGACCGACAATAGTTGTCACTGAGAAGTTAACTGAAATGGATTGAGCATAAATCGCTCCCCCAATTCCACCAAGGAAACCTGAAATAACAACCCCGAGATATCGCATCTTGTAGACATTGATCCCCAAGGTATCCGCTGCTTGAGGGTGTTCACCAACAGAGCGAAGGCGAAGACCAAAACGTGTCTTGAAGAGAATAAACCATGCAAGGAAAGAGAAGGCAATCGCGATATAACCTAGCAAACTTGTTGACTTGAAGAAGATATCTCCAATCACAGGGATATCAGCCAAAACTGGGAAATCAAAACGTCCAAAAGTTTGGCTTAAGTTATCCGTTTGTCCTTTGTTATAAAGAACTTTAACCAAGAAAACCGCTAGGGCAGGAGCCATCAAGTTCAATACTGTACCACTGACAACATGGTCCGCACGGAAATGAACTGTAGCGACGGCATGGATGAGGGAGAAAATAGCTCCCACGATACCAGCAACTAACAAGGAAATCCAAGGTGTCGCTGCTCCAAGTTGTTCTGCAAATTCAAGGTTAAAGACAACCCCAGAAAAGGCTCCCATAACCATAATTCCTTCAAGACCAACGTTAACGACACCACCACGTTCAGAGAAAACTCCCCCGATACTCGTAAAAATAAGTGGTGCTGAGTAAATCAGCATAGAAGAGACCAAGAGGGTGAGTAATGTTGTAATAGACATCCTTACTTACCTCCTTTAACTTGTTTTTTAGGTTTGACAAAGCGTTCGATAATGTAGTGAACGCTGACAAAGAAGATAATAGACGCTGTTACAATGCTAACAAGCTCAGACGGAACTTGCGCTGCGTTCATACCTGGTGCTCCTACTTGCAAAACACCAAATAAGAATGCTGCAAAAAGAATTCCAATTGGTGAATTTCCAGCAAGCAAACTAACTGCCATCCCGTTAAATCCGATGGCTAATGATGAGCCCTGAACGTAAACGTTTTGGAAAGTTCCAAGACCTTCGACAGCTCCACCAAGACCAGCCAAGGCACCAGAGATAATCATTGATAGAATGATTGTACGTTTTGCTGAAATACCAGCGTACTCTGAAGCATGGGGATTGAGACCAACTGCGCGAATTTCAAAACCGAGAGTCGTTTTCTTGAGCAAGAACCAAATCACGCCAACAGCAATGATTGCAAAGAAAATTCCGATATTCATACGAGAATTTCCAGTCAACTCTGATAACCATGGTGTCTGGTATGTAGCATTGGCACTAACACGAATCGTTGAGTCTGTACTTTGCATAATATCTTTAGGAAAGGCATGAATAAAGGCATTTCCCACATACAATACAATGTAGTTCATCATGATGGTCACGATAACCTCTGACGTACCGAGATAGGCTCTGAGGATCCCTGGAATCGCACCAACAATTCCACCTGCGATCAAAGCAATGATCACTGTCAATGGAATCAACACGAGACGTGGCATATCTGGATTTGACAAGGCAAACCAACCACTGAGAATCCAGCCTGCAAGTGCTTGACCAGGAAGTCCGACGTTAAAGAAGCCTGCTCGACTGGCAACTGCGAAACCAAGACCTATCAAGACAAGAGGACCCATGGCACGGAAAATTTCTCCAATCCCACGGAGGCTACCAAAAGCTGTATAGAACAACTCCTCATAACCCCAGATAGCATCATATCCGAAGATCCACATGACAATGGCTCCGAGCAAGATTCCTAAGAATACGGAAATCAAGGGAACCGAAATTTGTTGTAATTTTTTAGACATCACTCTTCTCCTTTCCCAAGTTTCCACCTGCCATCAAGACACCAAGTTCTTGTTTGTTAGTCGTTTCTGGCGACACAATCCCCTGAATCTTACCATCATGGATAACAGCAATTCGGTCTGAGACATTTAAAATCTCATCCAATTCAAAACTGACAACAAGAACGGCTTTCCCGTTATCACGCTCTTCAATCAAACGTTTATGGATATATTCAATGGCACCGACATCCAAACCACGAGTTGGTTGGCTGACGATAAGGAGTTCAGGATCTCGATCAATTTCACGAGCAATAATCGCTTTTTGTTGATTTCCTCCTGAAAGAGCTGCTGCTGGAACAAATTCGCTTGCCGCACGGACGTCAAATTCTTCCATTAATTTCTTTGCATGTGAAGTGATATTGGCATAGTTCAAAATACCATTCTTGCTGAGTGGTTCTTTGTAGTAGGTTTGAAGAGCGATATTTTCTGAAATCATCATCTCCAAAATCAAACCATCACGGTGGCGGTCTTCAGGAACGTGCCCCACGCTTAGTTCTGTAATTTGTCGTGGGTGCATTCCCACGATTGATTTGCCTTTTAATTCAACGCTACCTGACTCAACCTTACGAAGACCTGTAATGGCTTGAATGAGTTCAGATTGACCATTGCCATCAATACCTGCAATACCAACAATCTCACCAGCACGAACATCCAAAGAAAGATTCTTCACAGCTGGTACACCGCGATTTTCATTAACAACCAAGTCCTTGATAGACAAGACCACTTCTTTGGGTTGTGGTGCCTGTTTCTCTGTTTTGAAGGAGACAGAACGTCCTACCATCATTTCTGCCAAATCGGTATTGGTAGCTCCAGCAATCTCAACCGTCTGGATTGATTTCCCACGACGGATAACCGTCACACGATTCGATACCGCACGAATCTCATCTAACTTGTGGGTAATCAAAATAATGGACTTCCCTTCTTTGACAAGGTTTTTCATGATTGCCATCAACTCATCAATCTCTGAAGGAGTCAATACAGCTGTAGGTTCGTCAAAGATAAGGATATCAGCACCCCGATAGAGTGTTTTCAAGATTTCTACACGTTGTTGGGCACCAACGGAAATGTCTGCCACCTTAGCAGCAGGATCTACTGTCAAACCATAACGTTCAGAAAGAGCCTTTATTTCTCTAGTAGCTTCAGCTATATCTAGCATACCATTTTTAGTGATTTCACTCCCCAAAATGATATTCTCAGCTACTGTAAAAGCTTCGACCAGCATAAAATGTTGGTGAACCATCCCGATTCCAAGACTAGCAGCTTTAGAAGGGGAGTCTAGTTTTACAACCTGACCATTCACTGCAATTTCACCACTAGTTGGTTCAAGAAGTCCTGCCAGCATATTCATCAGAGTGGATTTACCCGCTCCATTTTCTCCTAAAAGTGCATGGATTTCACCTTTTCGCAGTTGCAAATTGATCTTGTCGTTTGCTACAAATTCACCAAACACCTTGGTAATATCCCGCATCTCAATGACATTTTCGTGTGCCATATGCTCTTCCTTTCAGAGGTTTATTTTATTTCAATAAAACCTGCTAATCGTGTTAACAAGTTCTATTGAGACAAAAATTGCCTCAATTCTTAAAGAAGCGACCGATGGTCGCTTCCTAAGAAATGACTTTTATCCATTATTTTTCAGGAACTTTTACGCTTCCGTCAAGGATTTTAGCTTTTGCGTCTTCAACAGCTTTTTTACCTTCTTCTGAAAGGTTTGTTACTGCCAAGTCAACCCCTTTATCTTTCAATGAGTAGACGATAACTTGTCCACCAGGGAATTCACCTTTTTCTGTTTTGTTGGCAATATCTTTTACAGTTGTACCAACTTGTTTCAATGTAGATACAAGAACGAAGTTTGATTCTTTACCATCTTTAGAAGTGTATTTACCTTCTGCTGCTTGGTCACGGTCTACACCAATAACCCAAACTTTTTCGTTTTCATTTTTGCTTTCGTTCAAAGATTTTGCTTCAGCAAAGACACCAGCACCTGTACCACCAGCTGCTTGGTAGACAACGTCTGCACCTGCAGCGTATTGAGCTGCTGCAATTGTTTTACCTTTAGCAGCATCACCAAATGAACCAGCGTAGTCAACTTGTACCTTAATAGAAGGGTCTACTGAGGCAACACCAGCCTTAAATCCAGCAGCGAAACGTGAAATAACTTCAGATTCGATACCACCTACAAAACCAACTTGTTTTGTTTTAGTTGTTTTAGCTGCCGCAACACCAGCAAGGTAAGCTGCTTCGTTATCAGCAAATGTTACGCTCGCAACATTCTTTTGATCTTTGATCACATCATCAATCAAGACATAGTTTAAGTCAGAGTGGTCTTTTGCTGCCTCTTCAACTGCATTGTGAAGTGCAAAACCAACACCGAAGATCAGGTTGTAACTTCCAGCCGCTTGTTGCAAGTTGTTAGCATAGTCTGCTTCACTTGTTGATTGGAAATAAGTAAAGCCTTTATCTTTAGAAAGATTGTGTTCTTTACCCCAGTCTTGTAAACCTTCCCAAGCTGATTGGTTAAATGATTTATCATCAACACCACCAGTATCTGTTACGATCGCTGCTTTCGTCTTCATTTCAGATGAAGATGAAGCTGCGTTACGAGAAGAGCGGTTACCACATGCAGCAAGTCCAACTGCTGCTACTGCAACTAGACCGAGGCCTAGCCATTGTTTCTTGTTCATTACTGAACCTCCTAAATAAGATGTGCAACGATGTTGCAAGTATAGATCGTTTGGTCACGTAGACCACAGCCACTCGAAGAGTAGCTCAGACTAATTTAAGTCTGTAAATGAGTATGGAAGTAACTCCCCGACCGTCATCTCGACCGTCGATTTATCTTTAGCAACTAAAGTCACTTTTAGATCTTGTTCAAAAAACTCAACCATGACCTGGCGACAAGCACCACATGGCGAGATGGGTTTTTCAGTTTGTCCATAGACAATCAATTCTGAAAACTCCCGTTGACCTTCAGAGACTGCTTTGAAAATAGCTGTACGCTCTCCACAATTAGTCAAGGGATAACTAGCATTCTCGATGTTCACACCCGTATAAATACTACCATCCTTGGCTACTAAAACAGCTCCGATTGGAAAGTGAGAATAGGGGACATAGGCTTGTTTGCTGGTTTCAATTGCTAGTTCAATCAACTCAGTAGTCGCCATCAGCCAATTCTCCTTTTAAAATCGCAACGCCAGCAGAAGTTCCGATACGGGTAGCGCCTGCTTCCACAAAGGCAAGAGCATCCGCGTAAGAACGCGCCCCACCTGCAGCCTTAACACCCATATCTGGTCCCACTGTCTGACGCATCAATTTAACATCTGGCAGAGTTGCTCCTCCAGTTGAAAATCCAGTTGATGTTTTGACAAAGTCAGCGCCTGCTTTCTGGGATAATTGGCAGGCCACAACCTTTTCATCGTCTGTCAACAAGCAAGCTTCAATAATGACCTTGACCAACTTGTCACCACTTGCTTCGACGACAGCACGGATGTCCGATTCAACCAAATCAAGATTGCCTGATTTGAGGGCACCAACATTGATAACCATATCAATCTCATCTGCACCGTTTTGAACAGCTTCTTTTGTTTCAAAAGCTTTCACAGCTGAAGTTGTTGCTCCAAGAGGGAAACCTACTACTGTACAAACCTTTACATCCGAACCTTCAAGCCCTGTTTTCGCATGTTTCACCCATGTGGGATTGACACAGACACTGGCAAAATTATACTCTCTCGCCTCAGATAACAAACGATCAATTTGTTCTTGACTTGCATCTTGCTTCAAAAGCGTATGATCGATATATTTATTTAACTTCATATTCGGATTCTCCCTGACTTTATGAGATAATTTCTATAATTTCTCGTAAACTTTGCACTCCATCATTTATTTTAACATATTTTTGAAATTCTGTAACTAGTTGAGGAGAAATTTTCCCATTTGTATATACTTTTGCGACAATTTCACCCTTCTGGACAGGTTCCCCAACTTTTTTATCAAAAACAATCCCTGTTTCATAGTCCAAGTCATCAGACTTAACTGTACGACCAGCTCCTAGTCTCATGGCATAGAGGCCAAATTCCATAGCTGGAAGAGCTGAAATAACACCCGTTTCTTGAGCTGGGATATCTACTACATGCGCCACCTTGACTGGGCGATAGAGATCTTCTAAATCACCGCTTTGAGCTACTACCATTTCTTCAAACTTAGCCAGTGCTTGGCCGTTTTCCAGGTGTTGACGGATTTCCTCGATCGTTTTTTCAACATCAGCCAAGCCAAGCATAATCTGAGCTAGCTCGCAGATAAAATGGCTAATATCTTCTCGGCCTTTTCCTTGGAGAATTTCGATTGCCTCAAGGATTTCGAGACGATTGCCAATAGCTTTTCCCAAGGGTTGGCTCATATCGGTAATGACTGCTACTGTCTTTCGACCAACAGCCTTACCAAGATCCACCATGGTTTGAGCCAATTCACGGGCCTCATCAACCGTCTTCATGAAAGCACCCTCACCGACCGTTACGTCTAGCAAAATGGCATCCGCTCCTGCAGCAATTTTCTTACTCATGACAGAACTCGCAATCAAAGGAATCGTGTCGACAGTTGCTGTCACATCACGGAGGGCATAGAGAAGCTTGTCTGCTTTAACCAGCTGATCTGACTGCCCAATGACAGATACACCAATGTCCTGTACCTGACGAATGAAATCTTCTTGACTTCGCTCCACTTGATAGCCCTCAATGGACTCCAATTTATCAATTGTCCCACCAGTATGGCCGAGACCACGACCACTCATTTTAGCAACGGGCACACCGAAACTCGCAACAAGTGGAGCCAAAATTAAAGTCACCTTATCACCTACACCACCAGTTGAATGCTTGTCAACTTTAACACCATCAATAGCTGACAAGTCAAACTCCTGACCTGTCTTAACCATATTCATCGTCAGGTCAGAAATCTCACGTGTAGTCATTCCTTTAAAATAAACAGCCATAGCAAAAGCAGACATCTGATAGTCTGGAACAATTCCAGCCACATAGCCTTCTACCAGCCATTTGATTTCATTTGAAGTCAGTTCTTGACCATCTCGTTTCTTTTGGATTAAATCAACTGCTCTCATTCTTTCACACTTCTAAGGATATAATATCCCTTATCCTTCTTTACTATTTCACAATTGCCAAAAACGTCTTCTATCTTGGACTTGGCACTTGGAGCTCCTTGCTTTTTCTGAATGACAATGGTTAAATCTCCACCGTCTTTCAAAAATTCTCTGCTCTTTTCGATAATCTCATGAACAACCTGTTTACCCGCTCGAATAGGTGGATTGGAAATAACATGGTCAAACTTCCCTTCAACTTGTTCATAGATATTGGATTGGAAAATCGTCGCTTCTACTTTATTACGTTTAGCATTTTGTCGCGCTAGGTCCAAGGCACGATTATTGATATCAACCATGGTTGCCTGAGCTCCATAAGCCTTGGCCAATGACAAACCCAATGGCCCATAACCACAACCCACATCAAGGACCGTCTCTCCTTTATTGACCTCTAGACACTTTAATAAAAGCTGACTTCCAAAGTCAACCATTTTCTTGCTAAAAACACCCGCATCCGTCAAAAAGGTCATGTTTTCTCCCAACAACTCCACTCTCAACTCATGAATGTCGTGAGCAGCGTCAGGATTTTCTGCATAATACATTTTACTCATAAAACTATTTTACCATATTTTAGTGAAATGTTAAACCGTTTACAAAGCTAAATTTCAAGACAGAGACTACATCAGTTATAATAACAATCAAAATTTTTCATTAATTTTCATTTCTTTTAAAAACTATATATCATAATTCGATTCAATTCGTTTCTGTCTTTATAAGTAAAATATGATATACTAAGGTATCAAACGAGGAAAGATTATGACCAACGAATTTTTACATTTTGAGAAAATCAGTCGCCAGACTTGGCAATCATTGCATCGCAAAACAACCCCTCCCTTGACAGAGGAAGAGTTAGAATCTATCAAGAGTTTCAATGACCAGATTAGTTTGCAAGACGTAACGGATGTCTATCTTCCCCTAGTCCATCTTATCCATATTTACAAGCGCACCAAGGATGATTTGGCATTTTCAAAAGGAATTTTTCTCCAACGTGAAAGCAAATCCCAACCTTTTATCATTGGGGTTTCTGGTAGTGTTGCTGTGGGGAAATCGACCACTAGTCGCTTACTTCAGATTCTTCTATCACGTACTCTCCCAGATGCTACTGTAGAATTGGTGACAACTGACGGTTTTCTCTATCCCAATCAAACCTTGATGGACCAAAATATCTTAAACCGCAAAGGTTTTCCTGAAAGTTATGATATGGAAGCCTTGCTGAATTTCCTTGATCGCCTAAAGAATGGGCAAGATGTCGATATTCCTGTCTATTCTCATGAAGTGTATGACATCGTTCCTGGAGAGAAACAACGTGTCAAAGCTGCTGATTTTGTCATTGTCGAGGGCATCAATGTCTTTCAAAACCCTCAAAATGAGCGCCTTTACATCACTGATTTCTTTGATTTCTCCATCTATGTGGATGCTGCTGTCGAGGACATTGAAAGTTGGTATCTGGATCGTTTCTTAAAACTGCTCAGCTTTGCCCAAAATGATCCCAACAGCTACTACCACCGTTTTACGCAAATGCCAATTGGAGAAGTTGAAGCCTTTGCACACCAGGTTTGGACCAGCATTAATCTCACAAATCTACAAAACTATATCGAACCAACAAGGAATCGCGCCGAGGTCATTCTCCACAAGACTAAAAACCATGAAATTGATGAAATTTACCTAAAAAAATAATTTCCCCTTGTCAAAACCTAAGTTTTCATATATAATGGTATAGTTAGTAAATATGGAGGTAAGAACATTGGCAAACATTAAATCAGCTATCAAACGCGCTGAATTGAACGTTAAACAAAACGAAAAAAACTCAGCTCAAAAATCAGCTATGCGTACTGCTATCAAAGCTTTCGAAGCAAACCCTTCTGAAGAACTTTTCCGTGCTGCTAGCTCAGCTATCGACAAAGCAGAAACTAAAGGTTTGATTCATAAAAACAAAGCAAGCCGCGATAAAGCTCGTCTTTCAGCTAAACTTGCTAAATAAGAAACAGTCCATAAAGGCTGTTTTTTTGTCCTCTAATCAAAAAAAGGTAGAAAATGAAAATAGCAATCATCGGATATTCTGGAGCAGGCAAGTCAACTCTAACTGAAACGTTATCAAACTACTACTCCATCCCCAAACTGCATATGGACACACTCCAATTTCAGCCTGGTTGGCAAGACAGTGATCGCGAATGGATGTTGGGAGAGATGAAAAACTTTCTCACTAAATATAAAGCTTGGGTCATAGATGGCAACTACTCTTGGTGTTACTATGAAGAAAGAATGCAGGAAGCTGACCAAATCATCTTTCTCAACTTTTCCCCATTGTCTTGTCTCTTTCGAGCCTTCAAACGGTATCTCACATATCGCGGCAAGGTCAGAGAAAGTATGGCAGCAGGCTGTCCTGAACGCTTTGACTGGGAATTTATCCGATGGATTCTCTGGGATGGGCGGACAAAGAATGCCAAAGAACGTTATCAACGGGTTCAAGAAACCTATCCAGATAAAGTAATTGTCCTCCGGTCTCAAAAGGAGATGGATCACTTCTTAGAAAACATCGTAAACAACAAGAAAAACCAACGTGCCTAACGTCGGTTTTTTGCTTTTACCCAATCACACTTCCGTTTGGTACAGCTGGATCAACTGTGAGAAGGGTTAATTTGCCATCATGTTCAGCTGAGAGAATCATCCCTTGGCTGACATATTTTTTCATCATTTTACGTGGTTTAAGGTTGGCAACGATTTGGACTTTCTTGCCGACCAATTCTTGTTCGTTTGGGTAGTATTTTGCAATTCCTGAGAGGATTTGACGGTCTTCACCATCACCAGCATCTAGGCGGAATTGGAGCAACTTATCAGAACCTTCCACTTTCGACACTTCTTTGACTTCTGCGACACGGATTTCCACCTTATCAAAGTCGTCAAACTTAATTTCATCCTTGTTCAGTTTGAGCTCGACTTCATCTGGATTCCATTCTTTTTCGACGGCTGGTTTGTTGCCTTCCATTTGTTCCTTGATATAGGCAATCTCTTCTTCCATGTCGAGACGTGGGAAGATTGGTGTTCCTTTGGCAACTACAGTCACATCTGCTGGGAAGTCAGCCAAGTTCAAGTTTTCAAGGCTAGAAACTTCTGCTAAACCAAGTTGTGCCAATACAGCGCGACTGGTCTCCATCATAAATGGCTCAATCAAGTGAGCTACGACGCGGAGGCTAGCTGCCAAGTGGCTCATAACACTTGCTAATTGGTTACGATGAGCTTCATCCTTAGCCAAGACCCAAGGTGCTGTCTCATCTATGTATTTGTTGGTACGTGAGATAAGAGTCCAGATTTCATCAATAGCCTTGGGATAATTTACTCCATTCATATAAGCGTGATACATTCTAATAGACTCTCTAGCACATTGTTCTAAATCACCATCAAACTCTGTCACTCCTTCTGTATAAGCAGGGATTTGACCATCAAAGTATTTGTTGATCATGGAGACCGTACGGTTGAGGAGGTTTCCGAGGTCATTGGCCAATTCATAGTTGATACGTGCCACATAGTCTTCTGGAGTGAAGGTTCCGTCTGAACCAACTGGAAGGCTACGCATGAGGTAATAACGAAGCGGATCTAGCCCATAACGCTCTACTAACATTTCAGGGTAAACGACATTCCCTTTAGATTTAGACATTTTACCATCTTTCATGACAAACCAACCGTGGGCAATCAAGCGATTTGGCAATTTGATATCCAACATCATAAGAAGGATTGGCCAATAGATTGAGTGGAAACGAAGGATGTCCTTTCCTACCATGTGGAAGACTGTTCCATTCCAAAACTTGTCAAAGTTACCATGTTCATCTTGACCATAACCAAGAGCTGTCGCATAGTTCAGAAGGGCATCAATCCAAACGTAGACAACGTGTTTAGGATTTGATGGGACTTGCACACCCCAGGTAAAGGTTGTACGAGATACAGCTAAATCTTCCAAACCTGGTTCGATGAAGTTGCGTAACATTTCGTTAAGGCGACCATCAGGTGTGATGAAGTCAGGATGAGATTTAAAAAATTCGACCAAACGATCTTGGTATTTGCTGAGGCGAAGGAAGTAAGACTCTTCTGAAACCCACTCCACTTCATGACCTGATGGAGCGATTCCGCCAGTCACATTTCCAGCTTCATCACGGAAAACTTCTGCCAGCTGGCTTTCTGTAAAAAATTCCTCATCTGAGACTGAGTACCAACCAGAGTATTCGCCCAAGTAGATATCATCTTGAGCAAGCAAGCGTTCAAAGACCTGAGCCACTACTTTTTCATGGTAGTCATCAGTTGTACGGATAAATTTATCGTATGAGATATCGAGCAATTTCCAGAGTTCTTTGACGCCAACCGCCATCCCATCAACATAAGCTTGTGGTGTGATGCCAGCTTCTTCCGCTTTTTGCTGGATTTTCTGACCATGCTCGTCAAGACCTGTCAGATAAAAGACATCGTAGCCCATAAGGCGTTTGTAGCGAGCTAGGACATCACAAGCGATGGTTGTGTAGGCAGAACCGATGTGAAGTTTACCAGATGGATAGTAAATCGGTGTTGTAATATAAAAATTCTTTTCAGACATAATTTTTCCTTTCCAGGCAAATGAAACCTGTTTTTCTAACACTTCATTATATCATATTTTTAGTAATTTTCGATAGGAAAATCCATACCAAAAACAAGACAGACAAATGTCTATCTTGTTTTTTCTGTTCTATTTCTTATTCATAACGAAGAGCTTCGATTGGATCAAGCTTAGACGCTTTATTGGCTGGCAAGACTCCGAAGATCATCCCAACGCTGGCTGATACAGCCAAGCTAAAGAGAGCGATTGGGAGGGAAACCCCAACTTCAATACCTGCAATCATGTTTTGAAGCAATACTCCAGCTAACATGGTCATTCCAGCAGCAATCCCAAGACCGATAACTCCACCTAGCAAGGTCAAGATCATGGATTCAATCAAAAACTGAATCAAGATATTAGCCCGTGTAGCTCCGAGCGCCTTACGCAGACCAATCTCACGCGTGCGTTCTGTCACCGAAACCAGCATAATGTTCATAACTCCAGTTCCACCAACAAAAAGTGAAATCCCTGCGATGGCACTGATAATCGTGGTTATAAAGCCAAAGAGTTTTTGAACTTCTTCAAAAGTTGCTGTTTCATCCGCAACTTGGTATTCTCCTTGATGTACTCCTGATATTTCTGTCATTCTACGTGCGAGTTCTGGTCCTAAAGTCGGTGTCAGACTCGTATCATTCACACGAAAGACAATATTAGATATTTCATCCATATTGAAATTAACAGCAACAGATGTATTAGTTGTAATTGGCAAACCTCCGACACCAAACATCTTTGCAGTTTTAGCCTCAGAACTTGTGTATACTCCGATAACTCGATAATGAAAGTTATTAACTGAGATTATCTGATTAAGAGCTGCCTGTGGTGAGTCAAAAAGACTTTTAGCCAGTTCTTCATCAAGTAAGATCACACTTGCAAAATCTCTGTAATCTTGTTCTCTTAGACTCCTACCAGCTATTATTTCATTATCAGTGGCAGTCATATAGGTCATATTACCACCTGTTAAACTAGCCTGCTCAACTTTTTTATCTTTATAAGTCAGAGTAACATTTATACTATTCGTCACAAAGTAACCATCTACACCTTTTAGTTTAGCGACTTCCTTAACCCATGCTTCCTGTGTTTTGGGTGGGACAACATAAGCGGTATCCTCTCTACCTGAAAGCGTTAGAGAAGATTGTTTTTGGGTAAAAGAGCCATCCTTACTTTTAATAGGCGAGAAGAAGACCTGAATATTTTTCTGAGATTTGGTCATATTTTTATTGACCTGACGAGACATAGAATCTCCCAGAGCCATGATAACAACGACTGAAGATACTCCTATAATAATCCCAATCATGGTCAAAAATGAACGCATCTTGTGTGCTACAATCGATGAAAAGGCAAATTTTAGATTTTCCATCTTAATGCCCCTCCCCTTCTAAATGCCCACTATCAGATGCAATAACTCCATCACGAATTACAATCTGACGTTTTGCATAAGCCGCAATCTCAGGCTCATGCGTGACCATAATAATGGTTCTTCCTTCTTCATTTAACTCCACCAAGAGTTCCATGATTTGGCTTCCTGTCCTTGTATCCAAAGCTCCAGTTGGTTCATCTGCCAGAATAATCGAAGGATTGTTGACAAGGGCACGGGCAATAGCTACCCGTTGTTTTTGCCCACCAGATAATTCCGAAGGTAAGTGGTGACTTCTATCTGTCAAGTCTACTTTTTTCAAATAGGTCTCTGCCAATTTACGGCGTTTGGAAGCTGAAACTCCAGCATATATTAAAGGCAATTCAACATTCTGAAGGGCATCTAGTTTAGACAAAAGAAAGAATTGTTGAAAGACAAAGCCAATCTCTTGGTTACGGACTTTGGCCAACTGTTTTTCATCTAATTGAGCCACTTCTTTCCCCTCTAAGTAATACTCACCACTAGTTGGTGTGTCCAACATTCCAATAGTATTCATTAGAGTAGATTTTCCAGAACCAGACGGTCCCATAATAGCAACAAACTCTCCCTCATTCACTTCTAAGTTGATATTTTTCAAAACCTGAAGTTCCTGATCTCCATTTCGATAACTCCGACAGATATTTTTTAGACTAATTAGTTTCTTCATCAGCCTTCACCTCTTTTCCTTCTTCCAAGGAAGTTGTTGGATTACTGATGACTTTAGTTCCATTTGTCAAACCAGAAGTGATTTCCTGGTTTTCTGCGTCAGCATTTCCTAGGCTAACTTCGATTTTCTTAGCCTTATTCTCTTCGTCAACAACCCAGACATAGTTTTTACCTTCTTCCTCTACAATGCTGGTTAATGGTACGAGAAGAGATGTACTGTCGCTCTTAACTTCTACACTAACAGAAAATCCTTGCTTCAACTCACCGATATCACTCGTAATTTCAATAGTGTATGGATATTTAGGGCCAACATTCGATGCACCTGTACCATTGCTTCCATCAGCACCACTCTTTGAGTAAGTTGCGATATAGTTGATCTTCCCTGTCCAAGTCTTATCTGGGTAGACTTTAGAAGTGAAGGTCACTTCTTGTCCGACTGAAATCTTGGCAAGATTGTACTCAGATAATTCGCCTTTAACTTGCAAATTTTCATTGCTCACTACATGAACTATTACTTTGCCATTACCCGCAGAAGATTTGGAAAGATCACGATTCACCTCTGCAACTGTTCCTTCTATCGTGCTTAAAATAGTTGTCGCATCTAATTGAGCCTTTGCTTTTTTAACTTGAGCTTCTGCATCTGCACGATTATCACGTGCATCCTTAATTTGAGAATCAAGAGAAGATACTGTATTACTCTCTGAACCACCATATTCTTCAGAGTAAGTAAGGGCTTTACTTCGAGATTCTTTTAATTCACTAATATGACGATCAATCTTTGCTACTGCACGATTAGCAGCATCATATGCCGCCTGAGCATCGGAACTATTGTATTTTACTAATGCTTGTCCTTTTTCAACCTTATCTCCAACAGAGACTAAAATTTCTTCAATCTCACCCATACTTGCATCAAAATATACATACTGTTCATTTTTTACAGTAACAGTTCCAGATAAAAGAATAGATGAGGCAACTGTTCCTTCTTTGGCAGTCACCAAATGAGAGGTCGTATCTTTAACAGCAACCTTAGAAGGTTGTCTAAAAAGTAAAATCCCCATAGCCCCGACAATAATAACACTTGCAATTCCAATGACTGTGTAAAATGTCCTTTTTTTCCTTTTCGTATTCTTCTTCATCCTAAAATGCCTTTCATATTTTCCATTAAAGTCCATTATATCAAATTTATCCACTATGAACAATAATTGTATAGCGAGAAAAGAGAAACATTCAGGAAATGGGGCTTATTTTTATTTAATTTATACAGAATTATGCTAGTAACATTATACACCTTATTTCTATATTTAATTTAGCAAGTGATTTCTACTATTTCTTTAGAGCGTAGCAGATTTTTGCATTCAAAAAATAAAAACGATAGAATATGACTATCAAAGCTATAAGGAGTTTTCAATGAGAGAATATGATATCATCACCATCGGTGGAGGAAGCGGCGGTATCGCCACTATGAACCGCGCTGGTGAACACGGTGCTAAAGCAGCTGTTATTGAAGAGAAAAAATTAGGTGGAACTTGTGTCAACGTCGGCTGTGTTCCTAAGAAAATCATGTGGTACGGAGCGCAAATCGCTGAAAGCTTCCACCACTACGGCCCTGACTATGGTTTTACAAGTTCAGATGTTCAATTTGATTTCGCAAAACTTCGTCAAAATCGTGAAGCCTACATCGATCGTGCCCGCTCGTCTTATGATGGTAGTTTCAAGCGCAACGGGGTTGATTTGATTGAAGGTCGTGCTCATTTTGTTGATGCCCACACCGTCAGCGTTAATGGCGAATTGATTCGTGCCAAGCATATCGTGATTGCTACTGGAGCTCGTCCAAGCATCCCAACTATCCCTGGAGCTAAACTCGGTGGTAGCTCAGACGATGTCTTTGCTTGGGAGCAACTTCCTGACTCCGTTGCGATTCTTGGAGCTGGTTATATCGCCGTTGAATTAGCAGGTGTTCTCCATGCACTTGGTGTAAAAACTGATTTGTTCGTCCGCCGCGACCGTCCTTTGCGTGGTTTTGATAGCTACATCGTTGAAGGTCTTGTCAATGAAATGGAAAAAACAGGCCTGCCTTTGCATACACATAAGGTTCCGGTCAGACTCGAAAAAACTGAGCAAGGCATTACGATTCATTTCGAAGATGGCTCTAGTCACACTGCAAGCCAAGTTATCTGGGCTATCGGCCGCCGTCCAAATGTAGACGGGTTGGAGTTAGAAAAGGCTGGAGTTACACTCAACGAACGAGGATTTATCCAAGTTGATGAGTATCAAAATACAGTTGTAGATGGCATCTACGCCCTTGGAGACGTGACTGGTGAGAAGGAACTAACTCCAGTAGCCATCAAGGCAGGACGTACCCTATCTGAACGTCTCTTTAATGGGAAAACAAGTGCTAAGATGGACTACTCCACTATCCCTACCGTTGTCTTCTCCCACCCAGCGATCGGAACTGTCGGTTTAACTGAGGATCAAGCTATCAAAGAATACGGCCAAGATAACATCAAAGTCTACAAGTCAAGCTTTGCATCTATGTACTCTGCCGTTACAAGCCATCGTCAAGAATCTCGCTTCAAACTCATCACCGCTGGTGCAGATGAAAAAGTTGTTGGCCTACACGGACTTGGTTACGGAGTGGATGAGATGATTCAAGGATTCGCTGTCGCTATCAAGATGGGAGCAACCAAGGCGGACTTTGATGCTACAGTAGCTATCCACCCAACTGCCTCAGAAGAATTTGTAACCATGCGCTAATTATTGTAAGAGACCTCTTGAGATCTCTTTTTACTTGTAAAATCGGCTGTTACAAAATTGTTACCTTGATTTCAAAAATAGGTTGACTTTTGTTTCTGAATTAGTATAATAGTTACTATAATTTTGAAAAGAGGTTAACAGTTTTGAAAAAAGCTCATATCTATGCTATCCCTGCTGTCGGTGCTGCTCTCATCGCCGTATTGGCACAAATCAGTCTCCCTATCGGTCCTGTTCCCTTCACTCTGCAAAACTTTGCAATCGGTCTGATTGCTACTGTTTTTAGACCCAGAGAAGCCGTCCTATCTGTAGCTCTCTATCTCCTACTGGGTGCCATTGGTCTACCTGTCTTTGCAGGGGGTGGTGCAGGATTTCACGTTTTAGTCGGTCCAAGCTCAGGCTATCTTTGGTTTGACCTTGTCTATGCAGGATTTACATCTTATCTCATCCATCAAAAAAGTGGCTATATCCGCATTTTCCTAGGCAACCTCTTGGGTGATTCCCTCGTCTTTGTCGGGGGAATTCTCAGCCTCCACTTCCTTACTGGTATGCCACTTGACAAAGCACTCGCTGTTGGCGTCCTTCCCTTTATCCTCCCTGACCTTGGTAAGATTATTGCCATTAGTTTCATTGGTCGCCTACTATTACAACGACTTAGGGGACAAGCATACTTCTCAATTTAACCCAAAAAGGATACTGAGTCAAAAACTCAATATCCTTTTATTGATTTCCTTTAAAAGCATCTACCATTACCTGAAATTCTTCATTTGAAAGAGTGATTCCTTTGCCCATTTTGGTATGATCAGGGCTCCAAGAACGAATATCAAACTTTGCTGGTGCTCCATTAAAGCTGACTCGGTTTAATTCCTTGGTCCATCCTTTCTCATTTTCAGACAAGGTCAGTAAGTGTTCTTCGATTTCAAATGTAAATTCTGCCATTTTAACTCCTTTACGTGATATGCTTTATCTAGTCTATTCGTAAAAATCTTGTAGTTTTTAGGAAAATTTTATATAATGTGGATATATAAGAAGGGAGACACCTATGACGTACACATTCAAGCAAGTCTTAGATAAGATACAAGACTTTCTCAGTGGACATAATGAACAAGATTATTCTGAAAACGACTCCCTTATTAGCACAATTGAACAGGCCATCCAGAAAAAAACGGCTGTTCATGTCATACTTGCTGAGACAAGTTTTACAGGTGATATTGTCAAATATGATACCAGTCGTCAACAGATTATTGTCAAAAATTTTACAAAAAATGTGACACGTATCATCCGAACCACTGATATCAAAAGGCTACGTTTTGTCCCATCCACTGTCCAGAGAGCTCAAAAAAATAGATTTAAGAAAGAGTGAGATGTTCATTGCATCCCACTCTTTTTCTTAACGGATTTGTTCAAAATGCAGATGGACTGCGATGTGGTCACCGTAACCACTTCTCTCCAAATCACGTTGTAAGCGGTAAGAAATATAATGTTCTGCGATGGTGATATATCCTGCCCCCAACAAACGATTTTCAACCATTGATTGGATCATACTGATGGTCGCACGTTCTACTTTTGCTTCTTCCAAGTCCAAGACTACCTTTTTAGTAACTTGAGCTAGGTTTTGACGCAGGTCATCGGTCAAAACATAAACTGTTTGAGCTGCTTTTAGGACAGCTTGGTAGATTTTATCTGGATCAAAGTCAGCAACTTCTCCGTTACGTTTGATTACTTGCATAAGATTCTCCTTTATTCTTTGTTTTCTCTGATTTCAGCCAGCATCTTTTCTTCTTCGGCTGTTAGTTGATAGTTTTCTAGCAGGTCAGGTCTGCGCTGGTAGGTTTTCTTTAGACTCTCATACAGTCGCCACTGGCGAATTTTTTCATGGTGCCCACTCATGAGCACATCTGGAACCACCATGCCTCGATAGTCATAAGGACGTGTGTATTGGGGATATTCGAGGAGTCCTGAAGAAAAACTATCGTCTTGATGACTAGACTCCTTGCCAATCACTTCAGGAATCAGGCGAACCGTAGCATCAATCATGGTCATGGCCGCCAATTCACCACCAGTCAGGACATAATCTCCTAGGGAAATTTCATCGGTTACCAAGGTCTTGATGCGCTCGTCATATCCTTCGTAGTGACCGCAGATAAAGATAAGCTCCTCTTCTTGGGCTAAATCTTCAGCGTAGGCTTGATCGAACTGTTTCCCAGCAGGATCGAGAAGAATGACGCGGGGATTTTTCTTTTCAATGGCGTCAAAAGCATCGAAAATGGGTTGGGCGCGGAGCAACATTCCCTGACCGCCTCCGTAGGGCTCATCGTCAACATGACGGGCCTTTTCAGCATATTCTCTGAAATTATGGTACTGGACATCCAAGAGCCCTTTTTCTCGAGCCTTTCCAACAATCGAGTGCTCCAGTGGAGAAAACATCTCAGGAAAGAGGGTTAAAATATCAATCTTCATCATCTAGTCCTTCTAAGATTTCCACCTCGACCCGCTTGTTTGGAATATCAACATTGAGAACCACTGGTGGGATATAAGGTAAAAGCAAATCACGCCTACCTTTTCGCTTGACCACCCAGACATCATTGGCACCTGGTTGTAGAATCTCCTTGATAGTTCCAATCAAGTTGTCTCCCTCGTAAACATCCAAACCGATAATCTCGTGATAATAGAATTCACCATCATCTAAATCGTTCAAATCTTCCTCAGCGACCTTGAGGCTATAACCCTTGTACTTTTCAATTGCATTGATATGGTACATGTCTTTGAATTTGATAATGTCAAAGTTCTTATGCTTACGGTGGCTAGCAATGGTCACTGTTTGGACAAACTGATCTTTTTCATCGAATAAAGCCAGCTCTGCTCCCTTTTTAAATCGATCTTCTGCAAAATCCGTCACAGACAAGACTCGCATCTCACCCTGCAGACCCTGCGTATTGACGATTTTCCCAACATTAAAGTAGTTCATCTTGTCTCCTGTATCTATTTCTATCCTTTATTTTATCACGTTCCAGGGATTTTCACAAGTTGGAGAAAATCAGCTATAATCCCAAAATTGCTAGTAGTTTCCTCTTTAATGTTAATTTATATTTGAAAGAAGAGATATTTATATTCCCGTTATACATATTACTATAAAATGTATACTCCCCAATTTGACCTTGACTTGTTTTCCATTTCATTCTTAAACTAGGTATAGTCTCAGGTAAATTTGTATGAATCAATAAGCATGTATAATTTTTTAAATTTTAATTGTATGTATTTTATCTTGAACGATTAAACGATTACTTTTTGAATCATAGATTAAAGAATAAAATTCTATAATTTCAATATCAACTTCTTTTGGATAAAAAATCAAATGGTTATAATATTTATCATTTTTATTATGTTTAAACTCATAAATATGATGAAATCTCGTATGTAAGGAATCAAATTCGATTGGTTTAATTGCCTGAATTCCGATATTATTAATATAGGCCTTATTCTGGAAACTAATTTTTAAAATTACACCTATAAAAGTCGAAATCTGTATAATTCGTAATAACCAATCAATATACATCGCCCAGTCTATTTTTAAAAAATAATCAGTGTTCAATATTTCTCAAATCTCCCTCCAAAAAACTCTCCAAATCACGTTCATGCTGGTACTTAATGGCAGCCTTCTTATCTTTGTCAAAGATGGTTTTGGTTAGGTCGATGTCATTAATGGCTGCAATTGCAACAGTGTAGTGAATGATATCAGCCAGTTCTTTAGCAAGTTCCTCGTTCGAATCTTGAACTCCCTCTTTTCGACCAGAGCGACCATTCAAAACTTCAGCTACTTCTCCAACTTCCTCCACTAGCTTGATAAAAAGACCTTCCTCAGTCCGAGACTGCTGGTAATGTTCGAGTAAGTAGTCTTGTAATTGTCTAAACGTTAAATCCTTCATAGCCTGCTCCTTGCAAAAAAAGCGAGACATTCGTCCCGCCCTTGTTATTTTTCGTCAATAACGATTCTTACTTTTTTGTCTTCAGTTGGGACAGAGTAGACAATCGTTCTTATCGCAGAAATGGTGCGACCCTTACGACCGATTACACGACCCACATCGCTTTGATCAAGATCCAAATGATATTCCAAAAATTCTGGTGTATCTTCAATCTTGATAGTTAAGGCATCTGGTTGTGAAATCAAGGGTTTCACAATCGCAATAATGAGATTTTCAATCGTATCCATCTGTCAACCTACTTTAAACTTATTTTGAGAATTTAGAATCGTGGAATTTTTTCAATACGCCTTCTTTTGAAAGGATGTTACGAACTGTATCTGAAGGTTGAGCTCCATCAGCCAACCATGCAAGAACGCGGTCTTCTTTCAAAGTTACTTGGTTTTCAGCAACAAGTGGGTTGTATGTTCCAACTGTTTCAATGAAACGTCCGTCACGTGGTGAACGTGAATCTGCTACGTTGATACGGTAGAAAGGTTTTTTCTTAGAACCCATACGAGTCAAACGGATTTTAACTGCCATTTTTAAAGTCTCTTTTCTTATTTTTTATTTCGGTGAAATAGCTGAGCTATTTAGCACATGTTCTATTATAGCAGATTTCTGACAGGTGTCAAGAAAAAAACTTGACAGAGTTTTAAATTTTTTTACTACTAGAAATCTGTTATAATATTAAAGAAAAAATTAGAAAGAAATCGTTTATGAATACCATTTTAGAAAAATTATATAAGGACCATCAAGTCAAACCCTTCATCTCTCCTGAACGTGATTTGGATGCTTGGCTCTTAAATCCCAAGCCTGTTCCCAAACGAAACATGGAATTATTAACAGATGATTTACTAGCAGGAGATATCATTTTGTTATGGAGAATTCAGTTTGGTACTTTTACTACTGAAAGCTGGTTTCCTAAATATTTCGAGTACACTTATGGTATTGATGCACCAAAACATCTAAGCAGTCTCGTAGAAAAAGGCTATACTATTATCGAAACTGCCTTCGACTCACTTGACCATCTGAATGCTACAATGAAAAAGAATATCCTCAAAGGTAAGGGAGTTACAGGACTTTCTAAGATGAAAGCTGCTGATCTTGATAAAGCTCTTCATGAAAACTTATCAGAAGAGGAATTGGCTAGTCACTTTTCGATTCGAGGCTACAAATTGACTCCAAAGGGAGAGCAGATACTGGAACAATATCAGGAAATTATCGACCGCCATCCAAAGAAAAATCTCTAAACAAGCAGTCTATAGATTTATTTTCTGAAAACTCGCCTTATCTTTTACATTTGAAATCAATCTCCTTTTAAGGTACAATGGTAGAAATGAATTTTTGAGAGGTTAACAATGAAAAAACTAGCAACCCTTCTTTTACTATCAACTGTTGCCCTAGCTGGATGTAGCAGTATCCAACGCAGTCTGCGTGGCGATGACTATGTTGACTCTAGTATCTCAGCTGAAGAAAGCTCAAAAGCAGCTGCTCAGGCCGCCAAAGATTTGAACGATGCTCTGACCAATGAAAATGCTAACTTCCCTCAACTTTCTAAAGAAGTTGCTGAAGATGAAGCTGAGGTCATTTTACACACAAATCAAGGCGATATCCGCATCAAACTCTTTCCAAAACTAGCACCACTAGCAGTTGAAAACTTCCTCACACATGCCAAAGAAGGCTACTATAACGGCATCACCTTCCACCGTGTCATTGATGGCTTTATGGTCCAAACTGGAGATCCTAAGGGAGATGGTACAGGGGGGCAATCTATCTGGCATGATAAGGATAAAACAAAGGACAAGGGAACTGGTTTCAAAAATGAAATTTCTCCTTACCTATACAATATCCGAGGAGCCCTTGCTATGGCTAACACTGGTCAGCCAAACACCAACGGTAGCCAGTTCTTCATCAACCAAAACTCAACAGATATTTCAGCTAAGCTCCCTACCAGCAAGTATCCTAAGAAAATCATCGAAGCCTATAAAGAGGGAGGAAATCCTAGCCTAGATGGTAAACATCCTGTCTTTGGTCAAGTCATTGATGGCATGGATGTTGTCGATAAGATTGCCAAGGCTGAAAAAGATGAAAAAGACAAACCAACTACTGCTATCACTATCGATAGCATCGAAGTAGTGAAAGATTACGATTTTAAATCTTAAAAACCTAAAAAATACAGTATCCGCATTCGATACTGTATTTCTTTTTCCCTCATTTTAAGTTAGCTTGTTAAAGTCCCAGATTTGGTCCATCCAGCCTTCATAGAAGTCTGGTTCGTGGCAAACCATAAGAATGCTCCCTTTATACTCTTTAAGCGCACGCTTGAGTTCTTCCTTGGCATCCACATCTAGGTGATTGGTCGGCTCATCAAGCACCAAGACGTTATTTTCACGGTTCATCAAGAGACAGAAACGTACCTTGGCTTGTTCCCCACCTGACAAGACCTGAATCTGACTTTCAATGTGCTTGGTCGTCAAACCACAACGAGCAAGGGCTGCACGAACCTCTGCCTGATTGAGTGCAGGAAAGGCATTCCAGACAGCTTCAAGAGGTGTTTGGCGATTTCCACCTTCTACTTCTTGCTCAAAATAACCAAGTTCTAGGTAATCACCGCGTTCAACTTCCCCAGCGATTGGCGGAATAATGCCCAAGAGAGACTTCAACAGGGTTGTTTTCCCGATACCATTTGCCCCGATAATAGCAACCTTTTGATTGCGTTCAAAGGTGAGGTTTAAAGGCTTAGTCAGAGGACGGTCATAACCAATCTGCAAGTCCTTGGCTTGGAAGATAAAGCGCCCTGGCGTACGAGCTGGTTTGAAATCAAAGGACGGCTTTGGTTTCTCACTTTGTAGTTCGATAATATCCATCTTATCCAATTTCTTCTGGCGAGACATGGCCATGTTTCGTGTTGCAACACGCGCTTTGTTTCGAGCAACAAAATCCTTGAGGTCGGCAATTTCTTTCTGTTGACGCTCATAGGCTGCTTCCAGTTGAGATTTATTCATAGCATAAACTTCTTGGAACTGGTAGTAGTCACCAGAGTAACGCGTCAACTGTTGATTTTCAACATGATAGACGATGTTGATTACGTCGTTGAGGAAAGGAATATCATGCGAAATAAGGACAAAAGCATTTTCATAGTTTTGGAGATAGCGCTTAAGCCAGTCAATGTGTTCAGCATCCAAGTAGTTAGTTGGCTCGTCAAGCAACAAAATATCTGGTTTTTCAAGGAGGAGTTTAGCCAAAAGCACCTTGGTTCGTTGCCCACCTGACAAAGAGGTTACATCCGTATCCATGCCAAAGTCCATGACACCAAGGGCACGCGCTACTTCATCAATCTTAGCATCTAAAGTATAGAAATCACGACTCTCCAAACGGTCTTGGAGTTCTCCAACTTCTTCCATCAGCGCATCGATATCCGCTCCGTCTTCGGCCATTTCCATATAGAGGTCATTGATACGAGCTTCTGCTTCAAATAACTCATCAAAGGCTGTCCGCAAGACATCTCGCACGGTTTGACCTTCCTTTAGCACAGCATGCTGATCCAGGTAGCCAGCAGTCACATATTTGGACCACTCCACCTTCCCTTCATCTGGTAACATCTTACCAGTCACAATGCTCATAAAGGTTGATTTCCCTTCACCATTGGCACCGACTAAGCCGATATGTTCACCCTTGAGGAGACGGAAGGACACATCTTCAAAAATTGCACGGTCACCAAAACCATGACTCAAATTTTTAACTTCTAAAATACTCATTCTAATTCCTTATCTTGTTTTTATGCAATCCTTTATAGAGGAGCCAAGCCAGATAGCCTCCCAGGGTATTGGTCCACAAATCATCAATCTCAAAGACGCGATTAAAATCAAAGAAAAAGTCCAAGATCAGCTGCGTACACTCAATTCCTAGACTCAGTAGAAAGCTGAGAAGGAGGATTTTTTTCGTTTGTCGCAAGTTTGGACAGAGATAAATGAGTTGAAAGACTAGGGGGAAAAGCAAGAAGACATTTAAAATGTTCTGCAAAAAGATCCAAAGGACTTGTCCCAAACTAGTCACTTCACCTAGATTCCAAAGGGAGTTTAAGGGAGTTAAAAGAAAAACCAGGCGTCCAAAAGTTTGAATACCTGGAGTTTCCACTCCTGTAGGAAGTTGAGGCTGGGGAGTAAAACAAAAACAGACAATGCATAGGCTGTAAACAGCCACTCCCAATCTTAAGATTAATTCTCTTTTTCTAGTCATTTTATGGATTTACCGCTGCGACTGCCTTCTGGCGATCACGTTTCATTGTATTGGAGCGCAATTGTCCACAAGCTGCATCAATATCTGTACCATGCTCTTGACGGACAACACAGTTAATCCCTTTTTTCTTGAGGGTATCGTAGAAGGCCATCACGCGCTCTTTAGGACTACGGCTATATTGGTCGTGTTCACTAACTGGATTGTAAGGAATTAAGTTTACATAAGACAATTTCTTGATGTTCTTGAGCAATTCAGCCAACTCCAAGGCTTGTTCAACGCCATCGTTGACTTCATTGAGCATGATGTATTCAAAGGTTACACGACGATTAGTTGTTTCGATATAGTACTCAATAGCTGCGAAGAGTTTTTCAATCGGAAAGGCACGGTTGATCTTCATGATGCTTGAGCGCAATTCATTATTGGGTGCATGAAGAGAAACAGCGAGATTGACCTGCACTCCTTCATTAGCAAAGTCACGAATCTTGTGTGCCAAACCTGAAGTTGAAACTGTGATGTGACGAGCACCGATCGCCATCCCCTTGTCATCATTGATGGTACGAACGAAATTCAATACATTGTTGTAGTTATCAAATGGTTCACCTATTCCCATGACAACGATATGGCTGACACGTTCATCCTGACCACGTTCATCAAAGTATTTCTGAACCAGCATAATCTGCGCTACGATTTCACCGTTATTGAGGTCACGTTGCTTCTTGATCAAGCCTGATGCACAGAAGGTACAACCAATATTACAGCCGACCTGAGTGGTCACACAGACTGACAAACCGTAGTGTTGACGCATCAACACAGTCTCAATCAACATGCCATCTGGCAACTCAAAAAGATACTTAACAGTACCGTCAGCTGACTCTTGCACGATCCGCTGTTTCAATGGATTGACCACAAACTGGTCATTGAGCTTGGCAATCAAATCTTTAGAAAGGTTGGTCATTTCTTCAAATGACTGGACACGTTTACGGTAAAGCCATTCCCAGATTTGATCTGCTCGGAATTTCTTTTCTCCCTGTTCTAATACCCATTCTTGCATGGTTTGACGTGTTAAACTATAAATAGACGGTTTCATCTCTTCTCCTTATTCTTTATCTATTTCTGACGAATGACAAAATGGCGCTGTCCCTTGTCCTCTTTCTGGGACTTTTGGTCCTTATGACGACGTCTATTTCGCTTATCCGCATTTGGTTTTCTCTTGTTTTGCGAAGGTTTCTTGCCTCTTCTAGGAAGGTTTTCCTCATCCTTTTTACGCATTTTTTTGTCAAATGAAGCCCGCTTCGGTGCTTGATTTTCTAGGACAAAATAGGCACAACCATAACTGCAATACTCTAAAAGATAGTCCTGTAAACGACTAATCTTTTCAATTTCTTCCTCTGTTCGGTCATCTTTGTAAAAGCCACGTAGACGGAGCTGTTCATTGCTCCAGTCCCCCACGACATAATCAAACTTGGTCAACACTTCTGAGAAGCGTTGATTAAAGACTGTCACATCGAAGGCATCCTTGATATTTTCAACCAAGGTAAAAGCAATCCCTTCAGTCTCAACCTTATCCCCATTTACATGAAATTCTGGGCCAGGAAACTTGTTATAGTTGTATAATTCAGGTGCAATTTCTTTACGCATAGTCTTCCTTTTCCACGATTACTTAACACTCTATTTTACCATAATTTCTAGCAATTAGCACATTTCTCATAAAAATGAAAAAAGTCTGACGATTTTGTCAGACTTCTGCCTATAAACCAAAAAAGAGAAGATTGGCTCTTCCCTTCCTATTTTTTATTTAGCTGCTGCGTAAAGCTCATTTACTTTGTTCCAGTTAATGACTGAGAAGAAAGCTTTGATGTAGTCAGGACGTACATTGCGGTATTTCACGTAGTAAGCATGTTCCCAAACGTCCAAGCCCAAGATTGGTTTTTTGCCTTCTGAGATTGGTGTGTCTTGGTTTGCTGTTGAAGTTACTTCAAGCTTCCCTTCTTTGTTGACAACCAACCATGCCCATCCAGAACCGAAGCGAGTTGTAGCTGCTGCTGTAAAGGCTGCTTGGAATTCTTCAAATGAACCAAATGTTGCGTCGATTGCTGCTTCAAGTTCTGCTGATGGAGCAGTTTTTTCAGGAGTCATCCATTCCCAGAAAAGAGCGTGGTTCAAGTGTCCCCCACCGTTATTGATAAGCGCTTGGCGGATATCAGCTGGGATAGAGTCTACATCAGCAAGCAAGGCTTCAAGGTCTTCACCGATTTCAGGGTGTTTTTCAAGCGCTGCGTTTGCATTGTTGACATAAGTTTGGTGGTGTTTGTCATGGTGCAAGTGCATTGTTTCTGCATCGATGTATGGTTCCAAAGCGTCGTATGCGTATGGAAGGTCTGGTAAGATAATAGCCATCTGTAATACCTCTTTTTCTTTCTATATGAAAATGATAACGCAATCATCCTCTTTTTTCAAGTTTTTTGCTCAATTTGCTTCTGCCGCGATCTGCAAAAGCGCCTTTTCAAACAGGTACCCTTTTTCATAGACACCTGTCTTAATCTGGTAGTCTGTTTCAATCAAATAAGAAATCACTCGCTTGAGAAAGGCCAAGGAAATCCCTCTCGAATCTCTCAATGCGAACTTGATTTGATAAGGATTAGGATTGCGTCCCAAATAAGTTCCCAGACTGCTTGCGATCTGCGATTCCGTCTGACCAGCTTCTGATAAAATCTTCACCTGGGTAAAGGTTCGAAACTGTCCTAACATGACCGCTATGAGCTTGATTTCGTCCTCCCCTTGCAAGGTCAAATCTCTAACCAAGTCACGCGCCTGGTCAATCTTCTTAGCTAAAATAAACTGAGTCAAATCAAAAATATTGTCTTGCAAAGTCTTTGGAATGGCTTCGATAATATCCTTTTCCTCAATCACATCGCCTGACTTATAAGACTGTAAGAAGAGGAGATTTTTCTGGATTTCACTAAATTGAAAACCAGACTTGATAAGTAGATTTTCAAAGGATTGCCCCACAAACTGCAGACCTTGTTTCTGGCTCCACTTTTGGAAATATTGGCGCAATTCTTGTTCTTTGGCTTCTACTGCATCAAAAACCTTGGCATCACGCTTAAGTAATTTGACCAACCGTCTTTTGCTATCCAACTTTCCTTCCGCAAAAATCAAGAGTTTAGTCGTTGGTGAAGGGTTATCAAGGTATGCCTCAAATGACTTGAGCTCATCATCTGTTAAAAAACGTTTCTTGGCTGTTGTAATATCGACAAAATGGTCTAATATCACGATTTTCTCATCCGCAAAGAAAGGGAGACTAACCAGCTCCAACTCTAAGTCTTTATAAGCTACTTCTTTCATATCAAAGTAAGCAAAATTGAGATCAGCTGGATCATAACCAATCTGTTTCAACACTTGACTCTTCATAACTTCAAACTGGCCCTGGTCTGTCCCTGTAAATAGATTCAAGCTAGATAGATTTGATAAAGTCAACTTCTGACTGTCTTCAATGGCTAGCATCATCTCTCCTTTCTTCTGATTTTTTATTAAACTTAATCAATATAGCGCAATTTCCCACGGAAATCTTCTAGGTTCTCGTACCCTTTTTCCGCCATAGTAGCTTTCAGTTCATTGGTAATGCGTTCAAAAGCACTGATACCTTCTTTGTGAAGAGTGGTCCCTACTTGCACCATACTCGCACCGCAGAGGATATGTTCAAAGGCATCACGACCCGTAAGAACGCCACCCGTTCCGATGATTTGGATTTGGGGATTTAAACGTTGGTAAAAGGCGTGCACATTCGCTAGAGCAGTCGGTTTGATATACTCTCCACCAATTCCACCAAAACCATTCTTAGGACGAATCACGACAGACTCGTCTTCTATATAAAGGCCGTTTCCGATAGAGTTAACACAGTTAACAAACTTGAGCGGGTATTTGTTGAAAATAGCTGCCGCTTGATCAAAGTGAACAATATCAAAATAAGGTGGCAATTTGATCCCAAGAGGTTTGGTAAAGTAGGTAAATACTTCTGCCAAGATACAATCTGTTGTCTCAAAATCATAAGCAATCTGAGGTTTTCCTGGAACATTTGGACAAGAGAGATTAAGCTCTGTCAGTCCTTTGAATTCACTCTCTTGAACTTTTTTCAAGATGGTATGCGTTTCTGCTGGAGACATGCCAACTAAAGATAGGAAGAAAGTTCGGTTTGGCTCTTTTTCCTGCAAGTCCAAAAGATAGTCCAGATAGTAGTCTAAGCCGTTATTTGGCAAGCCCATAGAGTTGATAGAACCAAGTGGAACATCCTGATAACGTGGCTCAGGATTGCCCTGACGAAAGTCCAAGGTCGCAGTCTTCGTAACAAAAGTACCCGCCGCTGAGTTTTTGACCCCTTCAAGCTCTTCTATCGTCATACAAGCCACACCCGCTGCATTCATCAAGCAATTGTCAAACTCAAAGCCAGCTATTTGTGTTTTCGTTGATACCATGATTCTGATCCTCCAGATTCCTTTTATTTCTAATATTATACCATACTTTAAGATTTTCTCTTTGAGAAACTAATTTCTATATAAAATGTTCGGTTTTGTAAATTGAAAGAATTTTTAGAAAATTTCTGTTTTTTTCTTTACACTCAAAAAAAATTCTGCTATAATGGCTCATGTAATAAAATATAACAACAAAAGGAGAACGATATGACATCTGCTAAAGACTATATCCAAAGCGTGTTTGCAACTGTGAAAGCTCGTAACGGGCATGAGGCTGAATTTCTCCAGGCGGTTGAAGAATTCTTCAGCACTTTGGAACCTGTATTTGAAAAACACCCTGAGTATATCGAAGAAAACATCTTGGCACGTATCACTGAGCCTGAGCGCGTGATTTCTTTCCGTGTTCCTTGGGTTGACCGTGAAGGTAAAGTCCAAGTCAACCGTGGTTACCGTGTTCAATTCAACTCAGCTGTTGGACCATATAAAGGCGGACTTCGTTTCCACCCAACTGTAAACCAAGGGATCTTGAAATTCCTCGGTTTCGAACAAATCTTTAAAAACGTCTTGACTGGACTTCCAATCGGTGGAGGTAAAGGGGGGTCAGACTTCGATCCTAAAGGTAAGACTGATGCTGAAGTGATGCGCTTCTGCCAAAGCTTTATGACAGAATTGCAAAAATACATCGGACCATCTCTTGACGTACCTGCTGGTGATATCGGTGTTGGTGGACGTGAAATTGGTTACCTATACGGACAATACAAACGTCTTAACCAATTTGATGCGGGTGTCTTGACTGGTAAACCTCTTGGATTTGGTGGTAGCTTGATTCGTCCAGAAGCAACTGGTTATGGTTTGGTTTACTACACTGAAGAAATGCTCAAAGCTAATGGTAACAGTTTTGCTGGTAAGAAAGTGGTTATTTCAGGTTCTGGTAACGTAGCTCAATATGCTCTTCAAAAAGCGACTGAACTTGGCGCTACTGTTATCTCTGTATCTGACTCAAATGGTTATGTCATCGACGAAAATGGTATTGACTTCGATCTTTTGGTTGATGTTAAAGAAAAACGCCGTGCTCGTTTGACTGAGTATGCAGCTGAGAAAGCAACTGCTACTTACCATGAAGGTTCTGTATGGACTTACGCTGGAAACTACGACATCGCTCTTCCATGTGCGACTCAAAACGAAATCAACGGTGAAGCAGCTAAACGTTTGGTTGCTCAAGGCGTTATCTGTGTATCTGAAGGTGCTAACATGCCTAGTGACCTTGATGCGATTAAAGTCTACAAAGAAAACGGAATCCTTTACGGACCTGCCAAAGCCGCTAACGCTGGTGGTGTAGCTGTATCAGCGCTTGAAATGAGCCAAAACAGCCTTCGCCTTTCATGGACCCGTGAAGAAGTTGATGGACGCCTCAAAGACATTATGACCAACATCTTCAATACAGCTAAAACAACTGCTGAAACATACGGTCTTGGTACTGACTACCTTGCAGGAGCAAATATCGCTGCCTTCGAAAACGTAGCAAACGCTATGATTGCACAAGGTATTGTTTAATTAGTCGATACATCCTATCGGAGGACAAATGATGAACTTACGGCCAATGGAAGTAAGAGATAATCCAGCTGTAGCACAACTCATTCGAGCTAGTCTTGAAGAATTCGGGCTTGACAAACCTGGAACTGTCTACTTTGATTCTCATCTAGATCATTTGGCCGACTACTATCAACAGCAAGAGAGAGCAGCTTACTTTATTCTGGAAGATGAAGGTCAGCTGGTTGGCTGTGGTGGCTTTGCACCTGTGTCTGATAAGATTGCTGAATTACAAAAACTGTATGTCACTAAAAATAGCCGTGGCAAAGGTTATTCCAGCAGGTTGATAAAGCGGATATTCCATGAAGCCCGCCTAGCAGGTTATGAACAACTTTATCTAGAAACCTCTACTGAACTGGCTACGGCCGTAGCCATCTATCAGCACTATGGTTTTACAGCATTGCAACAACCACTTTCTAACGCCGTCGGCCACCCAGCTATGAATATCTGGATGATAAAATCTCTCTTATCAGATGAATAGATGGCAGTATACTAATGTAGCCAATGCTATAATAGTAAAGATATTGTTTAAAATTCATTTGTTCAATCCTCAATCGCTCTGATTGGGGATTTTTGTATTAGTTTTAAAAAAGCCCACTATTTCTAATAGTAAGCTTAAAATCAAGATCTATTTTACCTCTACTAAGGCAAAAGACAGGCATTCAACTATTTCATTTACTGTTTCATCTATGTCTAGGTCCTCATTATCATTCAACATCATTGGAAGAGCATAAGAAAGACTCAAAGCCAAAATATAGCGAACGATTCTTTCATTAGACCAATCTCGGATAACACCTTTTTCTTTAAACTGATTCAGAACTGAACTAATTGGCTTAATGATAGAGTGAACAATGACATTCCCTAACTGGTCAGAAATAGTTTTATCAATAAAAGAACGACTCAAGAGAATTTTAACTTGCATTTGATTCTTCTGAATGAAAACTAGTCTATCTCGAACAATGCTTCTCAAAAATAGCGGAAAAGACTCTTGGTTTGCTGTAAATTTCTTCTCAGAAAAATCAGCAATCACATCTGGAATAACCTGTTCGAGAAAAGTTGATAGAATAGCTTCTAAGATGCCTTCCTTGGTTTTAAAGTAACTAAAAACTGTCCCTTCTGAAACTCCTGCTTCCTTGGCGATAAGACTGGCTGTTGTGTTTTCAAAACCAATTTCTGAAAATAACTTTAGACTTGACAACAGTACTTGACGTTGTTTTAAACTCAAATTGCTATTTTCTAATGTCTGGGCATACTTTTGTTCTAAACTTTCCATCACTAGCACCTCTCTGCTACTCTCTTACTTTTACAACTTTCTTACCTCGAGTGTGTCCCGACTTCAGACTACGATATGCCTCTCTAACAGACTTTAGAGAAAAATCATAAACCTGGTCAATATTCAGCCGAACCTTCCCATCTGAGACCATTTCCGCTAGAGTGTTCAAATCATCATATGTGGAATGTCTCGGACCTGTGAACTGCGCACCCCTTATCATAACATAGGGTGAAGGTACCAGCGTTCCAATAGCCGTGGCCTTCAATCCCAAACTGAAAGCCAATTTAACATAATCACTTCCATAGCAATCCAAGAATTTTGTAATCGGCTTTGGACTTGCTGATAGAAGAGCATTCTGGATGTTCTCTTCGTAAGCTACTGGTATGGCACCTAAAGACTTCAGATATTCTGAATTTTTCTTACTTGCAATTCCGATAACTGTTGCACCCTTAGCAACTGCATACTGTACTGCGGTACTTCCAATACCTCCTGCTGCTGCTGAAATAACTACAACATCTTTAGAGTTTAACTCAATTTTTCTAAAAGCACCTCCCACTGTTAGAGAAGCCACCCCCATAGTAGCTGCGTGGTTCATATCAATCATATCTGGTTTCGATGCGATTTCCGATTCATTGACACAAATTTCTGTTGCCAAAGCTCCCCTCTTGGTGCCTAATCCAGGGTCACTGATCATTGTTCCAAAAACCTTATCGCCTACTGCAAACCGACTTACTCCTTCACCGATTTCTGTAATCACTCCAGCAAAATCCCGACCAACACCTCTTGGAAATAGAGATGATTTTGACTCAAGCCAACGACTTGGCTTCTTTAGTTTCGTCATAAAAGATAGAAATCGGAGTGGCTTTGCCCCCTCAAAAGTCTTATAATCAATAGGATTTAAACCAACTGCATAAACTTCTACCCTAACTTGATTCGCTTCTAAAGCATCAGATTTAACGTTCACCAAATCTAGCACTTCTTCATCACCGAAACGACTATATTGTATTGCTTGAATAATCATTTTATTACTCCTTTGCTCTTCACACATTGAGTGAGTACTCAATCACCTTTTTGATTATACGCTTATCTTTCAAAGATGTCAACTATACTGTTTCCAAAACTTCTAACTAAGTGAGCTGTTCATAATAAAAATAGATCTATTTTTATCATGCAAGATTATCAAACTATAACTCAAAGAAATCCGACTGCTTATCAAAGCAACCGGATTTTTATATATCTAATTTTTCAAAAAATTTGCCTGCTAACTGTTTTTCTTTTAGCTTCTCCAGCAGCTCATTCTCCAGAAAAGGACTTAGTTCGTCAAAATCTTGGCAAACCTTAAAGACAGTTTCTCTGTCCAACTGGTCATAAGCTAGTTCGTAATAGTCCTTATGATGATTCCAGTTCTGGTCATAGTTGACATCTGTCCGTTGATAGTAAACGATGTTTTGCTTCGGAGTCAGGTAAATCTTCTGTGTTAGAATGCTTTTCTGATCTTTGGACAGCTTGCTACGATTGAAAACCTTGACACCTTGAAAAATCTTGCGCTCATGGATACCTTGATTTGTAACTTTCAATTCAACTCTTTTATAGTCCATATAGTCACCTCCAAAAATTACTTACATTATATCAGATTCTGGCAGATTTTCAAGCAAAAGTGTCATTGCCAAAAGTCTTTCGTCGTCTCTAGAATTTCTGCTGTCGGTGTCACTGTCGCTTCTATGATGGCCTCGCCAGTCTGTTTCAAATATGCTTGTATCAGATAATAGCCTTAAGCATACCCCGCAACCTAAGGCATAGGTGACGGGTATCTGCACCTTGGAGCTCTGCAATATCACCCCCATACAGATAAGGAGCCATTCCTGTCAGCTGAAGCTGACTAGAAAAGTAAAAAACAATAGAATCGGATTTTAACCCATTCTACTGTTTTTGCTTTATTCTATCTTTTTACTTCCGATACATTTTAAACTGGAGGAAGAGGTCGCTATATTTGCCTGTCCATTTATGGTCAAATTTCTCATAAACTTCCAGGTGTTTCATGGTATCAGCGTCCGGATAGAAGGATTTGTCCTCACGAGTCTCCTCTGGGAGCATTTCCTTGGCTGGTAGGTTTGGTGTTGAGTAGCCCACATACTCCGCATTTTTCAGAGCATTTTCAGGTTTCAACATAAAGTTGATAAAGGCATAGGCGGCATCTTGGTTTTTCACGGTTTTGGGAATGACCATATTGTCAAACCAAAGGTTGCTGGCCTCTGTCGGAACGACATACTTGAGATTAGGATTTTTCTCCAACATCTGGCTGGCTTCCCCAGAGAAGGTCACACCGATAGCAGCATTGTTCTGAATCATGTAACCCTTCATCTCGTCGGCCACAATGGCCTTGATATTTGGAGTCAGTTTGTAGAGCTTATCCACTGTCTCTTCCAACTGCTGAGGATTCTTAGAATTGAGACTGTAACCAAGTGAGTTAAGACCGAGTCCTAGCACCTCACGCGCCCCATCAAAGAGCATGATGGAATCCTTGTATTCTGGTTTCCAGAGGTCATCCCAATGCTCGGGCGCCTCATCTATCATGGTTTCATTGTAGACAATTCCCAAGGTTCCCCAGAAATAAGGAATGGAGAATTTATTTCCCGGATCAAAAGACTGGTTGAGGAACTCAGGTCCGATATTTTCAATCCCTTCAATTTTTGAATAATCGAGTGGTACCAAGAGGTCTTCGTCCTTCATCTTGTTGATCATGTACTCACTAGGAATGGCAATATCATAGGTCGTTCCACCCTGCTTGATCTTGGTATACATGGCTTCGTTAGAATCAAAGGTCTCATACTGAACTTGGATTCCTGTTTCTTCTGTAAATTGCTCCAATAGTTCTGGATCGATGTAGTCACCCCAGTTGTAAATAACCAATTTTTGACTATCTCGGCTATTGATTTTACTATCTATATGAGTCGCAATCCCCCACAAGACAAGGATAATCGCTACAATTCCTGCTAAAAATGAATAGAGTTTTTTCATGCTTGCTCCTCCTTCTCACGTGAGATAAAGTAATAGCCTACAACTAGGATAATACTAAAGAGAAAGACAAGGGCAGAGAGAGCATTGATTTCTAGAGAAATCCCCTTACGAGCACGAGAGTAAATCTCGACTGACAGGGTTGAAAATCCATTTCCCGTCACAAAGAAGGTTACGGCAAAGTCATCCAGCGAATAGGTAAAGGCCATGAAATAACCTGCAATGATAGACGGAGTCAGGTAAGGAAGCATGATTTCCTTAAACATCTGAAACTGGCTGGCACCAAGGTCATAAGCCGCGTGAATCATGTCATCATTCATCTCCTTGAGACGAGGCAAGACCATCAAGACCACGATAGGGATGGAAAAGGCCACATGACTAGATAGAACCGTCAAAAAGCCAAGTGAAAACTTAAGCTGGGTAAAGAGAATCAAGAAGCTAGCACCAATCATAACGTCAGGCGCAACCATGAGGATATTATTGAGTGAAAGAAAGGCTTCTTGGTATTTCTTACGAGACTGGTAGATGTAAATAGCACCGAAAGTCCCGATAATGGTCGCAATCAAGGCTGACAGAAAGGCCAAGAAAAAGGTCTGGGTGAGGATCAACATGAGGCGACCATCACCAAACATGGTTTTAAAATGGCTCAAGCTAAAACCAGTAAAGCTATTCATATCATCCCCTGCATTAAAGGCATAGCCAATCAAGTAAAAAATCGGCAAATAAAGGATGATAAAGACAAAGGCTAGGTAGAAATTGGCAAATTTTTTCATCGTTCTCTCCTTTCCTTGGTCACCCACATGGTGATGAACATGGTCAGGATGAGGATCACACCGATGGTTGAACCCATACCGTAATTATCATTGGTCAGGAAGTTCTGCTCAATAGCCGTTCCCAGCGTGATAACGCGGTTCCCCCCGATCAAACGTGTCAGCATGAAGAGACTCAAACTCGGGATAAAGACAGACTGAACCCCACTTCTCACTCCATTCATAGACAGAGGGAAAATAACATGGCGGAAAGTTTCCCACTTGGTCGCACCGAGGTCATAGCTGGCATTGATGAGATTGTTATCCATATCATCCAAGACATTGAAAATGGGCAAAATCATAAAGGGAAGCTCGATGTAACTTGCGACAAAAATAAAGGAGAAATCGGTAAAGAGCAACTGCTGCGAACCGATTCCAATAAATTCTAGGAATTGATTAATAGAGCCATTTTGACCAAAAATTCCGATAAAGGCATAGGCCTTGAGGAGCAAATTGATCCAGGTTGGCAGAATAATCAGCATGAGCCAGAGTTGACGGTGCTTGAGACGGGTCAAAAAGAGGGCTGTTGGATAGCTGATAAGAAGCGTCACCATGGTCACAATCCCCGCATAGAGCACAGAGTTGAAGCTCATTTTGAGATAGGTCAAGTTTTGTGACGCAAAGTAGGATTTATAATTTTCTAAACTAAACTGGCCTTCGATGTTGAAAAAGGATTGTCCAAAAATCAAGACCAAGGGTGCGAGGACAAAGAGGGCGATCCAAAGCAAGTAGGGCACTACAAAGAGTTTAGAGGTTGTTTTCTTCATCTCTTTCCTCCTCAATCGCGTTAATCAGACCTGCTTCTTGCTCTTCGATTTCTACGTATTCTTCAATACGAGCATCGAACTCTTCTTCGGTTTCGTTGAGACGCATGATGTGGATATCTTCTGGTTCAAAGTCCAGACCGATTTCCTCACCCACAATGGCCTTACGAGTCGAGTGGATCATCCATTCATTTCCGAGCTCGTCATAGGCGATAATCTCGTAGTGAACCCCACGGAAAAGCTGGGTATCAACTTTAACTTGGAGCTTGCCTTCTTCAGGAAGGGTAATGCGCAAGTCCTCTGGACGAATGACAATCTCGACAGGCTCATTTGGCTTCATCCCACCATCGACCGCTTCAAAGCGTTTGCCGTTAAACTCGACCAAGTAGTCCTCAATCATGGTTCCTGGCAAGATGTTGGACTCACCGATAAAAGTGGCAACAAAGTGGTTGATTGGCTCATCGTAGATGTCCACAGGCGTTCCTGACTGGACAATCTCGCCATCGTTCATAACGAAAATCCAGTCACTCATAGCCAAGGCTTCCTCCTGATCGTGAGTGACAAAGACAAAGGTAATCCCCAATCGTTGTTGTAATTCACGCAGTTCATACTGCATGTCTGTTCGCAATTTCAAGTCCAGCGCTGACAAGGGCTCATCCAACAAGACCACACGGGGCTGGTTGATAATGGCACGGGCAATGGCCACACGCTGACGTTGTCCTCCAGAAAGTTTGCGGATGGAACGTTTTTCATAACCTTCCAACTGAACCATCTTGAGAACTTCTGCTACGCGTTGTTCGATTTCTTTCTTGTCGATTTTACGCAAGCGGAGTGGAAAGGCAACATTTTCAAACACATTCATATGTGGAAACAAGGCATAGGATTGGAAGACCGTATGAACATCTCGTTTATTGGTTGGGATATCATTGATCCGCACCCCATCCAGCAAAATATCCCCTGTCGTCGCATCCAGTAAACCTGCAATGATGTTTAGAATGGTTGATTTTCCTGAACCAGATGCACCCAAAAGAGTGTAAAATTTCCCTTCTTCCAACTCAAAGTTAATGTCTTTGAGAACCTTGGTGTTGCTGTCTTCAAAAACTTTAGAGACGTTTTTGAATTCAATAATTGGTTTTTTCAATTGTCATAAATTCCTTCTTTTTCATAAATTAACAGATCAGGGCTCTGTCAGGCCGCTACTACCTCGTGTAGGAGATTAAACTGCCTACATACATCTTCACTAACGATAGGCTTTCACCCCCTTTACAATGGTTATAGCAGCAATTTTTCAACCCCAACCTTATTCCTTCTCGCCCAAGATTCGGACTTCTCTTTCAAGAGTGACACCTGAGTGCTCCTTGACTTTTTCGATAACAGATTGAATCAAGTCTTCATAGTCTTTGGCTGTTCCGTCAGCAACATTAATCATGAAACCTGCGTGTTTCTCAGATACTTCCACACCACCCATACGATAGCCTTTCAAGCCAGCCTCTGAAATCAACTGACCTGCAAAATGCCCTACTGGACGCTTAAAGACTGAGCCACAAGATGGGTACTCTAGAGGTTGTTTGAGTTCACGAAGGTGAGTTAAGCGATCCATCTCTTGTTTGATAACCTGATGGGTTCCTGGAGCTAGGGCAAATTTAGCTGACAAGACAACTGCACCAGACTCCTGAATGGCTGAATGGCGGTAACCAAAAGCCAAGTCCTTGGCAGACAAGGTCTCGATTTCCCCTTCCTTGGTCAAAATTTGACAAGACTGCAAGATGTGAGCAATCTCTCCTCCGTAGGCACCCGCATTCATAAAGACAGCGCCTCCGATACTCCCTGGAATCCCGCAAGCAAACTCAAAACCAGTCAAACTATGACGGAGGGCAATACGTGTCGTTTCAATCAAGTTAGCTCCGGCTTCTGCTTCGATGGTATAGCCATCAACCGAAACGTTATTAAGCTTATCACACAAGATGACAAAACCACGAATTCCACCTTCACGAACGATGATATTGCTGGCATTTCCTAGCACCATCCAAGGAATATTCTCTTGATTGGCAAATTGAACGACACGCGCCATCTCATAGCGATTGCGTGGCAAAACTAGATAATCCGCTCGACCTCCTACCTTGGTATAGGTATAGGTCTTCAGAGGTTCCTTAAAACGAATATCGATTCCTTCTAATTGTTCTTGTATTTTAGTTACTAATGTCATATCTCTCATCCTTTTGTAAAGTCATTTCATTATACCATTTTTAAAAGCTTTTGACGAACCGAAAAATGGAAGTGTCAAAGCATCGCATAAAAAAAGAGGTAAACCTCTTTTTATGATGATTTTTTCCAAAATGTAGATTTTGTTAGCCAAACAAAGGCCAGTACTTCTACAAGAAGAATGCCCTCCACTACAAGTGGATTTGCAATCCATCCCACCTGAGATAAGGCTGGAGCCAAGTCAAACAAGGCATGCAAACCATAGGCAGCAACGAGGTAGATCCATTTCTTTTGGCTAACACTTTGATAGACCCAGATAGAGAGACCAATTTGCAGAACCAGAGCAAGCACACGCTCAACTCCTAGTAAATAAACCTGCCATACAGAAAGAGACTGAACCGTTTCGAGTGTAGACTTTGGAAGGAGATTGGCTACATCAGTATTTGAAGACTGGATGAGTGAAAAGAGAATCAACAAACTGATCAAGCTTCCCATTCCGAGATAGAGCATTTCCAAGCCCCCATGTCCCAAACCATAGGCCAAAGCATCTCGATCTTCTAGCTTTCTCTTTTTCTCCAACCATTTAAAAAAGACAAGACGAGCTGTTTCCTCAAAGAAGGCCGCCATGGCGATTCCATAAAGCACATATAAGAAAGGCTGCTCCTGCATAAGCGGAATGGTTCCATCTTTTTGCGGATGAAGTATCAGAAGGTGAACCATCTTCTCTAACACTTGAGAAGAAACAAAAAATGCGATTGCCCCCAAGCCAATCACTGCAAGAGAGATTTTAAACCGTTTTTTGGCATACCAAGTTCCACTTACTAGAATGAGAACCAAAGCGATCATGGTGAGGATAATATGTACTGTCATTTTTTTCTCCTATTCTGACTTATCAATATCTTTCTTCATCTCGTCAACGTTAAATTTGGCAAATAAATACTGGCGATCTTGGACTGGAAAACGTTGGTCCAACTGGTCGACTGCCCCAACCTCGATTATTCCTTCTTTGATAACAAAGTCCATCACATGCCCGCCAAAGGTCAAATCATCTGAGATAAAATGCAGATGGTAGCCTGCAACACTCACCCCATGAAAAATCTCCGGTGTCCAAAATCCAACAATGGTTCCCGATACATTTTCACGGCTATATTCAGGTTGGTGTGTCGCCACATCAGCAAACTTGGTATCAGGTGTGGATTTAGGAATCATCCGCACATGCATTTGTGAAAATTCGCCATGAATCTTGATAGAGCGAAAAAGATTTTCCCCATCATAGTAGGACTCAATCCGTTTTTCCAATTCCTTGTCAGTCATCTCAAAGCGCTGGCGGAAAATCACTTCTGCCTGATGGGGGACCACTGCTGCATATGGGATAAGGGCATCAGGAGCGACTTCTACAATTTCAGGTTGCTCCCCTGAGCCTTTGGCTTGATAAGCCTTGCCATCAAGGACAATCAACTCCCCATCAATCGAATCCAATGTTCCCAATCCAAGGTCGCCATGCTCCAGCAATTCTCCTACTGTCATGGTTCCACCGTAGAGACCTGCCATTAGGGCACCTAGAGTATTGTATTGAAATAATTTTACCGGTTCCTGCACTTTTCTATCCATTCTCTTTCTTATCTTCTTTTCAA
This sequence comes from bacterium, assembly GCA_905221385.1. GTDB lineage: Bacteria > Bacillota > Bacilli > Lactobacillales > Streptococcaceae > Streptococcus. Next base: position 226,459 of record CAJNCV010000002.1, read on the forward strand.
TAAATCATCATACTTTCTAAGTATACCATATTTGTTCCTAGTTGTGAAAGGGAGAAATGCTTTTCCCATTGCCAAGTAGGCAAAAAAAAGGTACAATGTAACAAAATCAAAGGAGGTCTGGAATGACGAAACAAAGTAAGTACCAAGCAGTTGTTTCCTTTCTAAAAAAGGGTATCGAATCAGGAAAATTTCCAACTGGTAGCAGACTTCCCTCCATCCGTCAACTGAGTCTGGACTTTCATTGTAGCAAGGACACTGTCCAACGAGCCCTGCTAGAATTACGCCATGAACAATACCTCTATGCCAAGCCCCAAAGTGGCTACTATGTTCTAGAACAAGGTCAGCATCAAGACCTGGAAATAGAAGTCACTGACGAACATGCCAGTGCTTATGACGATTTCAGACTCTGTGTCAATGAAACACTGATTGGAAGAGAAAACTACCTCTTCAACTACTATGACAATCAAGAAGGCCTGGAGGAACTTAGACAATCTGTCCATCAACTTCTTTTCAACCAAGCCCTCTACTGCAAACCAGACCAACTAGTTCTGACTTCGGGTACCCAGCAAGCTCTCTTTATCCTTTCTCAGATTGACTTTCCTAGTAAGGGAGAGGAGATTTTGGTCGAACAACCAACTTACCACCGGATGAACCGCCTCTTGGTGGCTCAGGGATTGGCCTACCAGACCATTGAACGTCGAATCGATGGGATTAACCTTGACGAACTAGAAGAACAGTTCAAATCTGGAAAAATCAAGTTCTTCTATACCATTCCTCGCTACCACTATCCTCTTGGCCATTCCTATTCTGATCAGGAAAAAAGGGCCATTCTAGATCTAGCAAACCATTATGGAGTATACATTGTCGAGGATGACTATTTAGGAGACTTAGACCCTAAAAAAAGGCAAACCTTCCACTATCTGGATACTGAGGATCGGGTCATTTATATCAAGTCCTTCTCAACCAGTCTCTTTCCAGCCCTTCGTATCACCGCCCTCATTCTCCCAAATGCCCTAAAAGAGACCTTTGTTTCCTACAAAAATATCTTGGACTATGACAGCAATCTCATCATGCAAAAGGCTCTCTCACTTTATATCGATAGTCAGTTATTTGAAAAAAATCGATTGGCTAGACTGACCCTTCAAGAGAACTATCAGACTCAGATAAAGAAAGTGCTTGAAGCAAACACCTGCCCCTTGCCCTACTATCCTCTACACGATGGCCTTCTGCTTGATTTGAGACACTATCCTAAGATTGCCAGTTTGAAACACGGCTCACTCAAACTAGACTTTTTTGAGAAAGCTTATTTGGATGCCTGTCCTTATCAGTTCGCCAAAGTCACTCTTGAAAATCTAGAAGAGCTATTAGAATACATAAAAGCAGAATTAGATTAAAGTCCAACTCTGCTTTCTCTTATTGTTCAACTTCTGTTAGTTTCGCTGCCTTTTCAAGATAAGTTTGATAGGTTCCGTCATCTTTCAGTTTTTGGATAACCTTATCTACTACTGCTTTCAAGTCTGATTGACCTTTCTTGATAGCAACGGCATTGGCTTCGCCATCTTTCATCGTCAAGTTAACAGATGCAACAACAAGGTCTGAGTTTTTACCTGCATAGCTAAGAGCAACTGGTTCATCCATATGAACAGCATCCACTTTTCCAGTCTGCAATTCATTGACTGCTTCCCCCATATTGGTCAAGGATGTCAACTGGGCATTTGGCAATTGTTCCTTGACCATGGTTTCTGGAACAGTTCCCTTTTGAGCTGCGATATTGGCACTTGCGAGGCTTGAAAGATCCTTGTACTTGTCCAAATCGGCTTTTCTAACCAAGAAGCTCATTTTGTTTTCATAGTAAGGGATAGAAAAGTCAAAGACTTCCTTTCTCTCATCTGTAGCACTAATTCCTGCAATGGCCAAGTCAGCCTTCCCAGTTTGAAGACTGGTCAAGACATTGTCAAAACTCATGCTAGAGATTTCAAGTTTAACCCCAAGCTCATCCGCAATTGCTTGAGCCATATCAATATCCGCACCAACCACTTGGTTTTTACCATCTACCAAGGCTTGGAATTCAAACGGTGCATAGTCTGGGCTGGTCGCAACGACTAGCTTTCCTTTTTGTTTAATAGCCTCCACAGCAGACTGGGAACTATCCGTACTTGATTGGCAAGCTACTAAAACCATGCTGGCAAGCATGCTACACACAACTAATATCCATTTCTTCATTTTCATAAATAAACAACCTTTCTGTTATTTTTGAATAATTATAACTTATTTAAAAATAATTGTCAATACTTTTAGAGATTCTAATTGCAAAAATAAAGACTAATCTGAGTTGATCAGCCTTTTTATTGCATATTTAATCCGTTTCTTAGAGTTCGACAATCTTACCTGTTTCAAAGTAAACAACCCATTCACAGATATTTTTTGCGTAGTCTCCGATTCGTTCCAAGAAGGAAATGACTTGGAAATAATCACGGCCTGTAACGATAGCTTCAGGATTTTTCTTGATTTCTTCTGTAGCCAAATCACGAATACTATCAAAGTAATGGTTGATTTTTTCGTCCAGTGCTGCTACTTCATAGGCTTGATCTACCGAACCGTTCAGATAAAGATCTAGGGCTGCTTCGACGAAGTTTTTCACATCGCGCCCCATCTTTTTGATTTCTTCTTCAACGGCAGGGATACGTTGCTCCCCTTTCATACGAATAGTCGCTTTCGCGATTGACACCGCATGATCTCCCATGCGTTCCAAGTCTGATACCGCCTTGAGAACGGTCAAGACAGTACGAAGGTCTTGCGAAACAGGTTGTTGGAGGGCAATCATTTCAAATGATTTCTTTTCCAACTTCACTTCGTATTCATTTATCTCTGCATCTTCCTCGATAACTTCTTTTGCTAAATCACGGTCATGCGTGACAAAGGCACGTACTGTACGATTGATCTGTGAGAGCACTTCTTGTCCCATGGCGTAGAACTGGTTGTGCAATTTCTCCAAATCTTCTTCAAATTGAGATCGTAACATCTTTCAACTCCTTATCCAAATTTTCCTGTAATATAATCTTCTGTTTCCTTGTTTTGTGGGTCTAGGAACATCTTCTTCGTATCGTTAAACTCGATCAAATCCCCATCTAGGAAAAATCCTGTTTTATCAGAGATACGAGAGGCTTGTTGCATCGAACGCGTTACCAAGAGCATGGTGTATTTATCTTTCAGACCATACAAGGTTTCCTCAATCTTACCTGCAGAAATAGGATCCAAAGCTGAAGTTGGTTCATCCAAGAGAATAATCTTGGGACTGGTTGCTAAGACACGGGCAACACAAACACGTTGCTGTTGGCCACCTGAGAGACCAATGGCTGAATCATGCAAGCGATCCTTGACCTCATCCCAGATAGAAGCGCGTTGCAAGGCCTTTTCTACTGCTTCATCCAAAACATGTTTGTCCTTAACCCCATTGATACGCAGCCCATAGACAACATTTTCGTAGATAGACATAGGGAAGGGATTGGGCTGTTGAAACACCATACCAATTTCCTTACGCAATTCAACCGTATCGGTGCGGGGACTGTAGATATTGTGACCATTATAGACCACTGATCCAGTTGTTGTCACCTCAGGATTTAGATCGCCCATGCGGTTGATGGCTTTGAGCAGGGTGGACTTTCCTGATCCAGATGGACCTATCAAGGCCGTTATTTCCTTAGGCTGGAAAGAAAGGGAAACACTATTCAAGGCCTTCTTTTTATTGTAATAAACGGACAGGTCTGACACCTGTAAAATCGCTTCTGACATACCGTTTCCTTTCTAACCAAAGTGTCCCGTTACATAGTCATTGGTTGACTGTAACTTAGCATTTTGGAAAATATTGGATGTCTTATCATACTCAATTAAATCACCCAAGTAGAAAAATCCTGTGTAATCACTTGCACGCGCAGCCTGCTGCATACTGTGGGTAACGATGATGATAGTAAAGTCCTTCTTCAATTCCAACATGGTTTCTTCCAGCTGGGCTGTCGCAATCGGATCCAAGGCTGAAGCCGGTTCATCCATCAAGAGGATATCTGGCTTGACAGAGATAGCACGAGCGATACAGAGACGTTGCTGCTGACCACCAGAAAGCATCAAGGCTGATTTGTGGAGGTCGTCTTTGACCTGATCCCAAAGGGCAGCCTGTCTTAGAGAGGTTTCTACAATTTCATCAAGGACTTTCTTGTCCTTAACACCTGCACGTTCATGAGCAAAAGTGATGTTGCGGTAAATAGACTTAGCAAATGGATTTGGACGTTGGAAGACCATTCCGATATGCTTACGCATCTCATAGACATTGATTTCTGGACGGTTGACGTCAATCCCTCGGTAGAGGATTTGACCTGTTACCTTGGCAATATCAATGGTATCATTCATCCGATTGAGACTGCGAAGATAAGTAGATTTCCCAGATCCAGAAGGACCAATCAAGGCTGTAATTTTATTTTTTTCAAATTGCATATCGATGCCCTTGATGGATTCATTTTTACCATAGTAAACATGTAAATCCTTGGTAGAGAGGGCCACTTTTTCTTCAGGGAAGGTGATGATATGCTTTTCATCCCAGTTATATTTTGACATGGCTTCTCCTTTAGGCAGCGGTTAATTTCTTGTGTAAATAGCTTCCGAGTTTGCGTGCCCCAAAGTTAAAAATCAAGATAAAGATTAGGAGCACCGCGGCAGAACCAGCAGATACAATGGTAGCATCAGGAATGGTTCCTTCACTGTTGACCTTCCAGATGTGGACAGCCAAGGTTTCTGCTTGTCGGAAGATTGAGATAGGGCTAGTAACACTGAGAATATTCCAGTTAGACCAGTCGAGGGCTGGTGCAGATTGTCCTGCCGTATAGATAAGAGCGGCGGCCTCACCAAAGATACGGCCGGATGCCAAGACAACACCCGTTACGATACCTGGAAGGGCTTCTGGAATGACGACATGGACCACAGTCTCCCAACGAGAAATTCCAAGGGCAAGTCCAGCCTCACGTTGTGTATGGTGAACGTGTTTTAAACTATCCTCAACATTTCGAGTCATCTGTGGCAGATTAAACACCGTCAAGGCCAAAGCACCTGAAATGATTGAAAATCCATACTCAAACTGGACTACAAAAATCAAGTAACCAAAGAGACCCACAACGACTGATGGTAGAGAAGACAAAATCTCAATACAGGTACGAATAAAATTGGTCACAGGTCCTTTTTTGGCATACTCAGCGAGGAAAACGCCAGCTCCCATGGATAAAGGAACAGAAATGATCAAGGTAATGACCAAAAGGAAGAAGGAATTATAGAGCTGAATCCCAATACCCCCGCCTGCTTGATAAGAGGAGGATTTCCCAGTCAAGAAGGACCAAGAGATATGCGGTAACCCTCTCACCAAGATATAGAGAATCAAAGATGCCAAGATGGTCACGATGATACCCGCGATGGTATAGAGGATAGCTGTTGCAAGTTTATCTAATTTCTTAGCGTGCATAGTTTTTCTTTCCTCTTTCTTTCGTAATCAATTTAATCACACTGTTAAAGGCCAAACTCATCAAGAGCAATACCAAGGCCAGTGACCAGAGTACGTTATTATCAACTGTTCCCATGACGGTATTTCCAATACCCATAGTCAAAACAGAAGTCAAAGTCGCAGCTGGTGTTGTTAACGAGGTTGGGATAACTGCTGAGTTTCCGACCACCATCTGAATAGCAAGGGCTTCACCGAAGGCACGCGCCATCCCAAAGACCACCGCAGTGAAAATACCTGAACGTGCTGCTTTCAAGGTCACACGCCAGATGGTTTGCCAACGAGTGGCTCCCATGGCTAAACTAGCTTCACGGTAATGCCGAGGAACAGCACGCAAGCTGTCTGTTGTCATAAAGGTTACAGTTGGTAGGATCATGACAAAGAGAACGAAAATACCTGACAAGATCCCAAAACCAGTTCCACCAAAGATGCTGCGAACAAAAGGCACCACAACTTGCAAACCGATAAATCCATAGACGACTGAAGGAATACCGACGAGAAGTTCAATGGCAGGTTGCAAAATCTTTGCACCCTTTGGTGATACTTCTGTCATAAAAACTGCTGCTCCAATAGCAAAGGGAGTTGCGATGAGGGCAGATAAAATCGTCACAATAAAGGAACCCAAAATCATCGGAAGGGCACCAAATTGTTTCCCTGAAGGATTCCAAGTTTGTCCAAAGAGGAAATCAAAGATATTCACCCCATTGACAAAGAAGGTTGACAAGCCTTTTTGGGCTACAAAAATCAAAATCATCGCCACAATGATAACAATCAAAGAAAGGCAAGTGAAGGTCAAACCTTTACCAAACTTCTCAAGGCGAGAGTTCTTTGAAGGAGAGAGTAATTTTTTAGATAATTCTTCTTGATTCATTATTGACCTCCTTCTACTGCTGTAACGGTACCTGAAGCATCCTTTTGGACTTTCATTTCATTGATGGAGATATAGCCCATGCCCTTAACAATTCCATTTTGGGCTTCATCTGAGAGGACGAAATTCAGGAATTCGGCAGCTAGCTCATTTGGCTGACCGAGTGTGTACATATGTTCATAAGACCACAAAGGCCAATTGTTGGTCGTTACATTCTCAGATGTAGGTTCATACCCATTCAGTTTCATACTCTTCACGGAGCCATCTACATAGGCAAAAGCCAGGTAAGAAATGGCTCCAGGGGTTTGGGATACAATGGACTTGACCATCCCGTTAGAATCCTGTTCTTGGCTCTGCATTGCCGCTTGGCCATTCATAACCACGCTATCAAACGTCGCTCTGGAACCAGAACTTGCTGCTCGGTTGATGATTGAAATGGCCAGGTCTTTACCCCCAACTTCTTTCCAGTTGGTCACTTCACCTGTAAAGATTTTGCGAAGTTGCTCGGTTGTGAGATTTTCAACATCCACTTCCTTGTTTACAATCACTGCAAGACCAGCCACTGCAACCTTGTGGTCTACTAGAGCTGAAGCATCGATTCCATCTTTTTCCTCTGCAAAGACGTCAGAGTTCCCGATGTCTACTGCTCCAGACTGGACTTGGGAAAGTCCTGTACCCGATCCACCACCTTGAACATTGACTGTTTTTCCGATGTTTCTAGAACTAAATTCATCTGCTGCTGCTTCGACAAGAGGTTGAAGAGCTGTTGAACCAACAGCTGTCATGGATTCTCCACGATCAATCCAGCTAGCACATCCTGCTAGAGAACCTGCCACCAAAAGAGTCGCAAGAGATAGGACGAGCTTTTTTCTTTTTTTCACTGTTATTCTCCTTGAACATAATGATAAATGTTCTGATTTCTTCCGTTTGTCCTGATCATCCAATTATCATCAATGATTGTCCCGCTTTATTTTTTAGACATTCTTAGGGGCGGACAATTCCATCGTATAATATAAGTAATAATAAAAGACTATCAGAAAAAACTCATAATTCCACTATAACATAGAATAGGCTCTTTGACTAGCTTTTTCACCTGAATCTGAGTCCTTTTGGATAATAATTTTTCAAAACATTTCCTGTTACCTTGGCAAAGCCTAATCCGTTTCCTTGAACCACAACTTGGTACCAGCCATTTGGTCGAGGTTCAGACAATTGAACAGTCTCACCAGCCACATATTTTACAAAATCCTCATCATTGATTTCGACCCTTTGTTTTACTTGACTTGGTTTCAAGGCTAATCCCAGAGCAAAGCTTGGTTCGAAGCGTTTCTTCTTAAAAGTACCCAGATGGAGGCCATTTCTAGCAATTTTAAGTTTCCCTAGATCAGGTAGCATCTCTGGCAAAAGATAGAGCTGATCTCCAAAAGTCTGCAAGATACCAGTTAGATTGACCCGCAAGTGTTTTTGGGCAAAATCATGCCACAAGGCCAGCTGTTCACGACTGAGATTGCTCTTGCTGGCTTTGAATTTAGGTGCTGGATTTTCTCCCTTAAACTGCAAATGGGCAACAAACTGACCTTCTCCCTTAAAATGGTGAGGGTACATTCGCGCCGTTTCAGGAAGTCCAATTCCTGCTACCATACCGTTCACATGCTCGACTGGAAGCAGTTCAAAATCATAAGTATCTAGTAACCAGTGAACGATCTCTTCATTTTCCTCAGGTGACCAAGTACAGGTCGAATAGATCAAACGACCACCTTCAGCAAGCATGGTCACTGCATCTTCTAAAATTTCTCTTTGGAGACTAGCACATTGGCTAGGATAGTCGAGGTTCCAATAATCCATGGCATCTGGCTGCTTACGAAACATCCCTTCACCCGAGCAAGGTGCATCAAGGACAATCACATCAAAATAACCTTTAAAAACCTGAGCCAAGCGGTCAGCAGATTCATTGGTCACGACAACGTTTGTCGCTCCAAATCGCTCCATATTTTCCACTAAAATCTTAGCCCGCTTGCTTGAAATTTCGTTGGAAACAAGAACTCCTTGATTAGCCAGATAAGCTGCTAGTTGAGTGGATTTTCCACCTGGTGCTGCCGCCAAGTCCAAGACCTTCATACCAGGACTTGGTTGAGCTACCTGGGCCACCATTTGGGCTGCAGGCTCTTGCGAATAAACGAAACCGGTCACGTGCTCTGGAGATTTCCCAGAAACTTTACCATAATACCCCCAAGGTGTATGGGGAATAGCATCTGCAAACGATAACTGACTTTCTTTTAAGGGATTGACCCGAAAAGCTGATACCGCTTCCTGTTTAAAAGAGGCAAGAAAATCTCTTGCCTCATCTTCTAGTATCGCTTCATATTTTTCAACAAATCCTTCTGGAAATTGCATTTAGTTCTTTTTCCTTTCGTAGATATAAGACTGAATCTCTTCTTGCATCTCGATTGGCACCATCATGACAGGCTGACGCGTTTGAAAATCAGCAGGCTCACCTGATACCGTAAGAAGGCGATAACCCAGACTTTCCCCTAAGATACTGGCCGCAGCATAATCCCATGGCTGCAGGTAGGTAATATAAGTCAGAAGGCGACCCGATAAAACCTTGGCAAAACTAATGGCCGCACTGCCGTAGACGCGGACACCAAGCGCTGCTCGGCCCAAATCGGCCAAGCCCCACTCATTGGTTTCAAACATACCTGAGTTACCGGCAACTAAAAATTCTTGAAGAGATTTCTTTTTAAATGTTGGTAAGGGCTCACTATTACGATAGGGAGGAAAGGCACCACCACCATGGTAACAATCGCCTTTCATGACATCATAGATAATGCCAAATTTACCCACACCATTCTCAAAATAAGCCAACATCACGGCAAAATCTTCCTGCTGAGCGACAAAGTTATTGGTACCGTCAATGGGATCAATCACCCAAACAGAACCTTGATCGACCGCAGCACGCAAACAGCCCTCTTCCGCGCAAATCAAGTCCCCAGGATAGGAGGACTTGATCCGATCAACCAAGAGTTCCTGGACCTCCTTGTCCAAACGTGTCACTAAGTCAGTAGGTGAAGACTTGCACTCAACCTGCAAATCTTCTTTCATGTGAGCCAAAATATAGGCAGCAGCTTCCTGCACAATCTGTTTGGCAAATTCAAATTTAGTTTCCAAGAGAAATCTTCCCTTCTCTTTTTTCTTTTGCTAATTGAACCGCATGATAGAAGGAATAACCGCTAGCCGTCTCAAATTCGCGACCTAGGCGCTTTTCTTCACTTTTGCTCGGAACGACAGACTTAAATTCCTTGTAGGAATCTAGCAGTTTTTTTGCTTCTACCTTATCTTCATAAGCAGCTTCAACATCATTAAAAAAAGAGAGCACTGAAGCAAGTTCTTCAGTGCTCCACGACAAATCTAGTGGGTAACTATACTGTTTGTTCATCTATCCAATACCAGCTCTCAATGTTGCTTCTTTTAGTTCTTGTTTACGGTAACTACGAGGGAGAAAAGCACGAATCTCATCTTCATTAAAACCAATTTGCATGCGTTTGGTATCTGTAATAATTGGGCGACGCAAAAGACTAGGATATTGCTCAATCATCTGAAGCAACTCCGATACCGAGATACTCTCTACATCAATATCTAATTTTTGAAAAATTTTTGAACGAGTTGAAATGATGTCATCAGTACCATTTTCGGTCAAGGAAAGAATATGTTGTAATTCTTTTCTTGTTAAAGGACTAGTCATAATATTATGCTCTTGAAAGGGCACTTTATGCGTCTCTAACCAAGCCTTTGCCTTACGACATGATGTACAACTCGGTGATAAAAATAGTGTAATCATGCTTTTCTCTTCTTTTATCTATACTTGCTATTTCTATTATACAAAAAAATAAAGCGCTTGACTAGGTATTTTTAGAAAAAAAGCCTATTTTTTCATAGAAAATAGACTGTTTTCTGCAAAAATCTCCTGCTTTGCAAGTTTATCTTTAGGATAACCTAACAATAAATAGGGAGTAGAGCAACTTCTCTCGTTTTTTATTAAAAATACAGAACTTTTTCCACTATTTCCTTGAAGCTTTAACAAAAAGGAAACCAAACATTCCTTCATACAAAGCAAAGAAAAGTAAAAAGGCATGGAGGAAGAAAGTCTCTGGTAAAATCAGAATAACTCGATCCTTTGCAGGATCAAAGAGCCAGGTATCATCTCCCCAAAAGAGAATCTGATGGAAAAGCGTAAAAAATTGCTCAAACCCAATCAACACTCCTACAAGCCCAATGATCAGGGGCAATAGTACTAGAGTTAAAATACTTTTACGATATAAGGGGAGAAAACCCTTTTTTACAATCTTTTTAACAAAGAAATAGAAACTTGGTAATGTCAACAAAGTGAGTAACTGAACCAAGTGGAAGAGATTCTTCACCACCGCAAAGTGATGTAGACCTGCCGCTGATGAACGAAAATCTGGCATCTCTAAGACCTGACTAAAGGGATTGGTCAGGTAATTCATCAAAATATGAAAGTTGTACTGAATGGTTTCTGGCTTTAGATAGACTCGATTCGCTAAGTTCAGCCACTGAATCTCCATGGGATAGAAAATCCAAGCCAGATAAATGGTTAAGAGGATAGACAGGGAGAGGAGAAAGAGCATACTTCCCCCAAAGGTTAGTTTAGTTTTCATCAAAATTCCACTCCGCAAGGCTAGAAACTACATGAGTTGGTGCGATTGGCAGGTCCGCTACTTCTTCTGCCTTGGTAAAACCTGTCGTCACCAAGAGTGTTGGAATGCCATTGTCAATCCCTGCTCGGATATCTGTCAGGTAGTTGTCCCCAACCATGAGCAACTCTTCTCTTTTCAAACCTAAGTGCTCAACCGCCTTGTCCATAATGATAGCATTTGGTTTCCCAATATAAACTGGTTTTACTCGTGTTGCTACTTCAAGAAGTGTAATTAGTGAACCAGCACCAGGCAAAAGACCACGTTCCGTCGGGATATTGAGGTCAGGATTGGTTCCGATAAAGTGAGCCCCCTTTTGAATGGCTAGAGTTGCTGTGGCAAATTTTTCATAGTCAACTTGCCAGTCCAGTCCAACTACCACATAGGCTGGATTTTCCTTGTTTTCCACATAACCAGCCGCCTTGATGGCATCCTTGAGCCCCGCTTCACCGATGACATAGACTGTCTTCTCCAGTCCCAAGTCGTTCATATAGTCGATGGTTGCCAGAGTCGCTGTATAGACAGTTGATAGAGGCGTATTAATATTAAAATTCTGAGCCAGCATCTCTTGAACACTCTCAGGAGTTCGAGTTGTATTATTAGTTACAAAGAGATAGGGAATTTCTCGCTTTTGCAGTTCATGGACAAAAGCCTCACCCGCCGGAATTCGGTCTTTCCCCTTGTAAATGGTTCCGTCTAAATCAATTAAATAACCTTTATAAGCCATATCGCCCTTTCTAATTGCCTTCAATTTCTTGCCACGTAATCATAGCTTGGGCATTTATCTCGCCATCACTGATAATCTCATGCTTGCTTTCTAGTCCCTTGAGTTCATACGCTGAAGCAATCATTCCACCTGGTCGCACTTCTTTGACATATTTGAGATTGATTTTCTTTGGAATATACTTGGTCAAAAAGTCTGCTCCCATGACCTCAAAAATCCAATCCAGGTATTTGCTGTTATTAACATGACCATTCATATCCAAGTCGTAAAAGCGAACATGGTAGTCTTTACTGATCGGGTTTTCTAGATTTGCATACTTTGGCCCACGGATGAGTTTTTTATCAAACTCAGACTGATAAGGAGCGACAATCTCCGGTTCCACAGCATGAACTTTACGACTGTCTCTATCCATGAGAACAAAGGTTGCTAACATGCGAATGATTTCTTGACCTGCTTCATCATAGATAGTGAAACGGCGGTAGCAAAAAAGACGATTGTAAGTCAATGCTTCTGTTTCGATCGTAATCTCTTCAGCAAAGCGAGGCAAGCGAACCACGTCAATCGCATAGTCTGTAATAATCCAGACCAGATTGTAACGTTCTAACATATCCTTGTCACTAACTCCCAATTCAATGGACTGCATACCTGATACTTGCAAGGACAGCAAAATCACATCTGGAAGTTTGATATGACCGTTCATGTCCGCCATATCAAAAGGAATTTTCATTTTCATTTGATAAGTTAAGCCCATCGTTCTACTCCAAAATAAATCGTTCTGCTACAGTGTCTCCTAAAAAGAGACCCCTCTTTGTCATTCGGACACGGTCACCATCGACCTCCATGAGTCCTTGTTGAACCAAGTCTCTGATGATCTCGCCATAAAGTCCATCAAAGGACCGTCCAAATTTCTCCTCAAATCGCGCCATGGAGACTCCGGATTTCTTCCGGAGGCCTAGGAACATTTCTTCTTCCATCTGCTCCCTTTGACTCAGGTGTTCTTCTGTAATCCGAACATTTCCTGCCTCTACCGCATTGAGATAGTGGCGGATAGGTCCATGGTTTTTATAACGCACCCCGTCCACATAACCTGAAGCACCCGCACCGATACCATAATACTCGGCATTGTCCCAGTACATGAGATTGTGGCGACTTTCAAAGCCCGGTTTGGAGAAATTGGAAATCTCATAATGCTCAAAACCAGCTCGCTCCAGTTCTGCGATGATGTAGTCAAACATCTCCGCTTCTAACTCTTCCTTAGGCAGAGGCAATTTCCCACGTCTCATGCGGTTCATAAAGACCGTATGATTTTCCAAAATCAAGCTATAAAGACTCATATGAGGAATATCAAGCGAGATAGCCTTAGCTACATTGTCCTTGACCTGAGCCATAGTTTGACCAGGTAGAGCGTAAATCAAGTCGATGGAGATATTGTCAAAACCAGCCAGTTTTAGGCGGTCGATATTTTCATAAATATCCTTCTCCAAGTGACTACGCCCAATCTTTTTCAGCATTTTATCATCAAAAGTCTGCACGCCTAAGGAAACACGATTGACTGGTGACTGTTTCAAAACCGCAATCTTATCTGCATCCAAGTCTCCTGGGTTGGCCTCAATGGTCAACTCTTCCAAGACAGACAAGTCTAGATTTTTAGTCAGGCCATCCAAGAGCACTTCTAGTTGCGGAGCGGACAAAGCCGTTGGTGTCCCACCTCCAATATAGAGGGTTCGCAATTTTTGGATATCATAAGAACGAAACTCTTCTAGCAGATGCTCCAAATAACTATCTACTGGCTGATTCTTGATAAACACCTTTGAAAAGTCACAATAATAACAAATCTGTGTGCAAAAGGGAATATGCACGTAGGCGGACGTTGGTTTTTTCTGCATAGTATTTATTATACCACAAAGACAGGTTTGCAGATAAAAATCACCATCTCCAAGAACTAGAGATGGTGATGTTTTATTCTTCTGTAATATCAATAATAATCTCTTCTTCGTCTTCTACGATATCTGGAGTTGCTGACTGTTCTTGCCACTGCTCCTTGAGGTTGTTAAAGGTTTCCTTTGACACTTCTGTCGCTTGTCGAGCACAGGTTTTGGCTTGGTCAAGGACACTGTCAAACGTGATTTCACCAGATTCTACTTGTTCCTTTGTTTTCAGCACAAAGTCCGTTGCTTGTTCCTTCACTTCTGTCAATTTCTCACAGACTTGCTCTTTGGCATATTCTGGATCTTCTCTCAAATCATCTAGAAAATCCTGAGCTTGACTACAAACTTGCTTGCCCTTGTCACTCGTCAAAAACAAAGCAAGAGCTGCACCTGAAACTGTTCCTAAAAGGATAGAGGATAGTTTTCCCATAAGATTTCTCCTTTTTTATTTTTTGAAAAATTTACTTGCTATACGAAGAGCTGACAAGCCTGCACCTGTTTTGATGGTCTTTGAACCAGCAGATGAAGCTTTTTTGCCTAAAACACGTGCATGTTGGTTGAGGTCAGATACTGACTCAGACAAGTCCGCCACCGCCGTAAAGAGTGGATCAATCGTCGCAACTTTGACATTAATATCGTCTGCTAACACATTGACCTTAACCAACAATTCATTAGTCTGATGCAAGGTAACATTCACATCTGAGCTCAATGTTTTGATGGTTTTCTCAGTCTCATCAATCATACGACCTGCTTTTTGAATCGTGATTGTCAAATAGACTAAACAGACAATCAAAGCAATCGCAACAAGAATATATGCAACTTCTAACATTTATTTTTCCTCCTCTGTATGATAGAACGGAGCTTTCTTTTGATTTTGATAAAGTATAATAAAAATACCAAGTCCGATAAGGACAACTGATAACCATTGGGAAACTCGTAGACCAAAGAACATGAGACTATCCGTTCGCATCCCTTCAATGATCATACGACCAAATCCATACCAAATCAAGTAGAAAGCAGTGATCTGACCACGTCTGATTCCCTTCAATTTTCTTCTAAAAATCAGAATCAAAGCAAATCCAATCAGATTCCAAACCGACTCGTAAAGGAAGGTCGGCTGACGGTAGCTACCGTCAATGTACATCTGATCACGAATGAAGCCTGGCAAATAATCCAGACTATCTACTGCTGCACCGTAGGCTTCTTGGTTAAAAAAGTTCCCCCAGCGACCCAAACTTTGGGCAATCATGACACTCGGTGCTGCTATGTCTAAGAAATCCCAAGTATTAATCAGCTTTCTATCTGCAAAGATATAAAGGACAATAGCTCCTGCTATCAAACCTCCATAAATGGCCAAACCACCATTCCAGATGGCGATGATTTCACCTGGATTTTGCAGATAGTAATCTAAGCGAAAGAGTACATAGTATAATCTAGCGCCTAAAATCGCAACTGGAAAAGCAATCAGGATAAAATCCAAAATGTCATCTGACAGGATTTTCTTTTTAGGAGCTTCTTTCATGGCAAGGTAGACTGCCAAAACCAAACCAGCCACAATACACAAAGCATACCAACGAATAGAAAAAGGACCGATTTCAAATGCGACTGGATTAATCATTTTTCACCTCATTTTGAGCGATCAGACTTGTCAAGCGTTCTTCAAATAAACGTGTCGCATCAAAGCCCATTTCCTTAGCACGGTAGTTCATGGCAGCTGCTTCAATAACAACAGAAATATTGCGTCCTGTTTTTACTGGAATGCGGATACGCGGAATCGTTACACCAGAAACTTCGAGTTCTTCAGCATTGTTTCCTAGACGATCAAAAGTCTTATGAGTATCATAATTTTCCAAGTAAACAGCTAACTGGACTTGTGAGGAATCTTTTACAGCACTTGCTCCGTAGAGACTCATCACGTCAATAATACCCACTCCACGAATCTCAAGTAAATGCTTCAAAATTTCAGCGGGCTCTCCCCAAAGGGTCATTTCATCCTTGGCAAAGATATCCACACGGTCATCTGCTACCAAACGATGTCCGCGTTTCACAAGCTCAAGACCTGTCTCGCTCTTACCGATACCACTATCCCCTTGGATCAAGACCCCCATGCCATAGATGTCCATCAAGACACCATGAACACTCGTACGTTCAGCCAAACGGGAATCAAGGTAGCTAGATAACTCTCCAGATAAACGACTGGTTGATGTTCGACTGGTTAGAATCGCAATCTTACATTCCCTAGCAGCTTTCAACATTTCTTCTGGCACTACCAAGCCACGAGCAACGATGACAGCAGGTGTTTCAGGTAGAAACATTTTCTTCAGAACTTGATAACGGTTATGGGCAGGCATAGCGACCAAATAGGACCACTCCTTCATCCCTAACAGCTGAATCCGTTCTGGAGTATAGTAATCAAAATAGCCCGTCATTTCAAGACCAGGTCTCATAATGTCCGCAGTATTGATTTCCTTTTCAAGCAATTTGCCTTCACCATAGACAATATCTAGTCTGAGCTTTTCAATGATTTCTCTTACTAAAACCGACATAATTTCCTCCTTCAATCGAGTTCTCCCTACTATTATATCAAATTGTAGTTGGAAGTTTCCTTTTTTTGCAGAATTTACAGTATTTATTTAAAAGAAAAAGACTAGATTTCTCTAGCCTTTCATTTCTAATTAGAATTTTTTACGTTTACGAGCTGCTTCTGATTTACGTTTACGTTTTACAGAAGGTTTTTCATAGAATTCACGTTTGCGTGTTTCTTGAAGAGTACCAGCTTTAGTAACCGCACGTTTGAAACGACGAAGTGCATCGTCAAGAGATTCATTCTTACGTACTACTGTTTTAGACATTTTTTTCACTCCCTTCAAGTTCAAGATCTATTCTATTTTACACGCAAAATGAATAAATGTCAAGGGAAAAACGGCTATAAACTTATATTATCTTCAATTTTAATTTTGTTTGAAAGTTCTATAATGAAGTTAGCCACCCAGCCTTCCTAAAAATGAGCTGGTTCAACTAGCTTATAGCTAGTCCTTGATTTCATTTGATAATAGGCTTGAAGATGTTAGGCCCGCTAGCCAAGGCTAAGTCTAGCCTTGGTTTAGCTGAAAAAACAGCTTCAAGGGTTCCTCTTGTCAAATGAAATCTAGTTTTAGGCATAAGAAAACACCTCTGTGTTATACTTGTTGTTCACCACAAACACAAGAAAGGCACAGAGATGCAAAACCATTATACTACAAAAGCTAAACATTTGACAATCCATAGGCCGTCGGTCAATAGAACGTTGGAAAAATGAAGGAAAATCAAATAGAGAAATCGCCTCTCTACTTGGAAAAGCTCCTCAGACCATCCACAATGAAATCAAGCGTGGGACAGTCCTATAATGTATTAGAAAAGGACGATTCAAAAAGATGTATTCTGCCGACTATGCTCAAATGGTTTATGAAACCAATCGGAAGCGCTCTGTGAAGAAATCAATCTTGACCAAAGAACTAAAACAAAAGATTCTCCACTATCATAAC
>CAJNCV010000003.1 GCA_905221385.1 bacterium
CAATAGGCAGGACCTCCTGTCAACTGAAATAAGGGTAGATTTGGTAAAAAATTGAGCTGATTTGTTAGGTGAAATGTGAGTGCTTCTTTCAGAGCCTAGAAAGGTTTTTTATCTACAATTTCTCTAGTCAACTCAACAGAAGCAGTTAGTTGGTTGCATGATGGGAATCGGCATCAATTGAAGATTTATCGAAAAATCATTCTTAGTGGAAAATAGAAGTTGAGAAATTTAGCAAAATTGAAAAATTTTGAAAGTTCTATAATAAAGTTGGCTACCCAGCCTACCTAAAAATGTAATGCTTCAACTAGCTTATAGTTAGCTCCGCTAACTGAAAAATTTAAGAGAAATAGACAATTTTTTTATAAAAGCCTTTACAAAAAAAAATAAAAGTGGTATGATTAATACATAACTAAGTGCAAACGTTTTCGTAAAACGTTTGCCTAAAAAATATAAAGGAGATTTGAATGATGAAAGATACATTCAAAAATGTCTTGTCTTTCGAATTTTGGCAAAAATTCGGTAAGGCATTGATGGTGGTTATCGCTGTTATGCCAGCGGCTGGATTGATGATTTCAATCGGTAAGTCGCTTGCATTGATTGACCCAAATCTTGCCCCACTTGTTATTACAGGTGGAATTCTTGAGCAAATCGGTTGGGGAGTTATCGGTAACCTTCATATTTTGTTTGCTCTTGCTATCGGTGGTAGCTGGGCTAAAGAACGTGCAGGCGGTGCTTTTGCAGCAGGACTTGCCTTTATCTTAATCAACCGTATCACTGGTACAATCTTTAGTGTAAGCAGTGATATGTTGAAAGATCCTAACGCAATGGTATCAACACTCTTTGGTAACTCTATCAAGGTTGCTGATTACTTCATTAGCGTACTTGAGGCACCAGCCCTTAACATGGGGGTATTTGTAGGGATTATCTCAGGTTTTGTAGGGGCAACTGCCTTTAACAAATACTACAACTTCCGTAAACTTCCAGATGCACTTTCATTCTTTAACGGAAAACGCTTCGTACCATTCGTTGTCATCCTTCGTTCAGCTATTGCAGCAATTGTACTTGCAGCTTTCTGGCCAGTAGTTCAAACAGGTATCAATAACTTTGGTATTTGGATTGCCAACTCTCAAGAAACTGCTCCAGTTCTCGCACCATTCTTGTATGGTACTTTGGAACGTTTGCTCTTGCCATTTGGTCTTCACCACATGTTGACAATCCCAATGAACTATACAGCTCTTGGTGGTACTTATGACATTTTAACTGGTGCAGCTAAAGGTACTCAAGTATTCGGTCAAGACCCACTATGGCTTGCATGGGTAACAGACCTTGTAAACCTTAAAGGTACTGATGCTAGTCAATACCAACACTTGTTAGATACTGTTCACCCAGCTCGTTTCAAAGTTGGACAAATGATTGGTTCATTTGGTATCTTGATGGGTGTGGCTGTTGCTATCTACCGTAATGTTGATGCAGACAAGAAACACCAATACAAGGGTATGATGATTGCGACAGCCCTTGCAACATTCTTGACAGGGGTTACTGAACCTATCGAGTATATGTTCATGTTCATCGCAACACCTCTTTACCTTGTTTATGCAGTAGTTCAAGGTGCTGCCTTTGCTATGGCAGATATCGTTCACCTTCGTGTGCACTCATTCGGTTCAATTGAATTCTTGACTCGTACTCCGCTAGCTATCAACGCTGGTCTTGGTATGGATATCATTAACTTTATCTGGGTAACTGTCCTCTTTGCAGTCATCATGTACTTCATTGCCAACTTCATGATTAAGAAATTCAACTATGCAACTCCAGGACGTAACGGAAACTATGAAACTGCTGAAGGAGCATCAGAAGATGCAGCTCCAGGAGAAACAAAAGTTGCAGCGGCTTCTCAAGCTGTAAATATCATTAACCTTCTTGGTGGTCGTGCAAACATCGTAGATGTAGATGCATGTATGACTCGTCTTCGTGTAACTGTTAAGGATGCAGATCGTGTTGGTACTGAGGAACAATGGAAAGCCGAAGGCGCTATGGGGCTTGTCATGAAAGGACAAGGTGTCCAAGCTATCTACGGACCAAAAGCTGACGTATTGAAATCTGATATCCAAGATATCCTTGACTCAGGTGAAGTAATTCCTGAAACTCTTCCAAGCCAAATGACAGAAGCTCAAAAAAATACTGTACATTTTAAAGGTGTAACTGAGGAAGTTTACTCAGTAGCTGACGGTCAAGTTATTGCCTTGGAACAAGTGAAAGATCCAGTCTTTGCTCAAAAAATGATGGGTGATGGTTTTGCAGTAGAACCAGCAAATGGAAACATTGTATCTCCAGTTACAGGTACTGTATCAAGTATCTTCCCTACAAAACATGCTCTTGGTCTTGTCACTGACTCAGGTCTGGAAGTGCTTGTTCATATTGGTTTGGATACAGTAAGTCTTGAAGGAAAACCATTTACTGTCCATGTTTCTGAAGGACAAAAAGTGGCTGCTGGTGATCTTCTTGTCACAGCTGACTTGGATGCTATCCGTGCGGCAGGTCGCGAAACTTCAACAGTGGTTGTCTTTACAAATGGAGATGTTCTCAAATCTGTTAAATTAGAACAAACTGGTTCTCTGGCAGCTAAAACAGCAGTTGCTAAAGTAGAATTGTAATATACTTGGGGTTGGAAGCTGTTTTCCAACCTCTTGTTTTAGGAGAAAAGCATGAAATTTCTAACACTCAATACCCACAGTTGGATGGAGAAAGAAGCAGAGGAAAAATTCCAAATCTTATTCCAAGACATTCTTGATAAGGACTATGATTTGATTTGTTTCCAAGAAATCAATCAAGAAATTACTTCTCCAGAAGTGGAGGTTGATTATCTTTATCAAGCTTTACCATCAGCAGAACCCATTCATCAAGACCACTATGTGAGACTTTTGGTTGAAAAGTTGGCTGAGAAAGGAAAAAATTACTACTGGACTTGGGCTTACAATCACATCGGCTATGATCGCTATCATGAAGGTGTAGCAATCTTATCTAAGACACCGATTCAAGCGCGTGAAATTTTAGTGTCAGATGTAGATGATCCAATGGACTATCATACTCGCCGTGTTGCCTTGGCTGAGACAGAGGTTGAAGGCAAGGAGCTAGCTCTTGCAAGCGTCCATCTCTCTTGGTGGGATAAAGGTTTCCAAGAAGAATGGGTACGATTTGAGGCCGTACTGAAGGATTTGAATAAACCTCTGATTCTGGCAGGTGATTTCAATAACCCAGCTGGTCAGGAAGGCTATCAAACGATTTTAGCTAGTCCATTAGGATTACAAGACGCGTTTGAAGTTGCGAAAGAAAGAAGTGGCAGCTATACAGTACCACCAGAAATTGATGGTTGGAAAGGTAATTCTGAACCACTTCGAATCGACTACGTCTTTACGACAAAAGAGTTAGAAGTAGAAAGTTTGCATGTGGTTTTTGATGGACAGAATAGTCCACAAGTCAGTGATCACTATGGTTTGAATGCCATTTTACACTGGATATAAATATTTAAATAATCTAAGGCAAAACTTCCAATTTTTTGAAAAAGTGGAACGTCTTATTAGGAAATGTGGTATTTTTTCTATTATATAGTTTCTAAGATTATCAATCACGAGATAGGCTTTCAAGTGAATTGAACAATAATATTTTATTACAGCAAAACTCCATGCAAAAAGCAACAGCTAAAAGATTAGTTGTTGCTTTTTTCTAGTCTTTAATTATTATTTTATAGGGATTGAAATCTCAATCAATTTATCTGAATAGAGAGTCTTGATATTGGCTTCATCGACGCTTCCTTTGTCAATTTTACGTTTCAAGAAGAAGTCTTGGATGGTTTCGATTTCTGGTTCACGAATAGCGCGGTGTTTGTTGGAAATGAGGATTTCATAGTGAAGCGGAGCTTGTGTGAAAACCACATCTGTATTTCCGGCCGAATAGACCTCGACAAGAGTTGCGTCAGTACTTTCTAATTGGCTTTTAACAAGTTGCGAGTGTGAATTAGTCGTGTTGATAAGCTTCATAACAGTTCCTCCGATTTTCTAACTCTATTATAGCACTTTTTGGATAAAATCGTGTATTTTAGTCAATTCCATGCTGGATTTTCCAAGCTTCAATTCCCCATTTGTGGCTACCGCGTTTGAGTTTTTCTATTGCCTCGTCAATAGGAAACCAAGCAATATGATTAAAATCTTCTAATGGTTTTTGTATTTCTTGGAAAGAAATGGCTTCGTAGAGATAAGCTGGATTGTAGTAGTAAGTGTCACGGTGGCGAGAGTAGAAATACTCATCAGCTTGTCCGAAGTAGCTTCCGATTTCAACTGTAAAGCCTAGTTCTTCGATTAGTTCTCTCTTTAGTGCTTCCTGATGGTCTTCGCCCGCTTCAATCTCTCCACCTGGCAAGAACCAAGCACCATTGGGAGCTTGAACTAAAACGATTTGTTTTTTTTCAGGATCAGGAATAACTGCGTAAACACCATAGCGGGGATGGTAGGTCACATTCTCTTTTTTTTCACCAAAAGTTGGGTTGGCCATTGCATTTTCCTCATTCTCTAGTATCTTTATTATTATCATAATGGACGAGGGGCAAGCTGTCAAGAATAAACCAACGAACTTGTGCAGAAAAAGCTAGTTTGTCTGGATCAATATTTGTCTAGTTAAACTTTCCAACCCTAGCACTATAACTGGTATAATAAAAGAGAGGTGATTTTATGGCAGAATCAAGACTATTTCGTATCCTATACCTACTTTTAGAAAAAGGCAGTACAACGGCTCCTGAATTAGCCCGATTATTTGAAGTATCTGTACGAACGATTTATCGCGATATTGAGCGGTTGAGTATGGCAGGGATTACTCTGTATTCGATACCTGGAAAGGCGGGCGGGATCTTTTTAATGAAAGACTTTGTTCTGGATCGCACTCTAGTTTCTGAGGATGAAAAATTAGAACTTCTATCAGCTTTGCAAGGAATTCAAGCCTTGACCGATGACAGGCAAGATCTGTTACTTGAAAAGTTGGAATCTATTTTTCAAGTTTCTACCAGTCCTTGGATAGAGGTAGACTTGACTGACTGGAGAAAACGAAAAGATCAAAAAGAATTATTTGATAACATCAAACATGCTATTCTAGAGAAAAGGCAACTGGTGATTACTTATCTAGGTGGGTGTGGTCAGAAAACGATTCGTACAGTCGAGCCCTTTAAACTCGTATTTAAAAAGAGGGATTGGTACCTTCATGCCTACTGTTATTTGAAGGAAGAGTGGCGTTTTTTCAAATTATCTAGAATTAGGAATTATCATCTAACAACTGAAACAGTGAAGCAGAAAAATGTGCTGGATTGCGTTGATGGTTCAGATCAAGTGGCACATCAAATCGAAGTTTCCTTGAAGTTTAGTCCCAAGCTTGCTTTCCGAGTTTATGAAGATTTTTCAGAAGATGAGATTAGCTTGGAGAAAGATGGATGTTATTATGTCAAGACAGTCCTACCAGAGCATGAAAGTCTGTATACTTATCTCCTGTCTTATCTAAATGGAGTGGAAATACTCGCCCCCAATCATCTGAAGAAGGAATTGCTTTCTAGACTAGAAAAAATCCAAAAACTTTACAAACCTTGACAAAAGATGTCAGGGTTTTAATGCTATACTAGAGATAGAAAGGAGAAGAACCAAATGAAATACGAATGGAGAAAAGAAGCAAAAGCTCTTTATCAAGTTAAGGCTAAGCCCAGCATCTTGAAGGTGTCAGGTCAATCCTATATCGTGATTGATGGTAAAGGCGATCCAAATCAAGAAGATTTTTCAGAACGCGTGGGGGCCTTATATGCTTTAGCCTATGCGATAAAGATGAAGTATAAAAAAACTCCTCTGGATGAGGTTTACACTGATTTTACTGTCTTTCCTTTAGAAGGTGTATGGAAAAAGGAGAAGGAGGGAGAACTGGTAAAAAGTGAGCTTTCTTATAGCATTATGATTGGGCAACCCGATTTTATTACGAGAGAACTATTTGAAAACGCTATGGAAGAGGTCAAAATCAAGAAGCCAAATCCTCTCTATGAGGCTATTCGTTTTGAAAAGATAGAAGAAGGCCAAAGTCTTGCTATGCTTCATGTAGGACCTTTTGATACTGAAAATGAGACTTTTGCAGAGATGGAGCGTTTTTGTCAACTTCATAAGCCAAAAAGAACTTCGGAAATCCACCGAGAAATCTATCTCAGTAATCTTCATCGAACGGAGCCATGCAAATTAAAAACAATTCTTCGCTATCAGGTTCAAGAGGAGAACTAAAAAGAACAGGAAATCTTGTTTCCTGTTCTTTTTATGAGATTTATTCTTCTATTTCAGAAGCAATCTCTTCTGTTTTCTCACTTTTCTTTGCAGATTTGATTTGAATCTTTCCATTACTTGTCATGACTGCCTTGAGGTCTTTTTCACTTGGGTTTTCAAGGTAGTAGTCAGTGATTGCATCCTCGATATGGTCTTGAATGGTGCGACGGAGTGGCCGTGCCCCCATTTTTGGATCATAACCTAAGTCAACCAACTTTTCCTTGACCTTGTCTGTCACATCGAGGTGGATATTGTTGCTAGAGAGGCGTTTGTTGACATCTGCTAGCATGAGTTCGACGATTTGGAGAAGGTTGTCCTTGCTGAGAGGTTTAAATTCGATGATGCCATCAAAGCGGTTCATAAACTCTGGACTAAAGAAGTTGCCGAGTTCACCGAGGACAGAGTTGGTTCGACCTTCACGAGCAGCTCCAAAACCAACGCTAGCTTCGGCCTTACCAGTACCCGCATTTGAGGTCATGATAATGATGGCATCCTTAAAGCTAACTGTACGTCCTTGCCCATCAGTCAAACGACCATCGTCCAAGACTTGAAGGAACATGTGCATCACATCTGGGTGAGCTTTCTCTACTTCATCGAGAAGGATGAGAGAGTAGGGATTGCGACGAACTTTTTCTGTTAATTGCCCCGCTTCATCGTAGCCTACATATCCTGGAGGGGCTCCGACTAATTTAGCCACACTGTGTTTTTCCATGTATTCACTCATATCAAAGCGAATCATGCTGTCAGCAGAACCAAAGAGTTCAATGGCCAGTTGTTTGGAAAGTTCTGTTTTACCGACACCAGTTGGTCCGACAAAGAGGAAACTTCCGATTGGCCGGTTAGGAGTTCCAAGACCAACACGATTACGACGGATGGCTTTGGCAATCTTATCGACAGCTTCATCTTGACCAATGACATGGGTCTTGAGGTCGTCTGCTAGATGGATAAGCTGAGATTGTTCCTTTTCTTTGAGTTCTCCGACAGGAATATTGGTTTTCTGCTCAATGATATGCTCAATAGTTTTCTCGCTGATGATTGGAGTATCCTGGTCGGTCACCTTATTTTTCTGCATTTCCTTATACTTGGCAATCTGATCACGGAAATAAGCAGCCTTTTCAAAATCTTCCTCTCGTGTAGCTTGAGCCTTGAGATTCTCAGCTTCAATTAAACGCTGATCAATCACTTTAGGATCAACAAAGTTCAGTGTCAGATTCATCTTAGAACCAGCTTCATCTAACAGGTCAATAGCCTTGTCTGGCAAGAAGCGGTCTTGGATGTAGCGGTTGGAAAGAGTAGCAGCAGCTTCGATAGCAGCGTCTGTGTACTTGACGTGATGATAGTCTTCGTATTTTTTTTGAACCCCTTTTAGGATAGTAATGGTTTCTTCGACAGTTGGTTCATCTACCTTGACAGGCTGCATACGGCGTTCGAGGGCAGCATCTTTTTCAATGATACGGTATTCATTGAGAGTAGTGGCGCCGACCAGTTGCAATTCACCACGGGCAAGGGCAGGTTTGAGGATATTTCCTGCATCCATATTGCCATCGCCAGCTGATCCTGCACCAACAATTTCATGGATTTCATCGATAAAGAGAATGATGTCCTCGCGTTTGCGGATTTCTTCCATAAGCTTTTGCATACGTTCTTCAAATTGGCCTCGAATCCCTGTTCCTTGGACTAGACTGACCACATCCAGACGGATGACTTGCTTGCCTTGGAGTTTATGGGGAACATCACCATCAACGATTTTTTGGGCTAGACCTTCCACAACGGCTGTTTTACCAACACCAGGTTCACCGATAAGGACTGGATTGTTCTTGGTTCGACGGTTGAGGATTTCGATAACGCGGATAATCTCCTCATCTCGACCGATAACAGGATCAATATCTCCTCGACGGGCAATCTCGGTTATGTTGATACCATATTCCTCTAGGAGACCTCTTTCTTGGCTAGGAGGTGTTTGAAGTGGGCCACGGTTTTGAGGTCCGTAGCCCCCATTTCCTCCATATCCTCCACCCGATTGAGTTGGAGGAACGTTATTGGAAGAAGGTCTGAAATTGTTCAAATCATTGAAAAAGTCTCCAAAAGGATCAAAGTCACGATTGTTTAGGTCAGTCATTCCTTTAAAGAGGGTATTGTTTGGGTCCGTTTTGATAATTTTATAGCAATTTTGACAGAGATCAATTTGTTTTTGCTGTCCATTAATATTGGTATACAGATGAATTGTTGAGTCGTTAATTTTACAGTTTTGACAGAGCATACATCTACCTCATTTCATTCTTATCCTTGGCCCAAGAAAAAAGGTCAAAAATAGTCAAAGTTTTATACTCTCATTATAGCATGATTAAGGTGTAAAGCAAGTAAAAAGATTGGGAAGTGGTCGTTTTTGTAAGAGAGATTCATGGAGAATCAAGCGACTTTGAAGGTAAGAAAAAATCCCATTTGTAGTCACAAAAAGGATTCTCATTCATAAGGGAGAGGTTCCCCCTGCTGTTTTTATATTAGTAAAGGAGTTCGTAGATCTCCATTGCAATCAAATCAATGCTATCAAAGGTATAGGTTTCACGTGCTTCAACATCGCGAAGGGTGAAGAGTGATCCATTCTCTTCGTCATGGCTGTAGGCAACTTCTGCAACAACAACACCCTCACGTTCAAAATTACGTTTTAGATTTCCACCATCTTTTGTCATTGCTTCTAGGCGGTTGATGATTCTAACCAAATGTGATTCCATTTTGATTCTCCTCCATTTCTTATCGTTTCTATTTTACCATAAACAAGAGGTAGTTGACTAGAAAAAAACTGTGATTTCTCTCTATTTCTCTATTCTATCAAGTTTATTGTCAAAATCAGAGAAAAAGGATTGCATTTTAATTCAATTCATGTTATAATCATACAATCTAGTACATAGAAAGTTGATTGAATATGAATTTTTCTTTTTTACCAAAGTATTTACCATATTTTAACTATGGTGCTTTGATTACCGTATTGATTTCCATCCTTGTTGTCTGTTTAGGAACCATTATTGGTGTGTTGCTGGCCTTTACTCAGCGGTCACGCTTCAAACCACTCGTTTGGTTTGCAAATGTATATGTTTGGATTTTCCGTGGTACCCCAATGATGGTTCAGATCATGATTGCCTTTGCTCTTATGCATATCAATGCTCCGACTATCCAAGTGGGAATTTTAGGAGTTGATCTTTCTCGTTTGATTCCTGGTATTATGATTATTTCTATGAATAGTGGGGCTTACGTTTCGGAAACTGTTCGTGCGGGGATCAATGCTGTTCCTAAAGGGCAGTTAGAGGCAGCTTATTCCTTAGGTATTCGCCCCAAAAATGCTATGCGTTATGTTATTTTGCCACAGGCAATTAAGAATATTCTGCCAGCATTGGGAAATGAATTTATCACCATTATCAAGGATAGTTCCCTCTTGTCAGCGATTGGGGTTATGGAGTTGTGGAATGGTGCGACGACAGTAGCAACAACAACTTATTTACCGTTGACTCCCCTTTTATTTGCAGCCTTTTACTACTTGATTATGACCTCTATTTTGACAGTGGCTTTGAAGGCATTTGAAAATTACATTGGACAAGGAGACAAGAAATAATGACAGAAACCTTGATTAAAATTGAAGAACTACATAAGTCTTTTGGGAAAAACGAAGTTTTAAAAGGAATTAACCTTGAGATTAAACGAGGAGAAGTTGTGGTAATTATCGGTCCGTCAGGGAGCGGGAAATCAACCCTCCTTCGTTCGATGAATCTGCTCGAAGAAGCAAGTAAAGGCAAGGTTATCTTTGAAGGTGTCGATATTACGGATAAGAAGAATGACCTTTTTGCTATGCGTGAAAAGATGGGCATGGTATTCCAACAATTCAACCTCTTTCCTAATATGACGGTCATGGAAAATATAACTTTGTCCCCAATCAAAACTAAAGGTGAAAGCAAGGAAGTAGCGGGGAAAAGAGCACAGGAACTATTAGAAAAAGTTGGCTTGCCAGATAAGGCAAAGGCCTATCCACAGAGTTTGTCAGGTGGTCAGCAACAACGGATTGCCATTGCACGTGGACTTGCTATGGAACCAGATGTTTTGCTCTTTGATGAGCCGACTTCAGCCCTAGACCCTGAGATGGTTGGAGAAGTTCTAGCTGTTATGCAAGACCTCGCTAAGTCAGGGATGACCATGGTGATTGTGACGCATGAAATGGGCTTTGCGCGTGAGGTAGCAGACCGTGTCATCTTTATGGCGGATGGAGTTGTTGTCGAAGATGGTACACCAGAGGAGATTTTCGATCAAACAAAAGAACAACGGACCAAGGAATTTTTGAGTAAGGTTTTGTAAGACCTCATTTTTAGAAGAAATGGAGTAGGCATTATGGCTTCCAGTAAAGAATATTTAACATTTATTCTCGAACAGCTATCAGAGCTAGGGGAGATAAGTTATCGTCCTATGATGGGAGAGTATATCCTTTATTATCGTGGGAAGATTATTGGGGGAATCTATGATAATCGTTTGTTACTGAAGCCTGTGAAGGTGGTCATGGATCAACTGGGACAGACTAGGCTTGAACGTCCTTATGAAGGAGCTAAGGAGATGATTTTGATAGAAGACCTTGAAGACAAGTTATTTCTAGCGAGACTAATCAAGGACATGTACGAAGTTTTGCCTGCTCCAAAAGTCAAAAAGAAAGCATGACAAGTTTACCTAGTATAAATAGGCATAAAAGCTCGATAAGGGCTTTTTCTTATAGTTTTTGACTATAAGGTCCATTAGGCAAGAAGTGTTAGAATGGCAAGGTATTTTTTGATATAATAGAGGATATTTGATAGAAAAGAGAAGAGATATGGCACAGATTATTGATGGGAAGGCTCTTGCAACTAAGTTACAAGGACAGTTAGCTGAAAAGACGGCCAAACTAAAAGAAGAAACAGGTCTAGTTCCAGGATTGGTAGTGATTTTGGTGGGGGACAATCCAGCCAGCCAAGTCTACGTTCGCAACAAGAAACGGTCAGCTCTCGCTGCTGGCTTCCGTAGTGAAGTAGTGCGAGTTCCAGAGACCATTACCCAAGCGGAATTGTTAGATTTGATTGCCAAATACAATCAAGATCCAGCTTGGCATGGGATTTTAGTTCAATTACCTTTGCCAAAACATATTGACGAAGAGGCAGTTTTATTCGCCATTGACCCCGAAAAGGATGTGGATGGTTTCCATCCTCTAAACATGGGTCGCCTCTGGTCTGGTCATCCAGTTATGATTCCTTCAACACCTGCAGGAATTATGGAGATGTTTCATGAATATGGGATTGAGTTGGAAGGTAAAAATGCGGTTGTTATCGGTCGCTCAAATATTGTTGGAAAACCGATGGCTCAGCTTCTTTTGGCTAAAAATGCAACAGTGACCTTGACTCATTCACGCACCCATCATCTTGCTAAGGTGGCTGCTAAGGCGGATATTCTTGTCGTTGCAATCGGTCGCGCTAAGTTTGTGACTGCTGACTTTGTCAAACCAGGAGCGGTTGTCATTGACGTTGGGATGAACCGAGATGAAAATGGCAAGCTTTGTGGAGATGTTGATTATGATGCTGTTGCACCACTTGCTAGTCACATCACTCCTGTACCTGGTGGAGTTGGTCCTATGACTATTACTATGCTAATGGAGCAAACCTATCAGGCAGCGCTTCGAACACTAAACAAGGACTAGGAAAATGAAATTCGTATTTGACCTGGATGGAACGCTATCTTTTGACTACATGACCATAGATGAGGAGATTCAGCAGGTTCTTTTAAAGGCTGAAGATTATGGGCATGAGGTTGTGTTTGCCTCAGCTCGCTCTTATCGGGATTGTTTGGGTTTATTAGGCCCTGAACTCAGTCAGCGCTTGGTCATAGGGTTGAATGGCGGTGTAGCCTATCATTTGGGGAAGGGTATCTTTGAAAGGAATCTCGATGCTAGAGTTTATCAGGCGCTAGTGGATTATTGCCAGACTTATAATCTCCCTTTCTTTGTAGATGATTGCTTTGACTATAGTGGTCAGATTGTAGAGAAGATTCCATTTATTTCCAGTGTGGATCCCCTAAAGGTAGCTCGTCATCAGAAACTCGAGGACTTGGGTGCTCCGATTAAGGTAGTCGTTTATATGGGCGACCACGAGGAGTTGCTTGATGATCTGCTTGGTCAGTTAGAAAGACTAGGACAAGCTCATCTGTCTTATCATGCGCATGAAAAGTGCCTTTATGTTAATCCCTTGGATACTCATAAGGCGACAACTGTTGAAAAGTTATGCGGGGAGAACTTCATCGCTTTTGGAAATGACCAAAACGATATTGAGCTGTTTAAAACATCTCTCTATTCAGTCCAGATAGGAGATTTTGCTGGTCTTACTCCATATGCAGACGACACGTTAGAGTTAAAAGGAGAACCTTCTCCAGCAGTAGCAGCTAAAATCTTACAGACCTTTGCGGAATTTAAGGGAAAATAGTGTAGAAGGAGGACTGAACCTCCTTTTGTAGTATAATGGAGTGAGGTGATTAGATGATTTTAAAAATTTATAATGGAGAATATAGTTTACAATGGGATGGAATATACTACTTAGCACTAATTGATTATCCAAATATTCAAGAGTGGGAATTAGAAAAAATTGCTAAATTTATAGCTTACGAAAAACTTCATAAACGTCAAACAAGTATCGAGTGTGTCGATTCTTGTTTGAAAAAAGAGATTTTAGATTACATCTGTCAGCATCCCTTTCTTCCACCATTTACCCCTACAGATAAAAGAGTAGCTTCGACTTATGATCTACATAAGAGGTTAGTGACTTCAGACTACTGTAGTCATACTACGACTATAGATGCAGCGATTTCTATTTTTAAAACAGGTCAGCTCTTATCTGCTGTAAAAGCTTTTGGGAAAGGTGCTGAGGAGTTGGTTTTGGATGGTCGAAATGCTGCATCTGATCCGAAAGATTATTTTGACTATGTCATGTTAGGATGGTCAAATACAAGTTCTGGTTATCGATTGGCGATGGAGCGTTTATTAGGTCGAGCTCCTTCAGAGAAAGAATTACAAGATAAGTTTATTCCTGGAGTAAGTTTTCATTTTATCTATACAGATTTGATTAAAGTTCCTGGTTATATTTTTGATGGTTACCATGCTGTAAAAATTAAGGACATGCTTAATTTATTAAGTGAGTTGTATATTTGCATTATTCCAACTCATAATAAGAGCCAATTTGAAAATATTATTCCAACTAAAATACAAGATAGGGTGCATTATCTTGACTATGATGGAGAAGACTTAGAAGAGTGGACTAAGAAAGTCTATCAAGTTGTTTTAAAACAATCAGATAAAGGATAGTTGAGGAAAAAAACGATGAAAGTGATTGATCAAGCCTTATTAGAAAAAGTCATTATTGAACGTTCTCGTCACAGTCATAAGGGAGATTACGGTCGTCTGCTCTTGCTGGGAGGGACCTATCCCTATGGGGGAGCTATCATCATGTCAGCCATTGCAGCTGTCAAAAGTGGGGCAGGTTTGGTGACTGTTGGCACGGATAAGGAGAATATTCCGGCTCTGCACAGTCATTTACCGGAGGCCATGGCATTTTCTCTTCAAGATCAGCAATTGTTAAAAGAACAGTTGGAAAAGGCAGAAGTTGTCTTGTTAGGTCCGGGTTTGCGAGAGGATGCATTTGGAGAAGAACTGGTAAAAAGGGTCTTTGACAGCCTTAGAAAAGACCAGATTTTGATTGCAGATGGTGGTGCTTTGGGCATCTTAGCAAACGGCCAGTTACCATTTCCTTCCAGTCAGCTTATCCTAACTCCCCACCAAAGGGAATGGGAAAGACTGTCTGGTATAGTTCTTGACCATCAAAATAAAGAGACGACTGCTAGGGCTCTTTCTACTTTTCCTCAAGGGACGATTTTAGTTGAGAAAGGTCCAGCGACTCGTATCTGGCAAGCTGGGCAACCTGAATATTATCAGTTACAGGTTGGAGGTCCTTATCAAGCAACTGGTGGGATGGGAGATACACTTGCTGGGATGATTGCAGGTTTTGCAGGTCAGTTTCATCAAGTCAGTCTCTATGAGAGAGTGGTGGCAGCAACTCACCTTCATTCAGCTATTGCGCAAGAACTAGCTCAAGAAAACTATTTTGTCCTGCCAACAGAAATTAGCAAGCTACTTCCGAAAACAATGAAAAAAATATCTCAAAAAGGCAGCTAATATCTTGGTTGTCTTTTTATGTTGATGTAGCTTTGTTGATAAAGTTTTCAAATACCTCAGAACCAGCAATCGACTGCTGAACTTGCGTGAAATTCTCACTTTTAAGGTCTTGATTTTTACTCAAACTCGCAAGGAAAGCGAGATTGTTATCAAAGTTGAGGGGTGTCAAATCATGCTTTTTTTGATATAATTTTTAATGATGAATGCGAGAAATGATCGGTATGTGGTCGTTGATTTAGAGGCGACCAGCACCGGAAGCAAGGCAAAAATTATTCAAGTAGGCATTGTGGTGATTGAGAATGGTGAAATCATTGATCAGTATGCGACCGATGTCAATCCCCATGAACCCTTGGATTCTCATATCAAAGAATTAACGGGTCTGACCGATCAGCGTTTGGCTGCGGCACCAGAGTTTTCTCAGGTGGCCGGAAAAATTTTTGAATTGGTTAAGGACGGTATTTTTGTTGCGCATAATGTACAGTTTGATGCTAACCTTCTTGCAGAATTCCTCTTTTTTGAAGGATATGAATTGCGCACACCGCGGGTGGATACAGTTGAGCTTGCCCAGGTTCTGTATCCTCAGTTTGAAAAGTATAACTTAGGTATCCTTTGTCAAGAGTTGGATATTGAGCTGGAACATGCCCATACTGCCCTGTCAGATGCTCAAGCAACAGCTGAACTCTTGCTTTACATGCGTCAAAAACTTTTTGAGCTACCTAAAGGGCTCTTAGAAAGCTTATTAAACCTTGCAGACAACCTTCTCTATGAAAGTTATCTGGTGATTGAGGAGGTTTACCAGCAACAATCTCTCCTTTCTTCTCCAGAATTGATAGAACTACATGGGCTTTTCCTGAGAAAGGAAAGTCAAGCCTTGATCCCACGCAAATTATCCAAAGATTTTGCTAAAAATATTTCTTTATTGGGGCTGGAGGAGCGTCCGCAACAGTTGAAATTTGCGGAGAAGGTTGAGCACTTATTGGAAGAACACCAGGCTTCCTTCATCCAAGCCCAAACGGGACTGGGCAAGACTTATGGTTATCTCCTCCCAGCTTTGAACTTGGAGAGTCAAGCAGGTATTCTAGTGAGTGTTCCGACCAAAATTCTTCAAAATCAAATCATGCAAGAAGAAGGTCAACGCCTAAAAGAGGTCTTCCATCTGGAAATTCATAGTCTCAAGGGTCCTCAAAATTACTTGAAATTGGATGCCTTTCACCGAGTTCTCTATCGTTCTGAGTCCAATCGTCTTTTCACACGCTTTAAAATGCAACTGCTCATCTGGCTAACAGAGACAGAGACAGGTGACTTGGACGAAATCGGGCAGCTTTATCGTTATCAGCATTTTCTTCCGGAACTAGTTCACGATGGCAAGCTTTCAAAGAAAAGTTTATTTGCTACAGAGGATTTTTGGAAACGAGGGCAGGAAAAGGTCAAGATCAGTCGTGTTCTTCTGACCAATCATGCCTATCTGGTCACTCGTTTGGAAGACAATCCAGAGTTTGTCGACAACCGTTTGGTGATTTTGGATGAAGCTCAAAAAATGCTACTAGCTCTTGAAAATCTAGCCCAGCAGGCTTATCGCCTTGAGGAACTTGTAACCCAGCTTGATAAGTCCATAGAGTCAGAGGAAGATTTGGTTCAGAAACGCTTGCTTGAGAGTATTAGCTTTGAATGTCGATACTTGATAGAGCACTATCAGTCAGGTCTGAAGAATGGAAAGTGGTTGGATTCTTTCGAACACTTGCGCCAGCATTTTTCGGAGTTAGCTCTCCCAGAGTATAGAGAGCTTGCAAACTTTTTCACGCCGGACCGTGAATTTTGGCTTGCTACAGCAGAAAAATCGAGCAAGGATATCTTGATTTGTTCAAGTAAAAAAGGCCGCTTTATACTAGCAGACTTATTGCCAGAATATTGTAGACTTCTAGGAGTATCGGCCACTCTTGAAATTAGCAATCGGGTTTCCCTAGCAGATTTATTGGGATTTCCAGATGCTCCGCTTGTTAAGCTTGATGTAGCAAAGCAGGAGCAACAAGAAGTCTTTCTAGTCGATGATTTTCCTCTTGTGACAGAAGTTTCAACTGTTGACTATGCTAGTGAAGTTGCTTCTGTTATCCGAAGGTTACAAGCCTTTCAAGAATCCATACTGGTCTTGTTTACCTCAAAAGAGATGTTGCTGGCAGTTTCAGACTTGCTCGACCAACCGCATCTAGCTCAGTATAAAAATGGGGAACCAAGCCAACTGAAAAAACGTTTTGAAAAAGGCGAACGCCAAATCTTGCTTGGAACAGGTAGTTTCTGGGAAGGGGTTGATTTTTCAACCCATCCTTGTGTAATTCAAGTAATTCCGAGATTGCCTTTCCAAAATCCTCAAGAACCGTTAACCAAAAAATTAAACCAAGAACTGCGCCAAGAAGGGAAAAATCCTTTCTATGATTATCAGTTACCGATGGCGATCATTCGGTTAAAGCAAGCCCTTGGTCGTACTGTTAGACGATCTGACCAAGGTTCGATTGCTCTAATCTTAGACAGCCGTGTCGTCAGCAAGCGTTACGGCAAACAAATCGCTCAGGCCTTGTCAAAAGAAAGGGCTGTTCAGGTTCTTTCTAGAGAACGGCTAGAGCCTGCTGTAGCTGATTTTCTCCAATCCCGTCGCAATAGAATGAAAGAAAAATCCAAGAAAGAGAAGAGGTAAAAAATATGAAACGTTCCTTCGACTCTCGAGTCGATTATAGCCTTCTCCTACCAGTGTTTTGTTTACTGGTGATTGGAGTAGTGGCCATTTATATAGCAGTTAGTCATGACTATCCAAATAATGTACTTCCAATACTAGGTCAGCAAATTGCCTGGATTTCCTTGGGCCTTGTCATTGGTTTTGTGGTCATGTTCTTCAATACCGAGTTTTTATGGAAGGTGACTCCCTATCTTTATGGTCTAGGGCTAGCTTTGATGGTCCTACCTCTTGTTTTCTACAATCCGAGTTTGGTAGCTTCTACAGGTGCCAAAAACTGGGTATCAATTGGTGGAACGACACTCTTTCAGCCATCGGAGTTCATGAAGATTTCCTATATCTTGATGTTGGCTCGAGTCATCGTACAATTCACTCAAAAACATAAGGAATGGCGACGAACTATTCCCTTGGATTTCCTATTGATTGGTTGGATGATTGCCTTTACAATCCCAGTTTTGCTCCTTCTAGCCCTACAAAGTGACTTAGGAACTGCCTTGGTCTTTGTAGCTATTTTTGCAGGTATGGTTCTCCTTTCAGGTGTTTCGTGGAAGATTATCATTCCGGTCTTTGCGACAGGAGTTACTGCTGTTGCAGGCTTCATGGCCATCTTTATAAGCAAGGATGGACGTGCCTTCTTGCATCAGATCGGGATGCCAACCTACCAGATCAACCGTATTTTGGCTTGGCTCAATCCCTTTGACTTTGCGCAAACAACGACTTACCAACAGGCGCAGGGGCAAATTGCGATTGGAAGTGGTGGCTTGTTTGGACAGGGTTTCAATGTGTCCAATCTCCTCATTCCAGTACGTGAGAGTGATATGATTTTTACGGTGATTGCTGAAGATTTTGGCTTTATTGGTTCAGTCTTTTTGGTTGCCCTGTACTTACTTCTCATCTATCGGATGTTGAAGATTACACTTAAGTCAAACAATCAGTTCTACACCTATATCTCGACTGGTTTTATCATGATGTTGCTCTTCCATATCTTTGAAAATATCGGTGCCGTGACAGGCTTACTTCCTTTGACAGGGATTCCTCTGCCTTTCATTTCTCAAGGGGGATCCGCAATTATTAGTAACCTCATCGGTGTCGGTCTCCTCTTATCTATGAGTTACCAGACCAATCTAGCAGAAGAGAAAAGTGGAAAAGTTCCATTCAAACGAAAGAAAGTCGTCCTAAAACAAATCAAATAAGGAGGCCACTATGGCAAAAGTAGCAGTTATCTTAGCCCAGGGTTTTGAAGAAATTGAAGCCTTGACAGTAGTTGATGTCTTGCGTCGAGCAAACATTTCATGCGATATGGTAGGATTTGAAGAGCAGGTGACAGGATCACATGGCATTCAGGTAAAAGCCGACCGTATCTTTGATGGCGATTTGTCCGACTATGACTTGGTAGTTCTTCCAGGTGGTATGCCAGGCTCAGCTCACCTACGGGATAATCAAGCCCTCATTTCACAGATTAAAGCCTTTGACCAAGCAGGAAAGAAAGTTGCAGCTATCTGTGCAGCCCCAATCGCACTCCATCAAGCAGGTGTCCTGAAAGACAAGCACTTTACCTGTTATGACGGTGTTCAGGAAAACATCAGTGACGGAATTTACCGAAAGGAAATAGTAGTTGTGGATGGCAATCTAACAACCAGCCGAGGACCGTCAACTGCCCTTGCCTTTGCCTATGAGCTGGTAGAACAGTTGGGAGGAGATGCAGAAAGTTTACGAGTCGGCATGCTCTATCGAGATGTCTTTGGAAATTAACAGTAAGACGAGAGTTCGGCTCTCGTTTTTGCTTGGAAAAATCTAGGAAATCATCGCTTTTTTCGTAAAAAAATGGTATAATGAAGGGTATGAAATATCGTGACTATATATGGGATTTAGGTGGTACCCTATTGGATAATTATGAGACTTCTACAGCGGCCTTTGTAGAGACCTTAGCCCAATACGGAATAGAGCAAGAACACGACCGTGTTTACGAAGCCTTGAAGGTTTCGACAGCTTTTGCCATTGAGAAGTTTGCTCCAGCCATCGAGAATTTTTTAGAAAACTACAAAGAAAATGAAGCGCGTGAGCTAGAGTACCCAGTTTTGTTTGAGGGAATTCCAGAGTTACTAAAAGACATCTCTGACAAGGGTGGCCGTCATTTCTTAGTCTCTCATCGAAATGACCAAGTGCTAGAACTTCTTGCAAAGACTCAGATAGCTGACTATTTCACAGAAGTCGTTACTGCCAGTTCTGGTTTCAAACGGAAACCAGATCCAGAGTCTATGATTTATTTACGTGATAAATATCATATCTCATCCGGTTTGGTCATTGGAGACAGAAATATTGATGTAGAAGCAGGTGAAGCTGCTGGCTTAGATGCCTATCTTTTTAAAAACGTTGCGACACTGAGACAAGCAATAGACATGTAAGAAAAGGGAAAAAATGACAGAAGAAATCAAAAATCAACAGGCACAGGATTATGATGCCAGTCAAATTCAAGTTTTGGAGGGGCTGGAAGCTGTTCGTATGCGTCCAGGTATGTATATTGGATCGACCTCAAAAGAAGGCCTTCACCATCTAGTATGGGAAATCGTTGATAATTCAATTGATGAAGCCTTAGCAGGATTTGCCAGTCATATCCAAGTCCTTATTGAGCCAGATAATTCCATCACCGTTGTGGATGATGGACGTGGTATTCCTGTTGACATTCAGGAAAAGACAGGACGTCCTGCTGTTGAGACCGTCTTTACGGTTCTTCACGCTGGAGGAAAATTCGGCGGTGGCGGATACAAGGTATCAGGTGGATTGCACGGTGTGGGTTCATCTGTAGTAAATGCCCTCTCAACTCAACTAGATGTTCGGGTTCATAAAAACGGAAAAATTTATTATCAAGAATACCACCGTGGGAATGTCGTTGCTGATCTTGAGGTGGTTGGAGATACGGATAAAACGGGAACAACAGTTCACTTCACGCCGGACCCAGAGATTTTTACAGAAACAACGACCTTTGACTTTGACAAATTAAATAAACGTATTCAAGAACTAGCCTTTTTGAACCGAGGTCTTCGAATCTCCATCACAGATAAGCGTGAAGGTCTCGAACAGACTAAACATTACCACTATGAGGGCGGGATTGCTAGCTATGTTGAATATATCAACGAGAACAAGGATGTGATCTTTGACACACCAATCTACACAGACGGTGAGATGGATGATATTACTGTTGAAGTAGCCATGCAGTACACAACCGGTTACCACGAAAATGTCATGAGTTTCGCCAATAACATTCACACCCATGAAGGTGGTACGCATGAGCAAGGTTTCCGTACAGCACTGACGCGTGTTATCAACGATTATGCTCGTAAAAATAAATTACTAAAAGACAATGAAGACAACCTAACAGGGGAAGATGTCCGTGAAGGCTTAACTGCAGTTATCTCTGTCAAGCATCCAAATCCGCAGTTTGAAGGACAAACCAAGACCAAACTGGGCAATAGTGAAGTAGTCAAGATTACCAATCGCCTCTTCAGCGATGCCTTCTCTGATTTTCTCATGGAAAATCCACAGATCGCCAAGCGTATCG
Organism: bacterium; assembly: GCA_905221385.1. Taxonomy (GTDB): domain Bacteria; phylum Bacillota; class Bacilli; order Lactobacillales; family Streptococcaceae; genus Streptococcus. Next base: position 20,838 of record CAJNCV010000003.1, read on the forward strand.
TGGAAAAAGGGATTTTGGCTGCCAAGGCTCGTGTAGCTGCCAAACGTGCGCGTGAAGTCACTCGTAAAAAATCTGGTTTGGAAATTTCCAATTTGCCAGGAAAACTAGCAGACTGTTCTTCAAACAACCCAGCTGAAACCGAACTCTTCATCGTCGAAGGAGACTCAGCTGGTGGGTCAGCCAAATCTGGTCGTAACCGTGAGTTTCAGGCTATCCTTCCAATTCGTGGTAAAATCTTGAACGTTGAAAAGGCTAGCATGGATAAAATTCTTGCTAACGAAGAAATTCGAAGCCTCTTCACAGCCATGGGAACAGGATTTGGCGCAGAATTTGATGTTACTAAGGCTCGTTACCAAAAACTCGTTTTGATGACCGATGCCGATGTTGATGGAGCCCACATTCGAACTCTCTTGCTAACCTTGATTTACCGCTACATGAAACCAATCCTAGAAGCTGGTTATGTTTATATTGCCCAACCACCGATTTATGGGGTTAAAGTTGGAAGTGAGATCAAAGAATACATCCAGCCAGGTACAGATCAAGAAATTAAACTCCAAGAAGCCTTAGCACGTCATAGTGAAGGACGCTCAAAGCCAACCATCCAACGTTATAAGGGGTTGGGAGAAATGGATGACCACCAATTGTGGGAAACAACCATGGACCCTGAACATCGCTTGATGGCGCGTGTTTCAGTAGATGATGCTGCTGAAGCAGATAGAATCTTTGATATGTTGATGGGCGATCGGGTAGAACCTCGTCGCGAATTTATCGAAGAAAACGCTGTTTACAGTACACTTGACGTCTAAAAAATGTGGGAAATAGTTCCCTTGGTTTAAAAAATATGATATAATCATTACGATTGTTTCTAGTATAAAAGGAGTTTGATATGTCTAATGGACAACTAATTTATCTAATGGTTGCAATTGCAATCATTTTGGTTCTGGCTTATGGAGTAGCTATGTTTCTTCGCAAGCGAAATGAAGGCAGATTAGCGGCCCTCGAAGAAAGAAAAGAAAAACTCTACAACCTTCCAGTAAATGATGAGGTTGAAGCCGTTAAAAACATGCACTTGATTGGTCAAAGTCAGGTCACTTTCCGGGAATGGAATCAAAAATGGGTTGATTTATCGCTTAATTCATTTGCTGATATTGAAAACCATCTTTTTGAGGCTGAAAACTATAACAATTCTTTCCGTTTCTTCAAAGCCGCTCACAAGATTGATCAAATTGAAAGCCAGATTGATTTGATTGAAGAAGATATTGCGGCGATTCGCAATGCCCTCTCAGAGCTTGAAAAACAGGAGTCTAGAAATAGTGGACGTGTTTCACATGCCTTGGATTTGTTTGAAAGTCTACAACATACAGTAGCAGAAAATTCAGAACAGTATGGTGAGGCGCTTCCTGAAATTGAGAAGCAATTGGAAAAAATTCAATCGGAATTTTCTCAGTTTGTAACTTTAAATTCATCAGGAGATCCAGTTGAAGCTGCGAGTATCTTAGATGAGACAGAAAATCATATTCTTGCATTGACACATATGGTTGAGCGTGTTCCAAGCCTTGTGACAACCTTATCAACGGATCTCCCAGAGCAATTGGAAGATCTTGAAGAAGGTTACCGTAAGTTATTGGGGCTTAATTATCATTTTATCGAAACAGATATTGAAGCTCGTTTCCAACTTTTGCGTGAAGCTCTAAAGAAAAATCAGGAAAATATCAAACACTTGGAGTTGGATAATGCAGAGTACGAAAACACGCAAATCCAAGAAGAAATCAATGCTCTCTATGCTATCTTCTCACGTGAGGTGGCGTCTCAAAAAGTAGTGGAAGGTTTACTCGAAACGCTACCGACCTACCTCAATCATTTGAAAGATAATAACCAAGTTCTTGCTCAAGATATAGAGCGTCTTAATAAAACGTATCTTCTTCCAGAGAGCTATGGAAATCATGTTCGCCGTCTTTATGCTGAATTGTCAGAGTTTGATACGCTAATCACAGAAGTGATTGAAGAACAAGCAGAGCCTAAGGAAGCATACTCTATCTTAGAGGAGCAGTTACAAGATCTTCAAAACAATTTAAAAGATATTGAAGATGAACAAATCTCTGTTAGTGAGCATTTAGCACAAATTGAGAAAGATGATATGAATGCTCGTCAAAAGGCTAATGTCTATGTCAATCGTTTACATACTATCAAACGATACATGGAAAAGAGAAACTTACCAGGTATTCCTCAAAGCTTCTTGAAACTTTTCTTTGCGACAAGTAACAACGTAGAAGATTTGATGGCTGAATTGGAACAGGCAAAAGTTAATATTGAATCTGTCAATCGCATTCTTGAGATTGCTACAAATGATATGGAGGCACTGGAAACAGAAACCTATAATATCGTTCAATATGCAACTTTGACAGAGCAGCTTCTTCAATACTCAAATCGCTACCGTTCGTTTGATGAGCGTATTCAAGAAGCCTTCAATGAGGCACTTGAAATTTTTGAAAGAGACTTTGATTATCAAACTTCATTTGAGAAAATTTCTCAAGCCTTGGAAGTTGCAGAGCCAGGAGTTACAAATCGATTCGTTTCTTCTTATGAAAAAACACGTGAAGAGATTCGTTTCTAAAATTCAAAAAGCTTAGATTGTCTAGGCTTTTTTGTTATCATTTTTTAAATAGTAGAAAGTCTGTTTATCATTGAAATTATGGCCTTGATTTGATATAATTATAATATGAACAAAAATAGAGCGAAATATGTTTCTCACGATAAAAAGAGAAGTAGATTACTTTCCCTTGTTGGGATCTTTGGAATTGCTACGATTCTATTAGGGAGTGCTATTGGTTATAAGCTACTACAAAAGCAATCTTACGAACAAAAAATTGAAGCGCTAAAAAGCGAAAAGGACCAGCAATTCAACTCAGGTAGTCAGAAGGACCATTTCCGAAAAGGTCAAGCTGAGGTGATTGCCTACTACCCTCTGCAAGGAGAGGAAGTCATTGCGTCTGTTAGAGAAAAAATCAACCAAGACATCAAAGAAAATCTAGAAGATAAAGAGGATCTGGTCTTTTATTATACTGAGCAGTTGGATCCAGTCTTAAAAGGAGTTGTTGCTCGTAATATCAGCAAGCAAGTCTACGATTTATCTGCATCAAAGGTTGAAGAAAAAGAAAAGACTTCTTTAGGGAAAATTTTCTTGACTGAAGATGGGAAAGATTTTGACCTCAGTAGACTTTTCAAAGATGCAAGCAAGGCTAAGGAACTCTTACTGACTCAAATCAAATCAACTCTAGAAGATAAGAAACTTGACCAGGCAAAAATTGATCAAGTTATAAAGAGCTTCACAGACCAAGAATTGGCATCTTGGAGTTTTGATTATAAAGATAGTCAAATTATCCTTTATCCTGCTAATTCTGGAGAGACTGTTGAAGAAATTGCTTTACCAATATCCAGTTTCTTTGATGTCATTGAGTCCTCTTATTTACTAGAAAAAGATGCTGAACTTTATCAAGCTTACTTTGCTAAGAAAAATAAAAAGGTTGTAGCCTTGACCTTTGATGATGGTCCAAATCCGACTACAACTCCACAAGCCTTGGATACCCTGGCTAAGTACGGTGTAAAGGCAACCTTCTTTGTACTTGGTAAAAACATTGCAGGCAATGAAAATCTTCTAAAACGAATGAAATCAGAAGGTCATGTTGTAGGAAACCACAGCTGGAGTCATCCCGTTCTTTCACAACTTTCGCTTGAAGATGCTAAAAAGCAAATCACTGATACAGAAGATTTGTTAACTCAAGTTTTAGGATCAAGCTCTAAACTGATGCGCCCACCTTATGGAGCCATCACTGATGATATTCGAAATAGCCTTGACTTGAGTTTTATCATGTGGGATGTGGATAGTTTAGACTGGAAGAGTAGGAATGAAGCTGCTATTTTAACAGAAATCCAGCATCAGGTTCGCAATGGTTCCATCATCCTCATGCATGATATCCATGGTCCTTCTGTTAATTCTCTACCAAGTGTCATTGAGTATTTAAAGGGTGAAGGGTATACATTTGTGACCGTTCCTGAATTGCTCAATTCTCGCTTAAAAGCTCACGAGATCTATTACGATCGTGATCAATAATTGTTAAAATCTAAAGGAGCTAGTGTTCTGATAATCAGGACTTTGTTTCTTTAGATTTTCTTCACATAGAAAGGAAAAAATATGAAATCATATACGCTAAATAATGGAGTTTCAATTCCTGTTCTAGGATTTGGAACATGGAAAGCTGAAAATGGAGAGGTGGCCTACCAAGCCGTTTTAGAAGCTTTAAAGGCTGGCTATCGACATATCGATACTGCGGCTATCTATCAAAATGAGGAGAGCGTTGGCCGTGCTATACGAGATAGCGGTATTTCACGTCAAGAAATCTTTGTAACGACCAAACTTTGGAATACCAATCACAGCTACGAAGAAGCTCGCCAAGCATTTGAAGAATCAATAGAAAAACTGGGATTGGATTATCTAGACTTGTACCTTATCCATTGGCCAAATCCAAAACCACTAAGAGAAAATGACGAATGGAAAACTCGTAATGCTGAAGTCTGGAGAGCGATGGAGGACCTTTACCAAGAAGGCAAAATCCGTGCTATCGGCGTTAGTAATTTCCTTCCTCATCATCTGGATGCTTTGCTTGAGACAGCAAGAGTCATTCCAGCGGTCAATCAGGTACGCTTGGCACCAGGAGTTTATCAAGAGGAAGTGGTTGACTACTGTAGAGAGAAAGGAATTCTCTTAGAGGCTTGGGGGCCTTTTGGGCAAGGAGAGTTGTTTGAACAGAAAGAAGTCCAAGAAATTGCTGATAAGCATGGAAAATCAGTTGCCCAAATCGCCTTGGCTTGGAGCTTGGCAGAAGAATTTTTACCGTTACCTAAGTCAGTAACAGCTTCTCGCATCCAGAGTAATCTTGACTGTTTTGGGATTGAACTCAGCAAAGAAGAGCGAGAAATCTTAAAGACGATTTCAGTGATTTCTGGCGCACCTCGTGTGGATGAGATGGATTTTTAGAAAGTAAGAAAAAGAATTGTAAATTTTCTCTCTTTCTGATATAATAATCAACAAGAAAGAAAGTCTTATGGCGTTCTTTAAGCGAGCTTGGGGTAGTGGGAGCCAAGTAGAACAAGGTAAGAAACTGGCGCTTTCTGTCGTATTTTTAAAAACAATGAAGTAATAAATTAGGGTGGAACCGCGTTTCTGACGCCCCTAGGTCACTTGACTTAGGAGCAAAGACACGGTTCTTTTTGTATCCAAAGTCATAAGAATTTATAAAAAAGGAGTAAACAATGTCTAAGAAATTAACATTTCAAGAAATTATTTTGACTTTGCAACAATTTTGGAATGACCAAGGTTGTATGCTCATGCAGGCTTATGATAATGAGAAAGGTGCGGGGACGATGAGCCCTTACACTTTCCTTCGTGCTATCGGACCTGAGCCATGGAATGCGGCTTATGTAGAACCATCACGTCGTCCTGCTGACGGTCGTTATGGAGAAAATCCTAACCGTCTCTACCAACACCACCAATTCCAAGTGGTCATGAAGCCTTCTCCATCAAATATCCAAGAACTTTACCTTGAGTCTTTAGAAAAATTGGGTATCAATCCATTGGAACACGATATTCGTTTTGTTGAGGACAACTGGGAAAATCCATCGACTGGTTCAGCTGGTCTTGGATGGGAAGTTTGGCTTGATGGGATGGAAATCACTCAGTTCACTTATTTCCAACAAGTTGGTGGATTGGCAACTGGCCCTGTGACTTCGGAAGTTACCTATGGTTTGGAACGTTTGGCTTCTTACATTCAAGAAGTGGACTCTGTCTATGATATCGAGTGGGCCGATGGCGTAAAATATGGAGAAATTTTCATCCAGCCTGAGTACGAGCACTCAAAATATTCATTTGAAATTTCAGACCAAGAAATGTTGCTGGAAAACTTTGATAAGTTCGAAAAAGAAGCTGGTCGTGCCTTGGAAGAGGGCTTAGTTCACCCTGCCTATGACTATGTTCTCAAATGTTCACATACCTTTAACCTGCTTGATGCTCGTGGTGCCGTATCCGTAACAGAACGTGCAGGCTATATCGCCCGTATCCGTAACTTAGCCCGTGTCGTAGCCAAAACCTTTGTCGCAGAACGCAAACGTCTAGGCTACCCACTTTTAGATGAAGCAACGCGAGCTAAACTCTTAGCAGAAGACGCAGAATAGTAAGTAATACTGTGCTCTAAAATCGTTAAAGGCAAGTCGAAGACTTGCTAGAGGGATATGCACCGCCGTACTGTTATGTGGGGATTTTTGAAATCTTGGGTTCAAAAATCAGTCAGCTAAATCCACTTTGATGAGACTGTTGGAAATCTTAGTTTATTTGGTATAAGATTTCCTTACAGACTCACAAAAGTTAGTTAGCGACGTCCCCAGTACCTAAGGTGCATATCAAAAGAAAAGATTGAAGAAGATGTAAAGGAAAAAACATGACAAAAAACTTATTAGTAGAACTCGGTCTTGAAGAGTTACCAGCCTATGTGGTAACTCCAAGTGAAAAACAACTAGGTGAAAAAATGGCAGCCTTCCTCAAAGAAAATCGTCTTTCCTTTGAAGCCATTCAAACTTTCTCAACACCACGTCGTTTGGCTGTTCGTGTGACTGGACTTGCAGACAAACAGTCCGATTTGACAGAAGATTTCAAGGGTCCAGCAAAGAAAATCGCCTTGGATAGTGATGGAAACTTCACCAAAGCAGCTCAAGGATTTGTCCGTGGGAAAGGCTTGACGGTTGAAGATATTGAATTCCGTGAAATCAAGGGTGAAGAATATGTCTATGTCACTAAGGAGGAAGTTGGCCAACCAGTTGAGAACATTGTTCCTGGTGTTGTGGATGTCTTGAAGTCATTGACTTTCCCTGTTAGCATGCACTGGGCTAACAACACCTTTGAATATATCCGCCCTGTACACACTTTAACTGTTCTTTTAGATGAAGAAGAGTTTGATTTAGATTTTCTTGATATTAAGGGAGGTCGTGTAAGTCGTGGCCATCGTTTCTTGGGACAAGAAACCAAGATTCAGTCAGCATTAAGCTACGAAGAAGACCTTCGTGAACAGTTTGTAATCGCAGATCCACGTGAACGTGAGCAAATGATTGTTGACCAAATCAAGGCAATCGAAGCTGAACATGGTGTACGTATCGAAATTGATGCTGATTTGCTGAACGAAGTCTTGAACTTGGTTGAATACCCAACTGCCTTTATGGGAAGTTTTGATGCCAAATACCTTGAAGTGCCTGAAGAAGTTTTGGTGACTTCGATGAAAGAACACCAACGTTACTTTGTTGTTCGTGATCAAGATGGTAAACTCTTGCCAAACTTCATTTCAGTTCGTAATGGAAATGCAGAGCATTTGGAAAATGTCATCAAGGGAAATGAAAAAGTTTTAGTTGCCCGCTTGGAAGACGGTGAATTCTTCTGGCGTGAAGACCAAAAATTGGTCATTTCAGACCTTGTGGAAAAATTGAACCATGTGACCTTCCACGAAAAGATTGGTTCTCTTCGTGAACACATGATTCGTACTGGTCAGATTGCCATTCTCTTGGCAGAAAAAGCTGGTTTGTCAGTGGATGAAACAGTTGACCTAGCGCGTGCAGCAGCCATTTACAAGTTTGACTTGTTGACGGGGATGGTTGGTGAGTTTGATGAACTCCAAGGAATTATGGGTGAGAAATATGCTCTTCTTGCTGGAGAAACTCCAGCAGTTGCGGCTGCTATTCGTGAACACTACATGCCTACATCAGCCGAAGGCGAACTTCCAGAGAGTAAGGTGGGAGCCATTCTAGCCATTGCAGACAAATTGGATACGATTTTGAGTTTCTTCTCAGTAGGCTTGATTCCATCAGGTTCTAATGACCCTTATGCCCTTCGTCGCGCGACGCAAGGTGTGGTTCGTATCTTGGATGCTTTTGGTTGGCACATTGCTATGGATGAGCTGATTGATAGCCTTTACAGTTTGAAATTTGACAGCTTGACTTATGAAAATAAAGCCGAGGTTATGGACTTTATCAAGGCTCGCGTTGATAAGATGATGGGTTCTACTCCAAAAGATATCAAGGAAGCAGTCCTTGCAAGTTCAAACTTTGTTGTGGCAGATATGCTAGAAGCAGCAAGTGCTCTTGTCGAAGCAAGCAAGAAAGAAGATTTCAAATCGTCTGTCGAATCCCTATCACGTGCTTTCAACTTAGCTGAAAAAGCCGAAGGAACTGATACTGTTGATCCTGCCCTCTTTGAGAATGAAGAAGAGAAAGCTTTGGCAGAAGCAGTAGAATCACTCGTTTTATCAGGGACTGCAAGTCAGCAATTAGAACAACTCTTTGCGCTTAGTCCAGTTATTGATGCTTTCTTTGAGAATACTATGGTAATGACCGATGATCAAGATATTCGTCAAAATCGATTGGCCATCTTGTTGCAATTAACCAAGAAAGCAGCTAAGCTTGCACGCTTTAACCAAATCAATACCAAGTAGACTCTCTATTAAACGAACTGTATCTTATCACAAAGGAGAAGAAATGGATCCGAAAAAAATCGCTCGTATCAACGAGCTTGCTAAAAAGAAAAAAACAGAAGGCTTAACTTCTGCTGAAAAAGTGGAACAAGCTAAACTTCGTGAGGAGTACATCGAAGGCTATCGTCGTTCTGTTCGTCACCACATTGAAGGAATTAAAATTGTGGACGAGGAAGGAAATGACGTCACACCAGAAAAACTACGTCAGGTACAACGTGAAAAAGGTTTGCACGGCCGTAGTTTAGATGATCCTAACTCATAAAACGAAAGGGGGTTGTAGATGATTTACAAGCCCCTTTTCGTTTGCAATAAAAAATAAGGAGCCACTTGGCTCCTTATTGGTTTCTTAGTTGCTTGCACCAGAAGTAGCGTCTGCGTCACCACCGTGGCCCCCAGCGTCCCCTGAATCAGAAGCGCCAGAAGTAGCATCGGCGTCTCCATGACCTCCAGCAGCAGGGGCAAATGGTCCGCTACCACCTACCAAACGTTGACCAGTCTCTTTTAGGTACCAGTCAAGCCATGGTTGGAAGTTAAAGACGATTTCATTGATACCAGCGTATGACCCATCAGGATAGTACATAGCTTGGTAGTTGTGAGTGTTGATAACACCTGCAGGAGAACCTGGAACGATCGTACGGACGTATTCTTGGTTTCCGTTACGAAGTGTTCCGATAACCCACTCTACATTCTTCATACGTGCTGGTGGAAGAGAACCATGAACAGTCGACATACGGTTACCTGATTGAGGTGGCACACGTTTGGCAAACATGGTGTCTGGATCTTGGTGAGCATTGTTGTAGTAGAGGAATTGGTTGTTGTCGTCAGCATATGTCAATTCAAATGGCATAGCTTTCAAGAACATATCGATTTGATTAACTGTCAGGATACCGTGGTCCAACTTGACATAGGTATCACCAGAAACAGCTCCAGTGATTGCGGCAACTTTTTCTACCCATTCAGGATCGTCAGGATCAACTTCTGTGATGGTTGTAGCAATCGGTTTTCCACAATCCAAGTCTTCTGGTTCGATTGGTTTTGGTTTTTTCAATTTCGAAACGACTCCTACGTATTTTACAAAGTTATCTAAGCAAGTTTCAAGGAATTTAACAGTTCCTTCGTTGGTGATATTTCCGTTGTTATCAAAAGCTTCCTTAGCTTTACCAAGAAGGAATTCGTTACCTGGAAGCGTGTAGGCATTAACACCTGGAGCGTCAAGGATTTTACGAAGGTGAACTTGGGCACGTGAAGTTCCTTGGTCGTAGTATGATGCTCCCACAATCATGACAGGTTTGTTTTCAAATGGATGAACTTCGTATGAAAGCCATTCAAGCACAGATTTGAGTGAAGCTGAGATAGTGTGGTTGTGCTCAGGAGTAGCGATAATAACACCATCAGCACGCGTAATCTTGTTATACAAGAAACGCAATTGGAAGCTTTCGTCCCATTTTTCGTCTTGGTTAAACATTGGAACTTCGTCGATTTCAAGAACTTCTAATTCAAATTTGAATTTAAAATTGCGACGGATAAATTCCAAGAGTTTGCGGTTATATGATTGATCGTAGTTTGATCCAACAAGTCCAACAAATTTCATTCTTTCGGTCTCCTATCTTACAAATTTTCCCAGTCGAATTCTTCAGCATCTTTGCGAAGCAATTCTTGCGCATTGCGCAATTTTTCAGTAATCTTCACGAAGATACGGAAGTCATCAAAGATGGCATCCAATTTCTTGATGACATCAAGGTCAACCAAGTCACCACTTGGGTTAAATGCTTGAAGAGAGTGTGAGAGCAAGAATTCATCTGGTAGAACATTTGCCTTAATTTCAGGAGCGTTCAAGATTTGACGAAGTTGCAATTGGGCACGAGATGAACCAAGAGTACCATATGAAGCACCAGTGATCATGATTGGTTTGTTCAAAAGTGGGTAGATACCGTAAGATAGCCAAGCAAGAGCGCTCATTAAAACTGCTGGGATAGAGTGGTCGTACTCAGGAGTACCGATAATCACACCATCAGCCTCTTCAATTTTAGCTGCAATTTCAAGAATTTCAGCGGGAAGAAGTTTATCTGCTGGTTTGTTGAAAACAGGGATGTCCTTGATTTCAACGAGTTCAATTTCAGCTTTATCAGCAAAGTGTTTTTGCATGTATTGGAGCAATTGGCGGTTTGTAGAACGTTTAGAGTTCGTTCCAACAATGGCAATAAGTTTTAGCATGAGATTTCCTTTCTCTTTTTACATAATACAATTTTGAAGGCCTGAAGAACATGCAAGTCGTCCCTCTTTGTCGATGAGGATGGCTTCAATGCCATCTACACTTTCGACTTGCCAGAGGATAGAAGCGCTTCGTTCTCCGAAAAGGCGGGTTGTCCAAATCTCACCATCAACGGATTTATCAGAGACAATCGTTAGGCTAGCAAGATCGGTTTCGACAGGAAAGCCTGTCTCACTATCAAAGATATGGTGATAGTCTTTGCCATCTACTGTCAGGTGGCGTTCATAGATACCTGAAGTGACAACGGATTTGTTAGAAGCAGGGATAGTTAGGAGATGATTGCCACGAGGATTTCGCGGATCTTGAATCCCAATCTGCCAGGCTTTCCCTTCTTTTGCTTGGTTATTCCCGATGGTGAGGATATTTCCTCCGAGATTGATCAAGGCAGAGGTGACACCGTGTTCTTTCAAATACTGGGCAACCTTATCTGCACTATAGCCCTTAGCTAAGCAACCTAAATCAAGCTTCATTCCTTTCTTCTCTAAAAAGACAGTAGAGCTAGTCGGATCCAACTTGATAAAATGCGGGTCAACTAGAGATAAGACAGCTTCGATTTCTTTAGAGTCTGGAAGCCGTGCATCTGCAAATCCGATTCGCCAGGTTTGAATCAAGGGGCCAATGCTGATGTTTAGATGGCTAGAGGGAGCTAGGCTATGCTCAAGTCCAAGAGCAATCAGTTCAAACAGGTCAGGATGAACCCTAACAGGTGCGATTCCAGCCTGGTAGTTGATTTCCATCAGTTCGGATTCTTGACTGTTGGCGTTAAAGCGGTATTCGAGCTCCTTGAGCAAATCAAAGGCTCCTTGAAGTAGGCAATCAGCCTGTTCATCTACTAATGAAATCGTGATAGTTGTTCCCATTAGCCGTTCAGAACGTGAATGAAGAGACAAGCTACCAGCTCCTTTCTTTTCATAGGAAATCATTCAATATAAGTTGGTTAAAGAAAAATTAAACCCCTTACATTTTCTTTCCATGTAACTAGCATACCATAAAGTCAGCGTTTTCACAAATGGATTTTGACAAAAAGTCAAGAAATATGCTCAAAATTAGCATGAAAACGATAGAAAAATAAGGTTTGTTAATATTAAGTGTATTTTTTTCTGAAAAAAAGAGAATTCTGAGCAAACATCTTGTAAACGCTAACAGTAAATGATATACTAGAGAAGTAAATCAAAAATTAAAGGTAGGAATTTTTCTATGAGTAAAATTGTTGTAGTTGGTGCTAACCACGCTGGTACAGCTTGTATTAATACGATGTTGGATAACTTTGGTCATGAGAACGAAATCGTAGTATTTGACCAAAACTCAAATATTTCATTCCTTGGTTGTGGAATGGCGCTTTGGATCGGGAAACAAATTGATGGCCCAGAAGGTCTCTTCTACTCTGATAAAGAAAAATTGGAAGCAAAAGGTGCTAAAATTTACATGAACTCACCAGTTCTTTCAATTGACTACGATAACAAAGTTGTGACTGCTGAAGTTGAAGGTAAAGAACACAAAGAGTCTTATGACAAATTAATCTTTGCAACTGGTTCAACTCCAATCTTGCCTCCAATTCAAGGTGTAGAAATCGTTAAAGGTAACCGCGAATTCAAAGCAACACTTGAAAATGTTCAATTTGTTAAGTTGTACCAAAATGCAGAAGAAGTTATCGAAAAACTTGCTGACAAGAGCAAACACCTTGAGCGCATTGCCGTTGTTGGTGGTGGTTACATCGGTGTTGAGCTGGCTGAAGCTTTCGAACGTCTTGGAAAAGAAGTGGTGCTTGTTGATATCGTAGACACTGTTTTGAACGGCTACTATGACAAAGACTTCACCCAAATGATGGCGAAGAACTTGGAAGACCACAACATCCGTTTGGCACTCGGTCAAACAGTAAAAGCTATTCAAGGTGATGGTAAAGTTGAACACTTGGTAACAGACAAAGAAACATTTGATGTGGATATGGTTGTTCTTGCAGTTGGTTTCCGTCCAAACACAGCTCTTGCTGACGGTAAGATTGAACTTTTCCGCAACGGTGCCTTCCTTGTAGACAAGAAACAAGAAACATCTATCCCAGGTGTATACGCTGTTGGTGACTGTGCAACTGTTTATGACAATGCTCGTAAAGACACTAGCTACATCGCGCTTGCTTCAAACGCTGTTCGTACTGGTATCGTTGGTGCTTACAATGCTTGTGGACATGAATTGGAAGGAATCGGTGTGCAAGGATCAAACGGTATTTCAATCTATGGTCTTCACATGGTTTCAACTGGTTTGACTCTTGAAAAAGCAAAAGCAGCAGGTTACAATGCAACTGAAACTGGCTTTAATGATCTTCAAAAACCAGAATTTATGAAGCATGACAACCACGAAGTTGCCATCAAGATTGTCTTTGATAAAGACAGTCGCGAAATCCTTGGTGCACAAATGGTTTCACATGATGCTGCAATTAGTATGGGAATCCACATGTTCTCACTTGCTATCCAAGAGCATGTGACAATTGACAAGTTGGCTTTAACAGATCTCTTCTTCTTGCCACACTTCAACAAACCATACAACTACATTACAATGGCTGCACTTACAGCTGAAAAATAATAGAAATATTATTTGATATGAAAACAAAAAAGTTGAGAAAAGATTCTCAACTTTTTTACATGTAATACACAATGGCAATATACTGGAGTGCAGATGCAGCTAGGATAAAGAGATGCCAAATCATGTGGAAATAAGGTTTTTTCTTAGCGTAAAATCCAGCTCCAACTGTATAACAAAGTCCGCCAGTTACCATAAGACTCCAGAAAATTGGTGTCGTTTGACTAATGATGGCAGGAATGATAGCCAGAACCAACCAGCCCATAATCAGATAAAGAGCAAGGCTGAATTTCTCATTGACCTTTTTAGCAAAGATTTTATAGAGGATGCCAAAGATCGTTGTTCCCCACTGAATAGCAATAATCAGATAGCCAAACCAGTTATTCATCAAGGTTAAGACGACTGGTGTATAAGATCCTGCGATAGCCACATAAATCATAGAATGGTCGATGATTCGCAAGACGTATTTGTGGGTCGAACCATAGGCCATAGAGTGGTAAATGGTTGACGAGAGGAACATGAGAAAGAGACTGATAACAAAGATAGAAACACCAAAAGAGGATAAAAATCCATGTGCTTCATAACTATAGGTGGATGAAATAGGGAGTAGGATGAGCATGATAACGGCACCCACAGCATGGGTTACGCTATTAGCAATTTCCTCTCCAAAACTGAGTTTTTTACTGAGCTTTAGACTGGTATTCATTGGGGTACCTCCTCTTCTTTGTTAAGGACTAAGGCTAGAGTTTGATGATAGAGTTTAACCGTTTGACAGCTGGTTTGAATAATAGGATTTTCTGGATCAATCCCATGGTTCATATAGTCCACAAAAGCATCGTAGAGCTGGTCTGAACTAGCTTGACTTTGAAGAGTATTCAGTGTCTGAGCGATTTCTTGAATCGAAAAGACAGACTTGAGAGTAGTGATGGCAATCAAACGGGCAATTTGTTTGCGTTGGTATTTTTTCTTGTCTGGCTTTGTCAGGTAACCATGTTTGACATAGTTATTGACCATGGATGCTGTTAGCCCCTTGTCCTTATCTGGAGAGATAGGGGCGCAGACTTGATTGACATAAAGTAAAACCTGATCCAGATAGAGGTCAATGTTTGGAATGTCTTCCCATTTTGGGTAGGAAAAGTTAGAATTCATTTCCAACTCCTTTTTATCTAGTTTTGATAACTAGATTATAAAATAATAAAAGACAAAAGTCAAGTTTCAACTGCTTGTGGAAAGCTTTAAATTATGCTATGATGAGAGAAAACAGTTAGAAATGAGGGAAAAAGATGGAGATTCGTTTAGCTTTTCCAAACGAAGTAGATGCGATTATGCAGGTGATGGAGGATGCCAAAAAGTGCTTAGCCAAGTCTGGTAGTGACCAGTGGCAAAATGGCTATCCAAATGCTGATATCATTATTGATGATATTATCTCAGGCCAAGCTTATGTGGCCTTGGAAGAGGGAGAACTGCTAGCCTATGCTGCTGTGACCAAGAGCCCAGAGAAAGCCTATGAAGCCATTTATGAAGGGAGTTGGCAGGGGGGAGAATCAGAATATCTGGTCTTTCACCGTATCGCTGTGGCAGCAGATGTCCAAGGACAAGGTGTTGCTCAGACTTTCCTAGAAGGCTTGATTGAAGCTTTTGATTATCTAGATTTTCGTTCAGATACGCATGTAGAAAACAAGGCCATGCAGCATATTTTTGAAAAGCTAGGCTTCCAACAGGTTGGTAAAGTTCCAGTTGATGGGGAACGTTTGGCCTATCAGAAATTAAAAAAATGAAGCAGAAAAAGTACGCAAAAATGCTCTACCCGTCGCCAATTGGAACCCTGTCCTTGGTTGCTGACGAGCAATATCTGTATGGAATTTGGGTACAGGACCAAACTCATTTTGAGAGGGGACTAGGGGATGAAACGATAGAAGAAGTTGCTAGCCATCCTGTATTAGAGCAAGTTATTTCCTATTTAGATACCTATTTCGAAGGCAGTGTTCAGGATCTATCTGACTTACCTTTGCCTCCCATTGGGACCGATTTTGAAAAGCGGGTCTGGGCTTACTTACAGGCCATTCCCTATGGTCAGACAGTGACTTACGGACAAATAGCTCAAGATCTGCAAGTGGCTTCTGCCCAAGCGATTGGCGGAGCAGTGGGACGTAATCCTTGGTCTATCCTCGTACCCTGTCATCGTGTGCTGGGGTCAGGCAATCGTTTGACAGGCTATGCATCGGGAGTCGAAAAGAAAGCCTGGCTCTTGCAACATGAAGGTGCAGCATTTCAAGAAAATAAAAAATAGAAAGAAAAGAAGATGTTAGAATTTATCGAATACCCAAAATGTTCAACTTGTAAGAAAGCAAAAAATGAATTGGATAAACTTGGACTGGAATACCAAGATGTCCACATCGTAGAAGAAACCCCGAGTGAAGATGTGATTTTGAAGTGGTTGGAAACTTCCGATTTTGAAGTGAAACAATTTTTCAATACCAGCGGGATCAAATACCGTGAACTTGGCTTGAAAGATAAGGTTGGAAGCTTGTCAAAAAAAGAAGCAGCCAAGCTTCTAGCGAGTGATGGCATGTTATTGAAACGTCCAATTTTGGTGGTGAATGGTGCTGTTAAACAAATTGGCTATAGGAAAAACTATGAGGACTTAGGTTTGAGATAGTTTTTATCTATCTCCTTGATAGGTAAAATATATAGCCTCCCTGTTTTAAAGTGTGATAAACTAGAAGATAGACAAAGTCTGAGCAGCCCGTAGCAAATAATTTGCTTGCGAGCAGAAGTATGATAGAATGAATCATTATCAGGAGAGGATGTTTTTATGACTGTTACAACATTTTTAGCATCAGATTGGTACCAAAGTTTGATGCAACTCATTCCGGATGGTAAGCTCTTTAGTTTGCGTTCGGTCTTTGATGGAATTCCAAGGATTGTCCAACAACTGCCTACAACCTTGATGTTGACGCTTGGAGGTGCACTCTTTGGTTTGCTACTTGCCCTGATTTTTGCCATTGTTAAGATCAATCGTGTTAGGATTTTATATCCCTTACAAGCCTTTTTCGTTAGCTTCTTAAAAGGTACCCCAATCCTAGTTCAACTTATGTTGACCTACTACGGAATTCCTTTGGTACTGAAAGCTATCAACCAACAATGGGGCACTGGTCTCAATATCAATGCGATTCCAGCGGCACTTTTTGCGATTGTGGCCTTTGCTTTTAATGAGGCGGCTTATGCAAGTGAAACGATTCGTGCGGCCATCCTTTCTGTTAATCCAGGTGAAATTGAGGCGGCACGCAGTTTGGGTATGACGCGTGCTCAAGTTTATCGTCGTGTGATTATTCCAAATGCAGCGGTGGTAGCGACACCGACTTTGATTAACTCCCTTATCGGTTTGACTAAGGGAACTTCTCTAGCCTTTAGTGCGGGGGTTGTGGAAGTCTTTGCCCAGGCTCAGATTTTGGGTGGAGCTGATTATCGCTATTTTGAACGCTTCATCTCCGTTGCCCTTGTTTATTGGGTCGTCAATATCGGAATTGAAAGCCTCGGTCGTTTCATCGAGAGAAAAATGGCTATTTCAGCGCCGGATACAGTATCTACAGATGTGAAAGGAGACCTTCGTTAATGATTAAGATTTCGAATTTAAGCAAATCCTTTTCAGGACAGACAGTCTTGAATCATCTGAACTTGGATATTCAAAAGGGAGAAGTAGTGGCTTTGATTGGTTCATCTGGAGCTGGGAAATCAACCTTTCTTCGTAGTTTGAACTACCTTGAAACTCCAGATAGTGGAACGATTCAGATTGACAATTTTAAAGTTGATTTTTCACAGATTAGCCAAGAAGAAATCCTAACCCTTCGTCGCAAGTTGTCCATGGTTTTCCAACAGTTTAATTTGTTTGAACGCCGAACAGCCCTTGACAATGTTAAGGAAGGTTTGGTTGTCGTTAAGAAATTATCGGACGAGGAAGCAACAAAAATCGCCAAGGAAGAATTGGCCAAGGTTGGACTTTCTGACCGTGAACAGCATTACCCTCGCCATTTATCAGGTGGACAAAAGCAACGGGTTGCCCTCGCGCGTGCGCTTGCTATGAAACCAGATGTCTTGCTCTTGGACGAACCCACTTCAGCCCTTGACCCAGAATTGGTCGGTGAGGTAGAAAAGTCTATTGCAGATGCTGCCAAGTCAGGTCAGACCATGATTTTGGTCAGTCACGATATGTCTTTTGTAGCCCAGGTGGCAGACAAGGTTTTATTCCTAGATAAAGGGAAAATCATCGAGTCCGGCACACCGGATGAAATCATCAATCATCCGAAAGAAGAACGAACAAAAGAATTCTTCGCTAGTTACAAACGGACTTATATTTGATATAATAGTAAAAGGAAAACTCAGTTAGTTGGACTAGCTGAGTTTACTCTTTAAAAAAGATAGAAACGAGAGAGATCATGCTACTGCATCTATTTTCTTTGTATTTCGAGAGTTTGATCTTAACGACCATCCTGGTTGTGATTTTTCTGGGGATTTGGATTGGATTGAGAGCCATGTCTGGCGTGGACAAGACAGCCAAAGCTCGCCAAGCTCATCTCTATGATATGATTATGATTGGAGTTTTGGTCGTTCCGGTGTTATCCTTTGCCGTCATGAGTTTGCTCTTGGTTTTCAGGGCATAATCCTTGCGTGACTAGCAAGAATGAGTTAGAATAAAGATAGTTACAACAAGAAAGAAGGAATCAAAATGTACGATACGATTATTATCGGTGCTGGACCTGCGGGAATGACCTCTGCCTTATATGCTGCTCGCAGCAATCTGAAAGTGGCTTTGATTGAAGGTGGTCTGCCAGGCGGGCAAATGAACAACACATCTGATATTGAAAACTATCCAGGTTATGCCAATATCAGTGGACCTGAACTGGCTGAAAAGATGTTTGAACCACTTGAAAACCTTGGAGTAGAGCATCTTTATGGCTATGTTGAAAATATTGAAGACCAAGGTGACTATAAGAAGGTAATCACTGATGATCAAGTTTACGAAACCCGTACTGTCATCGTGGCAACTGGGTCAAAACACCGTCTTTTGGGAGTTCCCGGAGAAGAAGAACTGAACAGTCGTGGTGTTTCATACTGTGCAGTCTGTGATGGAGCTTTCTTCCGTGACCAAGACTTGCTCGTAGTCGGTGGTGGAGATTCAGCGGTAGAAGAAGCCCTCTTCTTGACACGCTTTGCTAAGACTGTCACTATTGTTCACCGTCGAGATGAACTTCGTGCCCAAAAGGTTTTGCAAGACCGTGCTTTTGCAAATGAGAAAGTCAACTTTATCTGGGATTCTGTTGTCAAGGAAATCAAAGGTGAGAACCGAGTAGAATCTGTCGTATTTGAAAATGTGAAAACAGGTCAAGTAACAGAGCAAGCCTTCGGAGGTGTCTTTATCTATGTTGGACTGGATCCTGTTAGCGATTTTGTTAAGGATTTGAATATCCAAGACCAGGCAGGCTGGATCCTAACAGATAACCACATGAAGACTACAGTTGATGGTATCTTTGCGGTTGGAGATGTTCGCCAGAAAGACCTTCGTCAAGTAACAACAGCAGTTGGAGATGGGGCTATCGCTGGTCAAGAAGCTTATAAATTTATCACAGAACATAGTTAATACACTTCGAAAATCTCTTCAAACCACGTCAGCTTCGCCTTGCCGTAGGTATAGGTATGTTACTGACTTCGTCAGTTCTATCCACAACCTCAAAGCAGTGCTTTGAGCTGTCTATGGCTAGCTTCCTAGTTTGCTCTTTGATTTTCATTGAGTATAATCATAAAAAAGTTTCCAATCAAGTGATTGGAAACTTTTTTATAGTCGATTTCGGAAAACTTCGTACATGAGAATGGCTGCAGCCACACTTGCATTGAGACTTTGAACATGTCCATTCATAGGAATGGTAATCATTTCATCGACCTGTTTTTTGATGTTGCTAGAGATGCCTTTTCCTTCATTTCCGATGATAAGGGCTATTTTTCCTTTTGTATTCCACTTGTGGCAAGGGGTACCGTTCATATCCGTTCCAAAGGTCCAGAAGCCTTCATCCTTGAGTTTGTCAAGAGTTTGGCTCAGGTTGGTCACTCGGGCAATTGGAACGTGCTCGATAGCACCTGTGGCCGTTTTGGCAACGACAGGAGTCACTCCGACAGCACGGTGCTTGGGAATGATGACACCTGAAACATTGGTCGCATCAGCAGTCCTTAAGATAGAACCTAAGTTGTGAGGGTCAGTTAACCCGTCCAGAATCAATAGCAAAGGATTTTCTTCTTGGCGTATTTTTGCAAGGATGTGATCCAGCTCGCTATAGGCAAATTCAGAGACTCTTAGGACAAAGCCTTGATGGACAGCGCCTTCGGTCATTTCAGAGAGGGATTTTTTTGAAGTCCAAGAGATGGAGACCTTTTTCTCAGTAGCAAGTTCCTTGACTTTCTCAAGATTCTTTCCCCTTAGATCTTCTTGGAGGTAGAGTTTGTTTCCTGTATTTGCAAGGAGGGCTTCAGTAACGGCGTGGACGCCATAGACAATATCATTTGTTTTCATGCCTCTATTATAACACAAAACCCTGTCTTGCAACGGGATTTTCTTTATTCGAGGATGAGGAGTCCATCTTTGATAGCAAATGGGTCTTTCTCATTGATACGATCGTAGAACATGATTCCGTTGATGTGGTCAATTTCATGTTGGACAACGATAGAGTTGTATCCTTTAAGCTTGATACGGTGTTTTTCGCCGTCCTTGTCAAAGTAATCAACAGTGACGCGGGCATGACGAACAACATAGCCTGGAACTACACGGTCGACAGATAGGCACCCTTCTCCTTCACCGAGGGCGGCGTCCTGAACAGAGTGAGAGACGATTTTGGGATTGTACATAACAGCTTGCAGGTCGTAGGCTTCCTGTGGAGTTTCGCCTTCTTCTACAATATTTGGGACCAAGACGGCAATAATGCGTTTTGAGATATCGAGTTGAGGAGCAGCAAGTCCAACACCGCCGCGGAGCCCCATTTTCTCAGCCATAACAGGATCCTGAGAATGTTTGAGGAATTGCATCATCTTTTCGCCAAGGATGATCTCTTGATCAGATAGGGGGAAAGTAACCTCCTCAGCAACCGCGCGTAGAGTTGGATTCCCCTCGCGGATAATATCGTTCATATCAATTAAATGAGCAGCTTTTGTAATACGTTCTATTGCAGACATTTTCTCTCCTTTCATTACCTCTACATGATAACACAAAATAGACGAGAAAGAAAGTCACAGAAGTTCCTAAAAAATAATATAATAAACGGTATTCCCCTTTTGTCTGTGGTATAATAAAAGAAAAGACTTGCATCAGGAAGCAAGGGGGGAATAAAGATGGAAAAGCGACAAGATAGACGGTCTCGTGGTTCTCTTTATGGGATGTGGAGAACTAGTGTTAGTTTCTTTCGGAATTATAAATCTTGGACCAATGCCCAGTTTATTACGGTATTGCTACTTGTAGTTGCCTTGTCCATGGGTTTGAACTTGCTGGTTCGAGCAGTACAAGGTAGCAAGGAAACAAGCCCTAGCAGTCAGACTACGACGTCTGGTCAATCCAAGAAAAATCAGTCTGGTGAAACGACAGCCCGTATCATGGCAAATGGTGATCTTCTCTACCATATCCCCATCTACCGAACAGCTCTTAAAGAAGATGGAACCTATGATTTCCATGAAAATTTTGAGTATGTAAAACCCTGGCTCAAGCAAGCGGATTTGGTGATTGGTGACTTTGAAGGAACGGTGAATAAGGACCACTATTTGGCAGGTTATCCTCTCTTTAATGCACCAGGAGAAGTCATGGATGCTATCGAAGATGCAGGCTACCAAGTTCTAGACTTGGCTCACAATCACATCTTGGATTCTCAAATTGAGGGAGTGGTTTCAACGGCTCAAGCGATTGAAAAGGCTGGAATGACACCTATAGGAGTCTACACACATGAATCCCGTGATCAAGCCCCTATAGTCATCAAGGAAGTCAACGGTATCAAGGTAGCTCTCTTGGCCTATTCCTATGGCTTTAATGGCATTGAGCAGTATATTTCTCAAGAGGACTATAATCGCTATCTTTCTGACTTAGACGAAGAAAAGATGAAGGCGGAAATCGAGCGTGCAGAGAAAGAAGCGGATATTACTGTTGTGATGCCTCAGATGGGAATTGAGTACCAGCTGGAACCAACGGAAGAACAGAAGACACTGTACCACAAGATGGTGAACTGGGGAGCTGATATTATCTTTGGAGGGCATCCTCATGTCGTTGAACCTGCTGAAACGGTTGAAAAAGATGGTGACAAAAAACTGATCATCTATTCCATGGGGAATTTCCTTTCAAATCAGCGCATTGAAACCATGCAAGACGAGGAAAATGCCAAGTGGACGGAGCGCGGTGTTCTCATGGATGTGACCATTAAGAAAAAAGACGGAAAAACAAGGATTGAAACTGCCAAAGCGCATCCTACGTGGGTTAATCGAACTCTGAAAGGGACATACTCCCCAGAAGGCTATCCTCTCTTCCTCTATCAGACCTATATCTTGGAGGATTTCATCGAGGGAGGCAGTAACCGTGACAAGTTGGATGAGGCGACCAAGGAACGAATTGACACAGCCTATAAAGAAATGAATGAACATGTAGGGTTGAAGTGGTAGGTACCCCCTAACTGTAGTATAATTGGAAGAAACTTATAGGGAGTTAATCTATGAGTCAGATTGTTGGTTTTTTAAAGTTCTCAGATTTTAAATTTTCAAATGGGAAAGCGCATTTTCAGGAATTAATAAAAGGAAATGTATTTTTTCAAGATTATAAATGGTTCGGAGAAAATGGCTCGATAGCTCAACAGGCGGAAGAAGGAAGTGCCTCAAGAGTAGCATTTTTACAAAATCGGAATCCAATCTATGTGCGACAAGATTATACAATTTTTTCACCTGTAGGTATCCGATATTTAAATCAAAAAGATCGAAATTTAAGTTTTATAATGGTAAATTTTCTAGATGAATTGGATATTTATTCAGAGGAAAAGGTGCGTCAGAAAATAGAGGGTGAATGTGTTCCATCTTTAATTGAACATAAATCTGATGTTGTTATTTACCCATCTAGATTTAAAATTAAATCCTTTAACCCAAAGGGGAAACCGATTTATGATTTTGACGAACTAACTATTAAGTTAGTGAATCCTGATGCTGCTACATGGCGTATTTCATGCTTTGTTACAGTTTATGAGTCAGATATAACTCCAGAAGGAAATTTATCTCAGACATTTATAGATTCTTTATTGGATACATCCAGTGAAAAAGGTTCGATCGCATTGGATGATTTAGGAAGGCTAAGACCTTGGGTTTGGATTCCTTTTGATGTTCTATGTAGAGGAATTCAAAAGATAAAAGGAATTAAATCTGGGATTGTAAAATACTATAAATCAAAGGAATATCCTTTCAATAAAAATGATATTTTAGTAAACCCAAATAAACTATTATTTGCAAAAGGAGAAGAGTATGAAACTCAAAGGGAGTTTAGACTAGTGGTTGGTGAAGTTAATTCTCAATACTCACAGGTATGTCCCAAAAGAATAGTTAGATTTTATTGGGGTAGTTATATAGACCACGGAGTGACTTTGGATGAACTAAAAAATTTATTGGTAACTAAAGATATTAAGAAATGTCGAAAAAAATACACTTTAAATTCTTTGGTAGCATTAAAAAACCTCTCTTAATTTTTTGGTATTATGTTTCATGTTATCTGTGTGGTATAATAAAAGAAATTATACTAGGATTTAAGATGCACACCCTACTTGGTTTTTGCACCCTCTTGAAAGGGAAAAGGTTAGATTGTATGATAAAGTTAATTGCGACAGATATGGATGGGACTTTGCTGGATCCGAGAGGTCAGCTGGATCTGCCCCGCTTGGAAAAGATTTTAGATCAGCTGGATCAAAGGGATATCCGTTTTGTCATTGCGACGGGGAATGAAATCCATCGTATGAGAGAATTGTTGGGACACTTGGCTGAACGAGTGGTCCTAGTAGTCGCCAATGGGGCGCGAATTTTTGAAAACAATAAATTGATTCAAGCGCAGACCTGGGATGATGCTATGGTTGACAAGGCTTTAGTTCATTTTAAGGGGAGAGAGTGCCGAGATCAGTTCGTCGTAACTGGTATGAATGGTGGTTTTGTCAAGAGAGGAACTGTTTTTAGAGAACTTAATAAATTTATGACTCCAGAGATGATTGAAAGACTCTATCAACGAATGAATTTTGTGGAAGAGTTACAAGCAGACCTCTTTGGTGGAGTGCTTAAAATGAGTATGGTCGTTGGTGAAGAGCGATCCAGTTCTGTTTTGCAGGAAATCAATGACCTCTTTGATGGTAGTGTAAGAGCCGTTTCTAGCGGTTATGGCTGTATCGATATCCTGCAAGCTGGGGTTCACAAGGCTTGGGGATTGGAAGAATTACTCAAGCGCTGGGATTTGACATCAGAACAAATTATGGCTTTTGGTGATAGTGAAAATGATGTTGAGATGTTGGAGATGGCTGGAATTGCCTATGCCATGGAAAATGCAGCTGATGAGGTCAAGGCAGTTGCGACTGCCCTAGCACCAGCTAACAGCCAGGCGGGTGTTTATCAAGTTCTAGAGAATTGGTTAGAGAAAGAGGGATAGGGTGGCAGTACAGTTATTAGAGAATTGGCTCTTAAAGGAGCAGGAAAAAATTCAAACCAAGTATCGTGAATTGAATCAAGTGTCGGTTCTAGAGCCAGATATCATTTTTATTGGTGATTCGATAGTGGAGTATTACCCTCTTCAAGAGTTGTTTGGGACTGCCAAGACGATTGTTAATCGGGGTGTCCGAGGCTACCAGACGAGATTGTTATTAGAGAATTTGGATGTCCATCTTTATGGTGATGCTGTGGATCAAATTGTTCTCCTAATTGGGACAAATGATATTGGAAAAGATGTTTCCATGAATGATGCTTTGGATAATCTTGAGCGTGTGATTCAATCGATTATCCGGGATTATCCGTTGTCACAAATAAAGCTTGTTTCTATTCTGCCAGTCAATGAAGGAAAAGAATACAAGCAGACAGTTTATATTCGTACCAATGAAAAGATTAGGGAGTGGAATCAGGCCTATGAAGCTCTAGCATCTGCCTATATGCAGGTAGATTTTGTGCCTGTTTATGATAGTTTGACAGATTCAGAAGGACAGCTTCAATCAGCCTATACAACGGATGGCCTCCATCTAAGTGTAGCCGGTTATCAAGCCCTATCAGAAGCCTTGAAAACATATCTTTTCTAAAGAATTGACTTAATTTTGCATTTTTGATTTAGATAAGGTATAATGGTTTTATTGTCTTTTGGGGTCGTTACGGATTCGACAGGCATTATGAGGCATATTTTGCAACCCGTGTGGCGACGTAAACGCTCAGTTAAATATAACTGCAAAAAATAACACTTCTTACGCTTTAGCTGCCTAAAAACCAGCAGGCGTGACCTGATTTGGATTGCTCGTGTTCAATGACAGGTCTTATGATTAGCGAGATACGATCAAGCCTTGTCTAGTGGTTTGATAAGAGATTGATAGACTCGCAGTTCCTAGGCTTGAGTTATGTGTCGAGGGACTGTTAAAATAATACATAACCTATGGTTGTAGACAAATATGTTGGCAGGTGTTTGGACGTGGGTTCGACTCCCACCGGCTCCATTATGAACAGGTATACAGTAGATTTTTTCCAAATTGTATCCTATTTATTTTAGTGTATCAGTGGAGAATTACTCAAGAGGCTGAAGAGGACGGTTTGCTAAATCGTTAGGTCGGGTAACTGGCGCGGGGGTTCGAATCCCCCATTCTCCGTTAGAACAACCCAGTGTTTTTCTAAACAAATCTACTTGGAGGCGGTCTCTAAGAGTAAATTTCCATAAAGAGGTGAAACAGGAAAAAGATTAAGTTGCTAGGTGTCTTAGCTCTCTCGACAGTTATCTTAGGAGCATGTTCTTCAGTGTCAAATCAGTCTATTAAATCTTCTTCTGATAACAAGGAAAAAACGGAACAAGTTGAGAAGAAGGATGGGGCGGTCACCGTTAAGGAGAAAGTTACAAAGGATGCTGAAATTCTCTTAGATTCGATGCGGACTAGTGACTCTGCACGATTCAAGAAGATTTATGGAGAAACTTATGAAAAATGGACTGACGCAGTTATTGCGGTTCAAACAAGTGAAAAAATTAAAGACGATGGTCTTTCACCAGCATCTACTTACTCTGTAAAATGGCATGATGATTTTCCTATTGAAACTCCAGAAGAAACAATTTCAGGTTTCTTGAAAATGAGACGCAGATTATACCAAGATATCGGTTCCTACTCTGTTCAGGATGTTAAGGTAGATGAATCAGGTAATACAGCGACTGTTACTTTTAACTCTAAGAGGTTGCACTCTAAGGGATTGGCTTCATCTACGCGGGAAGTTCTTACGACTCTAATTGGAGGTATTGACAACTTAGGTAAGTACAATCAAGCTGGTTCAGATGTTGATATCAAGCGTTATCAAACATTAATCTCTTACTGGATTTTCGAACACCTCTTCAAGAAAGATTTCGCTATCTATAGCGACGTAGATCCAAATTTAGCTCATACCCCTTTTACTACTGGGGATTTTGATACAGAAATCAAATTAACTAAGGACAAGGATGGCAACTGGCTCATTTCTCAAGAAGATTATCGTACTCTAGCAACTGAATTGATTGACAATACAGAAGGGTATGACAAAATTGTCCGCAATAATTCTCCAAAGTCTAAAGATAAATCAACAGATAAATCTTCAGATAAGAAAGACAAAAGTAATATCTAATCATCTGGTTTAAAAATACAGCAAGTAGCTCTATAGGGGCTACTTGTTTTTAGATTTCAATGATAGTGGAAGTGAGTGATTCATAACTAGACTAGAGGGAGAATCATCTTGCTTCTCTTGTTATTGATATTGGAAACGATGACCGTCTTAGATTTAAATTTTTGAAGTTTTAAGATATAGAAACTTATTTCTTTCATATTTGCTGATTGCTCTTAATGTAAGTCAGGACAGGGGAGTCAAGAGTATTAGTGATGTAAGCTTTATTTTAAATATTTGATTTACAGCAAGCAAATTCTCTCCTATACAAAATCAAAGAAATATGTCTTTTCCATTTCCTTGAAAGTAGAAAAATACTTGGTAATTGACTTGAATCATCAGGTGAATAAAATATTGATGTTTGTCTCTTCTAAAATGATTAAATCTGTGGTATTCTTAAGGTATTTCATAGGAGCCTTACGCATGAGTTGATTGAATAACTATCATCATAAGTAGGGTGGAATTTGTTTGATAGACAGAAAAAATCTATAATATTTTTAGTACTTTTACTCATTAGAGATATTATTGAGGCATTTTAACCTAAAATCAAAGGAGATAGGGATGCACGTTAGATTGGAAAATAAGGAATCGCATAAAGCGCAAGAAATAGGGAATTTGATTCGTGCTTATAATCGTTCCAAAAGAGAAGAGGCTGAAAGCGAGCCCCTGAACCTTTATGTTGAAGATGAAAAGGGCAATCTCCTGGCAGGCTTAGTAGCAGAGACTTTCGGAAATTGGCTGGAAATCGAGTATTTGTTTGTGAAAGAGGAATTGCGAGGACAGGGAATCGGTTCAAAACTATTGGAGCAAGCTGAAAATGAAGCTAAGAATCGAAACTGTCAGTTTGCTTTCGTCAATACTTACCAGTTTCAAGCGCCAGATTTTTACCAAAGGCATGGCTACAAGGAAGTCTTTGCTTTGCAAGACTATCCTTACACAGGGCAGAGATACTATTACCAAAAGGATTTGTAGGGTGAATATGAAGGCATAAATCAAAGAGGAATTCTTCACATAAGCAAGGAGGTAGACAAATGGATATAATATTGGATATGGGCAACGTCTTATTAGAATGGAACAAGGATAAGATTTTGCAAGGCGTTTCGGATACGAAGGAAGAATATTTGGTTTTAGATAAAGCTATTTTTCAGTCGGGGCTCTGGTTAAGATTAGATCTTGGGACCATGACGAGAGAAGAGTTGGTGCTCAAAGTTGTGTCGATGATTGGAAGGGGCTATCAAAAGAAGGTTGAAGAAGTTATCTGGAATTGGCCTAGCTACATTGATATTTATAGGGAAGTCTTTCCTGTTTTGTCAGAACTAAAGAAAAAGGGACATCGCATCTTTGTCTTGTCCAATACCTCAAAGGTATTTTATGACTTGCTGGAAGAGCAACTATCTCCCTTAAAAGAACTTTTAGATGGTTTTGTCCTATCCTGTGATATAAAAGCTATAAAGCCTGATTTGGCAATGTTTAAGGGGATTCTCGATAAATACCAGCTAGATCCTACAAATTGTGTCTTTCTAGACGATATTGAGGACAATACAATAGCAGCTGAGAAATTGGGCATCAAGGCCTATCAGGTCAAGAAAAGAAGTGATGTCGTCGATATTTTGAAATCCTATATTTGAACTCAACACTCTCTATCTTTTTGTGGTAGAGAGTTTTTTTGTTAATAAAATCTTACAAAATGAAATTTATATATTGCATTAAGTTAGATATATGGTATAATGTTTTTAAAAGAAGCGCAACTTTTTAAAATTTTGAAGGAGGATGCTAGTGGCTAAAAATTTAAAATTAAAATTAGCTCGGGTAGAGCGTGATTTAACACAAGGGGAATTGGCAGAAGCTGTAGGTGTTACTAGGCAGACTATAGGCTTGATTGAAGCTGGGAAATACAATCCCAGTCTCTCCCTCTGCCAGTCCATTTGCAGATGTTTAGGCAAAACTTTAGACCAACTATTTTGGGAGGAAGAAGATGAAAAATAGATTTTTTTATTATCAATTATTAGACGAAAGAGAAGAACAACTGATTAACAAAGCTGGAGCAGAGTCTTTCTATGTGTTTATCGGGCTCATTCTGCTAAGCTATCTGGTGGCTGTATTAGCACCTGCTCTTTTTAATCCTGATATTCTTCTTGTTACCCTTCTTTTAGGAATTTTCTTCTTTTTCAATCGTGCACGACAACTTGGAGTGACCTACTATAGTCGTTTTCATTTTACGATTGTAGGGTGTTTGCTGCTAACTCTCGCTATTACGACTCTCTTGATGCTGCAGAATTATCAATTCAATATCGAAATTTATCAGCACAATCCTCTGAACGTTAAATACTTGTCTGCTTGGGTCATTACTTATCTGATTTACCTTCCTTGGGTTTTTATCGGCAATCTCGGGCTTAAAAGTTATGGCGAATGGGCTCAAAAAAAGTTTGAGCAAGATATGGATGAACTGGAGACTATGGAATAGCTTGTTAGCTTTTTATCAATCTCGGTAAAATGTGTTATAATAGTACTAATTTATCGGACGGTGTGAAAGTGGTAGAATACGTTCATACCTTTGTAAAGAAGGAAGAAGGAAAACAGATGTATCCAGATGATAGTTTGACATTGCACACGGACTTGTACCAGATCAATATGATGCAAGTTTACTTTGACCAAGGGATTCACAATAAAAAGGCGGTCTTTGAAGTTTATTTCCGCCAGCAACCTTTTCAGAACGGCTATGCGGTTTTTGCTGGTTTGGAAAGAATTGTACATTATCTTGAAGACTTGCGCTTTTCTGATAGCGATATTGCCTACTTGGAGTCGCTTGGCTATCATGGGGCGTTCTTAGACTACCTCCGCAATCTCAAGTTGGAGTTGACAGTCCGTTCTGCCCAGGAAGGGGACTTAGTCTTTGCCAATGAACCGATTGTGCAGGTAGAAGGCCCTCTAGCCCAATGTCAATTGGTTGAAACGGCTCTCTTAAATATCGTTAACTTTCAAACCTTGATAGCGACCAAGGCAGCACGTATTCGTTCGGTCATTGAAGATGAGCCTTTGATGGAATTCGGAACACGTCGTGCGCAAGAAATGGATGCTGCTATCTGGGGAACACGCGCAGCCGTGATTGGTGGAGCCAACGGAACTAGCAACGTGCGAGCAGGGAAGCTCTTTGGTATTCCTGTCTTGGGGACTCATGCCCATGCCTTGGTACAAGTTTATGGGAACGACTATGAAGCCTTCAAGGCTTATGCGTCAACCCATCGTGACTGTGTCTTTCTAGTAGATACTTATGATACGTTGCGAATCGGTGTGCCAGCTGCCATTCAGGTGGCGCGTGAGTTGGGTGATCAGATTAACTTTATGGGTGTGCGGATTGACTCTGGGGATATTGCCTACATTTCCAAGAAAGTTCGTCAGCAACTAGACGAGGCTGGCTTTACAGAGGCTAAGATCTATGCTTCTAATGATCTGGATGAAAATACTATCCTCAACCTCAAGATGCAAAGAGCCAAGATTGATGTCTGGGGTGTCGGAACCAAGCTGATTACAGCCTATGACCAGCCAGCTCTTGGGGCAGTTTATAAGATTGTAGCTATTGAAGATGAAAATGGTCAGATGCGCAATACCATCAAACTGTCTAATAATGCGGAAAAAGTGTCAACGCCAGGTAAGAAGCAAGTATGGCGCATTACCAGTCGTGAAAAAGGGAAGTCAGAAGGCGACTACATCACTTATGATGGAGTTGACGTTGCCAGCATGACTGAAATCAAGATGTTCCATCCGACCTATACCTATATCAAAAAAACCGTTCGTAATTTTGATGCCGTTCCTCTCTTGGTGGATATCTTTAAAGAAGGAAAATTGGTTTACGATTTGCCTAGTTTGACTGAGATTCAGGCCTATGCTCGCAAAGAATTTGACAAGCTTTGGGATGAGTATAAACGGGTTCTCAATCCGCAACATTACCCAGTAGACTTGGCGCGTGATATTTGGCAAGATAAGATGGACTTGATTGATAAGATGCGTAAGGAAGCCCTTGGTGAAGGAGAAGAAGAATGAGTTTGCAAGAGACCATTATCCAGCAACTAGGTGTCAAACCAGTGATTGACGCTCAGGAAGAAATCCGTCGTTCCATTGATTTCTTAAAGAGATACTTGAAAAAACACCCCTTCCTTAAAACCTTTGTACTAGGGATTTCTGGAGGACAAGACTCAACCTTGGCAGGGCGCTTGGCGCAATTAGCGATGGAAGAAATGAGAGCAGAGACAGGAGATGACAGCTACAAATTTATCGCTGTCCGCCTGCCCTATGGGGTACAAGCTGATGAAGCAGATGCTCAAAAAGCTCTTGCTTTCATCCAGCCAGATGTCAGCTTGGTTGTGAATATCAAGGAATCAGTTGATGCCATGACAGCAGCAGTTGAAGCGACAGGAAGTCCTGTTTCAGACTTTAATAAGGGAAATATCAAGGCACGTTGCCGTATGATTGCCCAATATGCCCTTGCGGGCGCTCATAGCGGAGCCGTCATTGGGACAGACCATGCTGCGGAAAATATCACAGGCTTTTTTACCAAGTTTGGTGACGGTGGTGCGGATATTCTTCCTCTTTACCGCCTCAATAAACGCCAAGGAAAACAACTCTTGAAGGAGTTTGGTGCAGACCCAGCCCTTTATGAAAAAATCCCAACAGCAGATTTGGAAGAAGAAAAACCAGGTATTGCGGATGAAGTCGCCCTCGGAGTCACTTACAATGAAATTGATGATTACCTCGAAGGCAAAACAATCAGCCCAGAAGCCCAAGCGACTATCGAAAACTGGTGGCACAAAGGCCAACACAAACGCCACCTACCCATCACCGTATTTGATGACTTTTGGGAGTAAAAAGGTCCGGGGGACCTTTTTAGCTTCTTGCCTTGAAACTCGAGAGCAAGAATAACCTCCAGTGGAGGTTTTTACCCCGAGCACGTAAACAAGAAAGCGAAGAAGGTCCGGGGGACCTTTTTAGCTTATTATCTTGAGATTCGAAAGCAAAACAAGTTTCAATGGAGATTGAACAAAGAATCACCTATCAGAAAGCGAGGTAACATTATGAAAGCAATCGGTACGCAAATATTACAGACAGAACGTTTGATTTTGAGAAGATTTGTGGAGAGTGATGCGGAAGCCATGTTTCAAAATTGGGCTTCGTCTGCTAAGAATCTGACCTATGTCACCTGGGATCCTCATCCTGATGTTGAGGTGACTCGGAACTCGATTCGAAATTGGGTTGCCTCCTATGCCAATCCCAACTATTACAAATGGGCCATTTGTCTAAAGGAAAACCCAGAGCAAGTGATTGGAGATATCAGCATCGTTGCAATGGATGAGAATGATTCTTGTTGTGAAATTGGCTATGTGCTAGGTAAGGCATATTGGGGTCGTGGTATGATGACGGAGGCCTTGAAAGCTGTCTTAGATTTTTGTTTTATTCAAGCAGGCTTTCAAAAAGTCAGAGCTCGTTACGCCAGTCTCAACCCAGCTTCAGGCCGTGTCATGGAAAAAGCGGGAATGTCTTATCTAAAAACCATTACCAATGGTGTGGAGAGAAAAGACTACGTTGCGGACCTTATTTATTACCAGATAAGCAGGGAAGACAAGTGATTCTTTTTTCTGTTTCTATCAAAGTCAGACCTTGTCTGGCTTTTTGTGCCAGATTTCTAAATAACCTGATTAAATTCCTATTTTTGCCTATCATTGTCCCTGTTTTTTCTGGAGTTTTGGGGATATAATAGACCTATCAAATCAAAGAATGGAGGAAGGCAATGGACAATGTAATCTTTTTTATTAGTGTTTTTCTTGCTGGAATTCTTTCCTTCTTTTCTCCTTGCATCTTACCCTTGTTGCCAGTCTATGCAGGAGTCTTGTTGGATGATAAGAATGATGCTCAGGCTTCTAGTGGAAAATTTTCAATCTCACTTGTTAGTTTATTGCGAACTATGGCTTTTATAGTGGGGATTTCCTTTGTTTTTATCTTACTGGGCTATGGAGCTGGTTTTTTAGGCAATTTGCTGTATGCTTCTTGGTTTCAGTATGTGACGGGTGCGATTATCATTCTCTTGGGCTTGCACCAGATGGATGTTTTACATTTGCAGGGACTCTACAAGGAAAGAAGGCTACAATTAAAGAGACAGGATCAAAACGCTAACGGCTATAGTCAGGCATTTTTACTGGGGTTGATCTTTAGTTTTGCTTGGACTCCATGTGTGGGGCCGGTTCTGGGTTCTGTTTTGGCCTTAGCAGCTTCAGGTGGTTCAGGTGCTTGGCAGGGAGCTGGTCTCATGTTGATTTACACGCTGGGTTTGGCACTACCATTTTTGGTTCTATCTCTTGCCTCTAGCTATGTTTTGAAACATTTCCGAAAACTCCATCCTTACCTCGGAACCCTCAAAAAATTCGGTGGTTTCCTCATTATCCTGATGGGAATCTTGGTGCTTTTGGGAAATGCTTCCATTTTGACTACATTATTTGAATAGAGAGGAAAAAGAAATGAAAAAATGGCAAACATGTCTCCTTGGAGTAGGCTCAATCTGTTGCTTGGCAGCCTGTTCGGCTAAAAATATGTCAGATGAATCTACTATGAAGGAGCAATCCAAAACAGAACAAGTTAGTTCGCAAACTGTGACTAAAGGTCAGCCGGTTGCTGATTTTGAACTGACAGGTGTAGATGGCAAGACCTATCGTTTATCTGACTACAAAGGCAAGAAAGTCTATCTTAAATTCTGGGCTTCTTGGTGTTCCATCTGTCTAGCCAGCCTTCCAGATACGGACGAAATCGCTAAGGATGCTGGAGACGACTATGTGGTCTTGACAGTGGTATCTCCTGGCCACAAGGGGGAGCAAGCAGAAGCGGACTTTAAGAACTGGTACAAGGGCTTAGATTATAAAAATTTTCCAGTTTTAATTGATCCGTCAGGTAAACTCTTGGAAAGTTATGGTGTCCGTTCTTATCCGACTCAAGCCTTTATAGACAAGGAGGGCAAGCTGGTCAAAACGCAACCAGGTTTTATGGATAAGGATATGATTTTAAAAGAATTGAAAGAAATGGGGTAGAGAAAGGCTATGAATGATAAAGTAAAACTTTTTGTCTTGGCAGGGGTCATTCTCCTAGCCCTAACCGGTTTCTATTTTCTATTGATGCGAAATGCAGGGCAGACAGACAGCTCGCAAATTGAGAAAGCGTCCGTTAGCCAAGGAGGAAAAACAGTGAAAAAAACAGAAGTGAGTAAAGACGCAGACTTGCACGAAATTTATCTAGCTGGGGGATGTTTCTGGGGAGTGGAGGAATACTTCTCACGCGTGTCTGGAGTAACCGATGCCGTTTCAGGCTATGCAAACGGTAGAGGGGAAACAACCAAGTACGAATTGATTAACCAAACAGGACATGCGGAGACTGTCCATGTCACCTATGATGCCAATCAAATTTCTCTTAAAGAAATCCTGCTTCATTACTTCCGCATTATCAATCCAACCAGCAAAAATAAACAGGGAAATGATGTGGGGACCCAGTACCGTACTGGTGTCTATTACACAGATGAAAAGGATTTGGAAGTAATCAACCAAGTCTTTGATGAGGTAGCTAAGAAATACGATCAACCTCTGGCTGTTGAAAAGGAACCCTTGAAGAATTTTGTGGTGGCTGAGGATTACCATCAAGACTACCTCAAGAAAAATCCAAATGGCTACTGTCATATCAATGTCAATCAGGCGGCCTACCCTGTCATTGATGCCAGCAAATATCCTAAACCAAGCGATGAGGAATTGAAAAAGACCTTGTCACCTGAGGAGTATGCAGTTACCCAGAAAAATCAAACAGAACGAGCTTTTTCAAACCGCTATTGGGATAAATTTGAATCTGGTATCTATGTAGATGTAGCTACTGGCGAACCTCTCTTTTCATCAAAGGACAAGTTTGAGTCTGGTTGTGGCTGGCCTAGTTTCACCCAACCAATCAGCCCAGATGTTGCTACCTACAAGGAAGATAAGTCTTATAATATGACACGCATGGAAGTGCGGAGCCGAGTTGGAGATTCTCACCTTGGCCATGTCTTTACGGATGGACCACAGGACAAGGGTGGCTTACGCTACTGTATCAATAGTCTCTCTATCCGATTTATTCCCAAAGACCAAATGGCAGAAAAAGGCTATGCCTATTTACTAGATTATGTCGATTAAGAAGGCTTTCCTAAGCAGTTAGAGGAGAATTTTGCTATACTGATACTAGTAAGTGGTAAAGGAGCAGAGCATGACCTACACAATCTTAATCGTAGAAGATGAGTATCTGGTAAGACAAGGCTTGACCAAGCTGGTCAATGTAGCAGCCTACGATATGGAAATCATCGGTCAGGCTGAAAATGGAAGACAGGCTTGGGAATTGATTCAACAACAAGTGCCGGATATCATTTTAACCGATATCAACATGCCTCAGCTAAATGGCATCCAGTTGGCCAGTCTGGTACGAGAAACCTATCCACAAGTGCATTTGGTATTTTTAACGGGTTACGATGATTTTGATTATGCCTTGTCTGCTGTCAAACTAGGTGTCGATGACTATCTGCTCAAACCCTTTTCGCGTCAGGATATTGAGGAAATGTTGGGGAAAATCAAGCAAAAACTAGACAAGGAAGAAAAGGAAGAGCAGTTACAAGATTTATTGACTGATAAGTTTGAGGGAAACCTGGCCCAGAAAATCCAGTCTCATCTGGCTGACAGTCAATTTAGTTTAAAGAGCTTGGCCAGTGACCTAGGTTTTAGTCCGACTTATTTGAGTTCCTTGATTAAGAAAGAATTGGGCCTGCCTTTTCAGGATTATCTGGTGAGAGAGCGAGTTAAACAAGCCAAGCTCTTGCTTCTGACCACAGATTTAAAGATTTATGAGATAGCAGAAAAGGTTGGCTTTGAAGATATGAACTATTTTACCCAACGTTTTAAACAGATTGCAGGTGTGACACCTCGTCAGTTTAAGAAGGGAGAAGGCCGATGAAGCGTTCTTCTCTTTTAGTCAGAATGGTTGTTTCCATCTTTCTGGTCTTTCTCATTCTCCTAGCTCTGGTTGGGACTTTCTATTATCAATCTAGTTCATCAGCCATTGAGGCCACTATTGAAGGTAATAGCCAAACGACCATCAGCCAGACTAGCCACTTTATTCAGTCCTATATCAAAAAATTAGAAACTACCTCTACCAGTTTGACCCAGCAGAAGGATGTCCTAGCCTATTCTGAGAATCCCAGTCAAGACAAGGTCAAGGAAATCCGAGATCTGTTTTTGACCATCTTAAAGGCAGACCAGGACTTGAAAACGGTGGTACTGGTCACCAAATCCGGTCAGGTCATTTCTACAGATGACAGTGTGCAGATGAAAACTTCCTCAGATATGATGGCTGAGGATTGGTACCAAAAGGCTATTCATCAGGGAGCTAAGCCAGTTTTAACCCCAGCTCGTAAATCAGATAGTCAATGGGTCATTTCTGTTACTCAGGAACTTGTTGATGCAAAGGGAGCCAATCTTGGCGTACTTCGTTTGGATATTTCCTATGAAACTCTGGAAGCCTATCTCAACCAACTCCAGTTGGGTCAGCTGGGTTTTGCCTTTATCATCAATGAAAACCATGAATTTGTCTACCATCCTAAACGTACTGTCTATAGCTCAGCAAGTGAAATGGAGGCCATGAAACCCTACATTGAGACGGGGCAGGGCTGTACGCTGGACCATCAATCCTACGTCAGTCAGGAACAGATTGCAGGAACAGATTGGACGGTTATAGGCGTGTCTTCGTTGGAGAAGTTAGACCAGGTTCGGAGTCAACTCATGTGGACCTTGCTTGGTGCCAGTGCTTTATCTCTTCTTGCCTGTCTCTGTTTGGTGTGGTTCAGTCTCAAACGCTGGATTGCCCCTTTGAAGGATCTGAGAGAAACCATGCTGAAAATTGCTTCTGGTACACAAAATCTTCGTGCAAAGGAGGCTGGCGCTTATGAACTGAGAGAAGTGACTCGCCAGTTTAATGCTATGTTGGATCAGATTGATCAGCTGATGGCAGATGTGCGCAGGCAGGAAGAAGCGACCCGGCAGTATGAACTTCAAGCCTTGTCGAGCCAGATTAACCCCCATTTCCTATACAACACTTTGGACACTATCATCTGGATGGCTGAGTTTCAGGATAGTCAGCGAGTGGTTCAGGTGACCAAGTCCTTGGCAACCTATTTCCGCTTGGCGCTCAATCAAGGAAAGGATTTGATTTCTCTTTCTGATGAAATCAATCATGTGCGCCAGTACCTCTTTATCCAGAAACAACGCTATGGGGATAAGCTGGAGTATGAGATTGATGAAGATCCTGCTTTTGGTAACCTAGTCTTACCCAAGTTGGTACTACAACCCCTTGTAGAAAATGCTCTTTATCATGGTATTAAGGAGAAGGAAGGTCAGGGACATATTAAAGTTTCTGTTCAGAAACAGAATACAGGGCTTGTCATCCGCATTGAGGATGATGGCGTTGGCTTCCAAGCTGCTGGCGATAGCAGTCAAAGTCAGCTCAAACGTGGGGGAGTTGGCCTTCAAAATGTCGACCAACGACTCAAACTTCATTTTGGAGACAATTACCAGATGAAGATCAACTCTGTACCTTCAAAAGGGACGACGGTTGAAATATACATCAATAAAATTGAAACTAGTTAACTCCCAGTTCACTCTGGGAGTTTTACTATTAAAAATCAGAATGATTAGTTGGCCTTGATAAAATCAGTAAAAAAAGATATGATAGATAGTGACAAAAGAGGTATCAAGTATGACGGAAAAAGACATTCAAAGAGCAACAAGCCAGATTGTAGAAGATGTAATAGAAAAGGCTAATTTGAAGCAAGGAACTATCTTTGTTTTGGGCCTTTCTTCTAGTGAGGTGATAGGTGGTCAGATTGGCAAGGAATCCAGCCAGGAAATTGGGGAAATCATCGTGAAAACCATCCTAGATATCCTAGAGGAAAAAGGAATTCATCTAGCTGTTCAAGGTTGTGAACATGTTAATCGTGCCCTCGTTGTTGAACGTCAGGTGGCAGAGCAGTTTGGCCTGGAAATTGTTAGTGTCCTTCCTACACTTCATGCAGGAGGTTCGGGTCAGTTGGCAGCCTTCAAGTTTATGCAGGATCCAGTAGAGGTTGAATTTATCAAGGCCCATGCTGGATTAGATGTCGGAGACACTGCAATTGGCATGCATGTCAAGCATGTTCAAGTACCAATTCGCCCTGTACTGCGTGAAATTGGGCATGCCCATGTAACGGCTCTAGCAAGTCGTCCCAAACTCATTGGAGGTGCGCGTGCGCAGTATCCAGAAGACTTCATAAGAAAGTCATAGGTGGGCTGAAAGTTATCGTAAATTAGAGATGTTTCAAATATGTAGAGGTATAAGGTTGGAAAATTGTGTTTATATCATTTCAGGGCCCCCAGGCGTTGGAAAGAGCACTGTCAGCAAAGAGTTGGCCTACTCTTTTGACAAAAGTGCAGTGATAGAGGGCGACATGATTTACTTAATGATTAAAGGAGGTCTCGTAGCTCCCTGGGAGGATGATGGATTTTACATGGATTTATTCTGGGATAATATCATCAGTCTGACCAATAATTTCTTGGATCGTGGCATTACTGTCGTGATAGAGTATGTCATATTTGAAGAGCAACTGAAGAAAATTGCAGCCTTCTTAAAAGAAAAACAAATTAAGCTAAAATATTGTGTCCTAATGGCTCAAGAAGAAACCTTGAAAGATAGAGATTCTTCTCGAAAAGAAATTGAGAGAACAGGCGATTTATCAATCCAAGCAAGAAAAGAGTTCCTAGCTAAAAATAGTGAGAAACATCATTTTCTGTACACGGATGATTTAGATGTCAAAGAAACGGTAAATATCATTAAAACTTCAAATCAATTTTTAATTTCTGAACAGTAAAAGACAGAGAGAGTGAGGGTATAGCAACCAAGACTCTCTCTGTTTTTGTTGTTGAATGTTTGTGCGAAGTGATCTAAAAAAGACCATCTTTTACTAGAATAACTAGTGCCATCTAATAGAGAATTGCCAAAAGTAGGAAAAAGTAACTTAGAGAAAATTTTTCGTTATAGAAATCAGTAAACAAAGCTGGATTTAGGTGTTCTAGGTCGGCTATTTTGTG
This sequence comes from bacterium, assembly GCA_905221385.1. Classification (GTDB taxonomy): domain Bacteria; phylum Bacillota; class Bacilli; order Lactobacillales; family Streptococcaceae; genus Streptococcus. The sequence goes on from CAJNCV010000003.1 coordinate 59,321, forward strand.
CTATACTTAAGATATGCATAGAAAAACAGTGATTGATTTTAGAGCTTTGGGCGAGAGATACACCTTTACCCAGCCTATCAAAGAGTTAAAAACGAGAGATTTATCAGAAGTGGCAGACTTGCTGGCACAGGTGGAGAGCTACCAAGAACAGGGATATTATGTGGTGGGCTATGTCAGCTATGAGGCTGCACCTGCTTTTGAGGAAAAACTAGCAGTTCACAAGCTTCCTCTACTGGGCGAGTATTTGCTTTACTTTACCGTTCACGATAGGGTGGAAACATCCCCTATTCCTCTGACTTATGAGGAAGTAGATCTGCCTTCAAAGTGGCAGGAAGTAACGTCTGAAGCAAACTATGAAAAGGCTATTGCCCAGATTCACCATCATTTGCGTCAGGGAGACACCTATCAGGTCAACTACACCGTCCAACTCAAGCAAGATTTAAGTGCCAATCCTTTTGCTATTTACAATCGTATGGTGGTAGAGCAGGAGGCGGGCTACAATGCCTATGTTGAACACGATGAGATGGCAGTGATTTCCATGAGTCCAGAGCTCTTTTTTGAGCAAAATGACCGGGAATTAACTACTCGCCCGATGAAGGGGACAACCCAGCGGGGAGTGACTGACCAAGAAGACCTTGCCCAAGCTAGCTGGCTAGAACAGGATCCTAAAAATCGGTCTGAAAATATGATGATTGTGGACCTCTTGCGCAATGATATGAACCGTATTTCTGAAGTTGGAAGTGAACATGTGGAACGTCTTTGTCAAGTGGAGCAGTATTCGACGGTTTGGCAGATGACTTCGACCATCAAGAGTCAGTTACGAGCGGATGTGGACTTGGTTACCATTTTTCGCTCTCTCTTTCCTTGTGGTTCCATAACGGGTGCACCCAAAATTGCGACCATGGAAATCATCAAGAAATTGGAGCCCCAACCCAGAGGAGTTTACTGCGGAACGATTGGTTGCTTGCTTCCAAATGGGCGACGAATTTTCAATGTCGCCATTCGGACTATCCAACTATATCAAGGGAAAGCCATCTATGGAGTGGGTGGCGGCATTACTTGGGATAGCACCTGGGAATCTGAATACCGTGAGGTTCATCAAAAGGCGGCTGTTCTCTATCGTAAACAAGCACGTTTCCAATTGATTACAACTGGGAAAATCAGCCAAAAACAATTGCTGTTTGAAGAACAACATCTGGAAAGACTGACAAAGGCGAGTCGATATTTTGCCTATCCTTTTAATCCGGAAGACCTGAGACAAAGGATAGAGGAAGAGTGTCGAGCTTGTGATTCCCACCAAGACTATCGTTTGCGGATTAGTCTCAGCAAATCTGGAGAGATAGAAATCAGTCGCCAAATCTTAACACCCCTTAGTTCAAGTTTTTGCAAAGCCAAACTTTGTCAGCAAGAGGCAGATTTGAATCAATCATTTACCTACTTTAAAACAACTCATAGACCACACTTAACTCTAGGGAAACAGGAAATCATTTACCATAATGCAGCAGGAGAATTGCTTGAAACCTCTATTGGAAATCTGGTCTTAAAAATTAATGGTAAACTCTACACACCGCCTATCAGACTTGGAATTTTGCCAGGAATTTACCGTCAGCATTTGCTGGAAACAGGACAAGTAGAGGAAAAAGTCTTGACTGTGCCAGACTTGGACCAAGCGGAAACTATCTATGGCTGTAACGCGGTCAGAGGTTTGTATGAGTTGACGCTTGAATCTTAATAAAGCAAACTTTGGAATAAAGAAAGTGATTAAATGAGAATAAATTCACGCAAACCTTTGCACAAAACAGACGATTCTGTTATACTATTACTGTAAGCATTTTCAATTAAAAAGGAGAAGACGATGAGTCAAAAGATTATTGGGATTGACCTTGGTGGAACATCTATCAAGTTTGCAATTTTAACTCAAGAGGGAGAAATCCAAGAAAAATGGTCTATCAAGACTAATATTTTGGATGAAGGAAGCCATATTGTAGATGATATGATTGAGTCTATTCAGCATCGTTTGGACTTGCTTGGATTGTCAGCTACGGATTTCCGAGGGATTGGAATGGGATCACCTGGTGTGGTTGATCGTGAAAAAGGAACTGTTATCGGTGCCTACAACCTCAACTGGAAAACCCTTCAACCAATTAAAGAAAAGATTGAAAAAGCCTTGGGTATTCCATTCTTCATCGATAATGATGCCAATGTAGCTGCTCTCGGTGAGCGCTGGATGGGGGCTGGTGAAAACCAACCGGACGTTGTCTTTATGACACTTGGTACTGGTGTTGGTGGCGGTATCGTGGCAGAAGGCAAATTGCTTCACGGTGTCGCTGGTGCGGCAGGAGAGCTTGGTCACATCACTGTTGACTTTGACCAACCAATCGCATGTACCTGTGGTAAAAAAGGCTGTTTGGAGACAGTTGCTTCAGCAACAGGGATTGTCAACCTGACTCGTCGTTATGCAGATGAATACGAAGGTGATGCAGCCTTGAAACGTTTGATTGATGACGGCGAAGAAGTAACTGCTAAAACTGTCTTTGACCTTGCAAAAGAAGGGGACGACCTTGCCTTGATCGTTTACCGTAACTTCTCACATTACTTGGGTATCGCGTGTGCTAATATCGGCTCCATCCTAAATCCATCAACAATCGTTATCGGTGGTGGGGTATCAGCTGCCGGAGAATTCCTTCTCCAAGGTGTTCAGAAAGTCTACGACGAAAATACCTTCCCACAAGTACGCACATCCACAAAATTGGCTCTTGCAACTCTAGGAAATGACGCTGGAGTTATCGGAGCAGCATCACTTGTTTTGCAATAAGATAAAATGATTATAGAGCTTGGTGTTTATCAAGCTCTTTTTTAAAAATCGAATAAAACGAAATAGGTTTAAATTTGGGGAAGGAGTCGCTAGATGAACACATCAAAACAACCCATGCTTGAATTAGCATTGTCTATCGCTATGGAAGCTCATAGAGGACAATTCGATAAGGCCGGAGTAGATTATATAGAACATCCACTTTATGTAGCGAGTCTGGTCTGTACTGAAGATGAAAAAGCAGTTGCTTTACTACATGATGTCATTGAGGACAGTCCTTTTACAGCTGAAGAACTATTACTAGCTGGTTTACCAGAAACAGTAGTTACAGCCGTTCAGGTTTTGTCAAAGAAAAATGGACAAGACTATCAAACATATCTAGAAACTGTGAAATCTAATCCCCTAGCACGCGTTGTCAAATTAGCAGTTTTAAAACATAATTCAGATTTATCTAGACTGAGTTCTGTCACTGAAAAGGATTTGGAACGATTAGAAAAATATAAAAAGGCCATTGATTATCTAAGTATGTAGAAAAGCTCTTTTTATGCTATACTAGTTAAGACTACAAAAGGGGTAAGCGTAAATGACAAAAGCAGATACGATTTTTAAAGAGAATATTGAACGAATCCTCAAAGACGGTGTCTTTTCTGAGCAGGCTCGTCCTAAGTACAAGGATGGGACTGTTGCCAATTCCAAGTACATAACGGGTGCCTTTGCGGAGTATGATTTGTCTAAGGGGGAATTTCCCATCACAACCCTACGACCAATCGCTATCAAATCCGCCATCAAGGAAGTGCTTTGGATCTATCAAGATCAGTCGAATAGCCTAGAAGTGCTGAATAACAAGTACAATGTTCACTACTGGAATGACTGGGAAGTAGGAGATACGGGAACTATCGGTGAGCGCTACGGTGCGGTCGTTAAGAAACACGATATCATCAACAAGATACTCAAGCAGTTGGAAGCCAACCCTTGGAATCGTCGCAATATCATCTCTCTCTGGGATTATCAAGCTTTTGAGGAGACGGACGGCCTCCTTCCATGCGCCTTTCAGACCATGTTTGATGTCCGTCGAGTAGATGGAGAAATCTATCTGGATGCGACTTTGACCCAGCGTTCTAATGATATGCTGGTGGCCCACCACATTAACGCTATGCAGTACGTGGCTCTTCAAATGATGATTGCCAAGCATTTCGGCTGGAAGGTTGGGAAGTTCTTCTATTTTATCAACAACCTTCATATCTATGATAATCAGTTTGAACAAGCAGAGGAATTGCTCCGTCGTGAGCCGTCAAACTGCCAACCTCGTTTGGTCTTGAATGTTCCTGATGGAACCAATTTCTTTGATATTAAAGTGGAGGACTTTGAGTTAGTTGATTATGATCCGGTCAAGCCACAGCTGAAGTTTGACCTAGCTATTTAATACTCTTCGAAAATTTCTTCAAACCACGTCAGCGTCGTTTCATCTACAACCTCAAAACCATGTTTTGAGCTGACTTCGTCAGTCTTATCTACAACCTCAAAGCAGTGCTTTGAGCAACCTGCGGCTAGCTTCCTAGTTTGCTCTTTGATTTTCATTGAGTATAAAAGAAAATAAAAAGAAGTTGAGATTTCTCAACTTCTTTTGTTGCTTAATGTGATACGCGACGGCGAGCTGCTTTTTTGCGGTTTTCTTCGATGAAAGCTGCTTTTTGCTCTTCTGGCTCAATCACTTTCTTTTTAATTGCGTATACTGCACCTGCAACGGCAGCGACAGTTCCTGCGACACCTGTTACAAGACCTTTAGCGAATCCTTTAGCCATGAGTCTTCCTCCTTTATCTTCTCAATCAGCCAGACTCCTCAAGTGGTAGAATTTTTCTGACTGACCTTTTTGTGATATAATAATAGTAACGAAAAAATGGAAATTTTTCAAGGAAAAAAGATGAAAACAAAAATAATTGTGATTGTTGGGCCGACTGCTGTTGGGAAGACAGTCCTTGCTATCGAAGTGGCCAAGCGCTTTGATGGAGAGGTGGTCAGTGGTGACAGTCAGCAAGTATACAGAGGGTTGGATATTGGGACGGCCAAGGCTAGCCCAGAGGAGCAAGCTGTTGTTCCTCATCATTTGATTGATGTCAGAGAGGTGACCGAGTCTTACTCGGCTTTTGATTTTGTTTCAGAAGCTAAGACAGCTATCGAGGATATTCATAACCGTGGTAAGCTAGCTATTATCGCGGGTGGTACAGGGCTTTATATCCAGAGCTTGCTGGAAGGATACCATCTAGGTGGGGAAACACCTCATGAGGAGATTTTAGCTTATCGGGCTAGTTTGGAGCCTTATACAGATGAGGAATTAGCCCATCTTGTGGAGCAAGCAGGTCTTGAAATTCCCCAGTTTAACCGTCGTCGTGCCATGCGTGCCTTGGAAATCGCCCATTTTGCTCAGGATTTGGAAAATCAAGAGTCCTTGTATGAACCGTTGATTATCTGCCTGGATGATGAACGCAGTCAACTCTATGAGCGTATCAACCATCGAGTGGATCTGATGTTTGATACTGGGCTTTTGGATGAGGCCAAGTGGCTTTTTGACCATTATCCAGATGTGCAGGCAGCCAAAGGCATTGGCTACAAGGAACTTTTTCCTTATTTCCGTGGGGAGCAGACTCTGGAGGAAGTCAGCGAGAGTCTCAAACAGGCGACGCGTCGTTTTGCCAAGCGTCAGTTGACCTGGTTCCGTAATCGCATGCAGGTGACCTTTTATCAGATAGGAGAGTCTGGAGTGAAGGACCGCATTCTAAGCCAGATTGAGGAGTTTTTGAATGATTGAAACGGAGAAAAAAGAGGAACGAGTCCTGCTCATTGGTGTGGAACTGCAGGGCATGGATAATTTTGACCTCTCCATGGAAGAGTTGGCCAGTCTGGCTAAGACAGCTGGGGCAGTCGTAGTAGATAGTTACAGACAAAAACGTGAAAAGTATGATTCTAAGACCTTTGTTGGCTCTGGTAAGTTGGAAGAGATTGCGCTCATGGTAGATGCGGAAGAAATCACAACTGTTATTGTCAACAACCGTCTGACACCAAGGCAGAATGTCAATTTGGAGGAAATTCTCGGTGTCAAAGTCATTGACCGTATGCAGCTAATTTTGGATATCTTTGCCATGAGGGCTCGAAGCCATGAAGGAAAACTCCAAGTCCACCTAGCTCAGCTCAAATATCTCTTGCCACGCTTGGTCGGTCAGGGAATTATGCTTAGTCGTCAGGCAGGGGGAATTGGTTCCCGTGGACCAGGTGAGAGCCAACTTGAACTGAACCGTCGTAGCGTTCGCAATCAAATCACGGATATCGAGCGTCAGCTCAAGGTAGTGGAGAAAAACCGAGCTACGGTCAGAGAAAAACGTCTGGAGTCGGGTACTTTTAAGATTGGCTTGATTGGTTACACTAATGCCGGAAAATCGACTATTATGAATACTTTAACCAGCAAGACCCAGTATGAAGCAGATGAATTATTTGCGACTCTAGATGCGACGACTAAGAGTATCCATCTTGGTGGCAATCTACAGGTAACCTTGACAGATACCGTCGGCTTTATCCAAGATTTACCGACTGAGTTGGTATCGAGTTTCAAGTCGACCTTGGAAGAAAGTAAGCATGTGGATCTTCTGGTTCATGTCATCGATGCCAGCAATCCTTATCACGAGGAACATGAAAAAACGGTTCTGTCTATTATGAAAGACTTAGATATGGAGGATATTCCTCGCCTGACCCTTTACAATAAAGCGGATTTGGTGGAGGATTTCACGCCTACTCAAACACCATACGCCCTCATTTCTGCCAAGTCTGAGGATAGTCGTGAGCAGCTGCAAGCATTGTTTTTAGAGAAAATCAAGGAGATTTTTGAGAGATTTACCCTGCGCGTGCCCTTTTCTAAGTCTTACAAGATTCATGATCTAGAAAGTGTGGCGATTCTGGAAGAGCGCGACTATCAAGATGACGGTGAAGTGATTACAGGCTATATTTCTGAGAAAAATAAATGGAGGTTAGAAGAATTTTATGACTGATATCAAAACCTTAGCTTTAAAATATGGGGGCTATACAAGTCTGGATAAGGTCTATCTAGATCAACTTCTAGCTGGCAAAACAGAGCAAGAGCAGCTGGCTCTCATCACACCTCCTCCAAGTGTAGTCAATGCCTACTTTGCTGAACTCTACCAGAAAAAGAGTCCTGAAGCTGCGACGGATTATTTTGCAGAAGTCAGTCAGGAGCTGAATCTCTACAATGCTGAGCCAAGTTTCACTCTAGAAAATAAGCCTTTTATTCGCCTTAACCTGTCGGGTAAATCTTTTGGATTTTGCTATGAGAGTGAGGGCCTAGGTCGAATCTTCTCTGAAAATGAAGAGGTGATTTCGGATGACTTGCTCTTTGAGATTGCACAAATTTTCCCCCATCAACTCATCTTTGAAGAGTCTGGAAAGATTTACTTGAAGTCTGTCGGAGATGAGGAAGTTGTTAGTGTGGAGAATCTCACAGCTTTGACCGATTTGGAAAGTTTGGCTGATGGTCGCAAGCGTCTCAAAGGCTACAGCCAAGAGGATTTATTACAAGAAGCCACTGCTTTTTCTGGCAAGCGCTATTTCCGCTCGGAAAACCGCACAGCCATGTTATATATTGATTAATTAGAAAGTATCGAATGGACATTCAATTTTTAGGAACGGGGGCTGGTCAGCCCTCTAAAGCCCGCAACGTTTCAAGTCTCGCCCTGAAACTTTTGGATGAGATTAACGAAGTTTGGCTCTTTGACTGTGGAGAAGGAACGCAAAATCGTATTCTGGAAACCACAATTCGACCACGTAAGGTCAGCAAAATCTTTATCACTCACTTGCATGGAGACCACATCTTTGGTTTACCAGGTTTCCTTTCTAGCCGTGCCTTTCAGGCCAATGAGGAGCAGACAGATTTGGACATCTACGGACCTCAAGGGATCAAGTCCTTTGTCTTAACCAGTCTACGTGTGTCGGGTTCTCGTCTGCCTTACCGCATTCATTTTCATGAGTTTGACCAAGATTCTCTAGGGAAAATCCTTGAGACCGATAAATTCACTGTGTATGCAGAGGAGCTAGACCACACTATTTTCTGTGTTGGCTATCGTGTCATGCAAAAGGACTTGGAAGGAACCTTGGATGCTGAGAAGCTCAAGGCTGCTGGTGTCCCATTTGGTCCGCTTTTTGGAAAAATCAAAAACGGCCAGGATGTTGTTTTGGATGATGGGACTGAAATCAAGGCGGCAGACTATATCTCAGCTCCCCGTCCTGGTAAGATTATCACTATTCTAGGAGACACCCGAAAAACCAATGCTAGTGTGCGTTTAGCTGTCAATGCCGATGTCCTTGTCCATGAATCGACTTATGGCAAGGGAGATGAAAAAATTGCTCGCAATCACGGTCACTCAACCAATATGCAGGCAGCACAAGTAGCAGCAGAAGCCAGTGCTAAGCGCCTCTTGCTCAATCATATCAGTGCTCGTTTCCTTTCAAAAGATATCAGCCAGCTTAAGAAAGATGCAGCTAGTATTTTTGAGAATGTCCATGTGGTTAAAGACTTGGAAGAAGTGGAAATCTAGAAGATTGAGAAAGGATAAGTATGCGTACTATTCTCATTACCGGAGCTAGCGGTGGCTTAGCCCAAGAAATGGTCAAACTCTTGCCAAATGACCAATTGATCTTGCTAGGTAGAAACAAGGAAAAACTGGCACAACTCTACGGAAATCATCCTAATGTGGAATGGATTGAAATCGACATTACTGATGACTCAGCCCTAGAAGTTCTGGTAGCTGACCTCTATCTCCGTTATGGCAAGATTGATGTCTTGATTAACAATGCTGGTTATGGTATTTTTGAAGATTTCGACCGGATCTCTGACAAGGATATTCACCAGATGTTTAAGGTCAATACCTTTGCCCTGATGAACCTATCACGTTTGATTGCTTCTCGTATGAAAGAAAGCCGAAAAGGCCATATCATCAATATCGTCAGTATGGCAGGTTTGATAGCGACTAGCAAGTCTAGTCTTTACTCAGCAACCAAGTTTGCGGCTATTGGATTTTCAAATGCTCTGCGCCTCGAACTCATGCCTTACGGTGTCTATGTAACGACGGTTAATCCAGGACCGATTCGTACTGCCTTTTTTGACCAGGCAGACCCAGATGGAACCTACCTCAAGTCGGTTGACCGCTTTCTCTTAGAACCAGATGTAGTCGCTAGAAAGATTGTTAAAACCATGGGAAAAAACAAACGGGAACTCAATCTCCCAGTTTTGTTGAATCTAGCCCATAAGTTTTACACCCTCTTTCCTAAGCTAGCTGATAAGTTGGCAGGGGGAATCTTTAATTATAAGTAAAAGGAGTTCCTTACAAGAGGAACTTTTTTATAGTATTTAACTGAGTGTTAAGAAATGTTTGATTTTGTTTTAAAACTACATTCATATTTTAAAATCCTCTACAAATTTTAGAAAAAACAATCAAAATTATGATTTTTTGTGTTTAGGGTATTGAAATTTCCTATATTGTTTTATAAAATAGAACTAAAAGGCTATGAAAAAAGCAATGCGCTTACAAATAAATGAAAGCGGTTGCTAAAGGAGGATTTTATGGAAAAAGGCCATTGGAATCGTAAAAGAGTCTACAGTATTCGTAAGTTTGCTGTAGGAGCTTGCTCTGTCATGATTGGAACCTGTGCGGTTTTATTTGGAGGAAGTGTCGTTGGAGAATCACCAGTTTTCGCGGATGAAACTCCTATTAGTCACACTGTGGAACAAGCAAAAGAGGAAAGTCCGGCAGTGGAGGAAAAAGAAAATCAAGCTGTAGCAGAACACAAGGATGCTGCAAGTGTCGACCAAAGTCAAGCTGCTCCAATTGAAGCAAGCAAACCAGAGGTGAAAGAAGAGGAACCTGTAGCTCCAAAAGAGGAGAAAGCATCTCTAAAACCTGAAGAAACAGCTCCAAAGGTAGAATCCCGAGCTTCAAGTCAAGAAAAGCCTGTCAAGGAAGATTTGAAAGCTGTGACAAATGAAGAAGTGAATCAAATGATTGAAGATAGAAAAGTAGATTTTAATCAAAATTGGCACTTTAAACTCAATGCGAATCCTAAAGAAGCTGTGAAACCAGATGCAGATGTATCGACATGGCAAAAATTGGATCTCCCACATGACTGGAGTATCTTTAACGATTTTGACCATCAGTCACCTGCCCAAAACGAAGGTGGACAGCTCAATGGTGGTGAAGCTTGGTATCGTAAGACATTTAAACTTGATGAAAAAGACCTCAAGAAAAATGTTCGTGTGACCTTTGATGGTGTCTACATGGACTCTCAAGTCTATGTCAATGGCCAGTTAGTGGGGCATTATCCAAATGGTTATAACCAGTTCTCATATGATATTACCAAATACCTTCACAAAGATGGTCGTGAGAATGTGATTGCTGTCCATGCGGTCAACAAACAACCAAGTAGCCGTTGGTACTCAGGTAGTGGTATCTACCGTGATGTGACCTTGCAAGTGACAGATAAGGTTCATGTTGAGAAAAATGGGACAACCATCCTAACGCCAAAACTTGAAGAACAGCAACACGGCAAGGTTGAAACTCATGTAGCCAGCAAAATCGTCAATACAGATGATAAAGACCATGAATTGGTGGCAGAATATCAAATCGTTGAACGTGGTGGTCAGGCTGTAACAGGCGTGGTTCGTACGGCAAGTCGTACCTTGAAAGCACATGAATCAACAAGCCTTGATGCGATTTTAGAAGTTGAACAACCAAAACTATGGACCGTTTTAAATGACAAACCTGCCTTGTATGAACTGGTTACGCGTGTTTACCGCGATGGTCAGTTGGTTGATGCTAAGAAGGATTTGTTTGGTTACCGTTACTATCACTGGACTCCAAATGAAGGTTTCTCTTTGAATGGTGAACGCATTAAATTCCATGGTGTTTCCTTACACCATGACCACGGAGCACTTGGCGCAGAAGAAAACTATAAGGCAGAATACCGTCGTCTCAAACAAATGAAGGAGATGGGGGTTAATGCCATCCGTACAACTCATAACCCTGCAAGTCCACAGACCTTGCAAATCGCAGCAGAACTTGGTTTGCTCGTTCAGGAAGAGGCCTTTGATACTTGGTATAATGGCAAGAAACCTTATGACTACGGGCGTTTCTTTGAAAAAGATGCCACTCACCCAGAAGCTAGAAAAGGTGAAAAATGGTCTGACTACGATCTTCGTACCATGGTCGAGAGAGACAAAAATAACCCAGCTGTCTTCATGTGGTCTATCGGGAATGAAATCGGTGAAGCTAACGGTGATGCACACTCACTTGCAACGGTTAAGCGCTTAGTAAAAGTGATCAAAGATGTTGATACTACACGCTATGTTACCATGGGGGCAGATAAGTTCCGTTTTGGGGATGGTAGTGGTGGCCATGAGAAGATTGCCGAAGAACTTGATGCGGTTGGTTTCAACTACTCAGAAGACAACTACAAGAAACTTCGTGCGAAACATCCAAACTGGTTGATTTATGGTTCAGAAACATCTTCAGCAACCCGTACACGCGGTAGCTATTATCGTCCTGAACAAGAATTGGTACATAGCAACCAAGATTATCGTAACTATGAACAGTCAGATTATGGAAATGATCGTGTTGGTTGGGGTAAAACGGCAACCGCTTCATGGACCTTTGACCGTGACAACGCTGGCTATGCTGGACAGTTTATCTGGACAGGTACGGACTATATCGGTGAGCCTACACCATGGCACAACCAAAACCAAACTCCCGTTAAGAGCTCTTATTTTGGTATCGTAGATACAGCTGGTATTCCAAAAAATGACTTCTATCTTTACCAAAGCCAATGGGTTTCTGCCAAGAAGAAACCAATGGTTCACCTTCTTCCTCACTGGAACTGGGAAAATAGAGAATTGGCATCGAAAGTCGAAGATGCAGACGGAAAAATCCCAGTTCGCGCCTATTCAAACGCTGCAAGCGTAGAATTGTTCTTGAACGGTCAATCTCTCGGTGTTAAAAAGTTCAACAAAAAACAAACCAGTGATGGCCGTAGCTACCAAGAAGGTGCCAATGCTAAGGAACTCTATCTTGAGTGGAAGGTTGCTTACCAACCAGGTACTTTGGAAGCTGTAGCTCGCGATGAAGCTGGAAAAGAAATTGCACGTGATAAGATTACCACTGCAGGTCAACCAGCAGGTGTTCGACTCATCAAGGAAGAACATGCAATCGCTGCAGATGGAAAAGACTTGACCTACATCTACTACGAAATCGTTGACAGTCAAGGAAATGTGGTACCAACTGCCAATAATCTGGTTCGTTTCCAATTGCATGGACAAGGTCAACTAGTCGGTGTCGATAATGGGGAACAAGCCAGCCGTGAACGCTATAAGGCGCAAGCAGACGGTTCTTGGATCCGCAGAGCCTTTAACGGTAAAGGGGTTGCCATTGTCAAATCAACTGAACAAGCAGGTAAATTCACATTAACAGCCCATTCAGATCTCTTGAAATCTAGTCAAGTAACTGTCTTTACTGGTAAGAAGGAAGGACAAGAAAAGACTGTTTTAGGTACAGAGGTGCCAAAAGTACGTACTGTTATCGAGAAAGAACCGAAAATGCCGAAGACCGTCGCTTTTGTCTACAGTGATGGCAGTCGTGAAAAACGTCCAGTAACATGGTCTCCTGTAGATGTAAGCCAAGCTGGAGTTGTGACTGTTAAAGGTATGGCAGATGGCCGTGAGGTAGAGGCCCGTGTCGAAGTTTTAGCAATTGCGAAAGAACTACCGACAGTTAAACGTGTTGCCCCAGGAACAGATTTGAATTCTGTTGATAAATACGTTTCTATCGCTGTAACAGATGGAAGCGTTCAAGAATACGAAGTGGATAAGTGGGAGATTGCGGAAGCAGATAAAGCCAAACTTTCAGTCGTAGGATCACGTATTCAAATGACTGGCCAACTAGGAGGAGAAACCATTCATGCTACTCTTGTGGTAGAAGAAGGCAATGCTGCAGCACCTGTAGTACCAACTGTAAGTGTTGGTGGTGAAGCTGTCACAGGCCTTACTAGTCAACATCCAATGCAATACCGCACTCTTGCTTATGGTGCCCAATTGCCAGAAGTCACAGCAAGTGCTGAAAATGCAACTGTTACAGTCCTTCAAGCAAGTGCAGCAAACGGTATGCGTGCAAGCATCTTTGTTCAACCTAAAGATGGCGGTCCGCTTCAAACCTATGCAATTCAATTCCTTGAAGAAGCACCAAAAATTGACCGCCTGAGCCTACAAATGGAGCAAGCTGGCGGTCTCAAAGAAGACCAAACAGTGAAATTGTCTGTTCTCGCTCACTATCAAGACGGAACGCAAGCTGTATTACCAGCTGATAAGGTGAACTTCTCTACAAGTGGTGAAGGGGAAGTCGCAGTTCGTAAAGGAATGCTTGAGTTGCATAAGCCAGGATCAGTCACTCTCAAAGCGGAATATGAGGGGGCTAAAGGCCAAGTTGAACTCACTATCCAAGCCAACACTGAGAAGAAGGTTGCACAATCTATCCGCCCTGTAAACGTAGTAACAGACTTGCATCAAGACCCAAGCCTTCCAGCAACAGTAACAGTTGAGTATGACAAAGGTTTCCCTAAAGCTCATAAGGTCACTTGGCAAGCTGTTCCAAAAGAAAAACTAGACCGCTATCAAACCTTTGAGGTGCTAGGTAAAGTTGAAGGGATTAACCTTGAAGCGCGTGCCAAAGTCTCTGTAGAAGGTATCGTTTCAGTTGAAGAAGTCAGTGTGACAACCCCAATCGCAGAAGCACCACAATTACCAGAAAGTGTTCGTACCTACGATTCAAATGGTCACGTTTCATCAGCTAAGGTTACTTGGGATACGATTCGTCCAGAGCAATACGCCAAGGAAGGTATCTTTACAGTCACTGGTCGCCTAGAAGGTACGCAATTAACAACTAAACTCCATGTTCGCGTATCTGCTCAAACTGAGCAAGGGGCAAACATTTCTGACCAATGGACAGGTTCAGAATTACCACTTGCCTTTGCTTCAGACTCAAATCCGAGTGACCCTGTTTCAAACGTCAACGATAAATTGATCTCCTTTAATGACCGCCCAGCCAACCGTTGGACAAACTGGAACCGTACTAATCCAGAAGCTTCAGTTGGTGTTCTATTTGGAGATTCAGGTATCTTGAGCAAACGTTCCGTTGATAATCTAAGTGTCGGATTCCACGAAGACCATGGAGTCGGTGCACCGAAGTCTTATGTGATTGAGTATTATGTCGGTAAGACCGTTCCGACAGCTCCTAAAAACCCTAGCTTTGTAGGTAATGAAGAGCATGTCTTTAACGATCCAGCTAACTGGAAACCTGTTACAAATCTAAAAGCCCCTGCTCAACTCAAGGCTGGTGAAATGAATCACTTTAGCTTTGAAAAAGTTGAAACCTATGCTGTTCGTATTCGCATGGTGAAAGCAGATAACAAGCGCGGAACTTCTATCACAGAGGTACAAATCTTTGCGAAACAAGTTGCAGCAGCTAAACAAGGACAAACAAGAATCCAAGTTGACGGCAAAGACTTAGCAAACTTTAACCCTGATTTGACAGACTACTACCTTGAGTCTGCAGATGGAAAAGTTCCTACAGTAACAGCAAGTGTTAGCAACAATGGTCTTGCGACGGTCGTTCCAAGCGTTCGTGAAGGTGAGCCAGTTCGTGTCATCGCGAAAGCTGAAAATGGTGACATCCTAGGAGAATACCGTCTACACTTTACAAGCAATAAAGACTTACTCTCTCGTAAACCAGTTGCTGCGGTCAAACAAGCTCGCTTGTTGCAACTAGGTCAACCACTTGAATTGCCAACTAAGGTTCCTGTTTACTTCACAGGTAAAGACGGTTACGAAACAAAAGACTTGACAGTTGAATGGGAAGAAGTTCCAGCAGAAAATCTGACAAAAGCAGGTCAATTTACTGTTCGAGGTCGTGTCCTTGGTAGTGACCTCGTTGCGGAGTTCACTGTACGAGTGACGGACAAACTTGGTGAGGCTCTCTCAAACAACCCTAACTATGATGAAAACAGTAACCAAGCCTTTGCTTCAGCAACCAATGATATTGATCCAAGTTCACATGACCGTGTAGACTATATCAATGATGGAGACCACAATGAAAATCGTCGTTGGACAAACTGGTCTCCAACACCATCTTCTAATCCAGAAGTATCAGCAGGTGTTATCTTCCGTGAAAATGGCAAGATTGTCGAACGGACTGTTGCGCAAGCCAAACTCCACTTCTTTGCAGATAGTGGTACGGATGCACCATCTAAACTTGTTTTGGAACGCTATATTGGTCCAGACTTTGAAGTGCCTACCTACTATTCAAACTATCAAGCCTATGAATCAGGCCATCCATTCAACAATCCAGATAACTGGGAAGCTGTTCCTTATCGTGCGGATAAAGATATTGAAGCTGGTGATGAAATCAACGTAACATTTAAAGCTGTCAAAGCTAAAGCCATGAGATGGCGCATGGAGCGTAAATCAGACAAGAGCGGTGTTGCGATGATTGAGATGACCTTCCTTGCACCGAGCGAGTATGCTCAAGAAAGCACTGCATCGAAGATTCTTGTAGATGGAAAAGAACTTCCTGATTTCGCTGAAAACCGTCAAGATTATCAAGTAACCTATAGCGGACAGCGTCCAAAAGTGACCGTTCAAGAAAGCAATCAAGTAGCTTCAACAGTTGTAGATAGTGGCGATGATAGTCTTCCAGTACTTGTTCGTCTCGTTTCAGAAAGTGGAAAACAAGTCAAGGAATACCGTATCCAGTTAACCAAGGAAAAACCAGTTTCTGAGAAAACAGCCCCTGCTATTCAAGAAGAAAATCCAAGTCTTGAGGTTGTCGAAAAAGAACTTGCCTTCCAGACTGTAGAAAAAGAAGATTCAAGTCTATATGTTGGTGAAAGCCGTGTAGAACAAGAAGGACAAGTTGGTAAGGAACGCATTCTTACATCTGTTAGTTCAGACGGAACTCGTGAAGAGAAACTCCGTGAAGTGATCCAGGCTCCTGTTAACCGGGTTCTTCTCGTTGGAACTAAGCGAGGTACAGCCCAACCACTTGATGGGGCTGCAGGTTTGGTTCATGAAAAACCAAAACTTCTGGTTGAAGAAGAGGCAATTGATTTCAAAGTTCAAGAACGTAAGAACGATAAACTTCCAGTAGGGCAAACTCGTGTGATCCAAGAAGGCCAAAAAGGTGTACGTGTTCATCTCATCGAAGTGGATAATGGGAAACGCACTCTAAAGGAAACCTTTGATAAGCTAGCATCGCAAGATCGCATAGTAGAAGTGGGAACTGCTGTAGCACAAGAAGAACCAAATTCACAAGTTCCTGTCAATCCAGATGCGCACCAACTGGCTCAAACAGGAGAACAATCTCAAGAAGAAAAAGCGACACAAACTGAAAAAGGTCACCTTCCAAATACAGGAAGTGAGTCTCAGGTGTCAGCTTTAGCAGTAGGATTGGCTCTCTTGGGCTTAGGTGCAGGCCTTGCAGCTACTACTCGCAAAAAAGAAGATTAAGTTTAGTTACAAGCTAAACTGAACAGGGAAAGGCCAGAGTGACGCTCTGGTCTTTCTATCTGTTACATGAATACATAAACAGAGTTTAGAGACGTTTGAAGAAAGACGCTAAATATGCTATACTAAAAAGAATAACTCTAGCAAAAATGGGTTAAGTTTTGAAAGACTATATAGTGTTGAACCGCAGAAAAACACTATAAAATTGACTGATTTATTTTTAGGATTGATTTCGTCTTAGGGCTCGTCAAAGTATCTCTGAAGGAAGAGGCTCTTATTTTTGATTGCGACTATCTTCATACGGATCTTGTATACCTTAAGAGTTAAAACTGATTACAATGAAGAATTGAATGTTAAGGAGAATAGAGGGAAATGTTTTACTTTGTACCATCTTGGTATTGTCAAGGCAGGAAATGGTATTCTACAGCTTTGCCTTTTTATTGTTCATCAAACCAGATGATGTTTGATGATACTATGAATTTATTACAGATGTTTCAACCAGAGAAAAAAGATAGCACAATTCTAATTTTGAACTATTCACCCCATATTCGAACCTTTTTTTATCAAGAGAGAATTGAGCCAGCTAGTATGTGGAATCTATTTGATAGTCTGCAAGGTTTGACAGATGTATTGCCTCGAAAGCTTCGTTTGGACGACTTGAAATGGCCTCAGGGAGTGGAATTTTTTTATACCCCCTTTCTTGTGGATGTTTATTTAGACCAAAAACATTATGCTCAGATTAATTTTTCTCAGACTGGCAATATTTTCGACATTATCTATTTTAAGAATGACCAGACGAACCATCGTTTAATCTTTGATGATCGTGGTATAGTTTCCAGCGTGATTTATTTTGAAAATAACCAACCAAATTATCAAGATTACCTCAATTTACAAGGTAAATGGCAATTTAGAGAATTCTTGACGACAGATAATCGTCAGGTGCTTATCAATCCTGAAGTCCAAGAAGTATTTGCAAAGGCTACTTATCGTGACATTGAAGAATTAATCAAGGAAAAGCTAGAGCAATACTTAGCCTCGTTCCTAGAAAGTGATGATATGGTTATTGTTTCAGCAGATCCTCAGCATAACCATCTTTTCCAAAAAATTAAGATGGCACACAATGTTATTTTCTCTTTCTTTGGTGAACGCTATCCGATTGAGGAGAAAGAAGAAATACTTGAGGATCTGCAAGATACTCCATTCTTTATTATTGATAGTTTCAACAATGTTCAAAAAATGTATGAGATGGTCGGAGAAGCCCAACTTCCGCCATATTATGAGTTAGCCCCTTATGATATCCATTTACATATTGAAGATGGGCAGCAGGAAAAGCAGTCAACGGTCTATATCAATGTTGATACTTTATCTGAAGAATATCTCCAAACTGTCTTTACGACCATGTTTGATATGATGGTAGAGAATGAGTGGATGAAGTTACTGATTGGAACCCAAAGTTTGGAGTCTGAAAGAGTAGTATTTATCAGACAATTTGTCAAAGAATATTTGTTAAACAAGCTAGCTTCAGAAGAAAAGACATCAATTAATGAAGAAATAAACTCCATAGATAAAGAAGCTACTTTGGATAATGAGAAGAGTTTCAGAGAGCGAATGGAGTTTAGGATGTTCCACAGTGCAGCTGAACTGGCAAAAATGATGAAAGATGTTCGCGTCATTCTTGATTTGGGAAACCCAGCAGATAAATTCACACAAATTGTTGGGATAAGTGGGGGGATACCTCAGATTAATTTATATAATTCTTCTTATGTCAAGCATGGAGAAAATGGATCTATTATAACAGATATTTCTGACCTTAAAAATGTAGTTTTGTATTACTTGACGGATATAGAATCTGTACATAAATGCAAGGCACATTCATCTAGTAAGATCGAGCAGTACAAAAAGGGAGAAATTATCGAAATGTGGAAAAACACAATAAAGGAATTAAAGGAAAATGAGAGAGATTAGTGTTCTACAAATTGCTGATGAAAATTGGCAAGAACAATATGATATTCCAAGTAATATAAGGTGGACATTTGTTAAGCCAGAAGACATCGTATCACTTTTGCCTACTGATATTGAGATGCTGAGTAGAAGTAAAGAAGATAGAGCTAGACTCGCAAAGATTTATGACCTTGTATTGGTGGATACGGCAGAGCATTTCGAATACATCACTGTCATGGATATCCTAATTCAACCTTATCGTTTGTTTTACCATGAGCGTTGTCAGATTACTACGAAAGATTTGGAAACATTCTTGTTTCGTAAGAAAGCAGTCAAGACTAACTTTGAAAATCCTGAGCAGATCTTATATAGTTTTTCTCGAGCTTTTTTTCCTCATCAAAGTGGCTCCAAGCTCAAAGTGAATCATTTGGCAGTTCATCCTCTCTTCAGTGGTCAGACTAACTATGAAGGGAACAATTATCTCAGCTTGGCTGGGCAATTTGGAGAGGATTATCAAACACTAGCAAACTATCAGTATAATATTTATCTGGATGCAGATACCCCTTTGGACTTGTGGCCAGAATTTAGAGCCTCAGGAGACTGCTCGGTCCGCTATGTTATCAAAGGTTATCCTGTCGCGCTTTCTCCAATGCAAGAATGGATTTATGATGAAACGGTCTATGACAAACCTCTAGTTTTAGACATGCAGGATTCCTACTATCTAAGCATTAGTATTCAAGCTAAGGGACAAGGCATCGTGAAAATAGGTCCCCTTCATCATCGAGATTCTCACTTAGGCTATGGTGACTTGTTAGTTGGTGGAAATCGCATTATTGATAAAAATAGAGAGGAACTGATTTATTTCTTCCATCCAGGTGATTTGAAACCACCTCTCAATGTATATTTTTCAGGTTATCGTCCAGCAGAAGGCTTTGAAGGATTCGATATGATGGCTGGTATGGGAGCACCCTTTTTATTGATTGGAGATCCGCGTTTAGAGGGCGGTGGCTTTTATCTTGGGTCAGATGAGTTAGAGCAAAAGCTTATTCAAGTGATTCACCATTGTTTGGATGAATTAGAATTTACAGCTGATCAGCTAGTTTTGTCTGGTTTATCAATGGGGACATTTGGCGCTCTCTATTATGCTTCTAAACTAGAACCTCACACCGTTATTGTCGGTAAACCCTTGGTAAATTTAGGAGATATTGCTGAAAATGAGTCTTCTCTCCGTCCAGGAGGTTTCCCAACATCTTTAGACATCCTTTATCGTACGATGGGCAAGCTATCTGATAAAACAGCAACAAAATTAAATGAGTATTTTTGGAAATCCTTTAGAGTTGCTGATTTTTCAAGAACAAAATTTATCATAGCATATATGAGTCAGGATGATTATGATGGTCGTGCCTATGCTACCTTGGAGGAAGAACTAAAAAATCGTGACTATAAGGTTAGCATCATTAGTAAGAGTTTTGCTGGACGACATAATGATGATACACAAGGTGTTGTCGAATGGTTTTTTAATCAATACATAGCACTACTAATGAATAGTTTTGAAAGGAAGTTTAATTCGTGAGATACAAAGAGGAAGTCTATTTTGCTTATTGGGATGTGCAAAGTGTATCTCAGTATTTATATGGTTCATCTGTCAGGATTTTAGAAGATGGCCGAGTTTTATATGAGAATCAATTTATGCCGTCTGGAACAGTTATTCACGAATGGTACTCGAAAGCCAATTATCAGGATTTGAGAAATACAAGCCAACTTCCTGATTTGAAACGGGGAGAGAAATACATCATTGGAAGCTACCTAGAAACTCTTCCTGAGGGCTCTACTTACTTAAAAGTTATTTTTATGGATTCGAGTGATAGGGAGATTTTTTCTCATAGTGTGAAACAAGGGGAGACAGTAAGTGTTTATGTGCCAAATGATACCCATCACTATAAAATTCAATTAGTGAGTGGTGGTTGCCATCGGTTCTTGTTTGAAGGAATCTATATTGCTCAAGAAGGGGTAGCAGACTATACGGTTGATCGTTATTGGATTTCAGATTTACTTTATAAGGATAATGAGAGAGATACTATTTACGTTTGCTTTACAGAGCCTGATCTCAATCGGACAGGTTTTGTTCCAGAAAGAGTGCAAAAACATTTTCCAAATTTAGTGATGGTGAATTCTTCCTATAAAAGCGCACTTTTATATATGGAAAAAGATTTTTTCAGAATCCTACTCGAAAAAATTGAGGATTTGTCAGGACAGTATGCTTTTAAAAAAGTGGCTTTTATTGGCTATGGGCCTATTTCAAATATTGCAGCCCTGTTTTACTCAAAACAATTTTTAACTTCTTATGCCTTGGTAACGGATAATTTTCTAGCTGAATTAGACTATCATCACCTACTGGAACGTCATCTAAAACGAGTGCATTATCCGATTTTTAGGGATTTATTGCTATATCGATTTGATTCAACAAGAGTTAAGGAATATGCAAATTTGAAAATGGCAACTCAGGAACTATCCAATTTTGTCCATCTATTAGATCAGTCACTTTTATTACAGAATATAAATCTAGAGACAACAGAAGAGTGGATGAGGAGAAATATAAACTGAAAATAACTTTCTATGGATCACTTGCCTAAAATTTATAGCAAATTTTAGCTAATGTATGATAGATTTTAGCGAAATGGAATAATTAGAAAGCATCACAGTCCGGCTTGCTATAAAAGTTTCTCACATTTTGGTTTAAAAAATTTGGGGAACATTCTATGTGAAAAAATCATAAAATGAAACTTGCGCATTGTATATGATAAAGCCTATTTCTATATTGATATGAATAACAAAAGAAAATTAGCGGTCTTTTCTGGGTAATGCTTTGACAGATTGAACTTCAAACCTTATAATAGTAGTGATAAATAGTTTTGGGGAGAAAAAATAATATAATGAGTAAAAAAGAAGAGTTATCAGGATTTCAGCTCCTATTATCGAAGATCAAGCGATTGGTCAATGAGGAAGAGAATGACTATGATGATTACCATTCGGATGAAGTCGAAGTGAAACCTGTTAGCAAAAAGATGAGGGAACAAAAAGAAATGGTGAGGAAAGCTAGTGAGAGTTTTGAATTACCATTAGAGTCTGTTTCAGTTATGGAAGTTCTAGAAGCTTTCCAAGAAAAAAATAGTTTAAACATGGCTGAATTGATAAAAAATGTCAGCTTGAGTTTATCGACTAGTGCCCTCGCTTCACTGAGTGATTTCATCGCCGATTCTTATAGTGAATCTTATAGTCAAAGTATTTCTGAAAAGGGCTACTCTTTGCGTAATTCAATGTCTGCTTCTTACTCGATTAGTGATTCTTTTTCAGTGTCAGAATCTCTCTCAGTTTCTTCTGTTGAAGAATCTATGAGCCATAGTTTATATATCTCTGATTCAGAAAGCTTATTGTCTAGCCAAAGTGCTAGTGTAGCAGAGTTAGAATCACTTAGTGTTTCGCAGTCTTTGTCAGTTAGTGCTTCTTTGTCAGAAAGTGAAGAAACGAGCACTTTAGAATCGAAAGAAACCTCTGTTTCTGCCTCTATCTCAGATGGCAGTTCAGACCCTGTCTCAGAAAGCGAAAGCTACAGTGATTCAGTTTCACAAGAACATATCAACTCTGTTTCCCTCAGCACTATGGATTCTGTTTCAGAGAGTGAGGAATTGAGCATTTTAGAATCAGAATCGATTTCTGAAGCTTCTTCAGATCATGTCTCAGAAATCGAAAGCTACAGTGATTCAGTTTCACAAGAACATATCAACTCTGTTTCCCTCAGCACTATGGATTCTGTTTCAGAGAGTGAGGAATTGAGCATTTTAGAATCAGAATCGATTTCTGAAGCTTCTTCAGATCATGTCTCAGAAATCGAAAGCTACAGTGATTCAGTTTCACAAGAACATATCAACTCTGTTTCCCTCAGCACTATGGATTCTGTTTCAGAGAGTGAGGAATTGAGCATTTTAGAATCAGAATCGCTTTCTGATAGTGTTTCAGATTTTGTCTCAGAAAGCGAAAGCTACAGTGATTCAGTTTTACAAGAACATATCAACTCTGTTTCCCTCAGCACTATGGATTCTGTTTCAGAGAGTGAGGAATTGAGCATTTTAGAATCAGAATCGATTTCTGAAGATTCTTCAGATCATATCTCAGAAAGCGAAAGCTACAGTGAATCAGCTTCACAAGAACATATCGCCTTCGTTTCCCTCAGCACTATGGATTCTGTTTCCGAGAGTGAGGAACCAAGCATTTTAGAATCAGAATCGATTTCTGACAGTGTTTCAGATTTTGTCTCAGAAAGCGAAAGCTACAGTGAATCAGAATCGCAACAAGTTATCGCCTCTGTTTCCCTCAGCACTATGGATTCTGTTTCCGAGAGTGAAGAAGCAAGCATTTTAGAATCAGAATCGATTTCTGACAGTGTTTCAGATTTTGTCTCAGAAAGCGAAAGCTACAGTGAATCAGTATCACAAGAACTTATCGCCTCCGTTTCCATCAGCACTATGGATTCTGTTTCCGAGAGTGAAGAAGCAAGCATTTTAGAATCAGAATCGATTTCTGACAGTGTTTCAGATCATGTCTCAGAAAGCGAAAGCTACAGTGAATCAGTTTCACAAGAAGATATCACCTCTGTTTCCCTCAGCACTATGGATTCTGTTTCCGAGAGTGAAGAAGCAAGCATTTTAGAATCAGAATCGATTTCTGAAGATTCTTCAGATTATGTCTCAGAAAGCGAAAGCTACAGTGAATCAGCTTCACAACACTTCAGCGATTCTGTTTCGTTCAGCGCCTCAGACCTTATCTCAGAGAGTGAGGAAGTTAGTGTTTCAGAAAGTGAGGAAATATTTATTACCGAATCTATCTTTGATAGTTCTTCAGATGAAGTGGATTCAAAACATCTAGTTAATTTAGTAGAATTTGAAGATAATGTAGGTAAGTTTGTGGATGAGACAAATCCCCCGGCAGCTCTGCCAACGGAGGATTTGGAGAATGAAAATTCATGGATGGGGCAAGAGAGGGAAGAGGATATGCAAAAATCAGCTTCTCAGCAACTATCTCGTGAGTTTAAAAATGTCGTAAGTGGATTATCTGGTTTGAGCTCTATTATTCATAACAAGGGCGGAAAGAATCATTCAATAGATAATAATATTTTTGAATAATAACAATCTAAATTATAAAGAAAAAATAAAAGGAGTCGTCATGATTAGAAATTTTTTGTCAAATAGCGGGAAAGGTTTAGGAACAACAGATGTTCTTCCAGTTGGTGAATTTCGTGGAGGGGTATTACACGGGAAAATCGACTATAAAACAGTGCCACTGGGTTTTTATGATTTATTAGAGCAAGCTAAGCCGATTAGTTCAAGAGACTATAATGAAGATTTGAATTTGATTCAATCCATGGGCTTTAATGCTTATCGCCTCTCTATCTCTTGGGCTCGCCTATTTCCAACAGGAGAAGAGTTAGAACCAAGTGAGGAAGGATTGAAGTACTATGAAACAATCATTGACGAAGTTCTGAAAAAAGATATCGAACCAATTGTTACGCTCAGCCATTTTGATATCCCTCTTAATCTACATGAAAAGTATGGTGCTTGGAGAAATCGTAAGATGATTGAACTTTTTGAGCGCTATGCAGAAGCTGTTTTCCATCACTTTAAAGATAAGGTGAGATACTGGATTACATTCAATGAGTTTAATGTTTTGCACCATTTACCATTTTTGGGTGGAGGATTATTATTTGAAAATAGAGATAATCGGGAACAGCTGATTTGGCAAGCGGCTCATTATCAATTGGTTGCTTCTGCTCGTGTCGTTCAATTAGGTAAAACAATCAACCCAGAGTTTCAATTTGGCGGAATGCTTGTTGTCAGTCAAAACTATAGCCAGCAAATTGACAATGCTATAGATGCTATGGAAGCTGAAGTTAAGAATCGTGAAAATTATTTATTTACGGATGTTCAAGTTCGTGGTTACTATCCGAACCATTTCTTGCGTCGCTTGGAGCGTGAACAGATTTCTTTAGATATTACAGACGAAGACCTTTCCAGCTTAAATAGAGGTACAGTTGATTTTATAAGCTTTAGTTATCATGCATCCAATAACTCTGAAGAAGTTTTTGCTGAGAAGTATGTAGCTGAGACTAGCACAAAAAAATCAGCTGATCCAGTTGGCCTTCGTTTGGTTATGAATGGTCTATATGACCGTTACCAAAAAGCATTGTTTGTCGTAGAAGATGAATTAGTTTTAGGCGGTCCAGATAACTCTGTTATGGAAGAATTGCAAACAAATATTCAAGAAATCATTAAAACAGTAGAGTTTGATGGTGTTGAACTCTTAGGTTATACACCTCTCAGCTGGGTGGAACTTGATTTTTAAAGTAAATTGAAACTACACTATTGAATATTACCTCGAAAATTAGAGGCTCTTTGTCAACTGTAGTAGGTTGGAGTCAGCTAGGATCTAGAAAGGACGAATTTCGTCCTTTCTTTTTTGATGTTTAGAGCGATGAAGATTCTTTTTCTGAAGTTTTCAAAGTTCCAAAAACCAAAGGCATTTCGTTTGATGAGTTTAATGAGATTATTAGTTGCTTCCAATTTGGCGTTGGAATAAGGTAATTGGAGGGCGTTGACAATCTTCTCTTTATCCTTGAGGAAGGTTTTAAAGACCGTCTGAAAAAGAGGATGAACCTGCTTTAGATTGTCTTTGATGAGTCCGAAAAATTTGTCAGACTCCTTGTTCTGAAAGTGAAAAAGCAAGAGCTGGTAGAGATGATAGTGGTGTTTCAAGTCTTCTGAATAGCCCAAAAGCTTATCTAGAATTTCTTTATTCGTCAAGTGCATACGAAAAGTAGGGCGATAAAATCGCTTATCACTCAGTTTACGGCTATCCTGTTGAATGAGTTTCCAGTAGCGCTTGATAGCCTTGTATTCATGAGATTTCCGATCAAACTGATTCATGATTTGGACCCGCACACGGCATATAGCACGGCTAAGATGTTAAACAATGTGAAAACGATCTAGAACGATTTTAGCATTTGGGAGTGAAACAGTCTGGTAGACTGTTTCAGCCTGAGCCTAGAAATTCGAAAGCGAAGTCGTTTAGCCAAGTCATGGATATCCATCGTAATGATTTTCACCTGATAGCGAACGGTTCGATTGTATCGCAGGAAGTGATTTCGGATAATAACTTGTGTTCTTCCTTCAAGAACAGTGATGATATTGAGATTGTGAAAATCTTACACAATAAAACTCATTTTTTGTTTAGTAAAGGCGTACTCGTCCCAAGACATAATCTCTGGCAGACGAGAAAAATCATACTTGAAGTGAAAATTATTGAGCTTACGAATGACAGTTGAAGTTGAAATGGACAGTTTTAAGAGTGAAATCTCTAATTTCATAATCTGTAGGCAAACGCTTGCATTCCGTTTTTTATTGGACTATAATAGGTTGGTATAAAGGCTTCTGTAATAATAAAATGTAGAGGGTTTAGAAAGTAAGGATTTAGAATTTTTGTAGTCAAAAATACAATGTTGCTATTCCTTGCGATAGGGAGAGATTTATGGCAATGATAGAAGTGGAACATCTTCAGAAAAATTTTGTGAAGACAGTAAAGGAACCTGGATTAAAGGGGGCTTTGCGCTCCTTTATTCATCCTGAAAAGCAGACCTTTGAAGCGGTCAAGGATTTGACTTTTGAGGTACCCAAGGGCCAAATTCTAGGTTTTATCGGCGCAAATGGTGCTGGGAAGTCAACAACCATCAAAATGCTGACAGGAATTTTGAAACCGACATCTGGTTTTTGTAGAATTAACGGCAAGATTCCGCAGGACAATCGTCAAGACTATGTCAAGGATATCGGGGTTGTCTTTGGACAACGAACCCAGCTATGGTGGGATCTGGCCCTGCAAGAAACCTACACGGTCTTGAAAGAGATTTACGATGTGCCAGACTCGCTCTTTCATAAGCGCATGGACTTTTTGAATGAAGTCTTGGATTTGAAGGAATTTATCAAGGACCCCGTGCGGACTCTTTCACTTGGCCAACGGATGCGGGCGGACATTGCGGCTTCCTTGCTCCACAATCCTAAGGTTCTCTTTTTAGATGAGCCAACCATTGGTTTGGACGTTTCGGTCAAGGATAACATTCGTCGGGCAATTACTCAGATCAATCAAGAGGAAGAAACAACCATCCTCTTGACCACTCATGACTTGAGTGATATTGAGCAACTCTGTGATCGGATTTTCATGATTGATAGGGGGCAAGAGATTTTTGATGGAACGGTTAGCCAGCTCAAGGAGACCTTTGGCAAGATGAAGACTCTTTCCTTTGAACTGGTGCCAGGGCAAAGTCATCTTGTCTCTCACTATGAAGGCTTGCCTGATATGACTATTGATAGAAAAGGAAATAGGCTCAACATTCAATTCGATAGTTCCCGCTACCAGACGGCTAATATTATCAAGCAAACCTTGTCTGATTTTGAAATCCGTGATTTGAAGATGGTGGATACGGATATTGAGGATATTATCCGTCGCTTCTACCGAAAGGAGCTCTAAGATGGTCAAATTGTGGAGACGTTATAAACCCTTTATCAATGCAGGGATTCAGGAGTTGATTACCTATCGAGTCAACTTTATTCTCTATCGGATTGGTGATGTCATGGGTGCTTTTGTTGCTTTTTATCTTTGGAAGGCAGTATTCGATTCGTCGCAAGAGTCTTTGATTCAGGGCTTCAGTATGGCAGATATTACCCTCTACATCATCATGAGTTTTGTGACTAATCTTTTGACCAAGTCGGATTCTTCCTTTATGATTGGAGAGGAGGTCAAGGATGGTTCCATTATCATGCGTTTGTTGCGACCAGTGCATTTTGCGGCCTCTTACCTCTTCACTGAGCTTGGCTCCAAGTGGTTGATTTTTATCTCTGTTGGACTGCCATTTTTAAGTGTCATTGTCTTGATGAAAATCTTATCTGGGCAAAGGGGTATAGAAGTACTGGGATTAACTATCCTTTATCTCTTTAGCTTGACGCTGGCCTATCTGATTAACTTTTTCTTTAATATCTGCTTTGGATTTTCAGCCTTTGTATTTAAAAATCTATGGGGTTCCAATCTACTCAAGACTTCTATAGTGGCTTTTATGTCTGGAAGTCTGATTCCCTTGGCTTTCTTTCCAAAGATTGTTTCAGATATCCTGTCCTTCTTGCCTTTTTCATCCTTGATTTACACTCCGGTCATGATTATCGTTGGGAAATATGATGCCAGTCAGATTCTTCAGGCGCTTTTGCTACAGTTTTTCTGGCTCTTAGTGATGGTGGGCTTATCTCAGTTGATTTGGAAACGAGTCCAGTCTTTCATCACCATTCAAGGAGGTTAGTATGAAAAAATATCAGCGTATGCATCTGATTTTTATCAGACAATACATCAAGCAAATCATGGAATATAAGGTTGATTTTGTGGTTGGCGTGCTAGGAGTTTTTCTGACCCAAGGCTTGAACCTCTTGTTTCTCAATGTCATCTTTCAACACATTCCATCCCTAGAAGGCTGGACCTTTCAAGAGATTGCTTTTATCTATGGATTTTCCTTGATTCCCAAGGGACTGGACCATCTCTTTTTTGACAATCTCTGGGCACTGGGGCAACGATTGGTGAGAAAGGGAGAGTTTGATAAGTATCTGACTCGTCCTATCAATCCTCTCTTCCACATCCTAGTCGAGACCTTTCAGATTGATGCCTTGGGTGAACTTCTGGTCGGTGGCATTTTACTAGCGACTACGGTTACTAGCATTGCTTGGACTCTTCCCAAATTCCTGCTTTTCCTAGTCTGCATTCCTTTTGCGACCTTGATTTATACTTCTTTGAAAATCGCGACAGCCAGTATCGCTTTTTGGACCAAGCAGTCAGGTGCTATGATTTACATTTTCTATATGTTCAATGATTTTGCCAAATATCCAATTTCCATCTACAATTCGCTTCTTCGATGGTTGATTAGCTTTATCGTGCCTTTTGCTTTTACGGCCTACTATCCTGCCAGCTATTTCTTGCAGGACAAGGATGGGCTCTTTAATATCGGAGGTTTGATACTAATTTCCCTTGTCTTATTTGTCATTTCTTTGAAACTATGGGACAAGGGCTTGGATGCCTACGAAAGTGCGGGTTCGTAAAAGGCAGAATCTCAAAGCCTTGTCTCAGGACAGGCTTTGTCTAATTAAGATGAAAATTTCTTGACATCTATTCTCAGAGTGCTATACTAAAAGGGTAATCGCCGATTTAGCTCAGTTGGTAGAGCAACGCACTCGTAACGCGTAGGTCACAGGTTCGATCCCTGCAATCGGCAGAATCAAGAAGCCCAAACGGGCTTCTTTTTCTTTTATTACTACTATTTAACCACTTAGACAGAGATATTGACCAGATAGGCAAAAGGGCTTGTTCTAGAAAAATTCCTCTGCTATAATGATTCATGTAAGGGCGTGAGGGGTCAATATCAGACAACTCAAGAACCTAAAAAAGAAAATGGAGACAAAAAAATGAAAAAATTATTGGGCCTTGTATTTTTAGTAGCAGCAGCGCTAGTATTGTATTTCGGTTCTGTTGGATGGCCAAGTTTGGATGTTAACCTCTGGTCACTCATTCCGGTAGGATTGTTCCTCTATTTCACGCTAGAAAACTTTTTGAAAAGAGACTACAAGGCTAGTCTGATGTGATTGATCATTGCCTTTATCATTGCAAATGCTATTTTTGATCTCTTATCCATTTCAAGTGGTTTGGTGATTGGTGCCGGTGTGCTAGCTTGTGTAGGACTTGGCTATCTCTTTCCTGATAAAGATAAAAAAGAAGGCAAATAAAAAGTCTCGAGAAATCTCGAGACTTTTTTTATCGACCAGCGTAATATTTTTGGATCCCTTTCACGATGCCTGCGACCAGTTTATCTTGGTAGTGGCTATCTCTAATTTGTTGGTTTTCGGAGAAATTATCCATATAACCAAGTTCTAGGAGAACGGCTGGTTTGGCTGTTTCGCGTAGTACGGCATAGCTGCTCTCCAACAGACCAGCGTCTTTGGCCCCTGTTTCTGCTAGAAGAGAGGAGTGGATGGCAGCGGCGAGGCGTTTGCTTTCACTCATACGATCAGGGTGATTGTGCCAGAATTTATTAATCTTACTTGGGTAATCAGGTTCATCGCTATAGGAGTAGGTTTGAATACCGCTCGCTTTTGAGTAGGTATTACCAGTAGCGTTGAAGTGAATACTGATAAAAATATCAGAGTTGGTCTTATTAACCATACGAGAACGTTCGGTAACAAAATCAACGTCAATATCACTATCACGAGAAGTGAGGACCTTGTAGCCTAGTTCTTCTAACTTAGTACGAAGCTTACGGTAAATCTGCATGTTGAGATCTTTTTCAGCTACATTGTAGTAAAAGGCACCTGAATCTCGACCACCATGACCAGGATCTAGGAAAATGGTATTGCTGTATAGGCCTTTTGTAAATCCACCTTCAGTTGAAACTTCAGAAATCCATTGGCCGTATTTTTGGAACAGGTGTTCCTTACCGTCTATCTTGTAAGTTCCTGAAACATAATGGCCACTATCGTCCAAATAGTAACGAGCCTTGTAATAGTCGTCGTAAATCCACTCATTCTTGGCCATATAGCCACCAGACTTGAGATAGTAGGCTCCAATCCATTCACGAGCCGCATAGGTTCCATTCGCTTTTAGATAGAACCAACTGTTGTAGGCCTTGTCAAAGATCCACTCTTTTTCCGCCATGGCTCCACTAGATTTGAGGTAGTAGCTTCCTTTCCATTTATTAGAAAGCATGGCACCATTTTGTTCAAAAGCATACCAAGTTCCCTTGATTTTCTCCCATTTGTCTTGGCTATATTTCCCATATTCATTAGCGTAATACCAATTTTCATTGATTCTCACCCAGGAGTTTTCCGCCATAGCCCCGCTACTGCCGAGCAGGTAAGCACCAACGGTCGTTTTGCTGAGCATCACGCCGTTTTTGTCAAAATAATACCATGAACCATTAATTTTCTCCCATTTGTCTTGCGAGATTCTGCCAGATGGTGTGACATAATACCAATTTTGGTCAACCTTTACCCAGCCATTCTCCGCCATAGCCCCGCTTTTGGTAAGGAGATAACCATCAACGATTGTCTGACTGAGCATGACACCATCTTTGTCAAAGTAGTACCAAACTCCTCCGATTTTTTCCCATTTTTGTTGGATGATTTTTCCAGACTCACTGGCATAGTACCATTTACCCTCAAGAGCTACCCAACCATTTTCTACCATAATTCCGTCTTTATTGAGAACATAGCCATCAAAAATGGTATCACTGAGTCGGTTTCCATCGTTGTCAAAATAGTACCACTTATCTTGAATTTTTTTCCATTTGAGGACAGGTTGATTGTTTTCATAGAAACGCCAGTGTTTGTTTTCCTCCTGCCATCCTTCTTTTTTAGGGGCTTCTTCTTTTACCTTGTCTTTTGGAAGTGTTGCAACCTCCTCTTTAGTTTTAGTTGAAAGATCTTTCTTATCTTCCTTAGAGTTGCTTTGTTCGGTGGTAGCAGGAGGATTGGCATTACTTTCCTCTGCGTAGATAGGTGCTTGGGCAAATCTTGCCATTGAAAGGACAACAGCACTTGCCAATATAAATTTTTTCAACGATATTCTCCAATCATTATTTTCTAAGAAATATTATAAAATATGTCTGATGGTTTATCAATTATCAAACTGAACTTCTTCTAGTAAGTATTCGATAAAGCGTTCGCCCATCTTAGACAGGCTGGTTTTTTCATGCTGGATATAGACTAGTTCAATTGGGTCGTCAATGTCCAGTGGAATGGAAACGATATTGTCTCCGTTGAGGTTGCTGTTCAAAATCCCTGTTGCAATCGTGTATCCGTCCAAACCAATCAAGAGATTAAAGAGGGTTGCACGGTCACTGACTACGATGGATTTCTTGTGGTGTTCTTGTGAAAGAATCTCTTCTGAAAAGTAGAAGGAGTTGTGCGTTCCTTGGTCATAACTGAGGTAAGGAAAATCTTCCAAATCAGCCAGTTTGACCTTGTCTTTTTTAGCTAGAGGGTTGGTCTTGCTGACAAAGATATGGGGTTGAGCGGTAAAGAGGTGGTGCGCTAGCAGGTGATTGTCATCTAGCATTTTCGTTAAAACATCGCGGTTGTAACTGTTTAAAAAGAGGACACCAACCTCGCTACGGAAGTTCTTGACGTCATCGATAATCTCCCAAGTCCGAGTTTCACGAAGGAAGAGCTCGTATTTCTCCATATCACTTTTCTTGAGCAGAGAGACAAAGGCATTGACTACAAAGGCATAGTGCTGAGAGGAAACGCTGAAAAGTTCGCGGTGGGTGACAGGATTTTTATAGCGTTCCTCCAGAAGCTGAGTTTGCTCGACAACTTGACGAGCGTAGGAGAGAAACTCCATCCCATCACGGGTCAAGGTGATGCCCTTGGGATTGCGGATAAAGATTTCAATGCCCATTTCATTTTCCAAGTCTCGAACAGCATTAGAGAGACTGGGTTGAGTGATAAAGAGTTGCTTGGCTGCCTCATTCATAGAGCCAGTTTCGACGATTTTGATAATATAGTGTAGTTGTTGAATTCTCATGTTTTTATTGTACCACACTTGCGGAAGAATGGGCAATGAAGACGAAGAAAATAGGGGGAAAGAGCCGGTCCAGTATTGAAAAAAAGTCTAAAATCTGTTAGAATGAAAGCTATGAAAACATTCTATGATGTGCAGCAATTTCTCAAACAGTTTGGCATTATTGTTTATATGGGGAAGCGCTTGTATGATATTGAACTGATGAAGCTCGAACTCTCTCGGATCTATGATGCAGGTCTGATGGACAAGCTAGACTATCTAGAGGCGGAAGCTGTTCTTCGTAGAGAGCACAAGATAGAATTAGACTACATAGAGAAAAATGGAGATAAGAACTTATGACAATTTGGGTTTTGTGGGGAATCGTTCTGGCGATGGCGGCATGGATGGGGTATAACTACCTTCGTATTCGTCGTGCGGCTAAGATTGTGGATAATGCAGAATTTGAAGCCTTGATTCGAAAAGGGCAATTGATTGACGTCCGTGAACCAGCAGAATTTCACAGAAAACATATCCTCGGAGCTCGCAATATTCCTTCAAACCAGTTGAAGTCAAGCCTTGCAGCCCTTCGCAAGGATAAACCTGTCCTTCTCTACGAAAATCAACGCGGACAACGAGTGACTAATGCAGCACTTTATTTGAAAAAACAAGGTTTCTCTGAGATTTATATCCTTTCTTATGGATTGGATTCTTGGAACGGGAAGGTCAAGACGAGCTAAGATCAAGGAAAAAGATGATAAAGTCGGTCTCCTATACTAAATTAATAATCATTTTATGGAATTTTCAGAAAATGCAAGAAAAGAAAAAAATCCACTCTTGGTGGGTATTCTATCTATCATTCTTAGTTTGTTATTTCCGTTGGGAGGTATTGGTTTAGGTATCACTGGTGTATTGTTTGCTAATGAACTTCAAAAAGAATCTGGACTTGATTATAAAACAGAGAGAATTGTATCTATTGTAGGTATTGTTCTTTCTGCTCTTAACTGGATTATTGGAATTATCTTACATATGAGTTAAAGAAGATTAAAAAAGCTTTAAATTTAAAGCTTTTTTCTTTTATCCACTTTTCTCTAAATAGTTTTTAATAATTTTCAATTCCTCTGGATTCAAGGGACGGTATTGCCCTTCTGCCAGTTCTGGGTCTAATGTAAAGTCACCGAATTGGACTCGTTTTAGGGCAGTCACCTTGACACCAACTGAGAGAAACATCTTCTTAACCTGATGAAACTTGCCCTCAGAGATAGTGATGGAGGCCCGGCTCTCTGTTGGGCTTGCGTCTAGAATTTCAAGCTGAGCAGGTTTACAAGTGGTCCCATCTAAAAAGACAATCCATCTTTGAATTTTTGGATATGGTCTGACGTGAGCAGTTCATTGACCTCTACTTGATAGGATTTATCGACATGGTACTGGGGATGGAGGAGCTGAAAACCAAGAGGTCCATTGTCTGTCAGAAGGAGCAGTCCCGTTGTATCGCGGTCTAGTCTGCCGACAGCATAGAGTTGGACAGACTGGATGTCAGGTGGGAGGAGGTTCATGACGGTTGGGAGTTTCTTATCCTTGCTAGCTGTAACGACTCCGTTTGGCTTATGAAGCATGAGGTAGTTGTGCTCGTAGCCTTGGATTTGCCTTCCTTGAAAGACTAATTTTTGCAATCCAGTGTCGATATTTTGAGCCAGGGAGCGAGCTGGACTATCGTCGACTAGGATTTCTTTTTTTAATAGAGCCTGTTTCATAGCCCTGCGACTGACCTTTTCTTGGGCTAATAATCTATCTAAACGCATACCAGCTTATCTTATCATAAGTCTCTGACTTTGAAAAGAGTTGCCTTGACTAGAAAAGCGGAGTGAAAACATTTACACTTACTTGAATTATGTTATTTACTTGAAAATATGGTATAATTGCTCAGTTAGAAAATAAATTTTAAATATTATAGAGGAAATCATGACAAAATTAAGAGAAGATATCCGTAACATTGCGATTATCGCCCACGTTGACCACGGTAAAACAACCCTCGTTGATGAATTATTGAAACAATCAGAAACGCTTGATGCACGTACTGAATTGGCAGAGCGCGCTATGGACTCAAACGATATCGAAAAAGAGCGTGGAATTACTATCCTTGCTAAAAATACAGCCGTTGCCTACAACGGAACTCGTATCAATATCATGGACACACCAGGACACGCGGACTTCGGTGGAGAAGTTGAGCGTATCATGAAAATGGTTGACGGAGTTGTCTTGGTCGTAGATGCCTACGAAGGAACCATGCCGCAAACTCGTTTCGTATTGAAAAAAGCCTTGGAACAAGACCTAGTCCCAATCGTGGTTGTTAACAAAATCGACAAACCATCAGCTCGTCCAGCAGAAGTAGTGGACGAAGTCTTGGAACTTTTCATCGAGCTTGGTGCAGATGATGACCAGCTTGACTTCCCAGTGGTGTATGCTTCAGCTATCAACGGAACTTCTTCATTGTCAGACGATCCAGCTGATCAAGAAAAAACAATGGCACCAATCTTTGATACCATTATCGACCATATCCCTGCTCCAGTGGACAACTCAGATGAGCCTTTACAGTTCCAAGTCTCACTCTTGGACTACAATGACTTCGTAGGACGTATCGGTATTGGTCGTGTCTTCCGTGGTAGTGTGAAAGTTGGGGACCAAGTTACCCTTTCTAAACTAGATGGTACAACGAAGAACTTCCGTGTTACAAAACTCTTCGGTTTCTTTGGTTTGGAACGTCGTGAAATCCAAGAAGCAAAAGCGGGTGACTTGATTGCTGTTTCTGGTATGGAAGATATCTTTGTTGGTGAAACCATTACGCCAACAGACGCCATTGAACCTCTTCCAATCCTTCACATCGATGAGCCAACTCTTCAAATGACTTTCTTGGTCAACAACTCACCATTTGCAGGTCGTGAAGGAAAATGGGTGACTTCTCGTAAGGTAGAAGAACGCTTGCAAGCAGAATTGCAAACAGACGTTTCCCTTCGCGTTGACCCAACTGATTCACCAGATAAATGGACGGTTTCAGGACGTGGAGAATTGCACTTGTCTATCCTTATCGAAACCATGCGTCGTGAGGGTTATGAACTTCAAGTATCTCGTCCAGAAGTTATCGTAAAAGAAATCGATGGTGTGAAATGTGAGCCATTTGAACGTGTGCAAATCGACACTCCAGAAGAGTACCAAGGATCTGTTATCCAAAGCCTTTCTGAACGTAAGGGTGAAATGTTGGATATGATCTCAACTGGTAATGGTCAAACTCGTTTGGTCTTCCTTGTTCCAGCGCGTGGTTTGATTGGATACTCAACTGAGTTCTTGTCAATGACTCGTGGTTACGGTATCATGAACCATACCTTTGACCAATACTTGCCATTGATTCCAGGGGAAATTGGGGGACGTCACCGTGGTGCCCTTGTTTCTATCGATGCTGGTAAGGCAACAACCTACTCAATCATGTCTATCGAAGAACGTGGTACCATCTTTGTCAACCCAGGTACTGAGGTTTACGAAGGAATGATTATTGGTGAAAACTCTCGTGAAAACGACTTGACAGTGAATATCACCAAGGCCAAACAAATGACCAACGTTCGTTCAGCTACTAAGGACCAAACAGCGGTTATCAAGACACCTCGTATCTTGACGCTTGAAGAGTCTCTTGAGTTCTTGAATGACGATGAGTACATGGAAGTAACACCTGAGTCTATCCGTTTGCGTAAGCAAATCCTCAACAAGGCAGAGCGTGAGAAAGCGAATAAAAAGAAAAAATCAGCTGAATAAGAGCTAGAAAGAGATAAAGATGGTCTATTTAATCATAGGGATACTCTTATTACTACTCTATGTATTTGCGACACCCCAAAGTATCAAAGGAACAGTCAACATCGTTATCTTGGTCTTTGTAGTTGTTGCACTCTTGATTTTGCTGATGTTGTCCATCTTGCAAATCTTCCAATTACCGACAGAATTCTTTGTCACAATAGCCATGCTGGCTCTAGCCTACTTTAGCTTGAGAGACATTACGCTCATGCCTGTAAAAAAGAGCAGAAGAAGATAAATAGAAAGAGAGCTACGGCTCTCTTTTTCTATGCTAGAATGAGAACTAGAGCATTTTCGTTTAGTAATATTTCCATAAAAATGGTAAAATAGTAGGAGTAGAAATGGAGTTTGAGACATGAAAGTAATCGATCAATTTAAAAATAAGAAAGTACTTGTTTTAGGTTTGGCTAAGTCTGGTGAGTCTGCAGCCCGTTTGCTAGACAAGCTAGGTGCTATTGTGACAGTAAATGACGGCAAGCCTTTTGAGGAAAATCCTGCTGCTCAAAGCTTGCTGGAAGATGGGATCAAGGTTGTCACTGGTGGGCATCCTTTGGAATTGTTGGATGAAGATTTCGCTCTGATGGTGAAAAATCCAGGTATCCCTTACAGCAATCCCATGATTGAAAAGGCTTTGGCAAAGGGGATTCCAGTTTTGACTGAGGTGGAGTTGGCTTACTTGATCTCAGATGCGCCAATTATCGGTATCACTGGTTCAAATGGGAAAACAACCACAACGACGATGATTGGGGAAGTTTTAACTGCTGCCGGACAACATGGTCTATTGTCAGGGAACATCGGCTATCCTGCCAGTCAAGTGGCTCAAACTGCGACAGCCAAGGACACACTTGTCATGGAACTTTCTTCTTTCCAACTCATGGGCGTCCAAGAATTCCATCCTGAGATTGCGGTTATTACCAACCTCATGCCTACTCATATCGACTATCATGGTTCTTTTGAGGAGTATGTGGCAGCTAAGTGGAATATCCAGAACAAGATGACAGCGGATGATTTCCTTGTCTTGAACTTTAACCAAGACTTGGCAAAAGAATTGGCTAGCAAAACACAAGCTACTGTTGTACCATTTTCAACATTGGAAAAAGTTGATGGAGCTTATTTGGAAGATGGTCAACTCTACTTCCGTGGAGAAGTGGTCATGGCAGCTAATGAAATCGGTGTTCCAGGTAGCCACAATGTAGAAAATGCCCTTGCTACCATTGCTGTAGCTAAACTTCGTGGTGTGGATAATCAAACCATCAAAGAAGTCTTGTCAGCTTTTGGTGGTGTCAAACACCGTCTCCAATTTGTGGATGAGATCAAGGGGGTCAAATTCTATAACGATAGCAAGTCAACTAATATCTTGGCGACTCAAAAAGCCTTGTCAGGATTTGACAATAGTAAGGTCATCTTGATTGCAGGTGGTTTGGACCGCGGCAATGAGTTTGACGAATTTGTGCCAGATATTACTGGGCTCAAGAAGATGGTTATCCTCGGTCAGTCTGCAGAACGTGTCAAACGGGCAGCGGATAAGGCTGGTGTGGCTTATGTAGATGCGACAGATGTTGCTGATGCGACCCGCAAGGCTTATGAGCTAGCGACTCAAGGAGATGTGGTTCTTCTCAGTCCTGCCAATGCTAGCTGGGATATGTATGCTAACTTTGAAGTACGTGGCGACCTCTTTATCGACACAGTAGCGGAGTTAAAGGAATAATATGAAAAAAATTGTCTTTACAGGTGGGGGGACGGTTGGACACGTCACCCTCAACCTTTTGTTAATGCCTAAGTTCATCGAAGACGGATGGGAAGTCCACTATATCGGGGATAAACACGGAATCGAACACCAAGAAATCCTCAAGTCAAGCTTGAATGTGACCTTTCATTCCATTGCGACTGGGAAGTTGCGTCGCTATTTCTCTTGGCAAAATATGCTGGACGTGTTTAAAGTTGGTTGGGGAATTGTCCAATCCCTCTTTATCATGTTACGGCTGCGTCCACAGGCTCTTTTTTCTAAGGGAGGATTTGTCTCTGTACCGCCGGTTATCGCAGCGCGGGTGTCAGGAGTGCCAGTCTTTATTCATGAATCTGACCTGTCTATGGGCTTGGCCAATAAAATCGCCTATAAATTTGCGACCAAGATGTATTCAACATTTGAGCAGGCTGCTGGTCTCGTAAAAGTTGAGCATGTGGGAGCAGTGACCAAGGTTTCAGACCAAAACACTCCTGAACCAGATGAATTGGTGGATATCCAAACCCACTTTAATCCTAAATTGCCTACAGTATTGTTTGTCGGTGGTTCTGCAGGAGCTCGTGTCTTTAACCAATTGGTGACAGACCATAAAAAAGAGCTGACCGAACGCTACAATATCATTAATCTCACTGGAGATACTAGTCTGAACGAGTTGAGTCAAAATCTCTTTCGTGTTGACTATGTGACGGACCTCTATCAACCCTTGATGGAGATAGCAGATGTGGTGGTGACGCGTGGCGGTGCCAATACGATTTTTGAGCTCTTAGCCATGGCGAAACTCCATCTCATCGTACCATTGGGTCGTGAAGCAAGTCGAGGAGACCAGATTGAAAATGCAGCCTATTTTGTTAAGAAAGGTTATGCAGAAGAACTTCAAGAAAGTGACTTGACCTTGGAAAGTTTAGAGGAGAGACTCAATCACTTGCTTAGTCACAAGGAACAGTACCAAGCTCGCATGAAAGCTTCGACTGAATTGAAATCTCTTGCAGATTTTTACGATCTACTAAGAAAAGACCTAGCATAAGGAATATCAATGTCAAAGGATAAGAAAAAAGAATCAAACCAGAAGCAAGAATTGTCTGAATGGCAGAAACGAAACCAGGAATACCTGAAGAAGAAGGCTGAGGAAGAAGCTGCCCTAGCTGAAGAGAAGGAAAAGGAAAAACAAGCTCGTAAGGAAGCCCACTCGAAACTATTGGAGGAATCTAAGAAATCATCGAGTGAGTCAGATGAGGAAGCCTCAAGTCCAAGCAAGGAACCATCCGAAAAAGAAGAAAAATCTCAAAAGGATGCCCGGAAAGTCAAAGAGGAAAAAGAGAAGAAGAAAAAAGAAAAAACAGAAAAACCAGAGAAACCAGAGAAAGCAGAAAAACCTGCCAAGCCTAAAATTGCGCCTGTTCATATTTGGCGGGCAGTTAGTATCTTGGTACCCAGTGTCCTAGTCCTCCTTTTTTCAGTCTATCTGTTGACTCCACTTTCGACCATCAAAAATATCGAGGTTAAGGGAAATAGTAACACGCAGGCGGATGACATCAAACAGGCTTCTGGAATTCAAGATAGTGACTATACTTTAGCTCTATTGTTGGATAAGGAAACATACGCTGAGCGAATCAAGTCCAACCATTGGATAGAATCAGCGAATATTAACTATCAATTTCCGACTAACTTTACGATTGAGGTTAAGGAGTTTGATATTGTCGGTTATTATGTGTCTGGTGAAGAGTATTATCCAATTCTTTCTAGTGGTGCGGTTGAGTCAACTCCTGTAAATCGCTTAAACTTGCCTGAGACTTATCTGACAGTTACCTTTAATGATGAGCAGCAGGTGAAAGAGCTGATCACAGGATTATCTACTATCAGTGAGGATATCAAGAGTCAAATCCAGAAAATCGAATTAGCTCCGAGCAAGGCAACAGCAGATCTTTTAAAAATTACTATGCTGGACACAGATGAGATTTTGGTTCCCTTGTCAGAATTGAGTAAGAAATTGCCTTATTACAGCAAAATCAAGCCACAATTGACAGAACCGAGTGTAGTCGATATGGAGGCTGGAGCGTACAGCTATACCATAGCGGATAAATTGATAGAAGAGGCTGAGGAAAAAGCCAAACAAGAGGCCAAGGAAGCTGAGAAGAAAAAACAGGAAGAAGAAAAGAAAAAACAAGAAGAACAGGGAAGTCAAACGAGCCAGCAATCACAGAGTCGTTAGACTAACTTTTCCTCTTGATTTTGAATGGTATAGAAGTCCAGTTTCGAGTTTTTGCTTGACAAGTCCTACTATAAATAATAGAATAGAAAAAAACCTTTAAAGCAGTCCAGAGAGGCAGCTAAGGTTAGACGGTGAAAGGGTGGAGACTACCCATTTTTCGTGGAACCTTGCTGTTGGCAGGTTCCTTTTTTCATGCTCTCTAGCTTACAAAGGTAAAAGGAGAAAAGTATGCGTGAACATCGTCCAGTTATTGCTCTTGATTTTTCTAGTTTTGAGGCGGTCAAGGAATTTTTATCTCTTTTCCCAGCAGAAGAAAGTCTTTATCTAAAAGTGGGGATGGAGCTTTATTATGCGGAAGGTCCAGAAGTTGTCCGTTATTTGAAGTTACTGGGGCATAGTGTCTTTTTGGATCTCAAGCTACATGACATTCCAAATACAGTAAAATCTGCCATGAAGGTCTTATCTCAGCTTGGTGTAGACATGACCAACGTTCATGCTGCAGGTGGTGTGGA
The DNA here is from genome assembly GCA_905221385.1 of bacterium. Classification (GTDB taxonomy): domain Bacteria; phylum Bacillota; class Bacilli; order Lactobacillales; family Streptococcaceae; genus Streptococcus. The sequence continues at coordinate 99,606 of CAJNCV010000003.1, forward strand.
GATGATGAAGGCTGCGCGTGAAGGTCTTGGGAAAGAAGCAAAATTGATTGCTGTCACTCAATTGACTTCAACTTCTGAAGAACAAATGAGAGACTTTCAAAATATCCAAACCAGCCTGCAAGAGTCTGTGATCCACTATGCCAAGAAGACAGCTGAAGCGGGCTTGGACGGTGTCGTTTGCTCAGCTCAGGAAGTCAAGCTTATCAAAGAAGCAACAAGCAAAGATTTTATCTGTTTGACACCGGGAATTCGTCCAGCGGGAGCTGCGGTAGGAGACCAAAAACGTGTCATGACGCCAGCGGACGCCTATCAAATCGGTAGTGACTATATCGTAGTGGGACGTCCTATTACCCAAGCTGAGGATCCTGTTGTAGCTTATCATGCTATCAAGGATGAATGGAACCAAGACTGAAATTAAAGAAATAGATTATAAAAACAAAGGAGAATACTATGACACTTGCTAAAGATATCGCTAGCCACCTCTTGAAAATCCAAGCCGTTTACCTCAAACCAGAGGAACCTTTCACTTGGGCATCTGGTATCAAATCGCCGATTTATACTGACAACCGTGTGACGTTAGCCTATCCAGAGACTCGTAGCTTGATTGAAAATGGTTTTGTAGATGCTATCAAGACAGCCTTTCCAGAGGTAGAAGTGATTGCAGGAACTGCAACAGCAGGGATTCCACACGGAGCCATCATCGCTGATAAGATGAACTTGCCTTTTGCCTACATCCGTAGCAAACCAAAAGACCACGGTGCAGGAAACCAAATCGAAGGTCGTGTAGCTCAAGGTCAAAAAATGGTTGTTGTTGAAGACCTCATTTCAACGGGTGGGTCTGTTCTTGAAGCCGTAGCAGCTGCTAAACGCGAAGGAGCAGATGTGCTTGGAGTTGTAGCGATTTTCAGTTATCAATTGCCAAAAGCAGATAAGAATTTTGCGGATGCTGGTGTGAAATTGGTGACACTTTCAAATTACAGCGAACTCATCCACATAGCACAAGAAGAAGGTTATATCACGCCAGAAGGACTCGCTCTCCTAAAACGCTTTAAAGAAGACCAAGAAAATTGGCAGGGATAATTTATAGGAAAAGTTGACCAGATATGCTTCAGAGAACTTATCTGGTCAACTTTTAAAATGTAAGTCAGACTAAAGAATCGATTAGTGAATTGATTGCCTTTTTCTTCACAGCTAAATACAGTAAAACTCCCAGAACGATTGGAACATCCATCTTTCTAGGAGTTTTTCATTATGCGTCTAATTGATGACTGCAAGAAGGTCGTCAGCTTGTTTTGCAAGTGATGAAGCAGTTGCTTCTTCTAACACCAATTTTCCGTCTGACCAAGTAGAGTCATTGACACGAGCAGCTGTAAAGTCACCAACGACTTGTGTACGGATAAATGGCAAGAGGTCTTTGTAAATAGCAAAGAGTTGTTCGTGACCGGCATTGGCTACAGATGAGACAGTGACAAACTTGTCTTGGAGGGCAGAAGCACCACGTGTATCAGACAAGTCAATGGCGCGAGAGAGCCAGTCAAGCAAGTTCTTTACTGTTCCAGGGATAGAGAAGTTGTAGACTGGAGAGAAGATCCAGATAGCATCCGCAGCAAGAACTGCTTCACGAGCAGCAGCTACAGCTGGATGAGTTGGAACTTCCAAATCTTGGCTGAAGAGAGGAACAGCTGAGTAATCAAGATAGCTGACTTCCACTTTTCCAGCAAGTGCTTTTTCAGCTTCGAGGGCCATTTGGTGGTTGAAAGAATCTTGGCGTAGTGAACCGACGATAAATAATACTTTTTTAGACATGATGTGTCTCCTTTAGTTTAAAATTCAAAGAGCGAACTCTTTTGTTACCATCTATGTTACAACAATTGATACTAATTAGCAATAATTTTGCTCACAAATCTTTAAATTTTTTTAAAATGCGGATTAAGTCTTCCTTTTCACCATCTTCCAAGATGCTGAGTGCTTCTACTATAGAATCGATATGGTCAGGAAGAACCTCTTCGATTTTTCTGCGTCCTGCAGGTGTTAATTTCAGGAAAAAAGAGCGACGATCCTTTGGGTCACAAGTTCTAGAAATCCAGCCATCTCGAACCATATTTCGAATGACAACAGTCATGTTTCCAGAAGTGGCTAGCATTTTTTCAATCAAATCCTGAATGCGCAGTTCCCCCTTGCTATAGAGGGTTTCCAAAACTGAAAATTGAGTGGGTGTTAGCCCGTGTTCTTTAGCAGCCTTGGCTTCATATGCTTTAAAAGTTCGTATGGCTTTATTGAGGATGATAGCCGTTTTTAAGTCTAGTTGATTATCGGAAATTTTCTCTTTTAAATGTTGTTTCATAAGGCTATTTTATCAATAATGAGAGAGAAAAACAAGAACTGATATTTTGTAGGGAAAGATTCTTAGAATGTTCCTGTCTTCACTTGTAATAAAGGAGGAGAGATGGTAAAATAGACGAGTGAAACTAAGACAGAAAAAAGCAAAAAACAAGCTACTTATACAATACGGAATCGGCATTGCTCTGGTACTACTAGTCATGACCACTTCCTTCCTTTATCTGATTTCACTCAGCATGAAACCTTATCAAGATGCTAGGGTTGAAGGAGAGAAACTGGCCAAGCAGTATGCAGAATTGGAAAAGGCAGATCAGGTTGATTTTTTTAATGGTTCGGAAGCTTATTACAGCGTTTTGGGGCATAATAAAAAGCAAGGGGCCATTGCCGTACTGATTGAAAAGAATGACCACAAGATTTATGTTTATCAGCTTGATAAGGGGATTTCTCAAGACAAGGCAACGACGATTTCGAGGGAAAAAGGAGCTAGCGACATTGACAAAGTCACCTTTGGCCGTTATCAGGACAAGCCAATTTGGGAAGTTAAGTCTGGAAGCCAGTACTATCTGGTGGACTTTGAAACAGGAGCAGTGATCCAATAAGGAGGGCATATGAAACTATCCAAACGTGTACTAGAAATGGAAGAAAGCGTCACTCTAGCCAGTGATGCAAGAGCCAAAGCATTAAAGGCTCAGGGAAAGGATGTTCTTTTCTTAACCTTGGGACAGCCAGATTTTCATACTCCTGAAAATATTCAGGATGCAGCGATAGAAGCGATTCGAGATGGACGAGCTTCCTTCTATACAGTTGCATCAGGCCTACCAGAGTTAAAAGCGGCGGTTAATACCTATTTTGAACGCTATTATGGGTATTCTGTAGCAGCTAACGAGGTTACCTTTGCCACTGGTGCTAAGTTCTCTCTCTACACCTTCTTTATGGCTGTGGTCAATCCAGGTGATGAAGTCATCATCCCTACACCTTACTGGGTCAGCTATGGAGACCAGGTCAAGATGGCAGAAGGTGTGCCAGTCTTTGTCCAGGCCAAGGAAGACAATCACTTTAAAGTAACAGTAGAGCAGCTAGAAGCAGCCCGAACAGATAAGACCAAGGTCTTGGTTCTCAATTCGCCATCCAATCCGACCGGTATGATCTATTCTCGTGAGGAACTCTTGGCTATCGGAAATTGGGCTGTTGAACATGATGTCCTTATCCTAGCAGATGATATTTATGGTCGTTTGGTTTATAACGGGAACGAATTTGTTCCAATCTCTAGTTTGTCAGAAGCCATTCGCAAGCAAACCATCGTGATTAACGGTGTATCTAAGGCCTATGCCATGACTGGTTGGCGGGTAGGTTATGCTGTGGGAAATCCTGAGATTATTGCTGCCATGAGCAAACTAACAGGTCAAACAACCTCCAACCTGACTGCTGTATCACAATATGCTACCATTGAAGCCCTAACTGGACCACAAGACTCTGTCGAAACCATGCGCCAAGCCTTTGAGGAACGGTTGAATACCATCTATCCTCTCTTGTGCCAAGTGCCAGGATTTGAAGTTGTCAAGCCCCAGGGAGCCTTCTATCTCTTCCCAAATGTTAAAAAAGCGATGGAGATGAAAGGTTATACTGATGTGACAGCATTTACAACGGCTATCCTCGAAGAAGTCGGTCTTGCCTTGATTACAGGAGCTGGATTTGGAGCACCAGAAAATGTTCGTCTCAGCTATGCCACAGACTTGGATACATTAAAAGAAGCTATTCGCCGTTTGCATCGGTTTATGGAAAAATAAAACTTAGAATCTTCGCCTTTTTAGCGAAGATTTTTTGTAACGAAAATCTCGCGATTTTTCTCTAGTAGAACCTAGCTATCGCAGTCTATTTATGGTAAAATAGTGGGTAATGATGTCTTCGGACAAGTTAAACGAAAAAAGGAAGATAGATTATGACAAAACGTGTAACAATTATCGATGTAAAAGACTACGTTGGTCAAGAAGTGACCATCGGAGCCTGGGTTGCCAACAAATCAGGAAAAGGGAAAATTGCCTTCTTGCAATTGCGTGATGGAACGGCCTTTTTCCAAGGAGTTGCCTTCAAACCAAACTTTGTAGAAAAATTCGGTGAAGAAGTGGGACTTGAGAAGTTTGATGTCATCAAACGATTGAGCCAAGAAACTTCTGTTTATGTGACAGGAATTGTCAAAGAAGACGAACGTTCTAAGTTTGGCTATGAGTTGGATATCACTGACATCGAAGTTATTGGTGAATCACAAGATTACCCAATCACTCCAAAAGAACACGGAACAGACTTCTTGATGGACAACCGTCACTTGTGGCTCCGTTCTCGTAAGCAAGTAGCTGTTATGCAAATCCGTAACGCCATCATCTACGCAACTTATGAGTTCTTTGATAAGAACGGCTTCATGAAGTTTGATAGCCCTATTCTTTCAGGAAATGCAGCAGAAGACTCAACTGAACTCTTTGAAACAGACTACTTTGGAACACCAGCCTACTTGAGCCAATCAGGTCAGCTTTATCTTGAAGCGGGTGCTATGGCTCTTGGCCGTGTCTTTGACTTTGGTCCAGTATTCCGTGCTGAAAAATCAAAAACACGCCGTCACTTGACTGAGTTTTGGATGATGGATGCTGAGTACTCCTACCTGACACACGATGAATCACTTGACTTGCAAGAAGCTTACGTAAAAGCTCTTCTTCAAGGCGTTTTGGATCGTGCGCCTCAAGCCTTGGAAACCTTGGAACGTGATACAGAGCTCTTGAAACGCTACATTGCAGAGCCATTCAAACGCATCACTTACGATCAAGCCATTGACCTTTTGCAAGAGCATGAAAATGATGAAGACGCTGACTACGAGCATCTTGAGCATGGCGATGACTTTGGTTCACCACACGAAACATGGATTTCAAACCACTTTGGTGTGCCAACATTTGTCATGAACTACCCAGCAGCTATCAAGGCCTTCTACATGAAACCAGTTCCTGGAAATCCAGAGCGCGTGCTTTGTGCAGACTTGCTTGCACCAGAAGGATATGGAGAAATCATCGGTGGTTCTATGCGTGAGGAAGACTACGATGCCCTTGTCGCTAAGATGGATGAACTTGGCATGGATCGTACAGAATATGAATTTTACCTTGACCTTCGTAAATATGGCACAGTACCACACGGAGGATTCGGTATTGGTATCGAGCGTATGGTCACTTTCGCAGCAGGTACAAAACACATCCGTGAAGCCATTCCATTCCCACGTATGTTGCATCGTATCAAACCATAAAATGAATCCAAACGCCCTTAGGGCGTTTTTTCAAAGTAGAAGAAAGAAGAGGTGGAGAACATGTAAAGCACAGCTTAACAAGTGACAAACACAAAGATACAAATACACTTGTTAAAGGAGAAACTATGTTTAAACGAAATTACCGGAAGAATATCGGTCTCATGGCTGGTGTGGAATTTTTTGCCTTTCTGGGCATTACCAGCTTTTGGATTCTATTTCTCAGTCAAAACGGGATGTCGCTTTGGCAGATTGGCTTATTGGAAAGTATTTTTCATGCCACCAGTGTCATCTGTGAAATTCCCTCAGGAATGTTAGCTGACCGCTATTCCTATAAAACCAATCTATATTTAAGTCGAATAGCTGGGATTGCCTCGTCTATTCTCATGTTAGCAGGGCAAGGTAATTTTTGGATTTACGCACTCGCTATGGTGGTGAGTGCCTTGTCTTATAATTTTGATTCGGGGACGAGTGCAGCCATGGTTTATGATTCGGCTGTGGAGGCTGGATTAAAAGAGCGCTACTTGTCTATCTCCAGTTTTATGTCAGGAGTCGCAGAAGGGACTCGGTCTTTGGGGACCGTTTTAGCGGGATTTTTTGTCCATGGTCAATTGCACTTGACCTACTATATCATGATTGTTACTTCTATAATCGTTCTTTTCCTAACTTGGATGCTAAAAGAGCCTAGTGTTAAAGCGCAAAAATCTGAGCGTTTGACGATGAAAAAAATAATCTGGACTGTCAAAGAGGAGTTGCGGAGAAACCCCAGTCTTTTTAGTTGGATGATTCTTTCCCAAATCATCGGGACACTGATGTGCATGTTTTATTTTTACTATCAAAATCAACTTCCTGACTTAGAAGGGTGGCAGATTTCGATGGTCATGTTGATGGGCAGTGTTTTGAATATCTGGGCAGTTTATCTAGCAAGTAAGATTGGAAAGAAGTATTCAGCCTTAAAACTCTTTCCCATTCTTGTACTCTTGACGGGAGGAACTTATTTGCTTTCCTACTTTGGTACGCCGCTGATTTATATTTTGGTTTATTTGATCAGTAACGCCTTATATGCTCTCTTTCAGCCGATTTTTGATAATGATTTACAAAAGCGACTTCCAAGTGAGGTACGGGCAACCATGCTAAGTGTCTACTCTATGATGTTCAGCCTGAGTATGATTGTCATTTTTCCTCTGACGGGGTGGTTGATTGACTATCTAGGATTTGTAGTAGCCTTCCTTTACTTAGGGCTCATTTTAGTACTAGCCAGTTTTTTGCTATTTTTCATTTTGAAAGAGATGGCCGGAGCTTTGAAACTCAAAGATGATGTTATTTCTAAGTAATAAAGTTATTTTTTCACTTTTATCTTTTTTACTTGCTATCTATCAGTTTTTCTAGTATAATGGTTTATTGTGAGCGAACCTCACTTACCCCTTGCAAAGACTTGGGGTCATTAGACCAAAAGGAGGAACATATCAATGGCTAAATACGAAATTCTTTATATCATTCGTCCAAACATTGAAGAAGAAGCGAAAAACGCTTTGGTAGCACGTTTTGACTCTATCTTGACTGACAACGGTGCAACTGTTGTTGAATCAAAAGACTGGGAAAAACGTCGTCTTGCATATGAAATCCAAGATTTCCGTGAAGGACTTTACCACATCGTTAACGTTGAAGCAAACGACGACGTAGCTCTTAAAGAGTTTGACCGTCTTTCAAAAATTAACGCTGACATTCTTCGTCATATGATCGTCAAACTTGACGCGTAAGAAGGTAGATTATGATTAACAATGTTGTACTTGTAGGGCGTATGACGCGTGACGCTGAGTTGCGTTATACCTCATCAAATGTAGCAGTTGCGACTTTTACTCTTGCAGTAAACCGTACATTTAAGAGTCAAAATGGTGAACGTGAGGCTGATTTTATCAATGTCGTTATGTGGCGCCAACAGGCTGAAAATCTTGCTAACTGGGCTAAAAAAGGCTCTCTTATCGGGATCACAGGTCGTATCCAGACTCGTAGTTACGATAACCAGCAAGGACAACGTGTTTACGTAACAGAAGTCGTGGCGGATAATTTCCAAATGTTGGAAAGCCGCGGAGTGCGTGAAGGACATTCAGGTGGCGCATATTCTGCACCAACTGCTGCTCAATCAGCACCTGCAAACCCAGTACCAGACTTTTCACGTTCTGAAAATCCATTTGGAGCAACAAATCCATTGGACATTTCAGATGATGATTTACCATTCTAATGGACAATTAATACTATAAAGGAGAAAAAACATGGCTCAACAACGTCGTGGCGGATTCAAACGCCGTAAAAAAGTTGATTACATCGCAGCAAACAAAATTGAATATGTTGATTACAAAGATACTGAGCTTCTTAGCCGTTTCATTTCAGAACGTGGGAAAATCCTTCCTCGTCGTGTAACAGGAACTTCAGCTAAAAACCAACGTAGAGTAACAACAGCTATCAAACGCGCTCGCGTAATGGCTTTGATGCCTTTCGTAAACGAAGATTAAAAAAGAGGTCCAGTGGACCTCTTTTTCATGAGTTTGAAAATAAGAAAGCGAATCAAGACCCCGACGGGTCTTTTTTTCACGAGTATGGAAGTGTGAAAGCGAGTTGAAATCTGGGAAATCTATTTTTCAGATTTTTATGAGTATCTGTTAGAAACAGCTACTTTTGGATCTAGTAGGATTTTAATTTTAGTAAGCTAGTTCTTTTTCTTTTTATCTTCATCTTCATCTTCATCTTCATCTTCATTCTCGTGCTATAATGGTAGGAGAAAGATTTAAAGGAGCACCCTTATGAAGACGACATGTTCAATTAGAAAAATGCAAGAATCTGACATTAAAGATCTATCCCAAGGTTTTATCAATCAAGGTTGGCCGGGTAGAGAAGCAATTTTGGCTAGATATTTTCTTGAACAAGAATGTGGGGAGAGAGAAGTCTTAGTTGCTGATTTTGAGGGTGCTTTAGCGGGTTATATCACAATTTTGCCCTGCGCTAAGCAAGGACCGTTCGCAGAAATCCATCCAGAACTTTCAGATTTCAATGTCTTTGAACCCTTTCAAAATCAAGGTATTGGAAATCTCTTGATGGAAGAAGCAGAAAAACGAGTTGAACTCATATCGGGTAATGTGACCCTTGGTGTTGGGCTCCATTCAGGTTATGGACCTGCTCAGAGATTGTACATCAAACGAGGCTATATTCCAGATGGTTCGGGTGTTTGGTATCGAAACCAACCGTTGGAAATGAATGTCACTATTCAAAATAATGATGATTTAGTTCTGTATTTATCCAAAGAATTTGAATAAGAGGTAGCGAATTTTTTGGAGATATGGGATTTCTCTACTTTATGGTATAATGGAAAGAGTTAGATTGAAAGAGGTAGAGAGATGGATGCGAAATTAAAATACAAGGCAAAGAAGATTAAGATTGTCTTCTTTGATATTGATGATACCCTGCGTACGTCAAAGACAGGTTTTATTCCAGCTACGATTCCCACGGTTTTTAAGCAGTTGCGAGAAAAAGGGATTTTGACAGGGATTGCATCTGGGCGTGGCATTTTTGGTGTTGTTCCAGAGATTCAAGATCTCAAGCCTGACTTTTTTGTAACTCTGAATGGTGCCTACATAGAAGATAAAAAAGGAAATGTCGTTTATCAGCATCAGATTGAGAAGTCAGATGTAGAAGAGTACATTTCTTGGACCAAAAAAGAGGGGATTGAATATGGCTTGGTTGGCAGTCATGACGCCAAACTCTCCACTCGAACAGAACTGATCAGTGAGGCTATTGATCCAATTTATCCGAACTTGGATGTGGATCCTGACTTCTATGAGAAAGAAGACATTTATCAGATGTGGACCTTTGAAGATAAAGGGGATGACTTGCACTTACCAGAGTCTTTATCAGATAAACTTCGCATGGTGCGTTGGCATGAACATTCGTCTGATATCGTGCCAATTTCAGGATCCAAAGCAACTGGTGTAGCCAAGGTGGTGGAACATCTAGACTTGAAACCAGAGAATGTTATGGTCTTTGGGGACGGTCTTAACGATTTAGAACTCTTTGATTATGCAGGTATTAGTGTCGCTATGGGAATTTCTCATGATAAAATCAAAGAAAAAGCAGATTATATTACAAAAACAGTAGAAGAAGATGGCATTTTTGATGCCTTAGAAGGATTTGGTATGGTAGAAAAAGAATTGCATTTCCCACAAGTAGAAATTGAAACAGTAGAAGGTCCTCTTGCGACCATTAAGACAAATCACGGAGACTTGCGTATCAAGCTCTTCCCTGATCAGGCTCCCAAAACAGTAGCCAACTTTGTTGCTCTGTCAAAAGACGGTTACTATGATGGTGTGATTTTCCACCGAATTATCAAGGACTTTATGATCCAAGGCGGGGACCCAACCGGTACTGGTATGGGTGGTGAGTCTATTTATGGACAAGCTTTTGAAGATGAATTTTCTGAGGAGCTCTATAATATCCGTGGTGCCCTTTCTATGGCCAATGCTGGTCCAAATACCAACGGTAGCCAGTTCTTTATCGTTCAAAACCAACATTTGCCGTACTCTAAGAAAGAGATTGCTCGTGGTGGCTGGCCTGAACCGATCGCTGAGATTTATGCAGAACAAGGTGGAACTCCTCACCTTGACCGTCGCCATACTGTTTTTGGGCAATTGGTAGATGCAGAATCATTTGCAGTCTTGGATGCCATTGCAGCTGTTGAGACAGGTGCAATGGACAAGCCAGTTGAAGATGTAGTAATTGAAACGATTGAAATTGAGGACTAGAATGAAAATTGGTGATAAGCTAACTGGGCGTATTACAGGAATTCAGCCCTATGGTGCCTTTGTTGAGTTAGAGACAGGGGTGACAGGGCTGATTCACATCTCGGAGATTCGGACGGGATTTATTGAAAATATTTATGACATTTTAAAAATTGGCGATGAAGTCCAAGTTCAGGTGGTGGATTTTGACGAATACACTGGTAAGGCTAGTCTTTCCATACGTACCTTGGAAGAGGAAAAACATCAATTGCCAAGACGGAGACGTTTTTCAAATGATCGGATCAAGCACGGTTTTGCACCACTTGGGCGAATGATGCCTGTTTGGACGCGTGAAGCATTAGAGCATTTAAAAAAGAAACCGTAAATACGATTATCTAAAGCGTTTGTAATATTAACATTATTTGTTATAATGAAAGTATGAAAGAAGAACAATTATTAAAACCAGGAGAGCGAATCAATCAGCTCTTTTCGACAGATATCAGGATCATTCAAAATAAAGAGGTGTTTAGCTATTCGGTGGATAGTGTTCTTTTATCACGCTTTCCTCGCTTCCCTAAACGGGGTTTAATTGTGGACTTTTGTGCTGGAAATGGTGCAGTGGGACTTTTTGCTAGTTCACGTACTCAGGCGCGGATAATATCTGTAGAGATTCAGGAGCGTTTGGCGGATATGGCAGAGCGTTCGGTTCAGTTGAATGGCTTGGAAGAGCAGATGCAGGTCATCTGTGATGATTTGAAAAATATGCCTGCCCACATTCAGGGAAGTAAGGTGGATATGATTTTGTGCAATCCGCCTTATTTTAAGGTGGATCCGCATTCTAATCTGAACGAGAGTGAACACTACCTTCTGGCCAGACACGAAATTACGACTAACCTAGAAGAAATATGCCGAAGTGCTCAAAGTATTCTCAAGTCTAATGGCCGTTTGGCCATGGTTCATCGTCCAGATCGGATCTTGGATATCTTGGACATGCTCAAACGCCATAATTTGGCACCCAAGCGCCTGCAATTTGTCTATCCTAAACGTGAGAAGGAGGCCAATATGCTCTTAATCGAAGCTATCAAGGATGGCTCAACGAGTGGCTTCAAGGTCTTGCCACCTCTCATCGTTCACAATGATGATGGTTCCTATACCCCAGAAATTCAAGAGATTTATTATGGATTATAAGGCTTATATGTATGTGGTGGAGTGTCGTGATGGTTCCTACTATACCGGTTATACGACTGACGTGAGAAGACGCCTCGCTGTCCACAATAGTGGGAAGGGAGCCAAATATACACGAGCTCGCTTGCCAGTCAAACTCATCTATACTCAGGGTTTTGCCAGTAAGGAAGAAGCCATGTCTGCAGAGGCTCTCCTCAAACGAAAGAAACGTTCACAGAAGGAACGATTTTTATCCGAAAATCAAGAGAAAAATCTAGTCAACCATATTGATGTCTAACGAGGAGTCTTTTGACTCCTCTTACTTTTGTCAAAAGAGGAAAAAAGTGCTAAAATAAGATGAATAAATTTAAAGAGGTATTATCATGTCTAAGATTCTAGTATTTGGTCACCAAAATCCAGACTCAGATGCCATCGGGTCATCTGTAGCCTTTGCCTATCTTGCAAAAGAAGCTTATGGATTGGACACGGAAGCAGTAGCTCTCGGTACTCCAAATGAAGAAACAGCTTTTGTTTTGAACTATTTTGGTGTAGAAGCACCGCGTGTTATCACATCTGCTAAAGCAGAAGGTGCAGCGCAAGTTATCTTAACTGACCACAATGAATTCCAACAGTCAGTGTCAGATATCGCTGAAGTAGAAGTTTACGGAGTAGTAGACCACCACCGTGTGGCTAATTTTGAAACTGCAAGCCCGCTTTACATGCGCTTGGAGCCAGTTGGATCAGCATCTTCTATCGTATACCGTATGTTCAAAGAACACGGTGTAACAGTTCCTAAAGAAATCGCAGGATTGATGCTTTCAGGTTTGATTTCAGATACCCTTCTTTTGAAATCACCAACAACACACCCATCAGATAAAGTCATTGCTCCTGAATTGGCTGACTTGGCTGGTGTGAACTTGGAAGAATACGGTCTTGCTATGCTCAAGGCTGGTACTAACTTGGCTAGTAAATCTGCTGAAGAATTGATTGACATCGATGCTAAGACATTTGAACTCAACGGAAATAAGGTTCGTGTTGCCCAAGTGAACACAGTTGATATTGCTGAAGTCTTGGAACGCCAAGCAGAAATTGAAGCTGCAATGCAAGCGGCTAATGCAGCAAACGGCTACTCTGACTTTGTTTTGATGATTACAGATATCGTCAACTCAAACTCTGAAATTTTGGCTCTTGGATCAAACATGGACAAGGTGGAAGCAGCTTTCAACTTCAAACTTGAAAACAACCACGCTTTCCTTCCAGGTGCTGTTTCACGTAAGAAACAAGTGGTGCCTCAGTTGACTGAAAGCTTTAATGGGTAAGTTCCTGAGTGATAATTGAAACGTAGAAACACTTGTTTCCATATAGCTAAAGGAGTTTCGGCTCCTTTTTTTCTAGGAGAGGAAGATGTTAGAAAATGGCGATTTGATTTTTGTGAAGGATCTTTCAGATATGGGGCAGGCCATCCAGGATTCTACTGGGAACTATAGTCATGTAGCCATCTTTTTGGACGGTTTGATCTACCATGCTAGTGGGCAGGCAGGTGTTATCTGTCAAGAACCAGCTGATTTTTTTGAACCGACTCATCTCTACGATCTTTATGTCTATCCAGAGCTGGAAGCTGACTTGGTGAAGGAGAAGGCTTGCAAGCATCTAGGAGCTCCTTATAATAGCTCTTTTTATCCCAATGGGGATGGCTTTTACTGCTCCCAGTACATCGCAGAAATCCTGCCTATTTTTGAGATGATTCCGATGCAATTTGGGGACGGGGAGCAGGAGATTAGTGATTTCTGGAGGGAATATTACAGGAAACTCGAACTTCCAGTGCCCCTGAACCAGCCAGGGACCAATCCTAGTCAACTAGTAGCATCCCCTCTTTTAGAATGTAAAGAAAGGAATCTTCATGATTCAGATTTTTAATCCATCTCGTTTGACTCGACAGCCATTTTTTATAGATTTGGTTGACTATCTGGACCAGCATGACGATGTGATCCTCCGAGAAATCAAGGCCCAGTTTCCAGGTGCGGCAGTTGATAAACTCATGGAAGAGTATATAAAGGCAGGTTTGATCCTAAGGGAAAACAAGCGTTATTACCTCAATCTTCCTATGCTTGAGTCCCTTGATGATCTTGAACTGGATCAAGAGATTTTTGTCAGAGAGGATAGTCCAGTCTATCAAGCCTTGTTGGAGAAGACTTTTGAGACAGAATTGCGCAATCAAACCAATGCTGCCATTTTAGTCGAACGTACGGACTTTGCAAGAGAAAAGATGACCCTGTCTAATTATTTCTACAAGGTCAAGCACCAATATCCTTTGACAGAAAAACAGCAGGAACTCTATGATATTTTGGGAGATGTCAATCCTGAGTACGCCCTCAAGTATATGACGACCTTTTTACTGAAGTTTCTCAAAAAAGACCAACTGATACAGAAACGCCGTGATATCTTCGTTGAGAGTCTAGTCGTCTTGGGCTATGTTGTGCAAAACAAAGAAGGGAAGTATGAGTTGGCTGTTGATTTCGACAAGGAACGGTTGACTTTCTATTTACCTTAATTGCTTGCTTTTGAGCAGATTGTTTGACTTTACTAAAGAATAAGCATAAACTGAATGTAAGCGATAACGTTTATCGTATTAAAAGCAAAGGAGACAAAGCTATGTCACTTGAAAATAAATTGGATCAAGCAACTGGTGCTATCAAAGAAGGATTTGGTAAAGTTACTGGCGATAGCAAGACAGAAGCAGAAGGCACTGTAGAAAAAACAGTTGCGAAAGCAAAAGAAGTAGTTGAAGATGCTAAAGGTGCTGTAGAAGGTGCCGTTGAAGGCCTTAAAAACTCATTTAAGAAAGAAGACTAAAAAAACCAAGGGAAAGCTTCCCTTGGTTTTTTGATTTTATAGATAACGTTCTGCAACGGCTGCGTCTCCAGGATAGTCTTCTTTCTTTCCTTGGACGATCTGGTAGCAATCAGCTCCCTTACCAGCAATAATCACGGCATCGAGTTCTTGATTTGTGATGGCCATCGCTGCCTTGATAGCTTGTTCACGATCGGCAATCTTTTCAACAGGATGACTGATATAGCTACTGATTTCATCCGCAATGGTCATTGGATCTTCATAGTTGGGGTCATCAGCGGTGAGAAAGACTTGAATCTCAGGGTGTTGATTGAGGAGGAGGCCAAAGTCTTTGCGGCGACTTTCACCCTTGTTGCCAGTCGAACCGAGAACCAGGGCAATTTTTCCAGTTTGATGAGTTTCAACTACATTGATGAGTTTTTTCAGACTATCGCCATTGTGGGCATAGTCGATGAAAACCTTAGCGCCATTTTTCTGAGTGAGGACTTCCATACGTCCAGGAACGCGTGTTGCAGCGATTCCTTTTTTGATATCCTCCAGACTAGCACCTAGACGAAGACAGGCAAGTCCTGCAGCAATAGCATTTTCTTGATTGAAGTGGCCAATGAGTTGGATATCATAATCTCCAGCAAGTTTACCTGTAGCTGAAAAGCTAAAAGCTCTGGAATTCTCGATTTGGTTACTTGACTTGCTACCATAGAAGTCATGGTCTTGATGTTCCACTTGTTCTTTCAATACAGAAAAGTGGTCCATGTCGCTATTAATGACAACTGCTCGGCTATTTTTCATCAAGAGACGTTTGTGATAGAAGTAGTCTTCAAAGCTAGGATGCTCAATCGGACCGATATGGTCAGGGCTGATATTGAGGAACACTCCTACATCAAAAGTCAGACCATAGACGCGTTTGACCAGATAGGCTTGACTAGAGACTTCCATGATGAGATGGGTTCTACCATTCTTAACAGCCTGAGCCATCATGTCAAAGAGATCAATGCTTTCAGGAGTTGTGAGGGCAGATTTAAAGAAGGTCTCGCCATCTAAGGTTGTATTCATGGTAGACAGCATAGCTGGGCGATGGTGTTGAGCCAAGATGTTATAGGCAAAATAGGCCGCTGTTGTCTTACCCTTGGTTCCAGTGAAGGCGAGAATTTTGAGTTTCTCTTGTGGATTACCATAAAACTCCATAGCAATCAAACTCATGGCTTTCTTAATATCGCTCACGACAATAACAGGAATACCGACCTCGTAGTCCTTTTCAGCTACATACCATCCGAGACCTTGTGTAATAGCAGAGGTAAGGAATTCTTTTTTAAAGGCAGCACCTTTTGCAAAAAAAAGAGTGCCTTCTTTTACTTTTCGGCTATCGTAATTGATGCTATCAAAAACAACTTCGTTGTAGTTATAGTGGTAATGTCCTTGGTCGATAATCTCACGGAAGAGACCATCTTTCTTTAAAATACCTAATACGGTTTCAATCTTTATCATACTTTCTATTGTAAACCGAAAGTCGTAAATTTACAAGTGACAAGGAAAAGTTTATAATGGAAGATAAGGAATTTTCCTAGTTATCAAAATTGAATGAGGAAGCTATGTCTAACGAAAACAATCACCAGCAAGCCCAGATGTTGCGAGGGACTGCTTGGCTAACAGCTAGTAACTTTATTAGTCGCCTCCTTGGGGCTATCTATATTATTCCCTGGTATATCTGGATGGGGACTTATGCCGCCAAGGCAAATGGTCTCTTTACCATGGGGTATAACATCTATGCTTGGTTCTTGCTGATTTCGACAGCGGGTATCCCTGTTGCAGTCGCCAAACAAGTGGCTAAGTACAATACCATGCGAGAAGAAGAGCATAGCTTTGCCTTGATTCGGAGTTTCCTAAGCTTTATGACGGGCTTGGGCTTAGTCTTTGCTTTGGTCTTGTATCTCTTTTCTCCCTGGTTAGCAGATTTGTCAGGTGTGGGGAAAGACCTGATTCCCATCATGCAGAGCTTGGCTTGGGCGGTCTTGATTTTCCCATCTATGAGTGTCATTCGAGGCTTTTTCCAAGGGATGAATAACCTCAAACCCTATGCCATGAGTCAAATCGCTGAGCAGGTGATTCGTGTTATCTGGATGTTGTTGGCGACCTTCTTCATTATGAAGATGGGTTCTGGTGACTACCTATCAGCTGTTACCCAATCGACTTTTGCGGCCTTTGTGGGGATGGTGGCAAGTTTTGCAGTCTTGATTCATTTTCTTTCCAAGGAGGGACTGCTCCAAAAGGTATTTGAAACACGAGATAAGATTAATAGCAAGCGACTTTTAGTTGACACCATCAAGGAAGCCATCCCTTTTATCCTGACAGGATCAGCCATTCAACTCTTCCAAATCTTGGATCAGATGACCTTCATCAACAGTATGACTTGGTTTACCAACTATAGCAAGGAAGACTTGGTTGTCATGTTCTCCTATTTCTCAGCCAATCCCAACAAAATCACCATGATTTTGATCTCTGTTGGTGTCTCGATTGGAAGTGTTGGCTTGCCACTTTTGACGGAAAATTATGTCAAAGGTGATTTGAGAGCTGCTGCTCGCCTAGTCCAAGATAGTATGACCATGCTCTTTATGTTTCTCTTGCCAGCAACGGTTGGAGTGGTCATGGTAGGGGAACCTCTTTATACAGTCTTTTACGGGAAGCCAGATAGTTTGGCCATGGGTTTATTTGTCTTTGCAGTTTTGCAGTCTACTATCTTAGGCTTGTATATGGTCTTGTCTCCTATGCTTCAGGCCATGTTCCGCAATCGCAAGGCAGTGCTTTACTTTGTCTATGGTTCCCTTGCCAAGCTAGTCTTGCAATTGCCAACCATTGCCATTTTCCACAGCTACGGTCCCTTAATCTCAACGACTATCGGACTTATCATTCCAAATGTTCTGATGTACCGAGAGATTTGCAAGGTAACGGGTGCACGCCGTAAGATTATCTTAAAACGGACAATTTTAATTACGATTTTGACAATGGTCATGTTTCTCTTAGTTGGTTTCCTACAGTGGATTTTAGGATTTTTCTTCCAACCAACAGGACGTTTGTGGAGCTTCCTATATGTTGCTCTTATAGGCGGTATAGGTGGAGCTCTCTATGGCTTCATGAGTCTAGCTATTTGCTTGTTGGATAAAGTAATCGGGAAATCGAAGGCAGAACGCCTGAGAGCACGATTTAAATTATCATAAAAATATTTTATAAATATAGATAAAGAAACAACCTTTCTGTTATATAAAGGTTGTTTTTATTCTGTTTTTATCAAAAAAGGAGTATTTTTTCTAAAATTAATAGAGTGAAAATATGTTTTTAAAATTATTGTTTAAAAAACTATTGACTAAATAAAACTTAAGTTGTATAATAAGTCAAATATTAAAAACAGGAGGTTCTGGAAATGAAAAAGTCTAAGGCCAAGTATCTGACACTGGCAAGTGTCGTGTTAAGCGCAGGTATCTTACTGAGCGCATGTGGGAACTCAGCAAGTTCATCCAAAACATACAATTATGTTTACTCGAGCGATCCATCTAGTTTGAACTATCTGGCAGAAAACCGTGCAACAACCAATGACATCGTGACCAATTTGGTGGATGGGTTGATGGAAAACGACCAATACGGTAACTATGTGCCATCTTTGGCAGAGGATTGGACTGTTTCTCAGGACGGTTTGACCTATACCTACAAGCTTCGTAAAGATGCCAAGTGGTATACATACGAAGGTGAAGAATACGCCCCTGTAACTGCTCAAGACTTTGTGACAGGTTTGAAATATGCGGCAGATAAAAAATCTGAAGCCTTGTACCTGGTTCAAGACTCGGTAGCAGGTTTGGATGACTATATCAACGGTAAAACAACAGACTTTTCAACTGTCGGTGTTAAGGCGATTGACGACCAAACGGTTCAGTACACTTTGACTCGACCAGAACCTTACTGGAATTCTAAAACAACTTCAACCATTCTCTTCCCTGTCAATGCTGATTTCTTGAAATCAAAAGGGGATGATTTTGGTAAGGTTGATCCTTCTAACATTTTGTACAATGGTCCCTTCTTGATGAAGTCCTTTGTTTCAAAATCCGTCATCGAATACAAGAAAAATCCGAATTACTGGGATGCTAAAAATGTCTTTGTGGACGATGTGAAATTGACCTATTATGATGGAAGTGACCAAGATGCCCTAGCACGTAACTTTACAGAAGGAGTATACAGCTACGCACGTCTCTATCCAAATAGCTCAAGTTTTGAAGGGATTAAAGAGAAGAATAAGGACAATATCATCTACAGCATGCAAGATGCCACTTCTTTCTACTTGAACTTTAACCTAGATAGAAAATCTTATAATTTCACTTCTAAAACGACTGACATCGAAAAGAAATCTACCCAAGAAGCAGTTCTGAATAAAAACTTCCGCCAAGCTATCAATTTTGCCTACAACCGTACGGCCTATGGGGCACAATCTCAAGGGGAAGACGGAGCAACGAAGATTATTCGTAACCTAGTTGTACCTCCTACATTTGTAAGTATCAACGGAAAAGACTTTGGCGATGTTGTTTCAGAAAAGATGGTCAACTATGGTCAAGAATGGCAAGGAATCAACTTTGCAGACGCGCAAGATCCATACTACAATCCTGACAAGGCTAAAGCTAAGTTTGCGGAAGCTAAGAAAGAACTAGAAGCCAAAGGTGTTCAGTTCCCGATTCACTTGGATAAGACTGTAGAAATGACCAATAAGACAGAAATTCAAGAAATTAGCTCAATGAAGCAATCCATCGAATCTGTTCTTGGAACTGAGAACGTGGTTATCGATATCCAACAACTGTCAACAGAGGATTATGATAGCTCTGGTTATTTAGCTCAGACAGCAGCCCAGAAGGATTTTGACCTTTACAATGGTGGTTGGAGTGCGGACTACTTGGATCCATCAAGCTATCTTGATATCTTTAGCGTGAAAAGCGGTGGAATGTTACAAAACCTTGGTTTAGAGCCAGGTGAAGTCAATGACAAAGCCAAGGCGGTTGGACTTGATACCTATACTGAAATGTTGGAAGAAGCCAATAAAGAGCAGGATCCAGCGAAACGTTATGAAAAATATGCTGAAGTTCAAGCTTGGCTCGTTGATAGCGCCCTTGCAATTCCAAACGTTTCTAAGGGTGGAACACCTAGCTTGAGAAAGACAGTTCCATTCTCAGCACCATTCTCACAAGCTGGAAATAAGGGTGTAGAGTCATACAAGTACCTCAAGTTGCAAGATAAGACGGTGACAACTGCTGAGTACGAAAAGGCTAAAGAAAAATGGCTGAAAGAAAAAGAAGAATCAAATAAAAAAGCCCAAGAAGAACTGGCAAAACATGTTAAATAACCAGTCTATTCAACAGGAAAAACGATAGTTTCTTAGGGAAGCTATCGTTTTTATATAGTTTGAAACTATAACTAGCTCTTGAAAACAAGAAAATGAGTTAGTGAAAATAAGTGGTACAATAGTTACTATAGATTTGGAGGTATTGTATGAGCAAAGAACTACACGTCAACACAATTTTGGCCCAGGCGGGAATCAAGTCAGATAAGGCGACAGGTGCCTTGGTGACACCACTACATTTTTCAACAACTTATCAGCATCCAGAGTTTGGCCAGTCTACTGGATTTGACTATACGCGGACTAAAAACCCAACTCGCAGTAAGGCAGAGGAGGTCTTGGCTGCGATTGAATCAGCAGACTATGCCCTAGCAACGAGCTCAGGTATGGCTGCGATTGTACTGGCCTTTAGTGTTTTTCCAGTAGGAAGTAAAGTCTTGGCTGTGCGCGATCTGTATGGGGGTTCTTTCCGTTGGTTCAACCAAGTGGAGCAGGAAGGTCGGTTCCATTTTACCTATGCCAATACAGAAGAAGAGCTGATTGCTGAGTTAGAGAAAGATGTGGATGTTCTCTATATTGAAACACCAACTAATCCCTTGATGTTGGAATTTGATATTGCAAAACTAGCCAAACTAGCTCATGCCAAGGGTGCAAAGGTAGTGGTGGACAATACCTTCTACAGTCCGATTTACCAACGTCCGATTGAAGACGGTGCGGATATTGTTCTTCATTCAGCAACCAAGTATCTAGCAGGACACAATGATGTCTTGGCTGGGGTGGTTGTGACTAATAGTTTAGAACTATATGAACAACTGTTCTACAATTTGAATACGACAGGGGCGGTCTTGTCGCCATTTGATAGTTATCAGTTGATTCGTGGTCTCAAAACCTTGTCTCTTCGTATGGAACGTTCTACAGCCAATGCCCAAGAAGTGGTTGCCTTTTTAAAGGATTCGTCTGCTGTCAAGGAAGTGCTCTATACAGGACGTGGGGGGATGATTTCTTTTAAAGTAGTGGATGAAAAACGTATTCCTCATATTTTAAATAGCTTGAAGGTCTTCTCTTTTGCGGAAAGTTTGGGTGGGGTAGAGAGTCTGATTACCTATCCGACAACTCAGACTCATGCGGATATTCCAGCAGAAGTGCGCCATTCCTATGGCTTAACAGATGACCTCTTGCGCTTGTCAATTGGGATTGAAGATGCTAGAGATTTGATTGCGGACTTGCATCAAGCTTTGGAAGGATAAGATAGATATGGGAAAATATGATTTTACAAGCCTGCCCAATCGTTTTGGGCACCATACCTATAAATGGAAAGAAGCGGAAGCTGATCGAGAAGTTCTACCAGCCTGGATAGCAGATATGGACTTTGTGGTTTTGCCTGAAGTTCGACAAGCTATACAAACCTACGCAGATCAGTTGGTCTATGGCTATACCTATGCTAGCGATGCTTTGATTCAGTCTGTTCAGGATTGGGAAGCCAGTCAACACGGGTATCACTTTGACAAGGATGCCCTCGTCTTTATCGAGGGTGTGGTACCAGCTATTTCAACAGCTATTCAAGCCTTTACAAAAGAAGGAGAGGCTGTTCTGATTAACACACCGGTCTATCCACCCTTTGCCCGCAGTGTCAAACTGAACAATCGCAGATTGATTACCAATTCTTTGGTGGAAAAGGATGGGCTGTTTGAGATTGATTTTGACCAGCTGGAAAAGGAATTAGTAGAAGAGGATGTGAAGCTTTATATCCTTTGCAATCCTCACAATCCTGGTGGACGTGTTTGGGAAAAGGAAGTGTTAGAAAAGATTGGGCATCTCTGCCAAAAACATGGTGTTTTGTTGGTTTCAGATGAGATTCACCAAGATTTGGCCCTCTTTGGTCACAAACACCAGTCTTTTAATACCATTGATCCTGCTTTTAAAGACTTCGCCCTTATCTTGAGCAGTGCCACTAAGACCTTTAATATTGCTGGGACCAAGAATTCCTATGCAGTTATTGAAAATCCCAAGCTTCGTGTGGCTTTCCAAAAACGCCAGTTGGCTAATAACCAACATGAAATCTCAGGCTTGGGTTATTTAGCGACAGAAGCTGCCTACCGTTATGGCAAGGACTGGTTAGGAGAGTTAAAAGAAGTCATCGAGGACCACATTAACTATGTAGTGGATGTTTTGGGCAACGAAACCAAGATTAAGGTCATGAAACCACAAGGTACCTACTTGATCTGGCTTGATTTTTCAGCCTATGACCTAACGGATGACCGCTTGCAAGAGCTTTTGAAGAATGAAGCCAAGGTTATCTTGAACCGAGGTTTGGACTTTGGGGAGGAGGGAACTCTTCATGCCCGCCTCAATGTAGCCATGCCGAAGTCAGTACTAGAAGAAGTTTGCCAACGCATCGTGACCACTTTTGCTACACTTTAAAAATCCAGCCTTCTAGGAGAAAAGTCTTCCTAGAAGGCTATTTTCGTAGGGGAAAATGTGGTATAATGAAAAGATAAGATAAAGGGGTAACTATGGCTAAATTGATTCCGGGAAAGTTGCGCATGGAGGGGGTTGCACTCTATGAAACAGGCAACATTGAGATTATCAAGGAAAAAGGGAATCGCCTCTATACTCGTGTGGCGGGAGAAGACTTGCGCTACAGTTTAGAGGATGATCTGGTTTTTTGTGCTTGCGATTTTTTCCAAAAAAGAGGTTACTGTGTTCACCTAGCAGCGCTCGAGCATTATCTGAAGAATGATGAAGAAGGCCAGGTGATTTTACAAGCCTTAGAAAAAGGACATGAAGAGCAAGAAGAGGTCGAAACCAAGGTTAGTTTTGGTGGTAGTTTTTTGGAGCGTATCCAACCTCAGAAGAGAGAGAAAATCTACACTTTGTCGTCTCAAGGCCAGGTAGAAGCTGGAACCAATCGCCTCCTTTGGACTCTCCGAATCGGTTTAGTTGATAGTCAAAAATATTATGTCATTCGTGACATCCCTCTCTTTTTGAAGGTCTTGGTCCATCGAAAGCCATATATGATTGGGAAACACTATGAAAATGACTTGTCTTGGGATGCTTTTGATACAGCTAGTCAAGAAGTTCTTACTTTTTTATGTGGCTTGATTGAGGAGGGACTGAGTCAAGACCTCTTTTTCCCCAATCAAGGTCGTCACCTCTTTTTCCCTCTGACCTTTTTTGAGCAAGGAGTGGAGTTGCTGATGAATTTGGAAGATTTTCATTTCGAACATCAGATTACTAGTTATGAAAATCTTCTCTTTCATGATTTAGATCCAGAAGCAAACCTTTTCTCTTTTTCCGTGCAGGAGTATCCCGATTATTTTGAGATGGAGATTTCTGAAAGTGAGCGAGTTAACGTATTCTATGGGGGAGCGGTTCTCTTTCGTAAGGGGAATCTTTATCTCTTAAACCCTAAACAAATCAGCCTCCTAAAGGAAATCAAGGAGCTTCCTCAGGAGGAAAGAGGGAGAAAATGCCTCCAGTTTGACAACAGTGATCGTGACCGTCTGGCTGCCTGTCTGCCTTTGTTTGGACAGCTGGGCACAGTTTCTGCTCCTGAGCGCTTGCAAATCAGACCCTTTTCACCAATCTTTTACTTTGATAGGGAGGATGACGGCCGCATCCGCTTGAATATTCAGTTTGACTATGGAGATGTTAAGGTAACTAGTCGTCAACAGCTGGAACAATTACCATTTTCAAGCGATGCCGTCTTGGAAAACCAGCTATTTCAAGTCTGTTTAGGGGCTGGTTTTGAGGCTGATTTTCAGTCTTGGAGACAGGCTTTGAAGCCAGAGGCAGTTTATTCTTTCTTTCACCATACGATTCCAGCTTTTGAGAAGTTGGGCCAGGTCTTCTTATCTGATGAGATAAATCAGCTCTACAGCGTCCAAGCTCCTCAGGTTCAGATTGAGTCCAAGGGAGGACTGTTGGAAATTCAATTTGATTTCCAAGGGATTGCCCAAGAAGAGATTGATCAAGCTCTTAAAGCCCTGACCAGCAATCAGGATTTCTATATCAGTTCCTCTGACCAAGTGTACTTTTTTGATGAGGAAACCAAGCAGATTCGTCAAAATTTGCAGGAACTGGGGGTTGAGCTAAAAGATGGTTCTTTTCAGGCTCGGAAATCCCTAGCTTACAGTCTGTCTCAGCTTTTTGAAGGTCGAGACAGGATTTCCTTCTCGGAAGAATTTCAGCATTTAGCTCATGATTTGACCCATCCAGAGGACTTTCCTTTGGGAGATATACGGGTTCAGGCGAGTTTGAGAGACTATCAGGAAAAGGGAGTCCGTTGGCTCCAGATGCTTCACCACTATGGCTTTGGTGGCATCCTAGCCGATGATATGGGACTGGGAAAAACACTGCAAACTATTGCTTTTTTGACGAGTCAGGTGACCGAAGATAGTCGGGTCTTGATTTTGGCACCGTCAGGTTTGATCTACAATTGGGCAGATGAATTCAGGAAATTTGCCCCACAGTTGGATTTGGCTGTCGTTCATGGTTTGAAAGCGAATCGAGAAGAGATTCTTTCTCAAAATCATCAAATCTATGTGACCAGCTATGCGAGCTTTCGTCAAGACAGTGACCTCTATCAAGAGATGGCTTTTGATTTTCTCTTCTTAGATGAAGCCCAGGTCATGAAAAATGCCCAGACCAAGATTGCTCAGAGTTT
This sequence comes from bacterium, assembly GCA_905221385.1. Taxonomy (GTDB): domain Bacteria; phylum Bacillota; class Bacilli; order Lactobacillales; family Streptococcaceae; genus Streptococcus. The sequence goes on from CAJNCV010000003.1 coordinate 124,043, forward strand.
GCGCCAGTTTGTGGTGCCAGCAGTCTTTGCTTTGTCAGGTACGCCCATCGAAAACCATTTAGGAGAGTTGTGGTCTATCTTTCAAATTGTGCTTCCGGGGCTCTTACCAAGTAAAAAGGAGTTTATGAAATTACCGGCTGACCGAGTCGCGCAGTTTATCAAGCCCTTTGTCATGAGGCGTAAGAAAGAAGAAGTCCTTACAGAACTACCTGACCTGATCGAAGTCGTCTATAAAAATGAACTGGAAGACCAGCAGAAGGCCATCTATCTAGCCCAGTTGCAACAGATGCGAGACCGCCTAGCGCAAGTGACAGATCAAGAATTCCAGAGAAGTCGGGTAGAAATCTTATCTGGACTCATGCGTTTGCGCCAGATCTGCGATACGCCAGCTCTCTTCATGGACGATTACCAAGGAGCTAGTGGTAAATTGGATAGTCTTCGAGATTTATTGCTACAAGTGGCTGATGGTGGGCATCGGGTCTTGATTTTCTCCCAGTTCAAAGGAATGTTGGAAAAAATCGAGCAAGAACTCCCAGACTTGGGCTTGACCTCCTTCAAAATCACAGGTTCAACTCCTGCTCATGACAGACAGGAGATGACCAAGGCCTTTAACCAAGGGGAGAGAGATGCCTTTCTCATCTCTCTGAAGGCGGGTGGTGTTGGTCTCAATCTAACGGGAGCTGATACGGTTATTTTGGTTGACCTTTGGTGGAATCCCGCTGTCGAAGCCCAGGCTATCGGACGAGCCCACCGCATGGGGCAGGAGCAGATGGTCGAGGTCTATCGTTTGATTACCAAGGGAACCATTGAAGAAAAGATCCAAGAACTTCAAGAACAAAAGAAACATTTGGTTTCCCAAGTTTTAGATGGTACGGAGTCGCGTGCGAGTCTCAGTCTGGCAGAAATTCGTGAAATTTTGGGAATTTCTGAAGCCAGCACTTGAAAAATCAAGACAATACGCTATAATGAAGTGTTGAAAGGAAATACAAAATGAAACAAGATAGATTTCCATTGGTGTCAGATGATGAGATCATGCTGACCAAAATGCCAGTCATGGACTTGTACGATGAGTCAGACTTTATTAGCAATATCAAGGGTGATTACCGCGATAAGAACTATTTGGAATGGTCTCCTATCAATGAGGAAGAAACCGTAGTTTCTCCAGTGGTTAATAAGGAGTCAAAGCCAAGTCCAGAACCTAAAAAAGTTGAAAAAACGTATGCTGAATTGGCTCGAGAAGAGGCGCGTGCGGACTTAAAGAAGAAACGTTCAGCCAAGTATTTGACTCAGGATGTTAGTCATACTAGACGACACAATGGTTCAACACTTGTTCGTCAAGGAAACCAACCAATAGCACCATTTCAAAAGGAAAATCCAGGTGAGTTTGCCAAATTTAGTAAAAACTTGAGCCAGTCTCACTATATCTTAGCTGAGGAGGTTGGCCAAGTGGCGAATCCAACTCCGAAAACCCAAACGGAAAAAGCCAAAAAGAACAACTATGATTTTCTAAAGAAGAGTCAAATCTATAATAAAAAGAATAAGCAAACAGAACAGGAACGTCAGGTTGCCCAAGAGTTGAATCTGACAAGAATTACTGAGTAGGGGAGAAAAGCATGTCAAAAACATATCATTTTATTGGAATCAAGGGATCAGGGATGAGTGCCCTAGCCTTGATGTTGCACCAAATGGGACACAAGGTTCAAGGTTCAGACGTTGAAAAATACTACTTTACTCAACGTGGACTAGAGCAGGCAGGGATTGCGATTCTTCCTTTTGATGAAAAGAACCTACAAGGTGATGTGGAGATTATCGCGGGAAACGCCTTCCGTCCAGATAACAACGTTGAAATCGCCTATGCAGATCAAAATGGTATCAGCTACAAACGTTACCATGAATTCCTAGGTAGCTTTATGCGCGACTTTGTCAGCATGGGAGTGGCAGGAGCTCATGGAAAAACTTCAACAACAGGTATGTTGTCACACGTCTTATCTCACATCACAGATACCAGCTTCTTGATTGGTGACGGAACAGGTCGTGGTTCAGCCAATGCTAAATATTTTGTCTTTGAATCAGACGAATATGAGCGTCATTTCATGCCTTACCACCCAGAATATTCTATCATCACCAACATTGACTTTGACCATCCAGACTACTTTACAAGTCTAGAGGACGTTTTCAATGCCTTTAACGACTATGCTAAACAAATTACCAAAGGTTTGTTTGTATACGGTGAGGATGCTGAGTTGCGTAAGATCACAGCCAATGCGCCAATCTATTACTATGGGTTTGAAGCTGAGGGCAATGACTTTGTAGCTAGTGATCTCCTTCGTTCTACGACTGGTTCGATCTTTACCGTTCATTTTCGTGGTCAAGAATTGGGACAATTCCACATTCCAACCTTTGGTCGTCACAATATCATGAATGCGACAGCTGTTATTGGTCTTCTTTACACAGCTGGATTTGATTTGAACTTGGTCCGTGAACACTTGAAAACTTTTGCAGGTGTTAAGCGTCGTTTCACTGAGAAAATTGTCAATGATACAGTGATCATTGATGACTTTGCCCACCATCCAACAGAAATCATTGCAACCTTGGATGCTGCTCGTCAAAAATACCCAAGCAAGGAAATCGTGGCAGTCTTCCAACCGCATACCTTTACCAGAACCATTGCCTTGTTGGACGAATTTGCCCATGCATTGAATCAAGCAGACGCCGTCTATCTAGCGCAAATCTACGGATCAGCTCGTGAGGTGGACCATGGTGATGTCAAAGTAGAAGACTTAGCTAATAAAATCAACAAGAAAAACCAGGTTATTACTGTTGAAAATGTTTCTCCACTCCTAGACCATGACAATGCTGTTTACGTCTTTATGGGTGCAGGAGACATCCAAACCTATGAATATTCATTTGAACGTCTTTTGTCTAACTTGACAAGCAACGTCCAATAAGGAAAACAGATGGAAATTCCAATCACAATAAGGCAAGCTACCCTATCAGATTTAGAAGAAATGTTGGCGATTGAAGAAGCCAATCCTTCATCAGAAGAGACACTTAGCCGCCAATCCTTAGAAGAGAGTATCCGCAAGTCTGCGGGTACCTTTCTTGTAGCTGGGGATGAAAATCAGCTCCTAGGCTATGTTTTGGGAGATGCTCAGTCTATTCATCCCAAATGGATAGAAATAAAATCCTTGACTATTCATCCTGACCATTGGGGACAGGGGCTGGGAACTCTTCTTCTTGCAGCCTTGAAACAGGTGGCAGTGGAAGGAGGGTATGAGTATCTTCGCTTGACTTGTCCTGATGACTTGCTCTCTTATTTTGAGATGAATGGCTTTGTTGAGGAAGAAGTGCCAGAAGCTTCGTACGCAAGATTTTCGGGATGGAATTTGATTTGGGCCAATCCTTTTTATCAGGAGGAAGTATGAAAATCAGACAAGCAAGATTTTCGGATTTAGATCAAATTTTAGAGATAGAGCTGGAGAATTTTTCCCTTGAAGAAGCGATTCCTCGTTCGGTCTTTGAGGCCCATTTGCGGGAAATTCAGACCAGTTTTCTGGTAGCTGAAAAGGAGGGACGTATCCTTGGGTATATTGAAGGCCCAGTCGTCCCATATCGTCATCTACAAGATCAGTCCTTTACAGAAGAAATACAAGACTATAGCCATCAACCTGGAGGTTATATTTCTGTGACTTGCCTATCTATTGCCAAGGAAGCACAAGCTTTGGGGGTAGGGAAAAGACTATTAAAGGCTCTGAAAGAAGTCGCTTTAGAACATGAACGAGAGGGTATTAACTTGACGTGTCATGACTACCTTGTCTCCTATTACGAAAAACATGGCTTTGTTAATGAAGGAATATCCCAGTCAAACTTTGCTGGGAAAACATGGTATGATATGGTCTGGCAGCCTGAAAATAAAGAAAACTAGCTAGGGAATGCCTAGTTGGTTGCTTTTCTGCGATTTTTGAGATATAATATTATGGATTGTCAACAAGGAGGTAATACTTTTGACCGAAAAATCAAGAGAAGAAGAAAAATTAAGCTTCAAAGAGCAGATTTTACGTGATTTAGAAAGAGCACGAGAAAGAGAACGGAGGACTGAAGAGGGAGATGCAGCGACTTTCGTTCCTCCTATCCAGAATGATACTCCTTCTACTTTTTCTGATTTGGAAATAGAGGATTCTACTGAAGATGCGGTTGGTGATTCTTTAGCTTCTGTAGAGGACGTTCTAAAAAAAGTTCCTACTGTGTTACCACGCAGAGATTCTGAACTAAGTGAGCCGGTATCATTAGAACAGGAAAATCCAAATCTAGAAAAAGTCGCTCCAGTTGGAATTGAATCAGCAGAACCTAAAGAAGATGAAAAATCCTTTAATGAAGTAACAACAAAGATAGCCGTCTCGTATAAGACTGCAGATAAGGTAGAAGTAGCGGTATCTCCGCTTATGGAGAATGAGGAAACTAGCTCATCCGAAGATACTGGTGACCAAACAGATCGTTCTCGTCGCAGTCGTCGCGAAGGGGCAAAACCAGCTAAGAAAAAGAAGAAATCAAAAGCTAAAGGTTGCTTGCTTACTTTCCTAGTTCTTCTAGTGCTCGTAGGTATTGGTGGCTTCTTTGGTTATGGTTATGTTCAAGAATCTTTGAAACCTATTGATGCGAGCTCTAAGGACTATGTAACGGTTCAAATCCCAGACGGTGCAAACGTTCAAGAAATTGGGAACACTTTGGAAAAATCTGGTCTGGTCAAACATGGACTTATCTTTAGTATTTATGCTAAGTATAAGGGTTCAGACTTGAAGTCAGGTTATTACAATTTGAAGAAGAGCATGAGTACGGATGATTTGATCCAAGAATTGCAAAAAGGTGGAACTCCTGAACCTCAAGAACCAGTGCTTGCAAACTTGACAATTCCAGAAGGCTATACATTGGAGCAAATTGCTCAAACAGTAGGACAACTTCAAGGTGACTTTAAAGAACCTCTTACTGCGGATGCCTTTTTAGAAAAAGTTCAAGACGAGACCTTTATCTCACAATTAGTGACGAAGTATCCAAACCTTCTTGGAAGCCTTCCAACAAAAGATAGTGGCGTTCGTTATCGTCTTGAAGGCTACCTTTTCCCAGCGACCTATACAATCAAAGATAGCACAACTGTTGAAAGTTTGATTGATGAGATGGTGGCTGCGATGGATAAGACCATGTCATCATATTACGCCTCAATTAAAGAAAAGAATCTGACAGTCAATGAATTACTCAGCATCGCTTCTCTTGTTGAAAAAGAAGGTGCTAATACAGAAGACCGAAAGAAAATTGCAGGTGTTTTCTATAACCGCTTGAATCTTGGTATGCCACTTCAAAGTAATATCGCTATCCTATATGCTCAAGGAAAACTTGGTCAAAAGATTAGTTTAGCAGATGACGCTGGAATTGATACAACGATTGATTCACCATACAATGTTTACACACACCTTGGGCTCATGCCTGGACCAGTAGACAGTCCAAGTCTGGATGCCATCGAAGCAAGTGTAAATCAGACAAAGAGTGACTACTTATACTTTGTAGCCAATGTCGAAGATGGTAAAGTGTACTTCGCGACTACCAAAGAAGAACACGATCAAAACGTTGCAGAACATATCAATAGCAAACTAACCCAATCAAGTAGTTCAAACTAAAATTATGTGGTTTTCCACATAATTTTGTTTTAAAAAAGTAATAGAAAAGAAAGTTGAAAAAATGGCAGAAAAAACTTACCCAATGACCCTTGAAGAAAAGAAAAAGTTAGAAAAAGAATTAGAAGAATTGAAACTCGTTCGTCGCCCCGAAGTCGTAGAGCGTATCAAAATTGCTCGTTCGTACGGGGATCTTTCAGAAAATAGTGAGTACGAAGCAGCTAAGGATGAACAAGCTTTTGTTGAAGGACAAATTTCAAGTCTAGAAACAAAAATTCGCTATGCTGAAATTGTTAATAGCGATGCAGTTGCCCAAGATGAGGTAGCAATCGGTAAGACAGTAACAATCCAAGAAGTTGGTGAAGACGAAGAAGAGGTCTACATCATCGTCGGTTCCGCAGGTGCAGATGCTTTTGCTGGTAAAGTATCAAATGAAAGTCCGATTGGCCGTGCTTTGATTGGCAAGAAGACTGGTGATACTGCAACGATTGAAACACCAGTTGGTAGCTATGATGTCAAAATCTTAAAGGTTGAAAAAACAGCCTGAATAGAATGAAAAAGGAGTAGTAGAGGCTTTGCCTTGCTCAACTCCTTTTTGGTTTTTTGAATAAAATAGGAGACTATATGAGTGAAAATAAGAAAAAAAATAAGATGGAGCGTGGATTAACCAATCGCCATGTTCAGGTGATGGCTATTGCGGGAACAATCGGAACAGGTCTTTTCCTAGGTGCTGGTCGCTCTATCAGCCTGACAGGCCCTTCTATCATCCTGATTTATATGATTACTGGAGCCTTTATGTTTTTGATGATGAGGGCTGTTGGGGAGATGCTGTATCAGGATCCAGAACAACATACCTTTATCAATTTTATCACCCGTCATTTGGGTAAAGGTTGGGGCTATTTCTCAGTTTGGTCTTATTGGTTGTCTGTCGTCTTTATCGGTATGGCAGAAATCACTGCGATTTCGCATTATGTTCAGTTTTGGTTTCCTTCTTGGCCTAGTTGGCTGATTCAGATTGTTTTTTTAACGATTTTGGCCTTGGTCAATCTGATTGCGGTTAAGCTCTTTGGAGAAGTCGAGTTTTGGTTTGCTATGGTTAAAATTGTGGCTATTTTAGCTATGATTGCAACAGGGGTCTTTATGGTCTTAACTGGATTTGAGACACCATATGGTGCTGCAAGTTTGGCAAATATCAGCAATCAGTTCTCTCTTTTCCCAAACGGTGTTATGAACTTTGTCATGGCCTTTCAAATGGTATTTTTTGCCTATCTGATGATTGAATTTATCGGAGTGACAACTTCTGAAACAAAGAATCCTCGTCAGGTTTTGCCAAAAGCAGTTAAGGAAATTCCTCTCCGAATCGTCTTCTTCTATGGTGGAGCTCTATTAGCCATTATGTCCATCATTCCCTGGAGAGAACTTGCTTCTTCAGATTCTCCATTTGTAACGGTCTTTGAGCTGGCAGGTATCAAGTGGGCGGCAGCTCTGATTAACTTCGTTGTTTTGACGTCGGCCGCATCGGCTCTTAATTCAACCCTCTATTCAACAGGGCGACACCTCTACCAGATTGCCCATGATTCACCCAATCGCTTCTTAAAAGCGATCAAGGCAGATACTCTTTCTCGTCATAATGTTCCGCAAAATGCTATTATTGCTTCAGCAATTTTAATTGCTCTAGCTGCCTTTATCAATGTTTTGCCAGGTGTTTCAGATGCTTTTGCTTTGATTACGGCGTCCTCATCAGGTGTTTACATCGCGATTTATATCTTGATCATGGTGGCTCATCTCAAATACCGCAAGTCACAAGACTTCATGCCGGATGGCTACCTCATGCCTCAGTATCGTTTCTTAAATCCTTTAACCATGCTCTTCTTTATCTTTGTCTTTGTAACCCTCTTTTTACAAGAATCTACCTTCATGGGAGCAATTGGTTCTGCCATCTGGATTATCGGTTTCGGAATTTATAGCCAGTGGAAATTTAGAAAATAAAGGCTTTTTTATCGACTGGAGTGGGCTAACGAAAAGTCAGATCCTAGAGAGAACCATAGTGCTTCTCTCCTTTTTATACTATGTGACTATTAGTCCGTCTCGCTCTATCAGGTGCGAGACAAAAAACCACCCGATATGTGTACTGACCCCCAAAAGTTGGACAAATAATTATTGAAAGGATTTAGTTCTGTATTGCACAGGGCTAAGTCCTTTTAGTTTGACTTTGATTCGTTTGTTGTTGTAGTAATCAATGTAGTCCACAATAGCTTGTTCCAATTGATTAATTGACTGAAATGTCTTCTCATATCCATAAAACATCTCCGATTTCAAGATGCCAAAGAAGGACTCCATCATCCCATTGTCTGGGCTGTTACCCTTGCGGGACATAGATGCTTGAATTCCCTGACTCTCTAGGAACCGATGATAAGAATCGTGTTGGTATTGCCAGCCCTGGTCGCTGTGGAGAATCGTATTTTCATAGTGCTTCTCTGTGAATGCCTGTTCTAACATCGTTTGTACTTGTTCTAAATTAGGCGAACAAGAAAGATTAAAAGCAATAATTTCGCTGTTAAAGCCATCTAAAACTGGTGATAAGTAGAGTTTTTGACTGCTTGCTGGAATGGCAAATTCTGTCACATCTGTATAGCACTTTTCCATCGGTTTCGCCCCTTCGAACTGGCGTTGAATAAGGTTATTTGCTTTCTTGCCAATCTCTCCCTGGTAGGAAGAATACTTCCGTTTTCGACGAATTCGAGCTGTTAAACCAAGGACTTTCATCAGCCGTTGGACCTTCTTATGGTTTATTATATGACCACGATTTCTTAGTTCTAAGTGAACAACCTCCAAGCAGAACTTTATCTATCATTTCTTGTTTTAGCTCTGGAGAACAATAACGATTCTTCCCTTTTTTGATGATTTCTATTCCGTAATGGTCAATTAATTTCACCATATACTTTAGACCAGAAGCATCCACACCAAATCTTTTGAAAGCTGTTTGAAGCTTTGTCCTTGTTTTCTTAGTTCATAGATTTGAACTTTATCTTCATAACTCAATTTCATAATAAAACACCCCAAAAGTTAGATTTTTTCTGTCTAACTTTGGGGGCGCAGTTCACATAGTGGGTGGTTATGATTTTGTCCTTGGTATTCTTTTGCGGAAAAAGGAGTTACAAAAGGAGTCCTTTTTTCAGTTGGTAAAAAGCTTCTGAACACTGTTTTTAAAAAAAGGAATACGAAAAAGGATACAACAGATGTCGTATCCTAGAAATCGTTTTGGTTTTTCTACGGAAGACATGGGATTCGAACCCACGCACGCTGTTACACGCCTACCGCGTTTCCAACACGGCCTCTTAAGCCTCTTGAGTAATCTTCCAATACTTACTCAAATAGTCTACCATAAAGCTACTTATCTTGCAATAAAAATGTTAGAATTAAGAAGAATGACAGAATTTGAAAGAAAATGACAAATAATGCTTGACTTTGCCAGAAATTATGCTAGAATGAATAGTGTAAACGATAACAGGAGGTGATTTGATGTTAAAAACTGAGCGGAAGCAACTGATTTTAGAGGAGTTAAATCAACATCATGTAGTTTCCCTAGAAAAATTGGTTAGTCTATTAGAAACATCAGAATCGACGGTACGAAGAGATTTGGACGAGTTGGAGGCGGAGAACAAGCTTCGCCGTGTACATGGAGGAGCAGAATTGCCCCATTCCTTGCAGGAAGAAGAAACCATTCAAGAGAAATCTGTCAAAAACCTTCAAGAGAAGAAGCTACTGGCTCAGAAAGCAGCCTCTCTTATCAAGGAACAAGATGTTATCTTTATCGATGCTGGAACGACAACTGCTTTTTTAATCAAGGAATTGGTTAATAAGAATATCACAGTTGTGACCAACTCCATTCATCATGCAGTTCAGTTGGTTGAAAAACAGATTCCTACTGTCATGGTTGGAGGAGGTGTCAAGATGGCAACAGATGCATGTATCGGGGGCGTTGCTCTTAACCAAATCAATCAATTGCACTTTGACCGTGCCTTTATCGGGATGAATGGTGTGGACGATGGCTATTATACGACTCCTGACATGGAGGAGGGAGCTGTGAAACGTGCCATTTTGGAGAATGCCAAACAAACCTATGTCTTGGTCGATTCGTCTAAGATTGGACAAACTAGCTTTGCCAAGGTCGCACCACTTAAACGCGCTATTGTTATCACAAGTCAAGGGCATGAGCTCTTGCAGGCTATTAAGGAGAAAACGGAGGTAATAGAAGTATGATTTATACAGTCACACTCAATCCATCCATTGACTATATCGTGCGCTTGGACCAAGTCCAAGTCGGCAGTGTCAATCGTATGGACAGTGATGATAAGTTTGCTGGTGGGAAAGGAATCAATGTCAGTCGTGTTTTGAAACGCTTGGATATTCCTAATACTGCGACTGGATTTATCGGAGGCTTTACTGGTAAATTTATCACAGATACTCTGGCAGAGGAAGAAATCGAAACACGTTTTGTCCAAGTGGCAGAAGATACGCGTATCAATGTCAAGATTAAAGCAGACCAAGAAACAGAAATCAATGGAACGGGTCCAAATGTTGAACCAGCTCAGTTAGAAGAATTGAAAGCTATCTTATCTAGTTTGACTGCAGAAGACACGGTGGTATTTGCGGGTTCGAGTGCTAAGAACCTTGGAAATGTCATCTACAAGGACTTGATTGCCTTGACGCGCCAGACTGGTGCGCAAGTCGTTTGTGATTTTGAAGGACAGACCTTGATTGATAGTTTGGACTACCAGCCACTTTTGGTTAAACCAAACAATCACGAACTTGGAGCTATCTTTGGAGTAAAACTCGAAAGTTTAGATGAAATCGAGAAATATGCTCGAGAATTGCTGACTAAAGGTGCTCAAAACGTCATTATCTCTATGGCTGGGGACGGTGCCCTCCTTGTCACATCTGAAGGAGCTTACTTCGCTAAACCAATCAAAGGGACAGTAAAAAATTCAGTTGGTGCTGGTGACTCTATGGTTGCTGGGTTTACAGGTGAATTTGTCAAATCAACAGATGCAGTAGAAGCCTTCAAATGGGGAGTGGCTTGTGGAACGGCAACTACCTTTTCGGATGACTTGGCAACAGCGAAATTTATTAAAGAAACATATGAAAAAGTTGAGGTAGAAAAACGATGAAAATTCAAGACCTATTGAGAAAAGATGTCATGTTGCTGGATTTGCAGGCAACTGAAAAAACAGCTGTCATCGAAGAGATGATTAAAAGCCTAGTGGATCACGGTTATGTGACGGATTTTGAAACATTCAAAGAAGGCATTTTGGCGCGTGAAGCCTTGACTTCCACTGGTTTGGGTGACGGAATTGCTATGCCTCACAGCAAGAACTCTGCTGTCAAAGAAGCAACGGTTCTCTTTGCTAAGTCAAACAAGGGTGTTGACTACGAAAGCTTGGATGGGCAACCAACAGACCTATTCTTCATGATTGCTGCTCCAGAAGGCGCCAATGACACTCACTTGGCAGCCTTGGCAGAATTGTCTCAATACTTGATGAAAGACGGCTTCGCTGACAAACTTCGCCAAGTAACATCAGCTGATCAAGTTATTGAACTATTTAACCAAGCTTCAGAAAAAGCTGAGGAACCTGTTCAAGCACCTGCCAATGAATCTGGTGACTTTATCGTAGCAGTTACAGCTTGTACGACAGGTATTGCCCACACTTATATGGCCCAAGAAGCCCTTCAAAAAGTGGCTGCTGAAATGGGTGTTGGTATCAAGGTTGAAACAAACGGAGCTAGCGGTGTTGGGAACCAACTAACTGCAGAGGACATCCGCAAGGCTAAAGCTGTTATCATCGCAGCAGACAAGGCAGTTGAGATGGATCGTTTTGATGGCAAACCTTTAGTTAACCGTCCAGTTGCAGATGGTATCCGTAAGACTGAAGAATTGATCAACTTGGCTCTTTCAGGAGATGCTGAAGTCTACCGTGCTGCTAATGGAGCAAAAGCTGCAACCGCAAGCAATGAAAAACAAAGCCTTGGTGGTGCCTTCTACAAACACTTGATGAGTGGTGTATCTCAAATGTTGCCATTCGTTATCGGTGGTGGTATCATGATTGCCCTTGCTTTCTTGATCGACGGTGCTTTTGGTGTGCCACAGGATAGTCTTGGCAATCTCGGATCCTACCATGAACTAGCTTCTATGTTCATGAAAATTGGTGGAGCAGCCTTTGGCTTGATGCTTCCAGTCTTTGCAGGTTATGTAGCTTACTCTATCGCTGAAAAACCAGGTTTGGTAGCTGGTTTCGTGGCTGGTGCTATTGCCAAAGAAGGTTTTGCCTTTGGTAAAATCCCTTATGCAGCTGGTGGTGAAGCAACTTCAACTCTTGCAGGTGTCTCATCTGGTTTCCTAGGTGCCCTTGTGGGTGGATTTATCGCAGGTGCCTTGGTTCTTGCTATCAAGAAATACGTTAAAGTTCCTCGTTCACTTGAAGGTGCTAAATCAATCCTTCTCTTGCCACTTCTTGGGACAATCTTGACAGGATTTGTCATGCTGGCTATCAACATTCCAATGGCAGAAATCAACACTGCGATGAATAACTTCCTTGGCGGTCTTGGTGGAGGTTCAGCTGTACTTCTTGGTATCGTTCTTGGTGGAATGATGGCTGTCGATATGGGTGGACCTGTCAATAAAGCAGCCTATGTCTTTGGTACAGGTACGCTTGCAGCGACTGTTTCTTCAGGTGGTTCTGTAGCCATGGCAGCAGTTATGGCGGGAGGAATGGTCCCACCACTTGCCATCTTTGTCGCAACTCTTCTTTTCAAAGATAAATTTACCAAAGAAGAACGTAACTCTGGTTTGACAAACATCATCATGGGCTTGTCATTTATCACCGAGGGAGCAATTCCGTTTGGTGCCGCTGACCCAGCTCGTGCGATTCCAAGCTTTATCCTTGGTTCGGCAGTAGCAGGTGGACTCGTTGGTCTTGCAGGAATCAAACTAATGGCGCCACACGGAGGAATCTTCGTCATCGCTCTTACTTCAAATGCCCTTCTCTACCTTGCCTTTGTCTTGGTTGGCGCAATTGTAAGTGGTGTGGTTTATGGTTACCTACGCAAACCACAAGCATAAAAAAGTATCAGAATAGAAAGATTGTTACCATTTGGTGCAATCTTTTTCTCTATTCGAAATGGCTGTGAAATATGTTATAATAGAAGAATGGCAAACAAGAATACTACAAAAACAAGACGGAGACCGTCTAAAGCAGAACTCGAAAGAAAACAGGCTATCCAGAGGATGCTGATTTCCTTAGGAATTGCCTTATTGTTGATTATTGCAGCCCTTAAACTCGGTGCAGCGGGTGTCACACTTTACAATCTCATTCGACTGGTGGTCGGAAGTTTGGCCTATGTGGCCATTGGTGCCCTTCTCATTTATCTTTTTCTATTTAAATGGATACGCAAGAAAGAGGGACTTCTGTCAGGATTTCTTTGTATCTTCGCTGGCTTGCTTTTGATTTTTGAGGCCTACTTGGTATGGAAATATGGCTTGGAGCAGTCAGTTCTAAAAGGGACCCTGTCTCAGGTTATGACGGACCTGACTGGTATCCGGGTGACTAGCTTCGCTGGTGGAGGCTTGCTTGGTGTTGGACTCTATATCCCCATAGCCTTTCTTTTTTCAAATATCGGCTCTTACTTTATTGGAGTACTCTTGATTCTAGTTGGGGCACTCTTGGTTAGTCCCTGGTCTATTTATGATGTTGCAGCCTTTATTGGAGCTCAGTTCAGATCCTTCATGGAAAAACAGGAACAGAGAAAACAGGAACGCTTCATCAAGAGAGAGGAAGAGAAGGCTCGTCAAGAAGCTGAAGAAGCAGCTAGAATCAAGAGAGAACAAGAAGAACAGGATGCATTACCGCTTCCTCCTGTAGATCCTGAAACGGGAGAAATCTTATCAGAGGTACCAGACTATGATTTCCCCCCAATTCCTGAGGAAGAATGGATCGAACCGGAGATTATCCTCCCTCAAACTGATTTTGACGTTCCAGATGTGGAAGAAGACTTTGAGGATGAAGAGGTGCAGGTTGATTTTTCTGCTAAGGAAGCCCTCGAATACAAACTGCCAAGCTTGCAACTCTTTGCGCCAGATAAACCCAAAGATCAGTCCAAGGAAAAGAAGATTGTTCGAGAAAATATCAAAATCCTAGAAGAAACCTTTGCCAGCTTTGGTATCAAGGTGACGGTGGAACGGGCTGAAATCGGTCCATCTGTTACAAAATATGAAGTCAAGCCAGCAGTCGGTGTACGGGTTAACCGCATTTCCAATCTGGCAGATGACTTAGCGCTAGCTCTGGCGGCCAAAGATGTTCGGATTGAGGCTCCGATTCCTGGTAAATCCTTAGTCGGGATTGAGGTTCCAAACTCTGAAATTGCGACCGTTTCCTTCCGAGAACTTTGGGAACAGTCTCAGACTAAACCAGAAAATCTCCTCGAAATTCCTCTAGGTAAGGCTGTCAATGGAACTGCTCGCACTTTTGACCTTTCCAAGATGCCCCACCTACTCGTTGCAGGTTCGACAGGATCAGGGAAATCAGTTGCAGTTAACGGGATTATCGCTAGCATTCTGATGAAAGCAAGACCTGACCAGGTCAAGTTTATGATGGTGGATCCAAAGATGGTTGAGTTATCGGTTTACAACGATATTCCTCATCTCTTGATCCCAGTTGTGACCAATCCACGCAAGGCCAGCAAGGCCCTGCAAAAGGTTGTGGATGAGATGGAAAACCGTTATGAACTCTTCGCTAAGGTTGGTGTGCGAAATATCGCTGGCTACAATGCCAAGGTCGAGGAATTTAATAGCCAATCTGAGTATAAACAAGTACCCCTGCCTTTGATTGTTGTCATTGTGGATGAGTTGGCAGACCTCATGATGGTGGCTAGCAAGGAAGTGGAAGATGCCATCATTCGTCTCGGACAGAAGGCGCGTGCCGCAGGGATTCACATGATTCTCGCAACGCAACGTCCATCAGTCGATGTTATCTCTGGTCTTATCAAGGCCAATGTCCCCTCTCGTGTGGCTTTTGCAGTTTCATCAGGTACAGACTCACGAACCATCTTGGATGAAAATGGAGCAGAAAAATTGCTTGGTCGAGGAGACATGCTCTTTAAACCAATTGATGAAAATCATCCAGTCCGTTTGCAAGGATCCTTTATCTCAGATGATGATGTTGAACGCATCGTAAACTTCATCAAGGCTCAGGCGGATGCGGACTACGATGAGAGTTTTGACCCAGGTGAGGTTTCTGAAAATGAAGGAGAATTTTCAGATGGTGAAGCTGGTGGTGATCCGCTTTTTGAAGAAGCTAAGGCTCTGGTTATCGAGACGCAGAAAGCCAGTGCTTCGATGATTCAGCGTCGTTTGTCGGTTGGATTTAACCGTGCGACCCGCCTGATGGAAGAACTCGAAATGGCAGGTGTCATCGGTCCAGCTGAGGGAACCAAACCACGAAAAGTATTGCAACAATAGAATGAACATGTATGGAACTTTCTCTTAAAAAGGAACTATTCTGGCTTCATTTTTGAGAGTTGGTTTCATTTTTATTTCTTTCCCGAACTCTTATTCAGCAGAGTTTGAAACTGGATTTAGATTTGCCTAATTTTTTGATTATACTTTTACTAATTTTACCTATTAAGCTATTGATTTTTTAAGCTGTTTTTGATATATTAAATTGGAATAGAAAATATTTGTTTAGGAAGTAGTGTTTAAAAATGGAGGAGGTTATTTTTTTATAGAAATATGCAAACGCTTACTTTCTGAGCTAGGAGGAACAAAAATTTATGAACAAAGGATCATTTGAAAAACGTTGCAAATATAGTATTCGGAAATTTTCATTAGGTGTTGCTTCTGTTATGATTGGAGCTGCATTCTTTGGGACAAGTACAGTTCTTGCAGATAGTGTGCAGTCTGGCTCCACAGCGAACTTACCAGCGGATTTAGCTACTGCTCTTGCAACAGCAAAAGAGAATGATGGGCGTGATTTTGAAGCGCCTAAGGCGGGAGAAGAGCAAGGCTCTCCAGAAGTTACGGATGGGCCTAAGACAGAAGAAGAACTATTGGCTCTTGAAAAAGAAAAATCGGTTGCTTCAGATAAATTACCAGAAGGCTTAGAGGGCAAATTAGACAAGGCTGAAGATAAAGGGAAAGAAGTTGATAAGGATCAATTAGCTAAAGATACTGGGAATCTTGTTCCAGAAGATGTAGCTAAAACAAAGAATGGTGAATTAAACTACGGAGCAACTGTCAAAATCAAGACACCATCAGGTGAAGGTAGTGGGATTGTCATTGGCGAAAATCTTGTTTTAACCGTTTCACATAACTTCATAAAAGATGTTCCAGATGGTAATAATCGCAAGGTTGTTGATAATGATAAGGGTGATGGGGATATCTATAGCATCTCTTATCCAGGCTTACCAGATGTTAAATTTAGTAAAAAAGACATTATTCACTGGGATCGTGAAGGTTTCCTAAAAGGATACAAGAATGATTTGGCTCTTGTTCGATTGCGAACAGTTCTGGAAAATACGCCTGTTGAAGTAACCAAAAAGCCAGTTGTTAAGAAAATCGGAGATAAACTCCATGTCTTTGGTTATCCAGAAGGGAAATTGAATCCGATTGTCAACACTACAGTTGATTTTGCAGAACCATATGGAGAAGGTGTCCAAGGTATCGGTTACCAAGGAGGAAAACCGGGTGCTAGTGGCGGTGGTATCTTTGATACAGAAGGAAAACTGGTCGGTGTTCATCAAAATGGAGTTGTTGGTCAACGTAGTGGTGGCATTCTCTTCTCACCTGCTCAATTGAAATGGATCCAAGATCACATGAAGGGAATTTCAAGTATAAAACCTGCAGACTTGGAAGAGAAAGAAAAACCAGCTGAAGAAAAACCGAAAGAGGACAAACCAGCTGCTAAACCTGAAACACCTGAAAAAGTAACAGCTGAATGGCAAACGGTAGAGAAAAAAGAACAACAGGGAACAGTCACTATCCGAGAAGAAAAAGGTGTCCGCTACAACCAACTATCTTCAACTGCTCAAAATGATAACGCAGGCAAACCAGCCCTGTTTGAAAAGAAGGGCTTGACCGTTGATGCCAATGGAAATGCGACTGTCGATTTAACTTTCAAAGAAGATTCTGAAAAGGGCAAATCACGCTTTGGTGTCTTCCTGAAATTTAAAGATACCAATAATAATGTTTTTGTCGGTTATGACAAAGATGGCTGGTTCTGGGAGTATAAATCTCCAACAACCAGCACTTGGTATAGAGGTAGTCGTGTCGCTGCACCTGAAACAGGATCAACCAACCGTCTATCAATTACCCTTAAGTCAGATGGGCAACTCAATGCAACGAATAATGATGTGAAGCTCTTTGATACAGTAACTCTACCAGCTGCGGTCAATGACCATCTTAAAAATGAGAAGAAGATTCTTCTCAAGGCAGGCTCCTATGGCGATGAGCGAACAGTTGTTAGCGTTAAAACGGATAACCAAGAGGGGGTAAAAACAGAGGATACTCCTGCTGAAAAAGAAACAGGTCCTGAAGTTGATGATAGCAAGGTAACTTATGACACGATCCAGTCTAAGGTCCTCAAAGCAGTGATTGACCAAGCCTTCCCACGTATTAAAGAATACAGTTTGAACGGGCATACCTTGCCAGGACAAGTCCAACAATTCAATAAAGTATTTATCAACAAACACGAAGTTACACCAGAAGTTACCTACAAAAAAATTAATGAGACAACTGCAGAGTACGTGATGAAGCTTCGCGATGATGCTAATCTTATCAATGCGGAAATGACAGTTCGTCTGCAAGTTGTGGACAATCAATTGCACTTTGATGTGACCAAGATTGTCAACCACAATCAAGTTACTCCAGGTCAAAAGATTGATGACGAAAGAAAATTGCTTTCCACGATTAGTTTCCTTGGTAATGCTTTAGTCTCTGTTTCGAGTGATCAAGCTGGTGCTAAGTTTGATGGGGCTACTATGTCAAATAATACTCATGTTAGCGGGGATGATCATATCGATGTAACCAATCCAATGAAAGACTTGGCCAAGGGTTACATGTATGGATTTGTTTCTACAGATAAGCTTGCTGCAGGTGTTTGGAGTAACTCTCAAAACAGCTACGGTGGAGGTTCTTATGACTGGACCCGCTTGACAGCCTACAAAGAAACAGTCGGAAATGCCAACTATGTCGGAATTCATAGCTCTGAATGGCAATGGGAAAAAGCTTATAAGGGCATTGTCTTCCCAGAATACACCAAGGAACTTCCAAGTGCCAAGGTTGTTATCACCGAAGATGCTAATGCGGATAAGAAAGTCGATTGGCAAGATGGAGCCATTGCTTACCGTAGCATCATGAACAACCCTCAAGGTTGGGAAAAGGTTAAGGATATCACTGCTTACCGTATTGCGATGAACTTTGGTTCACAAGCACAAAACCCATTCCTTATGACCTTGGATGGTATCAAGAAAATCAATCTCCACACAGATGGTCTTGGGCAAGGTGTTCTCCTTAAAGGATATGGTAGTGAAGGTCATGACTCTGGTCATTTGAACTATGCTGATATTGGTAAACGTATTGGTGGTGTTGAAGACTTCAAGACCTTGATTGCGAAAGCGAAGAAATATGGAGCTCATCTAGGTATCCACGTTAACGCTTCTGAGACTTATCCTGAGTCTAAATACTTCAATGAAAAAATTCTCCGAAAGAATCCAGATGGTAGTTACAGCTACGGATGGAACTGGCTAGACCAAGGTATCAACATTGATGCTGCTTATGACTTGGCGCATGGACGCTTGGCTCGCTGGGAAGACTTGAAGAAAAAACTTGGTGATGGTCTCGACTTTATCTATGTGGACGTTTGGGGCAATGGTCAATCAGGTGATAACGGTGCCTGGGCTACCCACGTTCTTGCCAAAGAAATCAATAAACAAGGATGGCGCTTTGCGATCGAGTGGGGACACGGTGGTGAGTACGACTCTACCTTCCATCACTGGGCAGCTGACTTGACCTATGGTGGCTACACCAATAAAGGTATCAACAGTGCTATCACGCGCTTTATCCGTAATCACCAAAAAGATGCTTGGGTAGGGGACTACAGGAGTTACGGTGGTGCAGCAGACTACCCACTTCTAGGTGGCTACAGCATGAAAGACTTTGAAGGCTGGCAAGGACGAAGTGATTACAATGGCTATGTAACTAACCTCTTTGCCCATGACTTGATGACTAAGTATTTCCAACACTTCACTGTAAGCAAATGGGAAAATGGCACACCAGTGACCATGTCTGATAACGGTAGCACCTATAAATGGACTCCAGAAATGCGAGTGGAATTGGTAGATGCTGACAAGAATAAAGTAGTTGTGACTCGTAAGTCAAATGATGTCAATAGTCCACAATATCGCGAACGTACAGTAACTCTCAACGGACGTGTCATCCAAGATGGTTCAGCTTACTTGACTCCTTGGAACTGGGATGCGAATGGTAAGAAACTTCCTACTGATAAGGAAAAAATGTACTACTTCAATACGCAAGCCGGTGCAACAACTTGGACCCTTCCGAGTGATTGGGCAAAGAGCAAGGTTTACCTTTACAAGCTAACTGACCAAGGTAAGACAGAAGAGCAAGAACTAACTGTAAAAGATGGCAAGATTACCCTAGACCTTCTAGCTAATCAACCATACGTTCTCTATCGTTCGAAACAAACCAATCCTGAAATGTCATGGAGCGAAGGCATGCACATCTATGACCAAGGATTTAATAGTGGAACCTTGAAACACTGGACCATTTCTGGTGATGCTTCTAAGGCAGAAATTGTCAAATCACAGGGTGCAAATGAAATGCTTCGTATCCAAGGCAATAAGAGCAAGGTCAGCCTTACTCAGAAATTAACTGGCTTGAAACCAAATACTAAGTATGCCGTTTATGTGGGTGTCGATAACCGTAGTAATGCCAAGGCGAGCATCACTGTGAATACTGGTGAAAAAGAAGTGACTACTTATACCAATAAGTCTCTCGCTCTCAACTATGTTAAGGCTTACGCCCACAATACACGTCGTGACAATGCTACAGTTGACAATACAAGTTACTTCCAAAACATGTACGCCTTCTTTACAACTGGTTCTGACGTATCAAATGTTACTCTTACTTTGAGTCGTGAAGCTGGTGATGAAGCAACTTACTTTGATGAAATTCGTACCTTTGAAAATAATTCAAGCATGTACGGAGAAAACCATGATACAGGTAAAGGCACCTTCAAACAAGACTTTGAAAATGTTGCTCAGGGTATCTTCCCATTCGTAGTGGGCGGTGTCGAAGGTGTTGAAGATAACCGTACTCACTTGTCTGAAAAGCATGATCCATATACACAACGTGGTTGGAACGGTAAGAAAGTTGATGATGTTATCGATGGAAATTGGTCATTGAAGACCAATGGACTAGTTAGCCGTCGTAACTTGGTTTACCAAACCATCCCACAAAACTTCCGATTTGAAGCTGGTAAGACCTACCGTGTAACCTTTGATTATGAAGCAGGATCAGACAATACCTATGCTTTTGTAGTCGGTAAGGGAGAATTCCAATCTGGTAACCGTGGTACGAAAGCAAGCAACTTGGAAATGCATGAATTGCCAAATACTTGGACGGATTCTAAGAAAGCCAAGAAGGCAACCTTCCTCGTGACAGGTGCAGAAACAGGCGATACTTGGGTAGGTATCTACTCAACAGGTAACGCAAGCAATACTCGTGGAGATGCTGGCGGAAATGCCAACTTCCGTGGTTACAACGACTTCATGATGGATAATCTTCACATCGAAGAAATTACTCTAACAGGTAAGATGTTGACAGAAAATGCTTTGAAGAACTACTTGCCAACGGTTGCCATGACCAACTATACTAAGGAATCTATGGATGCTTTGAAAGAGGCGGTCTTTAACCTCAGTCAGGCAGATGATGATATTAGCGTGGAAGAAGCGCGTGCAGAGATTGCCAAGATTGAAGCCTTGAAGAATGCTTTGGTTCAGAAGAAAACAGCCTTGGTAGCAGAAGACTTTGAAAGTCTAAATGCCCCTGCACAAGCTGGTGAAGGCTTAGAAAATGCCTTTGATGGAAATCTATCAAGCTTATGGCATACATCTTGGAGCGGTGGAGATGTTGGAAAACCTGCCACCATGGTCTTGAAAGAACCTACTGAAATCACAGGACTTCGCTATGTTCCACGTGGCTCAGGATCGAATGGTAACTTGCGTGATGTAAAACTGGTTGTCACAGATGAGTCTGGCAAGGAGCATACTTTCACCGTTACGGACTGGCCTGATAACAATAAGCCAAAAGACATTAACTTTGGTAAGACAATCAAGGCTAAGAAAATTGTCCTTACGGGAACCAAGACATACGGAGATGGTGGAGATAAATACCAATCTGCAGCGGAACTCATCTTTACTCGTCCACAGGCAGCAGAAACACCTCTTGATATGTCTGCTTATGAAGCAGCTTTAGCTAAGGCTCAAAAATTGACAGACAAAGAAAATCAAGAGGAAGTAGCTAGTGTTCAGGCAAGCATGAAATATGCGATGGATAACCATCTCTTGACGGAAAGAATGGTGAAATACTTTGCAGATTATCTCAATCAATTGAAAGATTCTGCTCCGAAACCAGACGCTCCTACAAGCAGCAAGGGTGAAGAGCAACCACCAGTTCTTGAAGTACCAGAGTTCAAAGGCGGCGTCAATGCAGCAGAAGCAGCTGTACATGAAAAACCAGAGTTCAATGGCGGTGTTAATGCGGCAGAAGCGGCTGTTCATGACCTACCTGAGTTCAAGGGCGGCGTCAATGCAGTTGAATCCTTGGTAAATGAAGTGCCAGAGTACACTGGTGGTGTGAATGGAGTTGAGCCAGCCATACATGAAAAACCAGAGTACACAGGTCCACTAGGTACAGCAGGTGATGAACCAGCACCAACTGTTGAGAAACCGGAATATCAACTCGCTTCTAGTTCAGTAGTAGATGTTCAAGCCTCAGAAGCTAAAGATGTCGAAAACCTTCCGTCTACAGGGGAACAAAACTCAACTGCTTTAGCTTTGTTCGGTGGTCTTGGTTTAATTTTCTCGGCTGCTTTCATCAGAAACAGAAAAAGAAAATAACTGATAGTATTCCTTTGGACAGATGATTTTTTAAAAATCTTTTATCCTAAATGACTATTAAAAAATCAGGAATATTTGATATACTCTCCCTATAGCGAACAGTGAAAAAATAAAAATTCACTAGAAACTATAGGGAGAGTTTTTATATGTCAAAAAGAAGCCCAAAATCAGTGGAGGAAAAGTTAGAAGTTGTTCATCTCTATCTGAACAAAGAAAATCAATAGCTGCTTTAACAAAAGTGTTTGGAGTGAATGACTCCACCATCAGATATATTGGATTCGTAAGTATCAAAAGGATGGTGTAGAAAGCCCCAAGGAAAGTTAGAGTTGGAAGAAATATAGTTCAGAGTCAAAGGAAAAGGTTGTAACAGATTATCTTATCTTACATTACAGTTTAGGATGTAAGGCTTATTTGAGAACTATCAAGGATTTTTATGATGGTTCTGTGATTAACTATCACATCAGTAAGCATAACGATACTCCCATAGTCATGGAAAACTTAAGAAGGATATGGAGATTAATCTAGGGGAGTCCCCGCTGATTCCTAGTGATTGTGGTGAACAGTATATCTCACGAGAATACCGCATGGTCCCCATTTGATATCAGATGATACGCTCTATGTATAAGAGTTAGTAAATGTATTGATAATGCGCCGATTGAGAGCTTCATTGTCCACTTGACAGGGAGTAGTTTGATCTAGAATAGTGTCATTTTTTTATCTTATGGTAATATTTAAATAGTGTGTGAGTTTCATATTTTTCATAGATACGAAAAAACCAGCACTAGGCGCTGGTTGATGTCGAATTTAGGAACCGTTATTACTTGCAGTTGTACCAGTCTCACTTGTTGGGGTATTTGGTGAGGAAGTATCTTTTTGTTCAATTTTGGATGAGCTGTCCTCCTTTATTTTCTCCTCTTTGCTACTAGAAGTAGAAGGCTGAGTTTCCTCTTTTTGCAGTGTGTCTTGGTTTGGAGTTTGCTTTTGCGTAGGGCTATTTGTATCCTGAGGGGATTCTTTTTGAATTTCCTTGACAACAGTTGTTTGGGTCGTTGTCGGTTCTTTTTTGTTATTCTTGTTATTATCCATGGCGTTCATGATGGTGATAGTAGCGGTGATCAGACCAAGGATACTACCGATGGTAGCAATCGTTTTTTGAAAGACAGTAAATCCCTTTTTGATGTGTTCTGTTTTTGGTTTTGAAGTTCTACGATAGTTAGACATGATACTCTCCTTTGATTATGATTTATTATACCTCATTTCTTTAAAAAAATCTTAAAAAAAGAGAAACTTCCCTTTCTTGTCGCAGGTCTCTTTTCGTGATACAATAGAAGGAGTGATTTTAGAAAGCGTGAGAAAACATGATCTACTTTGATAATTCGGCAACGACCAAGCCTTATCCTGAAGCTCTTGAGACCTATATGCAGGTCGCTTCAAAAATTGTAGGAAATCCATCCAGTCTCCATCGTTTGGGAGATCAGGCAACACGAATTTTAGATGCTTCCCGTCAGCAAATTGCAGATTTAATTGGCAAGAAGAGTGATGAAATCTTCTTTACCTCTGGTGGTACAGAAGGGGATAACTGGATCATCAAGGGTGTGGCCATTGAAAAAGCCCGGTTTGGCAAGCACATCATCGTATCAGCCATTGAGCATCCAGCAGTCAAGGAATCAGCCCTCTGGCTGAAGAATCAAGGTTTTGAGGTGGATATTGCCCCAGTTGATAGCAGAGGATTTGTGGATGTTGAGGCTCTAGGAGCTTTGATACGACCTGATACGACCCTCGTTTCGGTCATGGCTGTGAACAATGAAATCGGCTCTATCCAGCCCATTGCGGCTATCTCAGAACTCTTGGCAGATAAGCCGACCATTTCCTTCCACGTTGATGCGGTTCAGGCACTCGCTAAGATTCCGACTGAAAAGTATCTGACAGATCGAGTGGATTTTGCGACCTTCTCGAGTCATAAATTTCATGGTGTCCGAGGTGTCGGCTTTGTCTATATCAAGTCTGGTAAGAAAATTACGCCTCTGTTGACTGGTGGTGGCCAAGAGCGCGATTATCGTTCAACAACTGAAAATGTGGCAGGGATTGCAGCAACAGCCAAGGCCCTCCGTTTGTCTATGGAAAAGTTAGATATCTTTACTAGTAAGACAGGGCAGATGACATCAGTCATTCGTCAAGCCCTTCTGGCTTATCCAGATATTTTTGTCTTTTCAGATGAGGAAGACTTTGCCCCTCATATCCTGACTTTTGGAATCAAGGGTGTTCGTGGTGAAGTCATCGTTCACGCCTTTGAAGATTATGATATTTTTATTTCCACAACCTCTGCTTGTTCATCCAAGGCTGGAAAACCTGCGGGAACCTTGCTTGCTATGGGAGTGGACAAAGATAAGGCCCAGTCAGCTGTGCGTCTAAGCCTAGACTTGGAAAATGATATGAGTCAAGTCGAGCAGTTCTTGACCAAGCTAAAATTAATTTACAATCAAACTAGAAAAGTAAGATAGGAGCATTCATGCAGTATTCAGAAATTATGATCCGCTACGGAGAGTTGTCAACCAAGGGCAAAAACCGCATGCGTTTCATCAATAAGCTTCGCAATAACATTTCGGACGTATTGTCTATTTATCCCCAAGTTAAGGTAACCGCAGATCGCGATCGTGCTCACGCTTACCTGAATGGGGCAGATTATGAACCAGTGGCAGAATCTCTCAAGCAAGTTTTCGGGATTCAAAACTTTTCTCCAGTATATAAGGTTGAAAAATCCGTAGAAGTTCTTAAATCTGCTGTCCAAGAGATTATGAAAGACATCTACAAGGAAGGTATGACCTTTAAAATCTCTAGTAAGCGTAGCGACCACAACTTTGAACTCGACAGTCGTGAACTCAATCAAACACTTGGTGGAGCTGTATTCGAAGTTATTCCAAATGTCCAAGCTCAAATGAAAAATCCTGATATCAATCTTCAGGTGGAGATTCGTGAGGAAGCGGCTTATCTTTCTTATGAAACCATTCGTGGAGCAGGTGGCTTGCCTGTGGGAACTTCTGGTAAGGGCATGCTCATGTTATCAGGGGGGATTGATTCACCCGTGGCAGGTTATCTAGCCCTTAAACGTGGAGTAGATATTGAGGCCGTTCACTTTGCCAGCCCACCTTACACTAGTCCTGGTGCCCTTAAAAAAGCCCAAGATTTGACCCGTAAATTAACCAAGTTTGGCGGCAATATCCAGTTTATTGAAGTGCCTTTCACAGAGATTCAAGAGGAAATCAAAGCCAAGGCGCCAGAAGCCTACCTCATGACTCTGACTCGTCGCTTTATGATGCGCATCACCGACCGTATCCGTGAGGTACGAAATGGTTTGGTTATCATCAATGGGGAAAGTCTTGGTCAAGTAGCCAGCCAGACCTTGGAAAGTATGCAGGCTATCAACGCTGTGACCAACACCCCTATCATCCGCCCTGTGGTTACTATGGACAAGTTGGAAATCATTGACATCGCTCAGGAAATCGATACCTTTGACATTTCTATCCAACCGTTTGAGGACTGCTGTACCATTTTTGCACCTGATCGTCCTAAGACCAATCCTAAAATTAAGAATGCAGAGCAGTATGAAGCACGCATGGATGTTGAAGGCTTGGTTGAGCGAGCAGTGGCAGGAATCATGATTACTGAGATTACACCTCAAGCTAAAAAAGATGAAGTCGATAACTTGATTGACAATCTCCTCTAATCAGAAAATCCATAAGAATTCACAAAAACAAATGAAAAAAGTTAGTTATTTATCCTTAAAATGGACATTAACTGACTTTTTTTCTATTTTTATGGTATAATAAGATAAAATTTTGAATATAGAGAGTTTTCTGACAATGAATCATTCCTACTTTTATTTAAAAATGAAAGAACATAAACTCAAGGTTCCTTATACAGGAAAAGAGCGTCGTGTGCGTGTGCTTCTGCCAAAGGACTACGAGAAGGACACAGACCGTTTTTATCCTGTAGTTTACTTCCATGATGGGCAAAATGTCTTTTACAGCAAAGAGTCTTATATTGGACACTCTTGGAAGATTATTCCAGCCATTAAACGAAATCCTGACATCAGTCGCATGATTGTCGTTGCCATAGATAATGACAGCATGGGGCGGATGAATGAGTATGCGGCTTGGAAGTTTCAAGAATCTCCTATCCCAGGCCAGCAGTTTGGCGGTAAGGGTGTGGAGTATGCCGAGTTTGTCATGGAGGTGGTCAAGCCTTTTATCGATGAAACCTATCGTACCAAAGCTGATCGCCAGCACACGGCTATGATTGGTTCGTCACTAGGAGGCAATATAACTCAGTTTATCGGACTGGAATACCAAGACCGAATTGGTTGTCTAGGTGTATTTTCATCTGCTAACTGGCTCCACCAAGAAGCCTTTAACCGCTATATCGAGCGCAAGAAATTGACGCCTGATCAGCGCATTTTCATTTATGTAGGAACAGAAGAAGCAGACGATACGGACAAAACCTTGATGGCTGGCAATATCAAGCAAGCCTATATCGACTCATCGCTTCGCTATTACCATGATTTGATTGCAGGTGGAGTACACTTGGATAATCTTGTCTTAAAAGTTCAGTCTGGTGCCATCCATAGTGAAATACCATGGTCGGAAAATTTACCAGACTGTCTCCGATTTTTTGCAGAGAAATGGTAAGTTAAGAAAGGAGAAAGCCAATGCATATTGAAAACCTCAGCCACTGGAGTGGCAATCTTAATCGTGAAATGTACCTCAACCGTTATGGACATGCTGGAATTCCTGTTGTGGTTTTTGCTTCTTCTGGTGGTAGTCACAATGAATACTATGATTTTGGCATGATTGATGCCTGTGCTTCTTTTATCGAGGAAGGGCGTGTCCAGTTCTTTACGTTATCCAGTGTGGACAGTGAGAGCTGGCTGGCTACATGGAAAAATGGTCATGACCAGGCAGAGATGCATCGTGCCTACGAACGCTATGTAATTGAGGAAGCCATTCCTTTTATCAAGCATAAGACAGGTTGGTTTGATGGCATGATGACGACAGGTTGCTCAATGGGTGCCTACCATGCACTCAACTTTTTCCTCCAGCATCCAGATGTCTTTACCAAGGTGATTGCTCTCAGCGGTGTTTACGATGCGCGTTTCTTTGTCGGCGATTACTACAATGATGATGCTATTTACCAAAATTCGCCAGTAGATTATATCTGGAATCAGAATGACGGCTGGTTTATCGATCGTTACCGTCAGGCAGAAATCGTCGTCTGTACGGGACTTGGTGCCTGGGAACAAGACGGTCTACCATCTTTCTACAAGCTCAAAGAAGCCTTTGACCAGAAACAAATTCCAGCTTGGTTTGCTGAATGGGGACACGATGTCGCCCACGACTGGGAATGGTGGCGTAAACAAATGCCCTATTTTCTTGGACACCTGTATCTATAAAAGGAGTTGCCTATGAATTACCTTGTTATTTCTCCCTACTATCCGCAAAACTTTCAACAGTTTACAATCGAGTTAGCTAATAAAGGCATCACAGTCTTGGGAATTGGTCAGGAGACTTACGAACAACTAGATGAACCTTTGCGCAATGGCCTAACCGAGTATTTCCGTGTAGACAATCTTGAGGACATAGACGAAGTCAAACGTGCAGTAGCTTTTCTTTTCTACAAGCATGGACCAATTGACCGCATCGAGTCCCACAATGAATACTGGCTTGAACTGGATGCAGCCCTTCGTGAGCAATTTAATGTCTTTGGTGCCAAACCAGAAGATCTCAAAAAGACCAAATATAAGTCTGAGATGAAGAAACTTTTCCAAAAAGCGGGTGTCCCTGTGGTACCTGGGGCCGTTATCCAGACGGAAGCAGATGTGGATAAAGCAGTTGAGACGATTGGTCTACCAATGATTGCCAAACCTGATAATGGAGTGGGAGCGGCAGCCACTTTTAAGCTTGAGACAGAAGACGATATCCATCACTTCAAGGAAGAATGGGACCATTCAACCGTTTATTTCTTTGAAAAATTTGTCACTTCTAGCGAAATCTGTACCTTTGACGGGCTTGTGGACAAGGATGGCAATATCGTCTTTTCAACGACTTTTGATTATGCCCATACACCACTTGATCTCATGATTTATAAGATGGACAATTCCTACTATGTGCTTAAGGATATGGATCCCAAACTACGCAAGTATGGTGAGGCTATAGTCAAGGAATTTGGAATGAGAGAACGCTTTTTCCATATCGAGTTTTTCCGTGACGGGGACGACTACATTGCCATTGAGTACAATAATCGTCCTGCAGGTGGCTTTACCATTGATGTTTATAACTTTGCTCATTCCTTGGACCTCTACCGAGGTTATGCGGCGATTGTTGTAGGTGAAGAATTCCCAGAATCAGAGTTTGAACCACAATACTGTTTGGCTACATCACGTCGTGAAAATGCTAACTATGTTTATTCAGAAGAGGACTTGCTTGCCAAATACAGTCAGCAATTCAAGGTCAAAAAAATCATGCCAGCAGCCTTTGCAGAGCTACAAGGGGATTACCTTTATATGCTGACTACTCCAAGTCGCCAAGAGATGGAGCAGATGATTGCAGACTTTGGTCAGCGTCAAGAGTAACGAAAAGGATGAAGGGAGTTTGACTTCTTTTGTCCTTTTCTTAAAGATAAGTTAAATAAAGCGTTTTCCATAGATTCTTTTAGAAAATCTGTTGCTAAAAGGTCTAAAAATTGATAGAATAAGGATTGTCTAAAAAAATTAAGGAGAATCTATCAAATGGATTTTACATGGGCTATTAAATATGCCACTGAATTTTTGGGAACTGCCATTTTGGTCATTCTTGGTAATGGTGCAGTTGCTAACGTTGAACTTAAAGGTACGAAAGGTCACCAAAGTGGCTGGCTCGTTATCGCGGTTGGTTACGGTATGGGGGTTATGATTCCAGCCTTGATGTTCGGTAATGTATCTGGTAACCACATCAACCCAGCCTTCACACTTGGACTTGCTGTGAGTGGACTTTTCCCTTGGGAACAAGTACCATATTACATCCTTGTGCAAGTTTTAGGAGCGATTTTTGGTCAAGCTATGGTTGTTGCAACTCACCGTCCTTACTACTTGAAAACAGAGAATTCTAATAACATTTTGGGTACTTTCTCAACGATTTCAAATGTTGATCACGGTACAAAAGAATCACGTTTCGCAGCAAGTGTAAATGGTTTTATCAATGAGTTTGTCGGTTCGTTTATTCTGTTCTTTGCAGCCCTAGGAATGACTAAAAACTTTTTTGGTGCGGAAGTAATGCAATACATGAAGCAAATGGCAACGCAGGCTAATCAAACAGTTGACTTCTCTGAATTAGCTATCAAAGCTCAAATAGCACCACACACAGCAGCAGGTCTTTCAGTAGCTCATTTAGGACTTGGTTTCCTAGTAATGGCCTTGGTAACTTCACTCGGTGGACCTACTGGACCTGGTTTGAACCCAGCTCGTGACTTTGGACCACGTCTTCTTCACGAACTTCTTCCAAAATCAGTTCTTGGTCAACACAAGGGTGATTCAAAATGGTGGTATGCATGGGTTCCAGTTGTAGCACCAATTGCAGCTGGTATTGCAGCAGTAGCAGTCTTTAAACTACTTTACCTATAATAAAATGAAACTGGGAAATCCCAGTTTTTTTGTCGAAAATTTTTGTAAAAAATTCTAGAATTTAAGTGGAATAGCTTGTAAAAAATCCTAAAATCCTTTAAAATAAAAGAGTTGGAGGAAGCTATGAATGCAAATCAAATGATACAAATTATTCCGACTTTGAAGGTCAATAACCGAAGATTAAATGAAACATTTTACATTGAAACTCTTGGGATGAAGCCCTTGTTAGAGGAGTCTGCCTTCCTTTCACTTGGTGACCAATCAGGTGTTGAGAAGTTGATTCTTGAAGAGGCTCCCAGTATGCGAACTCGCAGAGTTGAAGGGCTTAAGAAACTAGCTAGACTTTTGATCAAAGTAGAAAATCCTTCAGAAATCGAGGCTCTTCTTTCTCGGATGGAGTCCCTTCCTCGCCTATTTAAAGGAAGCCGTGGGCATGCTTTTGAGATTGTTTCTCCTGAACAGGATGTGATTCTTGTTCATGCAGAAAATCATATGGAAGATTTAGTTCCACTGGAAACTGTTCCCGAATTTTCTTCAAATACAGGTATGAAATACTTGAGTCAATTTGAGATTTCTATGGAGTTGCGTTTGCCTGAGGGAGTGGAGAGTTTACTTGATCCCGAAGTCGTAGCCAAGACAATTAGCTTTACCAAAGGGGAAGGTCCAGATTTGACTGTGGAAAACAATGTCACTTGGGATTTATCTATGATAAAATTTTTAGTGAAGGATCTAGATTTGACTAGTCTTCGTCAGAAATTTGAAAAGACAGGCTATTTTGTTCCCAAGTCTGAAAAATTCTTCCTTGGTAAAGATACCAATAACATCGAATTGTGGTTTGAAGAAGCATGAAGTTGGAAAAAATTCTAAGAAAAATAGAAGATCAAATTGAGGCAGGGGTCTATCCCGGGGCCTCTTTTGCGTATTATAAGGATGGTGAATGGAAAGAGTCTTATCTGGGCTTGAGTGACCCAGAACGGGGCTTGAAAACAGAGTCCGGGCTGGTTTATGATCTAGCTAGTGTGAGTAAGGTTGTGGGAGTGGGGACGGTTCTTACCTTCTTGTGGCAGCAGGGCAAATTAGATATTGAGCGACCTGTAACGGATTTTTTACCTGAGTGTGATTATCCAGATATTACTATACGGCAACTTCTGACCCATGCTACAGACTTAGATCCCTTTATTCCCAATCGAAATCTCTTGACAGCTACTGAATTAAAAGAAGCCATGTTTCACCTCAACAGACGAAATAAGTCTACTTTTCTATACTCGGATGTTCACTTTTTGCTCTTGGGCTTTCTTTTGGAAAAAATCTTTGAACAAGACTTGGATCAGATTATAGAAGAACAAGTTTTGAACCCATGGGGAATGACGGAAACCAAGTTCGGCCCCGTTGAGCAAGCTGTACCAACAGTGAGAGGATTAGAGGCCGGAATCGTTCACGATCCCAAAGCCCGTCTTTTAGGGAAACACGCAGGAAGTGCTGGTTTGTTTTCGACTGTTAAGGATCTGCAGATCTTTCTGGAACATTACTTGAAAGATGATTTTGCTGCAGATTTGAGCCGAAATTTTTCTCCCTTAGATGATAAGGAGCGTTCTTTAGCTTGGAATCTGGAGGGAGCCTGGCTCGACCATACGGGCTATACAGGTACCTTCATCATGTGGAATCGAGATAAACAGGAAGCCGCTATCTTTTTATCCAATCGAACGTATGAGAAGGATGAGCGTGCTCAGTGGATAATCGATCGAAACCAAGTCATGGATATGATTCGTAGGGGAGAGTAGGGAGAAAGCATGTCAAAAACCGTAAAAGGAACGCTATTCACAGTAGTTGCAGGGATTGCTTGGGGCTTGTCTGGAACCAGTGGCCAATACCTGATGGCACATGGGATTTCCGCTCTAGTCTTGACCAATCTGCGACTCATCATAGCAGGATTGGCACTGGTATTCTTATCCTATGCGACTGCAAAGGATAAACTCCTTTCTTTTTTAAAAGATAAAAAAAGTCTACTACCTCTGTTGCTATTTGCAGTTTTCGGACTTTTCTTAAACCAGTTTGCCTATCTTTCTGCCATTCAGGAAACCAATGCTGGAACGGCGACGGTTCTCCAGTATGTATGTCCTGTTGGGATCTTGATTTATACTTGTATCAAGGACAGGGTGGCACCGACTTTGGCAGAGATTGTTTCGATTGTTTTAGCAATTGGAGGAACTTTTCTTATCGCGACTCATGGGAAACTCGACCAGTTGTCTGTCACCCCTGTTGGTCTTTTCTGGGGGCTATTTTCTGCCTTGACCTATGCCCTCTATATCATCCTTCCTATCGCTTTGATTAAGAAGTGGGGAAGTATTTTGGTGATTGGTGTGGGGATGGTTATTTCTGGTGTTGTGGCTCTTCCCTTCACAGGAATTTTGCAGGCTAGCATACCGACCAGCTTGGATTTTCTCTTTGCATTTGCTGGTATTATCATCATCGGAACAGTCTTTGCCTACACCGCTTTTCTAAAAGGAGCTAGTCTGGTAGGACCAGTTAAGTCTAGTTTATTGGCTTCCATAGAACCCATATCAGCTGTTTTCTTTGCCTTTCTGATTATGAAGGAACAATTTTATGCGATTGATTTTGTTGGTATGGCCATGATTTTACTAGCCGTGACCATTATTTCTTTGAAAGATTTGTTGATAGAAAACAAACAGAAGGTTGAATGAGAAACTAGTTACTCGTAAAAAGTGGTTGGTTTGAATATCCTATCGAAATATTGATTACAGATAAGGAATAGGAGTAGAATTTTATAAAATTTTAAGTTTATTTTCTTACAACAAACCAATCTTTAACTGCTAGAAGGAGAAGCTATGAAGATTTTACAAAGCATTCACCCAACTAAGCCCCTGCGCTACTTGAGATGGTTTGATATTCTGATTATTACAGTTTTAATGTTTGGCCAGTTTATCATTCGCTCAACGGAGCTTTTTTTAGCAAATATATTTCCGACAGACTTGTCAAGTGCTGTGGATACGGCAAGTAATACTGCCGACGAGGGAGCTGCCTATTCCAGCAACTTCACCTTGCAAGTGATACTTCTGTCCTTAGCCTTGCTTTACCTTTTGATTCGGAATTATGATTTCAAACAGCTTCCTATTCGTTGGATCTGGTCCCTTCTCTTTTGGGTTCCTTTTATATTTGCCATTGTGGGATTGTTTGGAGACTTGGTGACGACACTGACAGGTGAATACAATTACTTTAATCCAGCCCTTTTTGCCCACATAAATCCCATGGAAGTTATACGGAAGTTCCTAGCGCTTAGTCCGATGGCAATTGCCTATGCCTTGCTAAATGGCTTCTATGAAGAATTTTTCTTTCTAGGGTTGTTGACCTCAGTGAAAGAAAAGCACAAGTGGTGGGTCTTGTTCTATTCTATCCTCATTCGGATTTCTTTTCACACCTATCAAGGCTTAGTATGGGCGCTGGTTATTGGTGTAGTTTATGGTTTATTTTATTATTTCTTGTACAAGTATGTAATCAAGAATCTGCTCCCATTTTTCCTTATGCATGCTTTGGCAGACATGTTTGGGTCTAGTCTCATGTATCTCTTGATTGCTTGGGGAAGGTAAGAATCAGAAAAATCCACTCAGTTGAGTGGATTTTGTGTGTATAGATGACTAGTCTTTATTTTCGTGTGGTAAGATCAAGTTTAAGATGATACCTGTCATAGCTGATAGGGCGGTACCTGAAAGCGTAACTGGTCCTACTTTGAGGATGGCACCACCAAGTCCGAGTACCAACATAGCACTTGCGATGATGAGGTTACGCATTTGACTGAAGTCAACGCGTTCCTTGATCAAGACCTTCAAACCGTTGCTGGCGATAACTCCGTAGAGAAGGATGGACATCCCGCCAAGCACAGCACTTGGAATTGTTGAGATCAGGGCAGTGAATTTACCTAGGAAGCTAAGAGCAATGGCGATAAAAGCAGCGTTCCGAATAACAGAGACAGAAGCGATACGAGTCATCCCGATAACCCCTGTATTTTCTCCGTAAGTCGTATTAGCTGGTCCACCGAGGAAGGCCGATACTGATGTCGCGATACCGTCACCGAGAAGTGTACGGTGAAGACCTGGATTTTTCAAGAATTGACGGCCACAGATTTGGCTCAAAACTGTGTGGTCTCCGATGTGTTCTGAAATTGTTACAATAGCGATAGGCAAGATTGCGATTGTTTCAGGACCGAAGTACAAGTTGTACTCTTTAAAGGCACCACCAGTGCTAAATGGCAAGTAGAAACCAGGGACTTCAAACCAGTTGGCTTGAAGGACTGGGGTAAAGTCAACCAAACCAAGCATCATAGCGAAGATATAACCACCGATGATGGCAAAGAGGAAAGGAATGATACGGAGGAAACCTTTTCCTTTTGTATTGATAAAGGCGGCAATCAAGAAAGTAACAACGGCTACAAGAGAGTTCTTCCAGTTTCCGTCTGCTACAAGTCCAGCATTCGTTACAGCAGAACCAGCAAGACCAAGACCGATAACGATGATCATAGGTCCGATAATAATTGGAGGCAAGAGTTTATCAATCCATTTTGTACCAGCGAAACGAACGCTAGCAGCCACTAGGACATAGATCAAACCAGTCAGGATGACCCCGGTTTGAGCGGCCGATACATCCCCACCCATATCTTTCATAGCTAGAGACATGGCCGTGATAAAGGCGAAGGATGATCCGAGATAAACTGGAACCTTAAAACCTGTAGAAATCATATAGATAAGTGTTCCAATACCGGATGCAAAGAGAGCAACCGATACGGGCATTCCCAAAATTAAGGGAACGAGAATGGTTGCACCAAACATAGCAAACACGTGCTGGAAGCTTAGAAGAATGCCTTTACCAGCAGAAGGACGTTGATCAACGTCTAGTAACAAGTCAACAGTTGATTCCTGTTTCATAAAAACCTCACTTTTGGGCACCAAAAAAGAGCCCATTATTTTGCAGCAATAGGCCCTCAGAGTAAGACTTTTTAAAAAATAGCTATCTTTTAAAAATTTATATAAATCTGCGCCTTCGTCACCTCACAGGATGGCATTAAAAACCTTTGCTTAGGATAGTATAGCAGAAAAAATTCGTTTTGTAAACGAATTTTTCCCGAGCCCGGAAATACGAGAGCGAGGCAGATTTTGTAAATTGTTTTCTGAACTTTAAATAAGGGCGCACCATTGTTTAAAGTGGGCGTTTGTTGGGGATGCCAGCCTTTCTTGGGTACTTCTTGGGTGTTTCTTTTTTCTTTTCGACGACTGTGATATAGCGTGGATCTCCATTTGGCAGGGTATAGCTGAGGTTGTCTTCGACCTTACTAAAAAGGAGGTTGAGGGCATTCTTGGCTTCTAGCAATTCCTCGGGCGCATTGCTGGCCTTGAGTGCCAATAGTTTTCCACCGACTTTAAGATAGGGAATGGTCAGTTCAGACAAGATCTGCATACGGGCAACTGCACGAGCCGTTACCATATCAAACTGGGCACGGAAGTTCTTGTCTTGGGCAAAATCTTCTGCCCGTCCATGGTAGAAGTGAACACCATCCAAATCCAATTCCTGAGCCAAAAGTTGAAGGAAGTTGATGCGCTTATTTAGCGAATCAATGATAGTCACATCTAACTGAGGATAGAGAATTTTCATGGGCAGACTGGGAAATCCTGCCCCCGCGCCGATATCAAGAAGTTTGATAGTTTCATTGGGAATCAAACCCTGCAAGATAGGTGCAATCGAATCGTAAAAGTGTTTGAGATAAACTTCTTCCTTGTCTGTAATGGCTGTTAAGTTAATCTTTTCATTCCACTCAACCAAGAGTTCAAAATACCGTTTAAATTGCTCTTTTTGCTGGTCAGAAAGTGGAAGATTTTGCTCAGCTAGCAAGCTGTAAAATGTTTCTGGTTTCATAGTAATTTCCTTCTTTAGTCTAATCTTATTTTACCACAAATAATAGAAAATTTGATATACTAGTACTAATCTAAAAGTAGAAAGGAATAAGATTATGACATGGATTGTTCTTGGAGTTTTAGCTCTTATCGTCATTTTTGTGATTGTTAGCTATAATGGTTTGGTTAAAAATCGCATGCAAACAAAGGAGGCTTGGAGTCAGATTGATGTTCAATTGAAACGTCGAAATGATCTTTTGCCAAACTTGATTGAAACAGTCAAAGGATATGCTAAGTATGAAGGTTCAACTCTTGAAAAGGTGACTCAACTTCGTAATCAAGTAGCAGCAGCAACTTCTCCTGCAGAGGCTATGAAGGCCAGTGATGCCCTTACTCGCCAAGTCTCAGGTATTTTTGCAGTTGCTGAAAATTATCCTGACTTGAAAGCTAGTACCAACTTTATCAAGTTGCAAGAGGAGTTGACCAATACAGAAAATAAAATTTCTTACTCGCGTCAACTCTATAATAGTGTTGTTAGCAACTATAATCTCAAACTACAAACCTTCCCAAGTAATATTATTGCAGGACTATTTGGATTTAAAGCAGCAGACTTCCTTCAAACTCCAGAAGAGGAAAAGGCGGTTCCTAAAGTCGATTTTAGCGGTTTAGGTGACTAAGATGTTGTTTGATCAAATTGCAAGCAATAAGCGAAGAACCTGGATTTTGTTGCTGGTTTTCTTCCTGCTCTTGGCCTTGGTTGGCTATGCGGCCGGTTATCTCTTTATGCGTTCAGGTCTTGGAGGCATCATCATAGCCCTAATCATCGGTCTTGTCTATGCCTTAACCATGATCTTTCAATCAACAGAGATTGTCATGTCTATGAATGGGGCGCGTGAGGTTGATGAGCAAACGGCACTAGATCTCTACCATGTAGTGGAAGATATGGCCATGGTCGCTCAGATCCCTATGCCACGTGTTTTCATCATTGAGGATTCTTCTTTAAATGCCTTTGCAACAGGTTCCAACCCGCAGAATGCGGCAGTTGCGGCCACTTCGGGTCTTCTAGCAATCATGAATCGTGAGGAGCTAGAAGCAGTTATGGGGCATGAAGTCAGTCATATCCGAAACTACGATATCCGCATTTCGACCATTGCTGTTGCCCTTGCTAGTGCTATTACACTGCTATCTAGTATGGCCGGTCGGATGATGTGGTGGGGTGGCGCAGACCGCAGACGGAATGATAATGATCGTGACGGAAATGGACTAGAGATTATCATGCTTGTTATCTCTCTCTTAGCCATTGTTCTGGCACCTCTCGCTGCAACCTTGGTACAACTAGCTATCTCTCGTCAGCGAGAATTTTTGGCGGATGCATCCAGCGTGGAGCTGACTCGCAATCCTCAAGGGATGATCAATGCCTTGCGCAAGTTGGACAATAGCGAGCCAATGCATCACCACGTTGACGATGCCAGCAGCGCTCTTTATATCAATGATCCTAAGAAAGGTGGCGGACTACAAAAACTATTTTACACTCATCCACCTATCTCAGAACGAATCGAACGCTTGAAACAGATGTAAAAAAATCCAGAGCTCGTCTCTGGATTTTTGCTATGTTCAACATTTATAAATCTTGTAACTCAACGACTTCAAAACCATGTTCTGTCAATCGATAGAGGCTCGTACAGATCTCTTTTAAGAAACGTCGATCATGAGAAACAGTGACCAGCCCACCGGGATAAGTGGCAAAGAGTTTTCGGATTTCTGGTTGAGAAGTGGGAGAGAAATTTCGGGTAGGCTCATCCAGAAGGAGAAAGTTTGGCTTGCTCAGTACTAAATCCAACAGAAGTAGTTTGCCTTGTTGCCCACCAGATAAGGAACGGATTTGGTGTTGCATCTCTGGATAACTGAAATTGAGACTGGCTAAGTGGGATTGGATTTTCTGTAGTTCCTCTTTTTGCCCAGTTTGGCTGAGGTAGGCTACTGGAGATAGATCCAATTCCAGTTTTTTGTGGTAATCTTGTGGCATAAAACCAAGCGAAATTTCTCTTTTGGCGCTTAGTAGTTGTTGCAACTTGGCTAATAGAGTCGATTTTCCAACACCATTTGGCCCGATGATACCGATTTTATCTTGGCCACGGACAGTTAGTTGTAACCCCTGAGCTAAAACGCGCTGGCCAATGGATAAATTTTCTTTTTCCAGTTGGACTAAGACTTTAGAAGCCGCTAATGGTTGTATATCTGAGAAGAAGAGTTGGATTTGTTCCTCTTCAAGTGGCTTTTGGATCATTAACTGAGCTGCTTTTTCAAAGCGTTTTTCTTGTGAGAGAACAGTTTTCATCTTTTTAGCTAATAGGCGCCCAGCAACATCGTTTTTAGTGTTACGCAAGGCAGTTTCCACATTTTGCTTAACTCGGCGATGTTTTTCCATGGTTTTGTCATAGGCTCTCTGGTCGTTAGCAGCTTGCTGGATTTGTCTGGCAAAACTAGCCTTTCTCTGGTTGCTATAGCGTTCATAATCTAAATGCTCTACTAGTGTTTCCGCTTCTTTCCGGTGTTTGACCAGTCGCAAGTGGACAATAGTATCTGCCGTCTGAGAAAGAAAGTCTTCATCATGGGAAATGAAAATAACGGTTTGCCCAGTCTTCTGTATCTGCCTTTTTAGCCAGTCAACTGTCTCAAGGTCTAAGTCATTTGAAGGCTCATCTAAAAATAGAACTTCAAAAGGTTTTGCTAACTCATGGATGAGATGAATTTTCAAAGCTTCGCCACCTGATAGACTACCGATTAGTTGTTCACTAGCAAAACGGTCGCTATCAAAATGCAACTCCTCAGCCAAACGATAGAGGAGACTGTAGTCTAAATCAGCGAAATCTAAAAAGAAGTAGTCGTGTAGAGTTCTATTTTTCAGCTCCTCAGCTAACTTTTGAGGAATGTAGGCCAGTGATTGAAAATCAGACTGGATGTCTCCCCTGATAGTGAAATCAGGCAAAGCTTCCCCCATTAAAGATCGTAGCAAGGTTGATTTGCCATTTCCTTCTTCACCAATAATAGCAACCTTTTCCCCGTCTTGGATAGTCATGGTTAGGTTAGAAACAAGATCTCGTAGATCTTTGTTTTGTGTGATGGTCAGGTGATTGATTTTTATCATATTGTTGCCCTTTCTAGAATGTCCATAGTGCATAACAAAAAGCCCTACTTTACCTAGTAGAGCCCAAAGTCACTGTCAAAACTCTATTATCCTCGTTGAAAAACTCGTCAAACTAGCTTGGAGCTGCCTAACCCAACTCAAGAGGAGCATAGCTTTCTAGTTTTTTGATTTTCAATGAGGACAAGATACTAGAAAATCTAGTATAAAAAGAGCACACAAAAAGAGACAAAAACAAGATCTACTAAATAAAGGTTCTTTATTTGATAGATTAGTTGTTCATGTCTCCCTTACCTCCGAGTATTAGTACCTCTATCCTATACCTTTCAGGAAATTTTGTCAATAGAAAACAAGTAATTTCAAGCTCTAAAAACCAAAAACAGGCCCGTAGAGAGTCAATACGTATTTGACATGTTCGTAGTGGAACTTGTCATAGTTGCGCCAAGCAGTGCGTGCTTGATCATTCAGTTTTAGGCTCCCTAGTCCAATCAGAAGACTGGTACGTTGGTAAAATTTCTCAAGGTCGATTAAGATACT
This sequence comes from bacterium, assembly GCA_905221385.1. Classification (GTDB taxonomy): domain Bacteria; phylum Bacillota; class Bacilli; order Lactobacillales; family Streptococcaceae; genus Streptococcus. The sequence goes on from CAJNCV010000003.1 coordinate 163,133, forward strand.
GTTGTCCAGCTTTTCTGCTTTTTTTAGTTCCTTAAGAGTGGTGTTCAGCAGCTCTTGCAGTCGAATATCATCGGCTGTTCCTTGTTTGCAGCTTTGGTAGCTTTTATTTAACTCGGAAAGGAGTTGGTAAGCTTCAGTGATGAGTGCTTTGTCTTCCATATGAGCATCCTCCTTGCTCTGATGTATTCTTGCCTATAGTATAGCACTAATCAGAAAATTTGTCATAGTAAATATGTTAAAAAATGAGATTTTAATATCAAAGTTTGGAAAGCTGACTTATAGCCTTTTCATGGTATAATCAAGTGAGTACATCTTTATGGAGGAAATATGAAGTTAAACATTCAAGAAATTCGTAAGCAACCTGAAGGTCTGCATTTTGAACAAGCTTTAGACCTGGCAGCAGACTTGCGTAAACGAAATCAAGAAATTTTAGATGTCAAAGATATCCTTGCAGTGGGAAAGGTGCAGTACGAAGACCGTCTGTATTTCTTAGACTATCAGTTGTCATATACCATTGTTCTTGCTTCCAGTCGTAGTATGGAACCAGTTGAGTTGGCTGAGTCTTATCCAGTCACAGAGGTCTTCATGGAAGGAGCGACCAACCAACTGGACCAGGAGGTTCTTGATGATGACTTGGTCTTGCCTATCGAAAATGGGGAAATTGACCTTGCTGAGAGCGTAGCAGATAATATTCTGCTCAATATCCCTATCAAGGTCTTGACGGCAGAAGAAGAGGCGGGCCAAGGTTTTGTGTCAGGAAATGACTGGCAAATCATTACTGAAGACGAATATCAAGCCCAACAAGCAGTCAAGAAAGAAGAAAACAGTCCATTTGCTGGCTTGCAAGGACTATTTGATGGAGACGAGTAGATGGTTTTATCCAAGAAACGTGCCCGTCATGTCATAGAGGAAATTATTGCCCTTTTTCCAGATGCTAAGCCTAGTCTTGATTTTAATAATCATTTTGAACTCTTGGTTGCGGTGATGTTGTCAGCTCAGACGACAGATGCAGCGGTAAATAAGGCCACGCCAGGTCTCTTTGATGCCTTTCCGACACCACAAGCCATGTCTGTCGCGACTGAAAGTGAAATTGCTTCACACATTTCTCGCCTGGGACTGTATCGAAATAAGGCTAAATTCCTTAAAAAATGTGCCCAACAGTTACTAGACGATTTTGATGGCCAAGTGCCTCAGACTCGAGAGGAATTAGAAAGTCTAGCTGGTGTTGGTCGTAAAACAGCAAATGTAGTATTGAGTGTGGGCTTTGGGATTCCAGCCTTTGCAGTGGATACCCATGTGGAGCGTATCTGTAAGCATCACGATATTGTAAAAAAATCTGCTACGCCACTTGAAGTAGAAAAACGTGTCATGGACGTCCTGCCACCAGAAGAATGGTTAGCAGCCCACCAGGCCATGATTTACTTTGGACGAGCTATCTGTCATCCCAAAAATCCAGAATGTGACCACTATCCCCAATTATATGATTTTAGTAATGTTTAAGAGGACTCTGAAAAAAGTTTTTGCTTGATTTTAAGGGTGCTTTGTGCTATAGTAAATGGTAACTAAATAGTCCTTTAAACCTGTCCCGTGAGGCAGGCAAGGAGCGCGATAAAGTAGAAGGGTGAAGTCTATACTGTTTATAGTAGGGCTCGCTTGGCTATACATTTCAAGTCTCCTTGTAGAAGGAGACTTTTCTTTTTGGAGGTTTGTCATGAAGGCAAAAGAAGTTGTAGACGAATTGACTGTCAAACGAGCGATTACGCGAATTACTTATGAGATTATCGAGCGCAATAAAGATTTGAATAAAATTATCTTAGCTGGGATAAAAACGCGTGGTGTTTTCATCGCTCATCGTATCAAAGAACGCTTGGAGCAGTTGGAAAACATCACTGTCCCTGTTGTGGAATTGGACACCAAACCTTTCCGTGATGATGTTAAAAGCGGAGAAGATACTTCTTTGATTTCTGTTGATGTGACAGACCGTGAAGTTATCTTGGTGGATGATGTACTCTATACAGGCCGTACCATCCGTGCTGCGATCGATAACATTGTCGGACATGGTCGTCCTGCGCGCGTGAGTCTTGCGGTGTTAGTCGATCGTGGACATAGAGAATTGCCTATCCGTCCAGATTACGTTGGGAAAAATATCCCAACCAGTCGTTCTGAAGAAATCATCGTAGAGATGACAGAACTTGATGGCCAAGACAGAGTTCTGATTACTGAAGAAGCTTAGAAAGCTGAAGGAGTAGCCATGTCAGAAAATCAACAAGCATTGAACCATGTGGTTTCCATGGAAGACCTCACAGTTGATCAAGTGATGAAATTGATCAAACGAGGGATCGAGTTTAAAAACGGAGCCCAACTTCCCTACGAGAACAAACCTATCGTATCGAATCTCTTCTTTGAAGATTCTACACGGACACATAAGTCCTTTGAAGTGGCAGAGATTAAGCTAGGGTTGGAGCGACTGGACTTTGATGTGAAAACTAGTTCGGTCAATAAGGGTGAGACATTGTATGACACTATCTTGACCCTATCTGCTCTAGGAGTGGATGTCTGTGTGATTCGCCACCCAGAGGTCGACTATTACAGAGAGTTGATTGCAAGTCCGTCGATTACGACTTCCATCATTAATGGTGGAGATGGTTCAGGTCAACACCCTAGTCAGAGTTTGCTTGATTTGATGACTATTTATGAAGAATTTGGTCACTTTGAGGGCCTCAAGGTTGCTATTGCAGGCGACTTGGACCACTCACGCGTTGCAAAATCCAATATGCAGATTTTGAAACGCTTGGGAGCTGAATTGTACTTTGCAGGACCTGAGGAATGGAGAAGTCAAGAGTTTGCGGACTATGGACAGTTTGTAACTATTGATGAGATTGTTGATCAGGTGGATGTTTTGATGTTACTCCGAGTTCAACATGAACGCCACGAAAGTGGAGCCGTTTTTTCAAAAGAAGACTACCATGCTCAACACGGCTTGAACCAAGAACGCTATAATAGATTAAAAGAAACAGCAATCATTATGCATCCTGCCCCAGTGAATCGAGATGTGGAAATTGCTGACCACTTGGTTGAAGCGCCAAAATCACGCATTGTCCAACAAATGACCAATGGTGTCTTTGTTCGAATGGCAATCTTAGAATCCGTACTGGCGAGTAGAAACGCCAATTAAAACACAAGACGTTAAAAGACGCCAGTGAGCGTCCACGAGAGGTGAAAATATGACAAAAAGACTTCTAGTATTAGAAGATGGTACAGTTTTTGAAGGCAAGGCCTTCGGAGCAGATATTGATGTAACAGGTGAAATCGTCTTTAACACAGGGATGACCGGCTACCAAGAGTCCATTACAGACCAGTCTTATAATGGACAAATCTTGACCTTTACCTATCCTTTGGTAGGAAATTATGGCATTAACCGTGATGATTACGAATCCATCATTCCAACTTGTAAGGGAGTTGTCGTTTTCGAAGAGGCACGTCGAGCTAGCAACTGGCGCAACCAAATGACCTTGGATGAATTTTTGAAAGCCAAGAAAATTCCTGGTATTTCAGGGATTGATACGCGTGCACTTACCAAGATTATCCGTAAGCATGGTACTATGCGTGCAACTTTGACTCATGTTGGGGACAGTATGGACCATGTGACGGACCAGCTGCAAGCAACAGTCTTGCCGACAGACAATATCAAGCAGGTTTCTACTAAAACTTCCTATCCAGCTCCAGGAGTTGGCTTGAGTGTGGTCTTAGTAGACTTTGGTCTCAAGCACTCAATCCTACGTGAACTTTCTAAGCGTAACTGTAACGTGACGGTTGTTCCGTATTCAACAACGGCAGAAGAAATTCTCCACCTAAATCCTGATGGAGTTATGTTGTCAAATGGTCCAGGTAACCCAGAAGACGTTCCAGAAGCACTGGACATGATTCGTGGTGTTCAAGGGAAAATTCCAATTTTCGGTATTTGTATGGGACACCAACTATTTGCCATGGCAAACGGAGCTAAGACCTACAAGATGAAGTTTGGTCACCGTGGATTTAACCACGCGGTACGTGAGATTGCAACAGGACGCGTAGACTTTACCAGCCAAAACCATGGTTATGCAGTCAGCCGTGAGGACTTGCCAGAGCATTTGATTATCACCCACGAAGAAATCAATGACAAGTCAGTTGAAGGTGTACGTCACAGATACCAACCAGGTTTCTCTGTACAATTCCACCCAGACGCAGCTCCTGGTCCACACGACGCAAGCTACCTATTTGACGAGTTTATCGAGATGATGGAAGCTTTTAAAGGGAAGAAAGGGGGGAGCAAGTAATGAGTAATTTATTTGCTAAATTTCAAAATATTTTCGAAGGGAAATCTGAACAATTTAAAGGATACTCAAAATATAAAGGAAAAGTTGCTAATGAATTATTAAAAGATGAAGTAAGTAATGTTTTGAAGAAAAATTCTCTACCCTTAAAAGTTTCTGAGATTAATGCTTTTGTGATAGGTAGTAAATTTGAGTATGATTTGTTAATTTTAAAAGATGATGCTAACCCTGATAATTTTGCTTATAAACATGAAGATGTTAAAGCTATAATAGAATGTAAAGTTAATGGTTTATATGATCCTGAAAAAAATACTGACAGTATAGCAAAAGCTATTAATGAGGTTAGAGGATTAAACAAGGATGTCGCTTTTGGTTATGTTACATTCAGTGAGGTAGTACCAAAGAACAAGACTTCTGTTCATTATTGGGATTTGACGGAGAAGTTTTTAAATCAAAAAGTGACGGATGCTCATTTATTTGCCGTTACTTTAAGAACAGGTAACAAAGTCATTAATTCCAAGACGCCCGAAGATTTTGAAAAGTTTATCCTTAAATTATGTAGCTGTTAAAATTTCTACCTAAGTTTATTTATAAAAAATCTTCGGAGAATTTATTTAATGGCAACCTGAGAGTTGCCGAATAGAAAGACAGGTCGTTTCTTTTAGTCGCTATCAGGCGAACTAAAAACTCCCTGCACTAGATTTTTTATCGAAAAATATCGTTTCTCTAAAAAATCGTCGGAGAATTTATTTAATGTCGCTCTGTGAGGCGACGAATAGAAAGGAGAAGATACATTGTTCGCGGAAGTGAACACGCCCTAAGAACGGTGTGAAAAAGATAAACATCGTCTTGACGCTAAAGGCGTCTGCACCGAGTTTCCTATTTTCACTGTGTTCTTTACGGGCTTTGTATCATAAACTATGCCTAAACGTACTGATATTCAAAAAATTATGGTGATTGGTTCTGGTCCGATTATTATTGGTCAGGCTGCTGAGTTTGACTACGCGGGGACCCAGGCCTGCTTGTCGTTGAAAGAGGAAGGTTATGAAGTTGTCTTGGTGAACTCAAACCCTGCCACTATCATGACGGACAAGGAGATTGCGGACAAGGTCTACATCGAACCGATTACACTGGAGTTTGTGACACGTATTCTCCGTAAGGAACGCCCAGATGCTTTACTTCCAACTCTTGGAGGTCAGACAGGGCTCAATATGGCCATGGAATTGTCTAAGAATGGCATTCTAGATGAATTGGGTGTCGAACTACTGGGAACTAAATTGTCTGCTATCGACCAAGCAGAGGACCGTGACCTCTTTAAACAATTGATGGAAGAGCTTGAGCAACCAATTCCTGAATCTGAAATTGTCAACACAGTAGAAGAAGCAGTTGCCTTTGCGGCATCAATCGGCTACCCAGTGATTGTTCGCCCAGCCTTTACCCTTGGTGGTACTGGTGGTGGTATGTGTGCCAACGAGGAAGAATTGCGCGAAATCGCTGAAAATGGTTTGAAGTTGTCACCTGTTACCCAATGTTTGATTGAACGTTCAATCGCAGGTTTCAAGGAAATCGAGTACGAAGTGATGCGCGACTCAGCTGACAATGCTTTGGTTGTTTGTAACATGGAAAACTTTGACCCAGTTGGGATTCATACAGGGGATTCTATCGTATTTGCTCCTGCGCAAACCATGTCAGACTATGAAAACCAAATGCTACGTGACGCGAGCTTGAGCATTATCCGCGCTCTTAAGATTGAAGGTGGATGTAACGTTCAGCTGGCCCTTGATCCGCATAGCTTCAAGTACTATGTTATCGAAGTGAACCCTCGTGTATCGCGTTCTTCTGCCCTTGCTTCTAAGGCGACAGGTTATCCGATTGCCAAATTGGCTGCCAAGATTGCCGTTGGTTTGACTCTGGATGAGGTCATCAACCCAGTTACAGGTTCAACTTATGCTATGTTTGAACCAGCCCTTGACTATGTCGTTGCTAAGATTCCACGTTTCCCATTTGACAAGTTTGAAAAAGGTGAGCGTCGTCTCGGAACCCAGATGAAAGCGACTGGGGAAGTCATGGCCATTGGTCGTAACATCGAGGAATCTCTTCTAAAAGCCTGTCGTTCACTTGAAATTGGGGTTCACCACAATGAAATGCCTGAACTTGCAACAGTTTCTGATGATGCCTTGATTGAAAAGGTTGTCAAGGCCCAAGATGACCGTCTCTTCTACGTATCAGAAGCTATTCGCCGTGGTTACACACCAGAAGAAATCGCTGAGCTTACGAAAATTGATATCTTCTATCTTGATAAACTCTTGCACATCTTTGAAATTGAGCAAGAATTAGGTGCCCATCCACAAGATCTAGAAGTCTTGAAAACAGCTAAACTCAATGGATTTTCAGACCGCAAGATTGCTGAACTCTGGAAAATGACCGCTGACCAAGTTCGCCAACTGCGTTTGAAAAACAAGATTGTTCCAGTATACAAGATGGTCGATACCTGTGCGGCAGAGTTTGACTCTGAAACACCATACTTCTATTCAACCTATGGATGGGAAAATGAGTCTATCAAGTCTGATAAGGAATCTGTACTTGTCCTAGGTTCAGGTCCAATCCGTATCGGACAAGGGGTTGAGTTTGACTATGCAACCGTTCACTCTGTTAAGGCTATCCAAGCAGCTGGTTACGAAGCCATCATCATGAACTCAAACCCAGAGACTGTTTCAACCGACTTCTCGGTATCTGATAAGCTCTACTTTGAGCCATTAACTTTTGAAGATGTTATGAATGTTATTGACTTGGAGCAACCAAAAGGGGTTATCGTTCAGTTCGGTGGTCAAACAGCCATCAACCTTGCGGAGCCATTGGCAAAAGCAGGGGTGACTATCCTTGGTACGCAAGTCGCTGACTTAGACCGTGCCGAAGACCGCGACCTCTTCGAGCAAGCTCTTAAAGACTTGGATATTCCACAGCCACCAGGACAAACGGCTACCAATGAAGAAGAAGCAGTGCTTGCAGCTCGCAAGATTGGCTTCCCAGTCTTAGTTCGCCCATCTTATGTTTTAGGTGGACGTGCTATGGAAATCGTGGAAAACGAAGAAGATCTTCGTTCTTATATGCGTACAGCGGTTAAGGCTAGTCCTGACCATCCTGTCCTTGTAGATTCTTATATCGTTGGACAAGAGTGCGAAGTTGATGCTATCTCAGATGGAGAAAATGTCCTTATCCCTGGTATCATGGAGCATATCGAACGAGCCGGTGTCCACTCAGGTGACTCCATGGCCGTTTATCCTCCACAAACCTTGTCGCAAAAGGTGCAGGAAACCATCGCTGACTATACTAAACGTCTAGCAATTGGCCTTAACTGTCTTGGAATGATGAACATCCAGTTTGTCATCAAGGATGAAAAAGTATACGTTATTGAGGTCAATCCACGTGCCAGCCGTACGGTTCCATTCCTTTCTAAGGTAACTAATATTCCTATGGCTCAGGTAGCGACTAAGCTCATTCTTGGTCAAAGTCTTGAAGAACTTGGCTACCAAGATGGACTTTACCCTGAAGGCACACGAGTTCATATCAAAGCGCCAGTCTTCTCCTTTACCAAGCTAGCGAAAGTAGACAGCTTGCTCGGTCCTGAAATGAAATCGACAGGGGAGGTCATGGGTTCTGATACAACTCTTGAAAAAGCGCTCTATAAAGCTTTTGAAGCTTCATACCTTCACTTGCCTACTTTTGGTAATGTTGTCTTTACCATCGCTGATGATGCAAAAGAAGAAGCTTTAGATTTAGCTCGTCGTTTCCAAAACATTGGTTACGGAATCCTTGCAACTGCAGGAACAGCGGAGTTCTTTGCAAATCATGGACTTCAAGCTCAACTAGTTGGGAAAATCGGTGATGACGAACATGATATTCCTAGCTACGTCCGTAAAGGAAAAATCCAAGCTATCATCAATACTGTCGGAACCAAACGAACTGCTGACGAAGATGGTGAGCAAATCCGTCGTTCAGCCATTGAACACGGAGTGCCACTCTTTACAGCTCTAGATACAGCTAATGCCATGCTCAAGGTGCTAGAAAGCCGTAGTTTTGTCACAGAAGCGATCTAGTTGAGAAAGAATTTTTACAGTTTTAAAGCCAGCGTTTTCTGACGCTGGCTTTTATAATACTGATATTGCCTATTTCAACTATCATTTCTTTTATTAGGAATCATTCCAAAATGTGATATAATAAGGGTGAATTGGAAATAGGTAAACTATTTTCATCATTCTTTCAAAAAATATTCTATTAAGAAATATGTAAAGACAGATTAGAAAGTGGGAAATCCCTATGTCCTCTTATGAAAAAGTCTCTCTTTCTGAGATCAATCAATCTATTGAGACTCCAAATAACAATCATTTTTGGCAAAATCTAAAAGCATTCTTAGGACCTGGTGCACTTGTGGCAGTTGGCTACATGGATCCAGGAAACTGGATCACCAGCGTGGTTGGTGGTGCCTCCTACAAATATAGTCTCTTATTTGTTATTTTGATTTCTTCCATCATTGCTATGCAGTTACAACAGATGGCTGGAAAGCTCGGTATCGTAACTAAGATGGACCTAGCACAGGCAACAGCTCATCATGCTCCCAAGTGGCTTCGCTATAGTTTGTGGGTGATTTTAGAATTAGCTTTAATGGCGACGGACTTGGCTGAGGTTCTAGGTTCAGCGATTGCCTTAAATCTTTTGTTTAAAATACCGATTATGATTGCTATCCTTCTAACCGTTTTAGATGTATTTTTGTTACTTTTATTGATGAAATTTGGCTTCAAAAAAATTGAAGCCATTGTTACGACTCTTATTTTAACCATATTAGCCATCTTTACCTATCTTGTAGCCTTATCTAATCCAAGTATTCAGGGTATCTTTGGTGGTTATTTACCGACTCCTACATTATTTGAAACAGCATTGCCAGGTCATGAAAGCCAATTGACCTTGGCTCTAGGTATTGTAGGAGCGACAGTCATGCCCCATAATCTCTATCTCCATTCTTCTCTATCACAAACAAGAAAAATTAATCACAAAGATAAGAAGGATGTTCGAAAAGCAGTGCGCTTTATGACCTGGGATTCAAATCTTCAGTTGTCCCTAGCCTTCATTGTCAATTCCTTGCTTCTCATTTTAGGTGCCTCCCTCTTTTTTGGTCATGCATCTGAAATTTCAGCTTTTTCTCAAATGTACAATGCTTTACAGGATTCGACAATAGCAGGAGCAATAGCCAGCTCAACCTTGTCAACTTTATTTGCTCTAGCCCTCCTAGCAAGCGGCCAAAATTCGACTATTACAGGCACTTTGACAGGACAGATTGTCATGGAAGGCTTCTTACATCTAAGATTGCCTCAGTGGCTCATCCGTATCGGTACACGTATTTTTGCCTTGCTACCTGTGATTATAGTCGCCGTTTTGTTTGGATATCAAGAAAAAACCTTGGATCAGTTATTGGTCTATTCACAGGTCTTTCTGTCAATCGCTCTTCCGTTTTCAATCTTTCCCTTAATCTATCTGACCTCTAAGAAGTCACTGATGGGAGAATTCACTAATGCCAAGTGGAACACAATCCTAGGTTACGCAGTTTCAATCATCTTGACCATTCTCAATATCAAGCTTCTTTTCGATATTTTTTAACCTCGTTTGAAATCAATCATAGTGTCAGCGTGAAGCTTGACAAAGAGAAAGTAGTAGTGGTTGGTTCATAAAAATAAGTACAAAAAAAGAACAGTTAAAACTGTTCTTTTTATGATTATTTGAGACCGTATTTTTTGTTGAAACGATCCACACGTCCATCTGCTTGAGTGAACTTTTGACGTCCAGTGTAGAATGGGTGTGAGTCTGATGAAATTTCCACACGGATCAATGGGTAAGTTTCGCCTTCGAACTCAACAGTTTCGTTAGAGCGTTTAGTTGAACCGCTAAGGAATTTGTAACCAGTAGTTGTGTCCATGAAGACAACTGGGCGATATTCTGGATGGATATCTTTTTTCATTTTGCAATATTTCCTTTCTGCCATGGTCTCTTTGCGAGCCATAGATTGTTACCATACTAGTCTATCAGATTCTGAAAAGTTTGGCAAGTATTTTATCAGTTTTTAAGCAAGTTTTTTAACTTTTGATAGATGATTTCGTTTTCTTCTAGACTATAGGAATTGGCGCCACTAGCTAATGGATGTCCTCCTCCGTCGTGTTCTTTGGCAATTTCATTGATAGGGGTGATTTTACTGCGCATACGCACACGGAAGTGACCGTCAACTTGCTCAACAAAGATGGCCCAAGCCTTAACGGTATCAATTCGACCAGGTGCTCCGACAATCGCAGCCGTTTCAGCATCCGTAACCATATATTTTTCTAAGATGTCTTGAGTAAGCAGAACGCGTGCAGCCCCGTTTTCATCAACTTCCAAATGATCATAAACATACCCTTGCAATTTTGCAATCTTGAAGCTCATGGTATCCATTTGACGAGACAATCCAGCAAAGTCAAAATCAACTTCTCGGAGCTGGCCAGCTATTCTAAAGGTACGGGCACTAGTTGAAGGGTAGAGAAAACGCCCAGTGTCCCCGACAATTCCTGCATAGAGAAGTCGTGCCACTTCACTAGACAAAGCCAGCTGATTTTCTTGAGAAAATAGAGCAATCATTTCACTAGCACTGCTTGAACTTGTATCCACCCAAGATAGGTCACCATAGATATCATCATTTGGATGGTGATCGATTTTGATGGTGAAAGCAGCTTGTTCATAGCGTTTATCATCGATACGAGGACGATTCGCTGTATCACAAATAATAGCAAGAGCTCCTTGGTAGTCACTGTCTTGGACAGTATCCATTTCCGCCATCCAAGTTAGAGTTGGCTCGTTATAACCGACTGCTTTGATAGTCTTTTCTGGAAAATGGTGTGTGAGAAGAGCTTTTAAGCCCACCTGACTTCCCAAGGCATCAGGGTCTGGTTTCATATGACGATGAATGATAATAGTATCGTATTCTTTGATTTTCTCTAAAATTTGCTGGCAAATTTCCATAAATAACCTCAATTCTTTCTCATTTCATTGTAGCACAAGAATTTTTATTTTTAAAATGAAAAAGATATGATATAATGGAGAAAGATAAATTGAGGAGGACGTTATGGCATTAGCAAAAATTGTATTTGCCAGTATGACCGGTAATACCGAAGAAATTGCAGATATTGTAGCAGATAAATTGCGTGACTTGGGCTTGGATGTCGATGTGGATGAATGTACGACTGTTGACGCTTCAGACTTCTTGGAGGCGGATATCGCAATCGTTGCGACCTATACCTACGGAGATGGAGAATTGCCAGATGAGATGATGGACTTCTACGAAGACCTAGCAGATCTCAACTTGAATGGCAAAATCTACGGAGTGGTCGGTTCAGGAGATACCTTCTACGACGAGTTCTGTAAGGCTGTCGATGACTTTGATCGCGTTTTTGTAGCGACAGGAGCTGAAAAAGGTTCAGAGTGTGTTAAAGTAGACCTTTCTGCCGAAGAAGAAGACATCGAACGCTTGGAACAATTCGCAGAAGAATTAGCTGCAAAAGTAGGATAAGAATCAAACTGCGCTGACTGGAAGGAGTCAGTGCGTTTTTTTTTTTATTAGTTATTTTTGGATTTTACTAGCCTATTTATAAGCTTTTTGATACAATAATTCAAATAAAGGAGGAGATACTATGGATTTAGATATTATTCGTCAAGAAATTGATCAAATCGACGACCAAATCGTCAAGCTCCTAGAAGAACGGATGCACTTAGTTGAAGGGGTTGTTGCTTATAAGAAAGCATCTGGTAAGCCAATCTTAGATTCTAAGAGAGAAGAAGTTATTTTTGAGAAAGTCAAAAATCGAGTAGAAGATAAGCGCTATCAGGATACCATTGTTGCGACTTTTTCAGACATTCTCAAACGTTCGCGTGATTATCAGGATCAAAACATCAAATGAAAAAAGAACAATTCTATCCGCTCGGGATTTTTCTAGCTGCTATGTTGGGAGGTCTTGTCCGCTATCTCATTTCCACTTGGTTACCAGCCAGTCCAGACTTTCCTTGGGGCACCCTCCTTGTCAACTATCTGGGAATTTTCTGCTTGGTTTATCTGGTAAAAGGCTATCTGGTCTATAAGGAAACTAGTAAAGGCTTGATTTTGGCGCTGGGGACGGGTTTTTGCGGAGGTTTAACAACTTTTTCTAGCCTAATGCTTGATGCTGTGAAACTGCTTGATACCGGGCGTTATCTTAGTTTGGCCATGTATTTGCTTTTGAGCATCGGTGGAGGTCTGCTCTTGGCTTATGTTCTAGGGAGGAAGAAATGGTAATCATTTATCTTGCAATCGCCTGCGGGTTCGGAGCCCTTGTGCGCTATTTCTTTTCCCGCTATAATCAAGCTTCAAAATTACCTCTAGGAACTCTCATAGCCAATCTTCTAGGATGTTTTTTAATCGGCCTACTCTACAATCATGTGGAGTCCAAGGAAGTCTATGCTATCCTAGCGACAGGTTTTTGTGGAGGGTTGACGACCTTTTCAACCTTGAATGATGAGCTGCAAAGACTATTAAGTGACAAGAAGGTATTCTATAGCTATTTTCTCTTAACTTATATAGGCGGTTTTCTAGCGATTTTTTTAGGAATTCTGCTATAAATTTCTTTACTTTTAGGTGGAAATTTGGTAAACTGTATCTTGTGTGTAATGGACGCACAAAAATACAGTTTATCCGCTGAGGAAGGTTCCTCAAGATTGACAAAGATAGGAGAATAAAATGAATCCATTAATCCAAAGCTTGACAGAAGGTCAACTTCGTACAGATATCCCATCATTCCGTCCTGGTGACACTGTTCGTGTACACGCGAAAGTTGTCGAAGGTAACCGTGAACGTATCCAGATTTTTGAAGGTGTTGTTATCGCACGTAAAGGTGCTGGCATCTCAGAAAACTACACAGTTCGTAAAATCTCAAACGGTGTAGGTGTTGAGCGTATCTTCCCAATCCACACTCCACGTGTTGAAAAGATCGAAGTTGTTCGTTACGGTAAAGTACGTCGTGCGAAATTGTACTACTTGCGTGCACTTCAAGGTAAAGCAGCTCGTATCAAAGAAATCCGTCGTTAATTCGACTAAAAACTCTGCTCATCCAGCAGAGTTTTTCTCTAGCTCCCTTAGTTCAATGGATATAACAACTCCCTCCTAAGGAGTAGTTGCAGGTTCGATTCCTGCAGGGGGCATTTTGGGAAATGTAAAGAAAAGCAAAGAATATTCAAAGTGTTTGTTTAAAGGCAACCATCACAAGTTAGCTTTTTAAAATAGGTTAGTATTTTTGGAATTTTTGACCAAAGTGTGACCAAAATTTGACTGAAAGTCAATGAATATAGAATAAAGTGGATCAGGAAACTGGTCTATTTTATTTTGTAGTTATTGAATAAAAGTGGTCTATTTTAGCTTGATAAATATACACATAATGCGTATAGTGGTAGGTGTAAGGAAGTAGTAGAATGTTAAAAACGTATACAGCTATTTTTCATAAAGAAGGAACAGGATATTGGGTAGAATTTCCAGAATTTGGTGGAGGCACAGAAGGAAAAAATATTGAGGAAGCAATGAAAAATGCTCGTGAAATGCTTGAAAATGTTTTAGCTTCTTATATCAATGAAGGGATGGCGCTGCCTACACCAAGTGATCTTTTAAAGATTGAGGTTTCAGATGGTTTTGTATCAATGATTCAAGTAGATCCTGCACCTTTTGTGAGAAGTAACAAGGCGATTAGGAAGAATGTGACCGTTCCTGAATGGTTAGTTCGTCTTGCTGATCGAGAAAAGATTAACTATTCAGAAGTTTTGACGCAGGCGTTAGAGAAGAAGTTGCAAGTTTGATTTTAAAGAATGTTTGTTGAATAATTAGAAAATTGTAATTTAAGTAGGGAAGATTTCATGTTTTATTTTTTGTTATTTTTATTGTTTATTTTTATAGTGTGGACAGTTATTTATTGCTTATTTTTGGTTAATTTTGATATTTGCGATAATAGGAGGGCTGATATTTTATTGGATTGTTAGTGAAACGGAAGTTGGAGATTATACTTCTGGTGGTTCTACTTCTAAAATTTCAACTTCCGAAATTCAAAACTCTAAATCTTATGGATATGCTCATTTATATGAAATTACATTTGAAAAACCTGCTACTACAACTGAAAAAGCAAAATTTAGAGCTTTGTTTAAGCAACTTTTTGATGATTATTATAAAAAAATTTGTCAAGAAGGGAAGAAATTTGGAGTTTTAAAGGAAGTTCGGTTGAGTGATTTTGAGCTATATGAAGTTTATTTTTATGTGCGAAAGAAAGAGTTAAATTTGAAATTAAATGGTGAATTAGTATTATCCCAAAGAATAAAAATTATTAAGTGAGAAAATAGAAAAAATAACACTATCTTAGATAATGTTATTTTTTTTGTTTTCGTTGTAGAAATTGGTGGCTATTTCTTGCACGTAGACCTCGTAAGTGCTTGGTATACCTGCATTTTTGATATAGTCATGGTAGTTGAATTGTTCGTCTATCGGATACTCGCTGTTGATTAAGCTCATAAAATCAAGGATTCTTCCCTTTTCAGCTCTGGTCTCGATGCGTTGTGAGAAGGTATCGATATGAGCAAGAGAGTTATCCGACTACTTAGTTAAACTACAGAGATGGGACTTTTCATTTTCTTGTCTTAAAACAGCGTGAAACATCCCCTTTTTAACATATACAATGAAATCATAAGTATAAAATACTTGTGATTTTTTGTTGGAAAGGAGGGTAAAAATTGCCTAGAGATGAAACTAGAAATTTAACGCCTACTTAAAGTCGAATTCATGTAACTTACGAATGATGGTTGAAGTAGAAACTGCGGGATTTTTTTCTATATTTCTCAGGGGACTTTGCCCGCTACAGAGTAAACATACCAGTTGTATTTGGTTTGTTTTTACAGGACACAGTAGATATGACTATAAGTTTTCCCGATTTTATTTGCTTATTTCATTTTTTCATACTATACTAAAATTATATCAATAGAAAGCGGAAACAAATAATGAAAATGTCTACTTTTTTCAAAAAAGGTTTTTGGCCAACCTTTTTGATTGTTCAACAAACAGCTATACTAATCCATTTAAAGGATGGCTTGGATAGACAATACCTAACAACTGATTCCATACATTTGGTGATAGGGTACTTTATATTTGTAAATATTTTCGAAGCTATCTTTAGCAATTCAAAACGTTGGGATAAAAGTTGGGATAAAAAGAGTGATAGCAGTAAGAAAAAATATATTCTGAAAAAGTAATCTGAGATGTAGGGAATGGGTCTGATTCAATGGAGATGATTTCCAGTTGACGCAGACTTAAAAAAACGATATAATAAAAAAGTTGAGAATTGATTTTCAGTTGTCTTAGTCCAGAGAAATGGCGGTGCTGCGAGCCATCTAAGGTAGGAAGTCATGCTACTCAATCAGACAATTGCATAAGATTTTGAGAATGACAAGTTCATTGAATGAAGGTGGTACCGCGGTTTTTCGCCCTTCGTGATGTGAGCTTGTCTTTTGATTTTTGGAGGTGTTTATGAAGACATTTCTCGTGAAACAAAAATTTCGTCTTGGGGGCGAACGCTTTGATATCAAAGATGACAGAGGGGTAGTGAACTATCAGGTGGAAGGCTCTTTCTTCCAAATTCCTAAGACCTTTACCATCTATGACGCCTATGGTGAGCAAGTCAGTGAGATTAGTAAAGAATTTTTCACCTTGCTTCCTCGCTTTAATATCCAGTTACGAAACGGTTCAAATTTCGTCATTCGTAAGAAGTTGACCTTCTGGCGAGATAAGTATGAGTTTGACAATCTAGGGCTTCGTATCGAGGGCAATATCTGGGATTTGAATTTCAAATTGCTAGATGATCGTGATCAGCTTGTTGCTGAGATTAGGAAAGAGATTTTCCATTTGACCTCAACTTACACCGTAACCGTCTATGAAGACTCTTATGCAGATCTGGTTATTTCCCTCTGCGTCGCCATTGACTATGTGGAAATGCTGGAAAGCCAATCAAATTAAACAAGTAAATAGGGAGATATTATGAAACAACTATCTAGTGCTCAAGTTCGCCAAATGTGGCTTGATTTCTGGGCAAGCAAAGGCCACTCTGTAGAACCATCAGTAAGTCTGGTGCCAGTTAACGACCCGACTCTTTTGTGGATTAACTCTGGTGTAGCAACCCTTAAGAAATACTTTGATGGGACTATCAAACCTGAAAATCCACGTATCACCAATGCGCAAAAAGCTATCCGTACTAACGATATTGAAAACGTAGGGAAGACTGCGCGTCACCATACTATGTTTGAAATGTTGGGGAACTTCTCTATCGGGGATTACTTCCGTGATGAAGCCATCACTTGGGCTTATGAACTTTTGACAAGTCCTGAATGGTTTGACTTTCCTGCTGAAAAACTCTACATGACCTACTATCCAGACGATAAGGATTCTTACAACCGTTGGATTGAAGTGGGAGTGGATCCAAGTCACTTAATCCCAATCGAAGACAACTTCTGGGAAATCGGTGCTGGACCTTCTGGACCAGATACAGAGATTTTCTTTGACCGTGGAGAAGCATTTGACCCAGAAAATATCGGTATTCGCCTGCTTGCAGAAGATATTGAAAACGACCGTTACATTGAAATCTGGAATATCGTTCTGTCACAATTTAACGCAGACCCTGCTGTTCCTCGTAGCGAGTACAAGGAATTGCCACACAAGAACATTGATACGGGCGCTGGTTTGGAGCGTTTGGTGGCGGTTATCCAAGGGGCTAAGACAAACTTTGAAACAGACCTCTTTATGCCAATCATTCGTGAAGTTGAGAAATTATCTGGGAAGGTCTACGACCAAGATGGCGACAATATGAGCTTTAAGGTCATTGCTGACCATATTCGTTCCCTTTCATTTGCTATCGGTGATGGCGCCCTTCCTGGAAATGAAGGCCGTGGCTATGTCCTTCGTCGTCTCCTCCGTCGTGCCTCTATGCACGGTCAAAAATTGGGTATCAACGAGCCTTTCCTATACAAACTCGTTCCAACTGTTGGAAAAATCATGGAAAGCTACTATCCAGAAGTGCTTGAAAAACGCGACTTTATCGAGAAAATCGTGAAGAGCGAAGAAGAGTCATTTGCCCGTACCCTTCACTCAGGTCAACACTTTGCAGAAACCATTGTAGCTGATTTGAAAGAAAAGGGCCAAAGCGTTATCGCTGGTCAAGATGTCTTCAAACTCTACGATACCTACGGATTCCCAGTGGAGTTGACAGAAGAAATCGCAGAAGAAGCTGGGATGACTGTAGACCGTGAAGGTTTTGAAGCAGCCATGAAAGAGCAGCAAGAACGCGCGCGTGCGTCAGCTGTCAAAGGCGGCTCAATGGGAATGCAAAATGAAACCCTCCAAAACATTACAGTGGAAAGTGTCTTCAACTACAATGCTAGTCAATTGCCTTCTAAATTGGTTGCTATCGTGGCTGACAATGCAGAAGTAGAAGCTGTATCTGAAGGAACTGCCTCTCTGATCTTTGCAGAGACTCCATTCTACGCTGAAATGGGTGGACAAGTGGCTGACCACGGTCAAATCTTGGACGCTGCTGGAAATGTCGTGGCTACTGTGACAGATGTTCAAAAAGCTCCAAATGGACAAGCTCTTCATACGGTTGAAGTTCTTGCACCACTTGCTTTGAACCAAGAATACACCTTGGTCATCGATACCAATCGTCGTCACCGTGTCATGAAGAACCACACAGCAACTCACTTGCTCCATGCGGCTCTTCACAATATCCTTGGAAACCATGCGACACAAGCAGGATCCCTTAACGAAGTTGAATTCCTTCGCTTTGACTTCACTCACTTCCAAGCCGTGACTCCAGAAGAATTGCGCGCCATTGAACAACAAGTCAATGAGAAAATCTGGGAAGCAATTGCAGTAGAAACTGTTGAGACAGATATTGACACAGCAAAAGAAATGGGAGCTATGGCCCTCTTTGGTGAAAAATACGGTAAGGAAGTTCGTGTTGTTACGATTGGCGATTACTCAGTTGAGCTTTGTGGTGGTACCCACGTTGGCAACACTTCTGAGATTGGCCTCTTCAAGATTGTCAAAGAAGAAGGAATCGGATCAGGAACTCGCCGTATCTTGGCAGTGACTGGTAAGGAAGCCTTTGAAGCCTACCGTGACCAAGAAGACGCTTTGAAAGCCGTCGCAGCGACCTTGAAAGCACCGCAACTCAAGGAAGTACCTCACAAAGTCGAAGGACTTCAAGAGCAACTCCGTCAATTGCAAAAAGAAAATGCAGAATTGAAGGAAAAAGCCGCAGCTGCGGCAGCAGGCGATGTCTTCAAGGATGTGAAGGAAGTCAACGGACACCGTTACATTGCAAGTCAAGTTTCTGTATCAGACGCAGGAGCCCTTCGTACCTTTGCGGATAACTGGAAACAAAAAGACTACTCTGACCTTCTTGTCCTAGTAGCAGCTATCGGTGACAAGGTCAATATCCTCGTAGCAAGTAAGACTAAAGACATCCACGCAGGAAACCTGATCAAAGAATTAGCTCCAATCGTCGATGGACGTGGTGGTGGTAAACCAGACATGGCCATGGCAGGAGGAAGCAATCAAGCCAAAATCCAAGAATTGTTGGATGCAGTAGCAGGTAAATTGTAAGAAAAAATGAGTCTCTGTCAACTATTGTTGGTAAATAAGAAATCATACTCTGAAGAGAGCCATATTGGTTCTCTTTTTTTGATGTTCAGTGGCTATTCCAGTTTTAAAGTTATCAAAAATATAAAAGATAAAAATATTCTGCTTAATTATTTTGGAGAGGAATTTTATTGCAGGAATTAAATATATTCCATTTCAATGACATTCACTTGATTTTTTCCATGTTTGGAATATCATAGGAAAAGATTGGTTACATTCGTTGCTCTATAGTCCTTTCCTCCTACGATATGTAAACAGACAGCAAGATCAGAGATTTGGATTTATGTTGGTTAAGAATGCAGTTGGAACTGGTGATAGGTAAAACTTTTCTCGATAGTAGCCGTACGGGGAATCCTTATCGGTCGTTGAGTGAGTTTATGAAGACCTATTTAGCCAAGTAGTCAATACTGTGGGGACATTTTGGAACGGGATAATCCAGTCTAGCGCGGTCTCTCTTGTGACTTCTAGTTTATAGATAATATGGAATAGAAAATTTGTTGTTTTTAGTCTAGTTATAAGAAACAGTATGATAAATGGTAATCTCCTCCACTTTCCAACTTAAAATGAGGAGTTTGTTTAAAAGTTAGAAATTGTTAATTATCGTTTATTTGGCACTCTAAGAATACTCTAGTTGGTATTAAAAGGCTTATAGACTCTATTATTTTTGTGGAGATAGACACTCAAGAAAAAGAGCAGTTGAGATGAAACTGCTCTTTACTTTATCTAACTAATGATTATCATTAAACTAGTTCGTCGATAGAAGTGTGATCCTTATCTAGGCCTTGAGCCACTGGAAGACTAGTCAAGTAACCTTGATAAGTTGTAACTCCTTCACGCAAACCTTGGTCTTCAGTGACTGCTTTTTGGAATCCCTTGTCAGCTAAAGCTTCGATATAAGGGAGAGTGACATTGGTTAGGGCAATGGTCGAAGTGCGAGCGACCGCGCCAGGGATGTTGGCAACAGCATAGTGGAGCACCCCATGTTTTTCATAGACGGGCTCATCGTGCGTTGTCACACGATCAGCTGTTGCGATAACACCACCTTGGTCAACGGCAACGTCAACGATGACAGATCCTGGACGCATTTGTTTGACCATCTCGTCTGTCACCAATTTCGGTGCCTTGGCACCAGGGATGAGGACCGCCCCAATCACAACATCAGCGTCTTTCACACTTGCTTCGATGTTGAATGAATTGGACATAAGAGTCTGGATTTGGTTTCCAAAGACCTCTTCTAGGACTGAGAGACGCTTCGCACTGATATCTAAAATAGTCACTTGAGCACCGAGTCCCAAGGCGATGCGGGCAGCATGTGTACCGACGACACCGCCACCGATGATGGTTACTTTTCCTTTTGGAACACCTGGTACACCACCAAGTAGGACACCAGAGCCGCCAGCTTGTTTGGTAAGGAAGTGAGCACCGATTTGAACTGCCATACGACCGGCAACCTCACTCATAGGAACGAGGAGCGGTAGATGTCCGTGGCTGTCACGGACAGTCTCATAGGCAATTCCTGTTGTTTTTGCTGCTAGCATGGCATCTGCTAACTCTGGTGCAGCGGCCATGTGCAAGTAGGTGAAGAGGAGAAGATCGTCGCGCAAATAACCATATTCAGAACTTAAAGGTTCTTTTACTTTCACGACCAACTCGGCAGCCCAGGCTTCACTAGCAGTAGCGACAATCTCAGCACCTTGCTTTTGGTAGTCCGCATCAGTAAAGCCTGAACCGAGTCCAGCATTTTTTTCGATGAGAACACGATGACCACGGCTAACTAGGCTATAAACACCAGCAGGTGTCAGAGCAACTCGGTTTTCATTATTTTTAATTTCTTTTGGAGTTCCAATTAACATAGAGAGAATCTACCTTTCAATTGACGGGATTGTTTTAGTAATCACATTGTTTGCTTAACTCATAAATGCGATGATTTTATTTTATATGAAACCGCTTCAAAAATCAAGAAAAACTTGTTATCTAATTTCATTTATGATATTCTAGTGAGAATCAAGCTCTAATGGAGGGAAACAGTATGGAATCAATATTTGTGAAATTTGCCCAGTATCCATCTATAGAAACGGAACGTTTATTGCTCCGACCTGTAACCTTGGACGATGCAGAAGCTATGTTTGAGTATGCCTCAGATAGAGAAAATACACGCTACACTTTTCCAACAAATCAAAGCTTAGAAGAAACCAAGAACAACATCGCTCAGTTTTACTTGGCTAATCCCTTGGGACGGTGGGGAATCGAACTAAAAAACAATGGCAAGTTTATTGGAACCATTGACTTGCACAAGATTGACCCCATTCTCAAAAAAGCAGCTATTGGTTACATTATCAACCAAAAGTATTGGAATCAAGGATTGACGACAGAAGCCAATCGTGCCGTGATTGAGCTAGCTTTTGAGAAAATTGGAATGAACAAGTTGACCGCCCTACACGATAAAGATAATCCTGCATCTGGAAGAGTCATGGAGAAATCAGGTATGCGTTTTTCACATGAAGAACCCTATGCCAGAATGGATAATAAAGAACTAGGGAGAATTGTCACAAGAGTTCATTATGCCTTGACCAAGGAAGACTATTTTGCAAATAAATAAGCAGTTGAAAAGATTTTTCAGCTGTTTTTTCTTTCTCTTGCGAATAATCTAAGAGAGGAGAAAATATGGAAGCAATTATCGAGAAAATCAAAGAGTATAAAATCATTGTCATCTGTGCTGGTTTGGGTTTGGCCCTCGGCGGATTTTTTCTGCTAAAACCAGCTACACAAACACCTGTGAAAGAAACAAATTTGCAGACTGAAGTTGCAGCTGTTGCAAAGGATTCATCGTCTGAAAAGGAAGTAAAAAAGGGGGAAAAGGAAGAGTCTCCTGAACAAGATCTAATCACAGTAGATGTCAAAGGTGCTGTTAAATCGCCAGGGATTTATGATTTGCCAGTAGGGAGTCGGGTTCATGATGCCGTTCAGAAGGCAGGTGGCTTGACAGAGGAGGCAGATAGCAAGTCGCTCAATCTCGCTCAGAAAGTTAGTGATGAGGCTCTGGTTTACGTCCCGAGTAAGGGAGAAGAAGTAGCTAGTCAGCAGACCGCCTCTGGAACGACTTCTTCGACAAGTAAAGAAAAGAAGGTCAATCTCAACAAGGCCAGCCTAGAAGAACTCAAACAGGTCAAAGGACTTGGAGGAAAACGAGCTCAAGATATTATCGACCATCGTGAGGCAAATGGCAAATTCAAGTCGGTAGATGAACTCAAGAAAGTCTCTGGCATTGGCGCAAAGACCATAGAAAAGTTAAAAGACTATGTTACAGTGGATTAAGAGTCTTCCTATCCCCTTAATCTATCTGGGTTTTCTATTACTTTGGCTTTACTATGCCATTTTCTCAGCATCTTATCTTGCTTTGCTGGGCTTTGTTTTTCTGCTCGTCTGCCTCTTTTTCCAATTTCCTTGGAAATCGGCTATCAAAGCCTTAGCGATTTGTGGAGTCTTTGGCTTTTGGTTTCTGTTTCAAAACTGGCAACAGTTACAAGCTAGTCAGAACTTGGTTGGCTATGTTGAAAAGGTGAGGATTTTGCCAGATACCATTAAGGTGAATGGAGATAGTCTATCCTTTCGTGGCAAGTCTGATGGACGCATTTTTCAAGTCTATTATAAACTCCAGTCCGAGGAGGAGAAAGAGCAATTTCAAGCCTTGACAGATATTTATGAGATAGAACTAGAAGGAAAACTGTCCGAGCCAGAAGGCCAGAGAAATTTTGGTGGATTTGACTACCAAGCCTATCTGAAGACTCAGGGGATTTACCAGACTCTCAATATCAAAAAAATCCAGTCACTTAAAAAGGTTAGCAGTTGGGATATAGGAGAAAATCTGTCCAGTTTACGTCGAAAGGCCGTAGTTTGGATCAAGACGCACTTTCCAGACCCTATGCGAAATTATATGACGGGTCTTCTGCTGGGACATTTGGATACCGACTTTGAAGAGATGAACGAGCTCTATTCCAGTCTAGGGATTATCCACCTTTTTGCATTGTCGGGTATGCAGGTAGGTTTCTTTATGGACGCCTTTAAAAAACTCCTCTTGCGATTGGGCTTAACTCAAGAAAAGTGGAAATGGTTGGCTTATCCATTCTCTTTGGTCTATGCAGGGTTGACAGGATTTTCAGCCTCAGTCATTCGCAGTCTCTTACAAAAGTTACTGGCCCAACATGGTGTTAAGGGTTTGGATAATTTTGCCTTGACGCTCCTTGTCCTCTTTATCATCATGCCAAACTTTTTCTTGACGGCAGGAGGTGTCTTGTCCTGTGCTTACGCTTTTATCTTGACCATGACAAGCAAAGAAGGGGAGGGGCTCAAGGCTGTTGCCAGAGAAAGTCTGGTCATTTCCTTGGGAATATTGCCCATTCTATCCTTCTATTTTGCAGAATTTCAGCCTTGGTCAATTCTTTTAACATTTGTCTTTTCATTTTTGTTTGACTTAGTCTTCTTACCGCTTTTGTCTATCTTATTCATTCTGTCTTTTGTTTATCCGGTCACTCAGCTTAACCTTGTCTTTGAATGGTTGGAGGGCATCATTCGCTTGGTGTCGCAGATGGCAAGTAGGCCATTGGTCTTTGGACAACCCACCGCATGGCTTTTGCTTCTTCTCTTAGTTTCATTAGCCTTGGTCTATGACATGAGGAAAAATGTCAAAAGAGTAGCAGGGTTCAGTCTCTTTATCGTGGGTCTCTTTTTCTTGACCAAGCATCCACTGGAAAATGAAATCACCATGCTGGATGTGGGGCAAGGAGAAAGTATTTTCCTACGGGATGTAACTGGTAAAACCATTCTCATAGATGTGGGAGGCAAGGCAGAATCTGATAAGAAAATCGAAAAATGGCAAGAAAAGGCGACGACCAGCAATGCCCAGCGAACCTTGATTCCCTATCTAAAAAGTCGCGGAGTGGCCAAAATTGACCAGCTTATTTTGACCAACACAGACAAAGAACATGTTGGAGATTTGCTGGAGGTGACCAAGGCTTTCCATGTCGGGGAGATTTTAGTATCAAAAGGAAGTTTGACACAGAAGGAAT
The DNA here is from genome assembly GCA_905221385.1 of bacterium. Classification (GTDB taxonomy): domain Bacteria; phylum Bacillota; class Bacilli; order Lactobacillales; family Streptococcaceae; genus Streptococcus. The sequence goes on from CAJNCV010000003.1 coordinate 187,279, forward strand.
TTGTAGCGGAACTAGAAGCAAGTCAAACCAAGGTACGCAGTGTGACAGTTGGGGACAAGTTATCCATTTTTGGAAGTCAGTTAGAAGTGTTATCTACAAGGGAAAATGGAGAAGCTAATCTCGATGATTCCTTGGTTCTTCATGGAAAACTTTTGGATAAGCACTTTCTCTTTACTGGAAACTTGAAAGAGAAGGGAGAGAAAGAACTTTTAAAGCAATACCCTGACTTAGAGGTGGATGTCTTGAAAGCTGGGCAGCATGGTGCTAAAACATCATCAAGTTCGGTCTTTTTAGAAAAACTCAAACCAGAAATTACACTCATCTCAGTTGGAAAGAACAATCGTGTGAAGCTCCCCCATCAGGAAACCTTGACACGACTGGAATCCATCAAGAGTAAGATTTACCGAACCGATCAGCAAGGAGCCACTCGCTTTAAAGGATGGAAGAGTTGGCGAATCGAAAGTGTTCGTTAGGAAGAAACAATGTTATATATTAGTAAAATAAACAAAAAATCTGTTGCATAATACTGAGGGAAACGATATAATGAAAGTGTTTCCAATAGTAATGATATAAATGCAACGAAAACCATGAAAAAATCAGCAAAAGTTGTTTTATTAGCTAGTTTGTTATCTATTGGTCTTTTTCAGTCTAGTGTATCTGCTAAGACCGTTCTTAAAAATTATCGCTATGACTGGAATATCTTCTATGAGTCTAAAATGAATTACCATGCATATAGATATAAGGTCATTCCGGAATGGTCTTATTATCGCAGCTATTCTGAGTATAAAGTTGGCGGAGGCTGGAACTACGCTCGTTATGAGGTCATTAACTACTACAGCGGAGGCTATTAATCCTTAAAGAGTGAGAAAAAGGAGGACTGGATATGATAACTCTTACTCATGTTATCTTAAAAACGCGACAAGTCATCTTGCAAGATGCGGATTTCACCTTTAAAAAAGGTAGGATTTATGGCCTTCTTGCTATCAATGGCTCGGGAAAGACGACACTGTTCCGAGCTATTAGCAAGCTGCTTCCCCTCAGTAGTGGACATATCGCAGCCTCTCCTTCTTTGTTTTATTATGAGAGCGTTGAATGGCTGGATGGAAACTTAAGTGGGATGGACTATCTTCGCCTTATAAAAAATATTTGGAAGTCAGACCTAAACTTGGGGGATGAAATCGCCTACTGGGAAATGTCTGACTATATCAGCCTTCCCATCCACAAGTATTCCTTAGGGATGAAGCAACGCTTGGTGATTGCCATGTATTTCCTCAGTCAGGCGAAATGCTGGCTCATGGATGAGATAACAAATGGCTTAGATGAGTATTATCGACAGAAGTTTTTTGATAGGCTAGCACAAATCGATAGAAAAGAACAGCTGGTTCTTTTGAGTTCCCACTACAAAGAGGAGTTAGTGGAGATTTGCGATAGCATCGTAACCATTCGTCAGGGGCAGATAGAAGAGGTTCCGTTATGAAAGATATTAGCCTATTTTTGTTAAAGAAAGTTTTCAAAAGTCGTTTAAACTGGATTATCTTAGCTTTATTTGCATCTGTACTCGGTGTCACCTTTTATTTAAATAGTCAGACTGCAAACTCACACAGCTTGGAGAGCGAGTTGGAAACCCGTCTTGTAAAACATGAGAGAATCATCAATGAAAATGAAGTGAAGCTTTCCCAAATGTCTGACACCAGCTCGGAGGAATACCAAACTGTTAAAAGAAATTTAGAATTGCAAAAAAATCTTTTAACGCAAGAGAAAGAAATTCTAACTTTACTAAAAGAAGGGCGCTGGAAAGAAGCCTATTATTTGCAGTGGCAAGCTGAAGAGAAGAATTATGAAGTTATGTCAAATCAACCGACTTCTAGCTCTGAATTAAAAATGGCGGTTGACCGCCAACGAAAGATTTACCAAGCCCTGTATCCCTTGAATATAAAAGCACATACTTTGGAGTTTCCGACCCACGGGATTGATCAGATTGTCTGGATTTTAGAGGCTATCATCCCAAGCTTGTTTGTGATTGGTATTATTTTTATGCTAACACAACTATTTGCAGAAAGATATCAAAATAATCTCGATACAGCTCAGTTATATCCTTTTTCAAAAGTGGCATTTGCAGCATCCTCTCTTGGAGTTGGGGTGAGTTATATAACCGTGCTGTTTATCGGAATCTGTGGATTTTCTTTTCTAGTGGGAAGTCTGATAAGTGGTTTTGGACAGTTAGATTATCCCTACCCATTCTATAGCTTAACGAATCAAGAGGTAACTATTGGGAAGATACAAGATGTGTTATTTCCTAGCTTGCTCTTAGCTTTCTTAGCCTTTATCGTCATTGTGGAAGTCGTCTACTTGATTGCTTACTTTTTCAAGCAAAAAATGCCTGTCCTCTTTCTTTCCCTCATTGGGATTGTTGGCTTATTGTTTGGTATTCAAACAATTCAGCCTCTCCAAAAGATTGCACATCTGATTCCCTTTACTTACTTGCGTTCAGTGGAGATTTTATCTGGAAGATTACCTAAGCAAATTGATAATGTCAATCTGAATTGGAGCATGGGGGTGGTCTTACTTCCTTGCCTGATTATCCTTTTGTTAGTGGGGATTCTATTTATCGAAAGATGGGGAAGTTCACATAAAAAAGAATTTTTTAATAGATCCTAGCTTTCCTATAGGGAAAGTAAGGAAAAACTAACATAGAGAGGGAATCAACTTGATTCTCTCTTTTTGATGCGGACATCAAGAAGAAAACGCCAAATTTCAAGTTCAAGTTAGCAACCAAGAAGAAATTCTCTAGGAGACTTGTAGTGCAAGCATTTTTTAGGATAGTTATTAATCCAATTTTCGATGAATGCGACTTCTTTGGGAGTCGTTTTCTTATGACCTTTAGGCAACCATCTACGAATGAGCCTGTTGTGATTCTCATTGGTTCCTCTTTCCCAAGGGGCATAGGGGTGTGCATAGTAGATATGCTCCTTAGGAAACACATCAGACAAGCGGTTGAATTCGGCTCCATTATCTG
>CAJNCV010000004.1 GCA_905221385.1 bacterium
CCCCTTGACCAACGGACCTTGAGCTTTTCAACTCTTTCTATTATACCTACTTTTCCTCCTTTGTCAAGAACTTTTTTGACTATTTTCAGTTTTACCTAAAATCACTGAATACGATACTTAATTCTCTCAGAAGGGCCTTTCTACCTTTGAAGCATTCTCCTCCTATCAGACGATCAAGTTGTTCTTGTTTTTCTTTAACCTGACTTGCTCTGTAATTCTTTAGAAGCTCATGAAAGAGATAATAATCATCCAGTCTGAGTCCTTTTTCTCCTAAGCGATGACTGATTTCGCTTACCTCTTCATAAGGCTCTTTGTCGAAACGGCGCTTGTGACTTTCCTGTTTGCGGATGTAGTCCAAGATACGATTTCGGAATTTGGTTTTAAAGCAGACATATAGTTGATGGCGCTCGCCCTCTAGTAACTCTGGATGCTGGTTCACTAGCTCATACAGGCAGATCATCCCCTCCTGGTCCCAGTCTTCTTTCTCCCACAGATGTAAATGGTATTCTTTGCGGCACTTGTTTACAATTCCTTTACTTTCTTCATACAACTCTTTCAGATTCATAGACCTCTCCTTTCTGCATTTAGTCTAACAGAATGCATCAAGATTTTGATCTTCTTCTCCTCTTCTGCACTTCTCGCTGCCTCAACGGCACACAAAAAGAGAGGCACTGCCTCTCTGGGTTATTTTTCTTCACTCATTTTTGATTTTACTTCATCATAAGATAAGGCATGGGATTCCTCTTCCACAGTCTCAGGCATTTTTCCTGTCTCGTAAAGAGATTTAATCTGTGTACTATCTAATGTTTCGTATTTCAACAAGGCTTCTGCAATCAGTTTGTGGGTTTCACGATTTGATTGGATGATTTCAGCTGCTTTGTTTCGTGCCTCATTTAATAATGAACGTACTTCCTCATCAATCTCATAGGCTGTTTGCTCTGAAATTGATTTTTGAGGACTTTGTGCACCAAACATAGCATGATTACCTTCGTATTGAACTGGACCAAGTTTTTCACTCATACCGTATTCAGTAACCATTGCACGCGCCATTTGTGTGGCTTGTTCAAAGTCATTGGAAGCTCCTGTAGTTTGGACATTAAAGATAATCTCTTCAGCTACACGACCACCCATCAAACCTGCCAATTGTTCTTTCATGTCTTCTTTAGACAGAAGCATTTGGTCTTCTTTAGGAAGGGCAATCATGTATCCGCCTGCACGTCCACGTGGTACAATGGTAACTTTATGAACAACACGAGCATTTGACAAGACTAAACCAACAATGGTATGTCCAGCCTCATGGTAAGCAACCAATTCACGTTCTCTTTGTGATACTGTTTTATCTTTCTTAGATGGTCCAGCAATCACTCTGTCCTCTGCCTCATCAATATCTGAAGCATCAATGACTGATTTATTGCGACGGGCTGCAACCAAGGCTGCCTCGTTTAGAACATTTTCTAAGTCAGCTCCCACAAAACCTGGGGTTTGTTGGGCAACTAGTTTCAAATCAACATCGTCTGCTAGAGGTTTGTTTTTAGCGTGAACTTTCAAAATTGCTTCACGACCTTTAACATCAGGGCGACCAACCAAGACTTTTCTATCGAAACGTCCTGGACGGAGAAGAGCTGGATCTAGAACATCTGAACGGTTCGTTGCAGCGATAACGATGATTCCTTCATTGCCCTCAAAACCATCCATCTCAATCAAGAGTTGGTTCAAGGTTTGTTCACGTTCATCATTACCTCCACCAAGACCGACACCACGTTGGCGACCAACGGCATCAATTTCATCGATAAAGATGATGGCTGGCGCTGCTTTTTTTGCATCCTCAAAAAGAGAACGAACACGACTTGCACCAACTCCGACAAACATTTCTACAAAGTCAGAACCTGAGATACTAAAGAATGGAACACCTGCTTCCCCAGCAACTGCCTTAGCAAGTAAGGTCTTACCTGTTCCCGGAGGTCCCTCCAAAAGAACACCCGCAGGAATACGCGCGCCAAGTTTGGTAAATCTTTTTGGATCTTTTAAGAATTCAACAACTTCTACTAATTCTTGTTTTTCTTCCTCGGCACCTGCAACATCTGAGAATCGTACCTTGATATCTTCTTTGTTTGCAGCTTTGGCCTTGCTACGTCCAAAACTCATTGGATTTCGACTATTATTTCCTCCCATATTTCCCATCATAGAGAATAGGAAGAAGAAGAGAATAGCAAATGGCACAACAGAGACAAGGATATTGATCCACATACCACTTGAACTCTCATGTTTAACCGTTACCTCAGCCTGATGTTCAGAAGCAAGTTTTTGCAATTCTGCAACTGTTGAATCCGACGGAAGAATGGTACTTGAGAATCTTTCTACTGTTGTAGCAGTGGGAGTGAAAAATTGAATACCTGTTTCTTCTTTACTAGTCTTAGGATTTTTATAAACACCAGACACTTCAATGATACTACCATTTGGTTGATAGGTTAATTCTTTTACATTGTCTGCTGTAATTTCTTTTACCAATTCTGTATAGTTAATTTTTTCACTTTTCCCAGCAGCATTTCCAGAATAAAAATACTGGAACCCTGTCACAAGGAAGAAGATAATTAACAAATATAGAAATGGATTTCTAACTAAACCATTATTTTGTTTTTTCATTAAAGAATACTCTTTCTAATTTGAATAAACTTCCTCTTTCAATACTCCAACATAAGGAAGATTGCGATAATTTTCTTTATAGTCCAGACCATAACCTACTACAAACTCATTTGGAATAGTGAAGCAAGTATAATCTGCCTCAATTTCAACAACACGTCCCTCTGGTTTATCTAACAAAGTCGCAATCTTAACAGAAGCTGCTTCTCTTGCTTTAAACATATCTCGCAAATTCTTCAAAGTTTGACCTGTATCGATGATATCTTCTACAAATAAAACATGTCTTCCTTTGATATCTTGAGTCACGTCTTGCTTGATATTGATTACACCACTACTTGCTGTTCCACCATGGTAGCTAGATACCATCATGAAGTCCATCTCAATATGCGTATCAATATGTTTGACTAATTCAGCCATAAAAGGAATCGATCCTTTCAGAATTCCAATAAGAATTGGATTTTTCCCCTCATAGTCTTTTGTTAGTTGCTCACCTAGCTTTTTAGCTGCTTCTGTAATTTCATCATGTGAAACGAGGATTTTTTTAATATCGTGTTCTAACATCTTTTTACCTATCTATTTTTTCTATATAAAGTACAGTGTTCATTATATCATTTTTCGTGTTTTTACTCAAATCACTGGTCGCAATTCCTAAAATTGAGACAATTTCTCCAAATTGCTCAATAATAGGGGTTGTTTTTCGTTTTTCAATAGGGATTTTCAAATCTATAAATAAACGTCTCAGTTTCTTTCGATGCCCATTCAGAATAAGAACATCGCCAGGTTTTCGATATCTAATATATACAGGTGTTTCCCGTGAAACTATTATTTTTTGAACAGCGTCCCCTTCAATAGGAATGCCAAAGGAAAATAAACAACCCATATATCGAACTTGATTTTGATAGTGTAACACAAGTTCATCTTCCTTTTCATCAGCCTGTGGACTGATTTTACAAACTCGAAAATTCTGATACTCTTTGATCAATTCATAACCATTTTTCAGTGAGTGACGATACTGACTTTTAGTTGCTAAAATCTGTCGAACTTCTGCAAACTGAGCCTTTGTCAGATTTAAGTCTGGGAATTGATTGAGATAGTTCTGGAGTAAAACTCCTTGAGTTTGTTGAGAGTATGAAAATAGCTCATTCAAATCTTCCACATCAATCTGTTTAGAAAGCTCTACTATTGCTGCTTGGTAATCTGAAATTTCTCTTCCTAAATCTAAAAGAGCAGATCTAAGACGGGGATTTTCTTGTTCAAGTTCTGGTAAATACTTATTTCGAATACGATTGCGAAAATAGGTATTTTCTTGATTTGTTTGATCTTCGAAATGAACAATTGGTGGGAAGTCTGTTTTATGAAAATGCAACAAGGGACGGATGATTTCAATATCATCAACTACTTGACTTTCTTTTATTCCTGTTAAATGACGGATCCGACTTCCTCGAATCAAGCGCATCAAAATCGTTTCAACCTGATCATCTGCATGGTGGGCAGTGACCAAGGCAGTTGCTCCAACCTCTTTCATGATTTTCCTAAAAAAATCATAACGAAACTCTCGAGCACGCGCTTCTGAAAAGTCTCCTGAAAAGCTTGTGATATAAATAGGAAGTTCAGCTGCATCAGCTAACTTCCTTAGTTCATTTTCCTCCCAGTCAGACTCACTTCTCTGCTTATGATTTACATGTGCTAAAATCAACTCAATTTCCAACTCTTTTTGGTAAGTAGACAATAGCTGGAATAAAAACATTGAATCCAGTCCACCAGATAAAGCTAACACGACTTTAGAATGTTTTTTGAAATACTCTTTTTGGAGAAAATGATTTAAAAAATCCTGATCCCTCATTTTAGAACCTCATAGACATCCTTGGCTATCTTAGCAATAGTGTCATAATCAGAATTTTTGGTGAAAATAGAGAGAATGAAAGGAGAATCAGTATAAACAATCGCAGTGTCGTGTTTAAACTCGTCAGCATCTCCGATTTTATGAGCTACCTTAACCGAAACACCTTTTGCGATTCGTTGGTTATCAAAATTCGTTTTGCCTAGAGACTCTAAAACAAAACCATTCTGATTATAAATAGCTTCCATGACTTTTCCAGCCATTTTCGAAGAAGTTAATTTATCATTCACATCCCAATCTTCACCCATAATAGTGGACATTTTTTCTTTAAAAGCCCCGTCAGATTGATTGGTCACGTAATAACCTAAAATATTATGAGCAACATTGTCAGACTCTTTTGTTACCTTGGTAATTAACTGTTGAAGACTGTATTCTTTATTATCTTCTTTTTTAGGCAAGCTACCACTACCCTCTGGTTTATAGGATCCAGGAAAGCTATTTACCTCTGGGACATACTTGAAGCTACTGTCTAGCGTATATTCCCCTTGATTTATCTTATCTTGAGCGTAATAAAGATAGGCTAGTTTCAAGATGCTAGCTGCATAGAGTTTGCTGTCTTCATTCACCCCAGCCTCTTTACCTGTACTCAGTTGTTTAACATAAATAGAGTAATTTTCATTCTGATAGTTGTTTGATAAGACTTCTTGAACCTTTTGGATGCGATTGTCTTCTTCTGAGACGAACTCTTTGGATACCCAACCAACTTGATTAATATGAAGAAATTCTTGTCCCTCAGCAAAGAGAGTTCTATCCACCGTTACAAGTTGATAGGGAGAAAGAGATGAAGAAATTTCTTTCGCATCATAGGGGCTGTTATAGATAACAAACCCCGGCTTCAACCATACTTGTCTATTTTGAGTTTGAACTTGACTTTGATCATAGACTAAACGCTTATCTGCAGCAATAAACTGATGATTGTCTAATTTAAAAACAGGAACACCTTGTCTATTCAAACGCCATTCTACGATTTTAAAGGCTGTTCCAGGAGTCAATTTACCAGACTCCTTAACAAGATCTTCATTAGCATAGACAGCTGTTTCTCCATAAACCATTGGCGATTCAAGAACTTCTTTATAGTAAAATCCATGATCAGACTCAGTTAGATAATAAATTTCTTGTGAAGAGTAAGGAAGCTGTTTTTCCGTGCTAACTACTCTTGAAGTTATGATAAAAACAGATAGTAGTGATAACACTACTAAGAACTTACGCATTCTTCTCTTCCCTTTCTTCTTGTAATCGTAATAAATGATTCTTAGCTGCCAATTCCTCTAATTTTTCATCTGATAAACTTAAAAATTGCTCAACAACTTCTAATAAATTTTCCATGACATTACCTCGGAAGCAAATCAGGAATGGTGTAAATTGCTTCTCGTTTCTTTGAGTAATAGTACTTGGCGCGTGCATATTTTGCTACATAGTCTTCATCTTTTAACTTTGCAGCAAAAGCAGATTCCTTATCCTTTTCGTCACTAAGAGTTTGGTACTGCTCTTTCAACTCTGTCAATTGCTGGCGGCGTTGCAGTAACTGATCATAGCTTTGAGCCAAGTTATAAGTTGGTAAAATAAACAACAAGATCATCAAAATAAGGACCCAACCCATAAAACGATTCCTCTTTTGTCTCTCCTTCATCAGGTAACGACGACGTTGATGTTCATTTTGAATAAAAGAATTATTCATCTGTACAATATTTTTAGACATTTTCTTCTACCCGTGTTTCACTGAGAATTTCATACATGCCTGCTGCATCTTCTTTTTTTGTACTATCTTTCATCTCTAATACTTTAACAAGCAACAACTTATTTCCAAAGCGAATTTCAACTTGGTCATCAACTTTCAAATCCGTTGAACTTTTGGCCAAGATTCCATTCACCTTGATTCTACCTTTATCTGCTACTTCTTTTGCGACTGTGCGACGCTTAATAATTCGTGATACTTTTAAATACTTGTCTAATCTCATTTTTATTACCTCAAATTATTATTGTACCATTTTTATCCTTTTTATAGAAGAAAAATGTTAAATGGGATTTGCTTCCTTTGATTCTTTTATCTCTAATAAGCTTTCTCCAAAAATTAGCAAACCTTCTAAAATTTCATAATCCTTTTTGTTTCGGACATCAAATACGACTTCCATTAATCCCTTATTCTCAGCTATGGCTGCTTTTAAGTTCGTTGCGGATAAAGCTTTAAAATAATCTTGAGCCAAGAATAGTCGTTGAGTGACTTTTTCAAATTGAACTGTAATCTTATTTTCTTTTCTTTCCACACGTTCTACAAATACCTTGTCAAAATATGACTTGACCAAACCAATCTCTAAAAGATATGCTACTACATCTGGGTATTCTCCAAAACGATCCATCAATTCTTCTTGTAGTTCTTCATAGTTGACACGGTTGTCAATTTGACGAATTTTCTTGTAAATTTCAATCTTATGTCGTTGGTTAGAAATATAAGTATCAGGAAGATAGGCATCAATTTGTAAAATCAACTCAGCATTTCCTTTGGTTCTTGTATTCCCATTGCCGTTACGTTTAGCAATAGCTTCCTCTAGTAACTGCGAATACAATTCAAAACCAACAGAATCAATGAAACCAGACTGCGATTTTCCTAGGAGATTTCCTGCTCCACGAATCGAAAGATCTCGCATCGCAATCTTAAATCCTGAGCCCAATTCTGTAAATCCCTTAATCGCTTCTAATCTCTTCTCAGAGACTTCACTAATTGATTTTTCTGGACGATACATGAGATAGGCATAAGCAATACGATTACTACGACCTACTCTTCCTCTTAATTGATACAAGGTTGACAAGCCCATATGGTCTGCATTTTCAATAAATAAGGTATTGGCATTTGGAATGTCCACCCCTGTCTCAATAATGGTAGTCGTCACCAAAATATCATATTGTCCTTCAATAAAGTCCAGTAGGGTATTTTCTAACTGAATTTCACTCATTTGTCCATGAACATACCCAATCGAAGCCTCTGGAATCAACTCCTGTAATTCTGAAACCTTCTGGTCAATCGTGTCAACTTTATTGTAAAGATAGTAAACTTGACCTCCACGCTCCATTTCACGCAAGACAGCATCACGAATGACACTATCATTCTTCTCTAATACATAGGTTTGAACAGGATAGCGATTGGTTGGAGGAGTTTCAATAACAGACAAATCTCGGATTCCCAGCATAGACATGTGGAGAGTACGAGGGATTGGCGTTGCTGTCAAGGTTAGAACATCTACTTGTTTTTTCAGTTCTTTCAAAGTTTCCTTATGCTTGACACCAAATCGTTGTTCCTCATCAATAATCATCAATCCCAAATCTGAAAACACAACATCTTTTGACAAAACACGATGCGTTCCAATCAAAATATCGACTTGACCATTCTTTAGTTTTTCAAGTGTTTCTGCCTGCTCTTTTTTACTTCTAAAGCGACTCAACACATCAATATTAACAGCAAAATTTTGGAATCGTTCCTTAAAATTCGTATAGTGCTGTTGCGCTAAAACCGTCGTTGGAACTAGAACGACCACCTGTTTGTGATCATTGACTGCCTTAAAAGCAGCACGCATTGCTACTTCAGTCTTCCCAAAACCAACATCTCCAACCAAAAGTCGATCCATGGGGTGAGAATCCTGCATATCTCTCTTGATTTCCTCAATACTGCGAAGTTGATCATCCGTTTCAACATAAGGGAAAGCATCATCAAAAGCATGTTGCTCATCATCATCAGCTGAGAAAGCAAACCCCTTCAACTGACTACGCTCAGAATAAAGCTTGATTAAATCGTCAGCTATATCCTCTACTTGGTTCTTAACTTTTTGCTTGGCCTTTTTGAAATGACCATCATTTAATTTATTAAGTTTTGGCGCTTTCCCATCACTTGAAACATATTTAGACAGTAACTGAATCTGCTCTACTGGGATGGAGATTTGGTCACCATTTTGATACTGTACACTGACATAATCACGGTGAATACCTTGGATTTCAATTGTTTCGATTCCTAAATATTGACCAATTCCATGGATATGGTGAACAACGTAGTCCCCTTTTTCAAGTTCATTATAATCTTTTAATCGCTCTGCATTTGAAGCATGTTGTCTTCTAAACCGACGTTTTAATTTCTTTTGAAAAATCTCATGTTCAGTAATCAAGAGAATTTTTTCATCTACAAAATGAAAACCATGTCTTAGATTACCCTCAATCAAGTTTACAGATTCTTTACAGATACTTGACTTATCTTTGGAATCCAATTTGATCTGGTATTCCTCTAAAACATCTTCCAATGTTTTACTGCCCATTGAATTGCTAGACTGCAAAACAATGGTGTAGTCCATTTTTTTGTGTCGCTCAATTTCTTCTTTAAGAAAAGAAAACTGATTGAAAAACTCTTGCATGGGGTATTGATTAAATTGATAAATGTGATCAAATTTGAGGTTTCCTAAGCCCTTTTGCAGATTAGAGAAAAAGGTAACTGGACTTTGTTTTTTATAGGTTTGCTCTGTATCTGCAAAATACTGCATCTCAGAAAATGATTTACCATTCTGTAAATCTTCTGTAAAGTATTGCGCTAATTCTCTTTCAAAGGCTTCATACTGATTCATCAATTTTTGATAGTCATCAAAGAATACTGGTGTATCTTTTTCAATATAATCAAAGACAGTCCATGTTTTATCGTAACATAAGGACAAAAACTTTCGACTATCTGAATGTACTTGTTTTTGATGAAAACTTGACAAAATCTCTTCCAAATATGATTTTAAAATTGGTGATAGAGTCTTTGAAATTTGCTTTTCTAAAGCTGACTGTCCTCGTTGATAATCTTTTTCTCTCAAAAGTATGTCGCTAGCTGGAAAGATAGTGAGGTTTGTCTGATTTTCTTTCGATAATTGTGTTTCAACTTCAAATGACCTGATACCATCTACTTCATCACCAAAAAATTCAATTCGGAAAGGTTCTAACTGAGACATCTCAAAAATATCTAAAATATCTCCTCGAATACTAAACTCACCTTGGGTCTGTACTTGAGTAACTTTTCGATATCCAATTTCCTCTAACCGGTGAAGTAGCTCGTGTTGGTCATATTCTTCACCAACCGCAATCTTTATAATACTTTCTTTAAATCTAGTCGGAGAGGGTAGAATCAACCGACTCGCTGCGATATTACAAACTAAAATCCCTTTCTTAGACGGATCACTCAAAAAGCGCAAGGCCTCAACCCGCGAAATGATTTTTTCTTGTGAAGACATCAGAAACTCTACCATAGGAGAGTCATCAACCAAAAATGGATAGACAAATTCCTCTCCTAAGAGAGAAAGAAGATCACTGATAATTCGTTCTGCTTCACCATAAGTCGAGGTCAGTAACACAACCTTATTTTCTTTTTCTAGACTGCTTGCAATTGCAAGAGCCTTGGTAGACGTTGATAAACCAAGTATTAGTTGTCTTTTCTTATCTATCAGATTTTGATGCCATTTTTTTATCTGATCATTTTCTGAGAATAAATCTAATAAAGTCACCATTTAACCGTTATACCTCTGCATTGTTTTCTCAAAGTTTTTCTCTTGTAAATAGTAGTTTACAGCATCGTCAACCTTGTCAATAGACTGTAAAATACCCACATAGTCATCCTGATCAAACTTACTTAAAACATGATGAACAACGGACATGCCTTTTTTAGGTCTTCCAATACCTATTTTAATACGGTTAAATACCTGAGTTCCTATATGTTGAATAATAGACTTGATACCATTATGACCACCAGCTGACCCCTTTGCTCTTAAACGAATTTTCCCAACTTCCATGTCAAGATCGTCGTAAATAACAAGTAAATCTTCAATATCCAAGCCATAGTAAGTCAATAAAGCATGAACCGCTTTTCCACTTTCATTCATAAATGTTGTTGGTTTGACGAGATAAATTTTTTCTCCATTGAAGAAAAAAGAAGCTAGGTCAGCTTGAAATATCTTGTCATGTGTAAAGGTGACATTTTGTTTTTTGGCCAATTGGTCAATCAACATAAATCCAACGTTGTGCTTGGTTTCAAAATATTTATCCCCTGGATTTCCTAATCCAACAAGTAATTTAGTCATTTATTTTCCTTTCAAAAGCCAAAAGGGTTGGAATTTTTTTTCCAACCTAATTGACACTATTTATTAAATGTTATTAAACGTTAAAGCGGAATTCCATAATATCGCCATCTTGAACGATATATTCTTTACCTTCTTCACGTAAGCGCCCAGCTTCTTTTACAGCCTTTTCAGATCCATATTTTACTAGATCCTCATATGACATGGTTACTGCACGAATAAACCCTTTTTCAAAGTCTGAGTGGATAATACCAGCTGCTTGAGGAGCTTTCATCCCTCGCTTAAAGGTCCAAGCACGGACTTCTTTTTCACCAGCTGTGAAGTAAGTTCCAAGCCCAAGCAAGTGATAGGCTGCACGAGTCAACTTGTCAACGCCTGATTCAGTCAAACCAAGTGCTTCAAGAAACTCTTGCTTATCTTCATCGTCTAACTCAGAAATTTCTTCCTCAGCACGCGCAGAAATAACGACTACTTCAGCATTTTCTGTCGCTGCGAATTCTCGAATTTGTTTGACATAGTCGATAGAATCTGGATCTGAAACGACATCCTCATCCACATTGGCAACATAAAGAACTGGTTTAGTCGTCAAAAGGAAGAGACCTTTAACTACTTTTTGTTCTTCATCTGTAAATTCGATTGTACGAGCTGATTTTCCATCTTCAAGAACAGGTTTAATCTTTTGAAGAACGTTGAATTCTGCTACTGATTCTTTATCTTTTTGCGTACGTGCCATCTTTTCTACACGCGCATAGCGTTTATTAACTGATTCTAAGTCAGCAAGAATCAACTCTAGGTTAATGGTATCAATATCTGCAAGTGGATCCACAAAGGCGTCTTCACGTCCTTGCTCACGCATAACATTTTCATCATCAAAAGCACGAACTACATGAACAATCGCATCTACTTCACGAATATTGGCCAAGAATTTATTTCCTAGACCTTCTCCTTTTGATGCTCCTTTTACAATCCCTGCAATATCTGTAAATTCAAAGGTTGTTGGGACTGTCTTTTTAGGTGTAATCATTTCCGTTAGTTTTTGTAGGCGTTCATCTGGAACTTCTACCATCCCAACATTTGGATCAATAGTCGCAAATGGGTAGTTTGCCGCCTCTGCTCCTGCTTTTGTAATTGCATTAAAAAGGGTTGATTTACCAACGTTTGGCAAACCAACGATACCTGCTGTTAAAGCCATAGTTTCTCATTCTCCGTTCTCATTTCAATCCCTAACATTATAACACAAAAAGGGAAAACTTGCTAACCCTCTAACTAAGGGTTCTTAGTCAATCATCTTATTCATTTTTCGTTCAAAATCATAGCGACTCATCATGACAAGGTGGTCACAATTGCTACATTTGATTTTGATATCTGCCCCTACACGTGTGATTTCCCAACGATTAGCTTTTTTTCCTGTTGACTTAATGATACAAGCATGAGGTTTTTTCATCTCAACAAAATTTCCAACTTGATACATACTACTCTCCTTTTCTTTTTCGATTATATCATAAAAGAGGTGAGCCAGGCTCAACCTCTTTCACTTAATTTGTACGAACTGGTGTGATGAGCTGCATGAAGTCCTCGTCAGTATCTGCTGGCACAAGAGTAAATGGACGAACAGCTGAGATAAAGCTAATAGTCACCTTTTCACTATTTAAAGCCTTGAGGGAATCGATCAAGTAAGTTGGGTTAAAACTAATAGTTAAATCATCCCCGGTCACTTGCTCCGTATCGATTTCTTCGTTTACTTTACCAACTTCTGGAGAGTGAACATGAGCGCTAACAACTCCACCTTTAATTTCAAGCTTCACAGTACCATTTTGAGTCGCACTTGATAAGAGACGTGCACGCTCCATAGATTGACGTAAATTAACAACATCAAAAGTAATTGTAGTGTTAAAGTCTGTTGGAATCAAACGATCTGTATCAGGATAGTTTCCTTCTAGGAGACGAGTGTAGAAGCTAATATTTTCGCTTCTAAAGAGGATTTGATTATTTGCGAAGAAAATCTCTACAGTTTCAATATCATCTGTAAATACTGCTGAAAATTCGCGGAGAGAGCGGCTAGGAATCACCACATCGAAATCATCTCCATTTTTTTCAAGAGTCAATTTCTTCTGGCTAAGGCGATGTGAGTCTGTCGCAACTGTTTTTAGTTCCTTGTGTTGGCTCAATACAAAATGAACACCTGTTAAGATAGGACGACTTTCTTGCGTACTTGCAGCAAATGCTGTTTCATTGATAATTTTCTTGAGTAGTTTGGTTTCAAGAACCAAAGGTGTGCTAGCTGAAATTTCTTGGATTCGTGGGTACTGTTCGCTATCTTTTCCTTTTAGAGTAATTTCTGATTTGCCACTGGTTAAGACAATTTGTTTTTGTTCAATTTCTTTGAAATCAAGCGTTACATCTGGAAGACTAGATACGACATTGATAAAGAAAGAAGCCTCAAGAAGAATCGAACCTAAGGAAGTAATCAAGAGGCCAGCATCTTCATTCTTTTGAGAAATGAAATTTTCGATGGAAATTTGACCATTTGATCCAATTAAAGTAATACCTTCATTGGTAACATCAATTTTGATAGTTGATAAAATTGGAATGGCATTTTTTGAGCTAATTGCTCGTTTTGTGGTATTTAAGGCTTGTAGAAATAAATTTTTATTAATTGAAAAATGAATCATGGATTCTCCTTTATTTATTTTTAGTATTAGAAGGATAATAGAAATAATAGAGTGTGTGAATTTTGTGGAAAACTGATTTTTATTTAGTGAGCTCAAGCTTTTTAGCTTGTTTAAAAAATGTGGATAAAAAAGATAGAAAAGGAAAAGTTATCCACAAGCTACTTAATTTTCTTTTTGATTGCTTCGATTTCTAAACGTAAATTATCGTCTTCGTCAATCAAGGATTTAATTTTAGCATGGGCATGAATAACGGTGGTGTGATCTTTTCCTCCAAATTCTTTTCCGATTTTTGGAAGGCTATTATCTGTCAGCTCCCTAGCTAGATACATGGCCACTTGGCGGGCTAAAACGATGTTTTGAACTCGTCTTGTACCCTTCATTTCTTTGACACTCACTCCATAAAAATTTCCCACTTCAGTTTGTATTTTGTCAATTGGAATGACTAGCATTTGGCTAACATCTTGCTTGCGCGCTCTAATAGCTTCTGCCGCAATATCAATGGTGATATCTTTAATCTTCTTCACTCTGGCAATTAAAGTGATATCGTTGATTGCTCCTTCAAGTTCTCGAACATTTGAATCGAATTGACCTGCTAGGTATTCCAGTGTATCGCTTTGAAAATTATAGTCCAAATGTTCCGTTTTACTCTGAAGAATGGCAATACGTGTTTCAAAGTCAGGTGGTGTGATATTTTGAGTTAAGCCCCAGCTAAAGCGCGTGACAAGCCTTTCCTCAAGGCCTTCTAAATG
Source organism: bacterium (assembly GCA_905221385.1). Classification (GTDB taxonomy): domain Bacteria; phylum Bacillota; class Bacilli; order Lactobacillales; family Streptococcaceae; genus Streptococcus. The sequence continues at coordinate 14,048 of CAJNCV010000004.1, forward strand.
TTTAGGACTTCGGTCACTAGTTAGAACAATTTGTTTTTGATTGCTATGAAGAGCATTGAAGGTATTGAAAAATTCTTCTTGAGTTGCAACTTTTTTACCGCTGAGAGATTGAATATCATCAATCAGTAAGAGATCAAGGCTACGGTAAGTCTTTTTGAATTTCTCCATTTCCCCAAGTCTTAGGTGTTCAAGAAAATCATTGATAAAACTTTCAGCAGGAATGTACTTAACACGCGCATCAGGAATATTTTTCAGAATCTCATTTCCAATCGCATTGAGCAAGTGAGTCTTTCCAAGACCAGGTCCTCCATAGATAAAAAGAGGATTGTAGGTCAAAGCTAAATCTTCTGATACAGCTAGAGCAGCTGACACTGCCCAAACATTCCCATCACCTTGAATAAAGTTATCAAAGGTATATTTTTCCTTCAATCCTGTCTCAGAATAGGGAATAGTTGGCAATACAGGTGTGTAGTCGTAAGTGGAGATACTATCAGTATCACTTACTTGAGCAGTTTCGGTACTTTGAGGTTTAGTGAAAATATAATGGGGTCTGATTTCAGAATCGTAAATTTCAAAACCAGCTGCAACAATAATATCTTTTAATTGCTTTTCCCACACCATTTCCATCTCTGATCTCGGTAGAAATATAGTAGCTGTATTTTCTTCTACTTTGATGAGTTCAGCAGGTGTAGCATAGAAATCATACATAGATCGTGTCAATCTTTCTTGAGCAAATTCTAAAATACGATTCCAAAATTGCTTTTCTTTCAACTATTTTTCCTCCTTTACTATGATTTTAGTAGTTTAGTGCTAGACTTATTTTACCATAGATAGTAGGATTTTTCCACAGATTGGGGAAAAGAATCCACAATGTTAGTAGTGTTTATCCACAGGTTGGGGATAAATAAAAATTTCCTTATTTTATTAGGATTTTTACTAAAAAAATTAGTGGATAAACTTGTGGGTTAAGAAAATAAAAGAACAGCCTTATTTCAGGCTGTTGATAATTCTGTCATATTCTTCTTGATTTGAAAAAGAAATAATGATTTTTCCAGTATCCTTTTTAGAAAGTTTAATTTCTACATTCAATCCAAGTTGTTTTTTTAATTTATCTTCCTCATCTTTGATGAAAGAATCACTTTTTTTCTGCTTCTTTTGTTTTTTCTCTGTAAGAAGTGCTTCTAACTTTCTCACTGAGATGTCTTCATTTTTGATTAGTTGAAAGAAATAGTCTTGCTGCTCTTTGTCCAAACCAACTAGTGAACGTGCATGCGCTTGAGAAATTTTTCCATTTTCTACTTCAGCTAAGATATATTCTGGTAGGGAAAGTAAACGAATAAAATTAGTGATATAAGGACGAGATTTCCCCATTTTATCCGCTATCTCAGTGTGAGTAAATCCTTTTTCTACTAAAGAATCGTAGGCGCGTGCTTCTTCAACAGGATTTAAATTTTCTCTCTGTAAATTCTCAATAATCGATTGGATCATCATTTCCTGATCTGAGAGGTGCTTCACAACGGCTGGAATAGAAGTGAGACCAGCTAAGAGAGAAGCCCGATATCGTCTCTCTCCTGCAAGGATTTCATAACCAATTACAGGAGATTGACGAACTATGATTGGTTGGATTAGACCATTTTCTTTGATTGACTGAGCCAATTCTTGTAATTTCTCTGTATCAAACTCTTTCCGAGGTTGGTAGGGATTTTTTTGTATTTCTGAGATAGAAATCATTTCAAATTTTTCCATGATTCTACACTAACATATCTTTTACTTTCTGTAAAGTTTTCTTTACAATGATGTCAATTAAGACTCTAAATCACTTGTACTTTTATCTAGCTTAACAGTTGTGGTCTCTTCTTTTCCATTTCGATAGTAGGTGATTTTAATGTTATCTCCGATAGAATGACTGTAAAGAGCACTCTGTAAATCTGTTGACGAAGAAATCTCCTTGTCGTCAACTTTGGTAATGACATCGTATTTTTCAAGGTGACCAGATGCAGGCATATTACTTTGAACAGATTTTACCACTACACCAGAAGTCACGCTACTTGGAATATTTAGCTTTCTAAGATCATTAGCTCCGATGTTAGCCAAATTAACCATTTGAATCCCGAGAGCAGGGCGAGTCACCTTACCGTCAGTTTCAAGCTGTTTAATGATATTTTGTGCATCATTTGATGGAATAGCAAATCCAAGACCTTCGACAGAGGTTCCACCATTACTTGCAATTTTACTTGAAGTAATTCCGATAACTTGTCCTTGAATGTTTACAAGTGGACCACCAGAGTTACCAGGGTTAATGGCCGTATCTGTTTGAATGGCTTTTGTTGAAATAGCTTGACCATCTTCAGATTTTAGAGAAACATTTCGATTAAGACTTGAGATGATTCCCTGTGTAACTGTATTAGCATATTCTGAACCTAAAGGACTACCGATAGCAATCGCTGTTTCTCCAACGTTAAGTTGGCTTGAATCACCAAATTCTGCCACTGTTGTAACTTTTTCTGAAGAAATTTTTACGACAGCAATATCAGAGAAGGTATCCGATCCAATAATTTCACCAGGGACTTTTGTGCCATCAGCTAAACGGATATCAACTTTTGAAGCTCCATTGATAACGTGAGTATTAGTTACAAGATAGGCATCTTTATCATCCTTTTTATAGATAACACCTGATCCCTCACTTGCGATTTGTTGATTGTCTGAATCAGAATTAGTGTCATCAGCATTAAATACACTACTTTGTCTACTGCTAGAAGAAGAATAAGTAATGATTGAGACAACAGCATCCTTAACTTTATTTACTGCTTGAGTGGTTGAATTTTCATTTTTATAGGATGTTTGAGTGACAGTGCCAGAATTATTATTCGTAGCTTGATTTCCTTGTTTTTGATAAAGTTGTAATGTTACGAAACTTCCTAAGGCACCACTTAAAAATCCTATTAGAATGATTGCAAGAACTTTAACTCCTTTTTTGTAAAATTTTTGTAAGTGTTTCATAAACGCCTCCGTTTGTTATTTATTTACTCAGATTATAAACCTATTAACTTAATCCAAACTTAAAAGTTTAAAGTTTTACACAAGTTGTGGATAACTCGCTTTATTCTGTGAATTTGCTAGCAATTTAGGATGATTTTTATGTGTATAAGATGTGAAATGAAGTGTGGATATGATAGAATAGAAGAATGAAAATTAAAATTGTAACAGTAGGAAAACTGAAAGAGAAATACTTAAAAGATGGTATTGCTGAATATACCAAACGAATTTCACGTTTCGCCAAATTAGAAATGATTGAGCTCGCTGATGAGAAGACACCTGACAAAGCCAGTGAATTAGAAAATCAAAAAATCTTGGAAACAGAAGGTGAAAGAATTCTTTCTAAGGTTGGAGAAAGAGACTTTGTCGTTGTACTAGCTATTGAAGGAAAAACATTCTCCTCAGAGGAATTTAGTAATCAACTAGAGCAAGCTTCTATCAAAGGATACTCAACTCTTACTTTTATCATTGGAGGAAGTTTGGGTCTAGCTCCTGTTGTAAAAAATAGGGCCAATCTTTCTGTCAGTTTTGGACGTCTGACATTACCACATCAATTAATGAGATTGGTTTTAGTTGAACAAATTTACCGTGCTTTTACAATTCAGCAGGGTTCTCCTTACCACAAATAGAAGATTGACTTAGCTCTTGTTTTTTGATAGAATGGTCATGTTAGGTCTCATAGCTCAGCTGGATAGAGCATTCGCCTTCTAAGCGAACGGTCGCAGGTTCGAATCCTGCTGGGATCAATGTTAGATGCGAAGCTGGGATTCATCCCAGCTTTTTTCTTAAAAAAGTGCGTTTCAGGTGCAAAAATGTACAGTTGGGAAAAATTTTTTCTTATATGGTCTTCATTTTGTATAATAGGTTTGTAAGTTAGCTTACAAGAAAAAAAATAATACAGGAGATTTCATTATGAAAAATACAGTAAAATTGGAACAATTTAAAGAGGTAACAGAGGCAGAATTGCAGGAGATTCGAGGTGGAGACTTGAGAATTTCAGAATCAATTCGTAATCTTATTTTTCCAAGAAAAAAGTAATGAAACAAAGGTAAAGAGTAATGGATTTATTTGGGTTAGGGATAGCTATTTTTTATTTTTTCATTATTAGCAAAAGTTATGAATGGATTTGTAAAGTAAATAGAAAAGAACAAATTATTTTTTTGTGCTACACATGTATATCAGTTTTTTTAATTGAAGAAGTTATCAGTCTAGTATATGTGGATGGTTTTTCTTTGTCTAAATTTTTCTTTCCTGTGGTTGTGTATGGCTATTTAAGAAAGTTGAAGAAGTATGAAAAATATAAAGGAATTTTTATCAGTTTACTACTATCCTTATTATATCATAGTACCCATACTTTTATATCCGTAACATTATCTTCTATAATTGGTGATGATCTTGTATTACAATATAAAAGTATATTCTTTTTAGTAGTATTATTGTTGACTTATTTTATTATTATAAAAATAAGTCGTTATTTCCACTTGGAAATAACATATTTTGACAAAGATTACCTCTACCCTTTTTTAAAAAAAGTAATAGTTGCTTTCTTTGGTTTGCATATCTTATTGTTTATTTCAGATATAGTAAGTACAACTCATCATTTAAATAGCTTCGGAAGTATTTTATCAACCATTGTTTTTATTTGCTTGTTATTGATTTTCTTTGCAATGAATTCTCACAAGGTTCAAATTGAAAAAGAGATCGCTCTAAAACAAAAGAAATTTGAACAGAAACATTTACAGACTTATACTGATGAAATTGTGGAGTTGTATAATGAAATTCGAGGTTTTCGTCATGATTATGCAGGAATGCTTGTCAGCATGCAAATGGCGATTGACAGTGGAGATTTACAAGAAATTAACAGGGTTTACAAGGAAGTCTTAGTAAAAGCAAATCAGAAATTGAGATCAGAAAAATATACTTACTTTGATTTAAATAATATAGAAGACTCTGCTTTACGAAGTTTAATTGCTCAATCGATTGTCTATGCACGAAAAAATGATGTAGAGTTTACATTGGAAGTAAAGGATATCATCACTAGACTGTCAATAGATTTACTTGATCTTGTTCGTATCATGAGTATTTTATTAAACAATGCTGTTGAAGGTGCTGCAGATAGCTATTTGAAACAAATGGAAGTTGCAGTCATTAAAATGGATTTTGAAACAGTTATAGTTATCCAAAATTCATGCAAAATAACTATGACGCCTTCAGAGGACCTATTTGCCTTAGGTTTCTCTACCAAGGGAAGAAATAGAGGTCTAGGACTTAATAATGTCAAAGAGATTTTAGATAAGTATGACAATATTATTTTAGAAACTGAGATGGAAGACAACACATTTAGACAAATTATTAGATTTAAGAGGGAATTCGAATGAAAGTATTAATTTTAGAAGATGTTATTGAACATCAAGTGAGACTAGAGAGAATATTAAATGAAATCTCGGAAGAATCGAATATTCCTATTTCATATAAGACAACAGGAAAAGTTCGTGAGTTTAAGAAATATATCGAAAATGATGAAGTAAACCAGCTTTATTTCCTAGATATCGATATTCATGGAATCGAGAAAAAAGGCTTTGAAGTAGCACAGTTTATCCGTCATCACAATCCTTATGCTATTATTGTCTTTATTACCAGTCGATCTGAATTTGCTACCTTAACGTACAAATACCAGGTATCAGCCCTAGATTTTGTTGATAAAGATATCAATGATGAATTGTTCAAAAAACGCATTGAGCAGAGTATTTTTTACACTAAGAGCATGCTGCTTGAAAACGAAGATGTTGTAGACTATTTTGATTACAACTATAAAGGAAATGATTTGAAAATTCCTTACCATGACATTTTGTATATCGAAACCACAGGAGTTTCTCATAAACTTCGGATTATTGGTAAGAATTTTGCTAAAGAATTCTATGGAACTATGACAGATATTCAGGAAAAGGACAAACATACCCAGCGATTTTATTGCTCCCATAAATCTTTCCTTGTCAATGTGGGAAATGTGAGAGAAATTGATCGAAAGAATTTAGAAGTTGTTTTTTATGAAGATCATCGTTGTCCAATTACTCGTTTAAAAGTCCGCAAACTAAAAGATATTCTAGAGAAAAAATCTAAAAAGTGATTGACAATTAGTAAGAAATTGATATAATGGTTATATCTGCTACAGATAGATGGTCCGTTGGTCAAGGGGTTAAGACACCGCCTTTTCACGGCGGTAACACGGGTTCGAATCCCGTACGGACTATTTTATCCGCCATAGCTCAGTTGGTAGTAGCGCATGACTGTTAATCATGATGTCGTAGGTTCGAGTCCTACTGGCGGAGTCAGATAAAAAAAGAACACCATTGGTGTTCTTTTTTTAGTTGACATCACCTAACATTTTCATAAGGAAGTCTGTCATTTCTTGCGGACTTTCTTTTTTTCCGTGAGCAATCCAAGTCTGGCAGACACCAAATAGGGCATTTGTTAGATAAATACTGCTGTATTCTAATTCTATTGGAGTGAGTTGTAATTTCATAAAGCGTTTCTGAAGGTCGGTGCTAAGCATAATGTGAAGCTTATTTCTCAAGAAATTTTGGATTTCTTTTGTCCCATTTTCAGATAAGAGTGCAGCCAAGAGTGGCTCAGACTCTAAATATTCAAATACTTCTAAAATAGCATCTCTTTTGTGATGAGCATGTTTTTGGAAAATATACTCAAAGGTATGAAATAGCTTACTTTGGTAGAGTTCAATCATATCATACTTATCCTTGTAGTGAGTGTAAAAGCTGGAACGACTAATTCCGGCTTTTTCTGCTAACTTGACAGTAGAAATTTGATCAAAGGGCTGGTCCATCAATAATTGAACCATGGCATTTTCGATAATTCGTTTTGTTTTTAAACGTTTGTTACTTTCTTTCATAATTCCTCCTTGTAAACAAAAATAGACTATGTGTCTAAAAAAGTATTTTTCACCTTGTAATTTAGATTTTTTGATGTATAATCTATTATATCAAAATTTTAGACAATATGTTTAAAAAAGGAGGAAATATGTTTAAAGAATGGAAAGCAATATTTAAAAAACCGACCTTTATCATTGTAATGATAGGAATTTCTCTCATTCCAGCTCTATACAACATTATATTTTTATCATCCATGTGGGATCCATATGGTCAAGTATCGGAGTTACCTGTGGCAGTTGTCAATAAAGATAAGGAAGCTTCTTATAATGGACAGACAATGACAATAGGTGAAGACATGGTGTCTAATTTAAAAGAAAATAAGGCTTTAGATTTTCACTTTGTTAATGAAGAGGAAGGGGAAAAAGGGCTAGAAGATGGTGACTACTACATGGTAGTGACTTTGCCAAGTGATCTATCTGAAAAAGCTACTTCTATCCTAACGAATCATCCTGAACAGATGCAGATTGATTATCAGACGTCAAGTGGGCATAGCTTTATTGCAAGTAAGATGAGTGATTCTGCAATGACACAATTAAAACAAACCGTCTCTACTAATGTTACTGAAACGTACACTAAGGCTTTATTTCAAAAAATGAATGATTTGAAGTCTGGAATAAATAAAGCAGCTGAGGGAAGTGAACAATTGGCTAATGGAGCCGATCAGTTGGTGACGGGAAGTCAAACGTTGACGACAAATCTTAATACTCTAGCTAACTCAAGTGTAACTTTTTCAAATGGAGCGGATCAATTTACAAAAGGCTTATCTAGCTATGTGTCTGCTATAGAGCAATTACATATTGGTTTAGGAACTTTTAATAGTGGTTTACAAAGTTATACAAATGCTGTCTCACAAGTTGACACTGGACTTGGTCAATTAGCTTCAAAAACTCCTGAGTTGGTGACAGGTGTAAATCAGCTAAATACAGGTATAAAGTCTTATACAGGTGGCGTTTCACAACTGGATACAGGTCTCAATCAATTTTCAGTTGGTGTAAATGCTTATACAAGTAGTGTGAAAGAACTTTCTAACGGAACAAGTCAATTATCCAATCAATCAGATACACTAAGAGATGGAATGGAGCAATTAAATACTGGTATTAAAGAAATTTCAAGCCAATTAGAGTCCTCATCTCAACAAAGTGAAAAAATAGCGCAAATGGCAAAAAGCTTAGGAGAACTAAATAAAACACTACAAGCTCTTACAATATCAGATAATACTCAACTGAAAAGTACATTGTCAGAAGCTTTGCCAAATCTAACAACTCTTGCTCAGGATATTGTGACCAAAAGTCAGACAGAACAAGAGAAAACTATTGCTAACCTTCAATCAACAGCTACTTATCAATCTCTTACAGAGGAACAAAAGAAAGAACTGACAGAAGCTATTTCTAAAAATTCTAATTCTACTATTGAGTCAGCAAAAACAATTTTAACGACAGTAGGGGGATTAAAAGAAAGTATAGAGAATTCAGAACAACAAGTATCTAATCTATCTGATGTGCAGACGAAAGCAAATCAACTCTTACCTGCAGCATCTAGCTCCTTGACAACCTTGTCAAATGGATTTGCAACATTACAAACTTCTGTAAATAATCAGTTAGTTCCTGGAAGTCAGTCAATTGAAAAAGGAGTTGTAAACTATACTAAAGGACTGGATACTATTTCTATAGGTGCTAATCAACTAAGTGAAAAGAATGTAAGTTTAACAACTAGTCTGGATCAATTAGTTTCTGGATCAAGTAAGTTAACAGAAAATACATCAACCTTGACAACTGGAGTAGATGCGTTAGCTGGAAAAGCTCCAGAATTAGTATCAGGTATAGAAAGTTTGTCATCTGGTTCTGCTCAATTGAATAATAAGAGTCCAGAGCTGATAGCAGGTCTTACTAAATTACAATTTGGCTCTGGTCAATTAACAGATAAATCAACACAGTTACTTTCTGCAGCATCCCAACTAGGAAGTGGCGCTATGAAGATTGCAGATGGTGCTGGAAAACTAGCAGCTGGTGGAACAAGCTTAACCTCTGGTCTTGAAGATTTACAGACAGGAGTTGATTCATTAGGGCAAGGATTAGGCAATGCTAACAATCAACTTAAATCAGCTTCAACAGAATCTAAAAATGCAGAGACATTATCTGAACCTCTAGTTCTCTCAAAAACAGACAATGACCAAGTCCCTGTAAATGGGATTGCTATGGCTCCTTATATGATATCAGTTGCTCTTTTTGTTGCTGCTATATCTACCAATATGATTTTTGCTAAGTTGCCTTCTGGACGTCATCCAGAGAGTCGTTGGGCTTGGTTGAAGTCTCGCTCTGAAATAAATGGGATTATAGCTGTCTTAGCAGGTGTTTTAGTTTATGGAGGTGTCCATCTTATTGGATTGACTGCGAACCATGAGATGAGAACCTTGTTCTTAATTATTATCGCAAGCTTAACATTTATGTCTATGGTAACTGCATTAACAACTTGGAATAGCCGTATAGGAGCCTTCTTCTCTCTTATTTTACTATTATTACAGTTAGCATCAAGTGCGGGGACTTATCCCCTTGCATTGACAAATGATTTCTTTAAAGGTATCAGTCCATGGTTACCAATGAGTTACTCTGTATCAGGCTTGCGACAAACAATCTCTATGACAGGAAACATTCATCACCAAGTGATTTTCCTTATTATAACACTAGCTTTCTTTACTGCTTTAGGTATGCTAGCTTATCAACCTAAGAAAATGGAAGAAGATTAAAAAGATTGACCAAGGAATTGGTCAATCTTTTTCTGTCTTAGATAAATTTCGTCTGTGATTATAGATCCCAAAAAGAAGAAGGGCAGTTAGTGAGCAGGCTGCTCCAATAACAAAACCATTGGGGATAAAGGAAAGTGTAATGGTGCCTTTTCCTTTTGGAACATCAACTTTCATAAAACCAGTTTGAGCCTGCTTGATTTCAAGTTTTTTCCCATCCTGGTATGCAGACCAACCTTTGTCATAAGGAATAGTGAAGAAAATAGAGGTATCTTGTTTAACTTCGTATGTAGCAAAGACTTTATTTTTAGAGGTGGATACTTCTACAGGTTGTTCTTTAATCTTTTGGATTGCCTCAGTAAGAGCCTGAGTATCTAAACGATAGAAGGTTGGAGATTCAAATGACACCTGAGAATTTCCAGGGAAACTAACACTGATATTGAAAGTTTTTTGTTCTTCAGTATAACCTAAATTAAAGAAATTAAATGCATTGTCAGTTGTAAAAGTCTTTTTTTCTCCATTGACAAGGATGTCAACTTTCTTTTGCTTATCGTTTGTAAAATGAAGATTTGAAAAAGAGAGATAGACTTGACTATTTTGAGAAACCTCAATTTGATAATCAATCTTTGCATCTTCATTCGTAGAACCTGTGATGCTGGTTAAACCATCTGAAGTATCTGTTTTATCAGATGCTATTTGGGAGAAGTAATCTAAGTTGAGATTAGCAAGCTGGTTTATAAATAAAGCCTGATTATCTAGAGTGTGATTGTTAAAGTTTACATCTGTGTAAATAGATTGAGTGGCAAAGGCAATGGGTAAAGAGAGTTGATTTTTATATAAGGTTAAATGATCCTTTTGATAAATCTCTTGAAAGCCATACTTATCAAGTGAAGTTTCAGAAATATTGTACTGGATTCCAAATAAACTGTCTGCTAAAAGACTGTTATTTGCATAACGGAGATTAAGGTTGGTTCCAGAGGATTTGAATCCCAGTTTGTCCAAACTAGTGCTAGCTGAACGATTTCGTACAGACGAGAATTGAGAGATTCCATTGTAGTTAAATTTCATACTGTCATTTCCTGTCTGAATTTGCAGTTTTTCAGTACGTGTAAACGGCTTGTCAATTTGATTTATAATGGATTCCATAGCAGTGATATCTTTATTATAGGCGCTACGAGAAGCAAAGGCCCATTCTTTAGCTATTCCTTCCATTTGAGATGAAGCATTTAAGATTACCTCAGCTGTTATAAATAGAGACAAAAGGATTGCAAATAGATTTACAGAGATAAATTTTCTAATGGCTGCAAGAAGTAAAAGAGCATAAACTAGTAGAAATTCAAGAGTGAGTAGGATATTCAAATCAGTTAAAAAAGAATAGTGTGATTTAAAATAGACAGTAGCCAAAAATCCTGTCAGTACAAGAAAAAGTGAGACAAATAGGTTCCAGAGCTTCAGTTCTTTTAGGCGATTTAAGACTTCTGCTGCAGTATAAATTAACAGAGTAGAAAAGATCCAAGCATAGCGATGCAAAAACATATTTGGAGTATGCATCCCTTGCCAAAATAAATCAAGTGCCTCTATGTAAAAGCTTGTTATTAAAAAAGTGAAAAAAATTGCATAGGTAAGTTTCACGTGAAACCTTATGGATTTTATTGTGAAAAATAGAATGGTTAAAATAAAAGGAAGCAATCCAATAAAAATCATTGGTATAGATCCATACTTAGTTGTATCAAAAGATCCAATGAATTGTTTTGCGAAAATATCCAGATACCAGCTACTGTCTGTCTTTAATTTTGTAATGGTAGTTAACTTCTCCCCATGAGTTTGTAAATCAAACAATGTAGGAAGAGTCATAATCAAACTAGCCATTCCTGCTAAAAAGGAGGTAACAACAAAATCAAGAAAAGATGATTTTCGATTTTTAAAGTCCCAAGAAATTTGACAGAGGTACCAGAAAATAAGAAACAAAGCTGTCATGTAGCCAAAATAATAGTTTTGAATAAATAAGATTGACAAACTTGTAAAGTATAGTAGGCGCTTCTTTTGTGTTATAAGTAGGTGTAAACCAGTAATAATTAAAGGAATCAAGATAAAAACATCTAGCCAGGTTTTAATCTCTAACTGACTGACAGTGAAGCTCATTAAAGCATAGGAAGTAGATAAGGCAAGTTTTAAAAATTTGGGGATATCTTTAAATAATCTATTCAAACTAAAGAAGGTTGACAGACCAATCAATCCAAATTTTAAGAGAGTGGTTAGATAGACGGCATCTGGCATATTCGATAGATTAAAAAAGTAAACCAGAGGCGAGAGAAAACTACCCAAGTAATAACTAGATAGAGCATAGAAATTCAGTCCGAGGCCACTTGTAAAGGTGTAAAACAAACTGCCATTTCCATGTAAAATATTTCGTAAAGCTACATCAAAAATAACGTATTGATGGAAACCGTCTCCTAATAGTGGAGATGCATCGCTATTCCAGTAGATACCTTGAGTTAGGTATACTCCAGTCATAATTACTAAAGGAATGATGAAAGAAACAAAATAGGTCCAATATGTTTTAAAAAATGATTTCATGTTACCTCGTAGAATGATAGAAAACTCAGTTGGTTACCCCAACTGAGTTTTGAAGTCTTATTTAATCTTTCCAAAGTTCTTTAACTTTTGCTTGTACTTCTGCATTTTCTAGGAATTCATCATAGGTTTCATCGATACGATCAATGACGCCATTCTTAGACAAAACAATGATATGGTTTGCCAAAGTTTGGATAAACTCGTGGTCATGACTGGCAAAGATGATTGATTCTTTAAAGTTTTTCAATCCATCGTTCAAGCTTGAGATAGATTCCAAGTCCAAGTGGTTTGTTGGATCATCAAGTACAAGGACATTTGATTTCAAGAGCATGAGTTTTGAAAGCATGACACGCACTTTTTCTCCCCCTGATAAGACGTTTACAGGTTTGTTAACCTCATCTCCAGAAAAGAGCATACGACCAAGGAAACCACGTAGGAAGGTATTGTCATCTTCTTCTTTACTTGCAAATTGACGCAACCAGTCAAGAATTGACTCTCCTCCTGCAAAATCAGCCGAGTTGTCTTTTGGCAAGTAAGAACGGCTAGTAGTAACTCCCCACTTGACAGTTCCTTCATAGTCGATGTCACCCATAATTGCACGAATTAATGCAGTTGTTTGGATGTCATTTTGTCCAATAAGAGCCGTCTTATCACCTGGACGCAAGATGAAACTAATATTGTCTAGGATAGTTTCACCGTCAATCTTTACAGTTAAATTTTCTACTGTCAAGAGATCATTACCAATCTCACGTTCTGCTTTAAAGTTGATAAATGGATATTTACGACTAGATGGCACAATTTCTTCTAGTTCAATCTTGTCAAGCATTTTTTTACGAGATGTTGCTTGTCTTGATTTAGAAGCATTAGCAGAGAATCGAGCAACGAATTCTTGCAATTGCTTAATTTTTTCTTCTGCCTTGGCATTACGGTCTGCTAGCAATTTAGCAGCAAGCTCAGAAGATTCCTTCCAGAAGTCGTAGTTTCCGACATAGAGTTTGATTTTTCCAAAGTCAAGGTCGGCCATATGAGTACACACTTTGTTTAAGAAGTGACGGTCGTGGGATACTACGATAACGGTGTTATCAAAATCAATCAAGAAGTCTTCTAACCAAGTAATCGATTGGATATCTAAACCATTGGTTGGCTCGTCCAAAAGAAGAACATCGGGTTTACCAAATAAGGCTTTAGCAAGGAGAACCTTCACTTTTTCACCATTGGCTAATTCGCTCATGTTTTGATAGTGCAATTCTTCTGGAATGTTTAGATTTTGAAGTAGTTGAGACGCTTCACTTTCTGCTTCCCAACCTCCAAGTTCAGCAAATTCACCTTCGAGTTCGGCTGCACGAACACCATCTTCATCTGAAAAATCTTCCTTCATGTAAATGGCGTCTTTTTCTTTCATGATGTTGTAAAGTTTCTCATTTCCCATAATAACGACATCAATAACTCGCTCATCTTCATAGTCAAAATGATTTTGACGGAGAACAGAGAGACGTTCATCTGGACCAAGAGAGATGTGACCAGTTGTTGGCTCGATATCACCAGCTAAGATTTTTAAGAATGTAGACTTCCCAGCACCATTAGCACCAATTAATCCGTATGTATTTCCTTCTGTAAATTTGATATTGACATCATCAAAAAGTTTGCGATCACTAAAACGTAGTGAAACATCAGATACTGTAAGCAATGTTTTTCTCCTATAATATGTAATATATTTATTCTACTAGAAAAGAGAGAAATATTCAAATTTTTGTTTGTCAATTTTGTGTCAATTAAGTTTACAGGTCTATTTACAATGAGTTAGTTGTTTGATTTTAATAATTTTCTGTTATTTTAACAAAAAAATGCTATAATTGAAGAGAGCATTTCGAAGGAGAAAAAAATGACAAAACCCATTATTTTAACAGGAGATCGCCCAACAGGAAAACTGCATATTGGACATTATGTTGGGAGCCTTAAAAACAGAGTATTACTTCAGGAAGAAGACAAGTATGAGATGTTTGTTTTTTTGGCGGACCAACAAGCATTGACAGATCACGCCAAAGACCCTCAAACGATTGTAGAATCGATTGGGAATGTTGCCTTGGATTATCTAGCAGTTGGATTGGATCCAAGTAAATCAACTATCTTTATTCAAAGCCAGATTCCAGAGTTGGCTGAGCTGTCTATGTACTATATGAATTTGGTATCACTAGCTCGTTTGGAACGGAATCCGACAGTAAAAACAGAGATTGCTCAAAAAGGGTTTGGAGAAAGTATTCCGACAGGATTTTTGGTTTATCCGATTGCGCAAGCAGCAGATATCACTGCCTTCAAGGCTAATTATGTTCCTGTTGGGACAGATCAGAAACCAATGATTGAGCAAACTCGCGAGATTGTTCGTTCCTTTAATCATGCTTATAATTGTGAGGTCTTGGTGGAGCCGGAAGGTATTTATCCAGAAAATGAGAGAGCAGGGCGTTTGCCTGGTTTAGATGGAAATGCTAAAATGTCTAAATCCCTTAATAATGGTATTTATCTAGCTGATGATGCAGATACTTTGCGTAAAAAAGTCATGAGTATGTATACTGATCCGGACCATATTAGAGTGGAGGATCCAGGTAAGATTGAAGGAAACATGGTTTTCCATTATCTAGATGTATTTGGTCGTCCTGAAGATGCTCAAGAAATTGCGGATATGAAAGAACATTATCAACGTGGTGGTCTTGGTGATGTAAAGACGAAACGTTATCTACTTGAAATATTAGAACGTGAACTTGGTCCTATTCATGAGCGCCGTATCGAATTTGCTAAGGATATGGGAGAAGTGTACAATATGCTTCAAAAAGGGAGTGAAAAAGCGCGTGAGGTTGTAGGTCAAACTCTATCTGAAGTTAAGGGAGCAATGGGACTAAATTATTTTAAATAATAGGTAAAATATGAATCGTAAAACTATCTCTTCCATAGAATCACAGGGATAGTTTTTTTATGATTTCTACCATAAATATAATTGACAAATTTTCATAGAATGGTATGATAGATACAATACAAAAAGAGTCAAGCTCAAAAAGAAAGAAAAGAGGAAACTTCAATGTCTAATTGGGATACTAAATTTTTAAAAAAAGGTTTTACCTTTGATGATGTATTGCTCATTCCAGCAGAAAGTCATGTGTTGCCTAATGATGCAGATTTAACAACAAAATTGGCAGATAATCTGACTTTAAATATCCCAATTATTACAGCCGCCATGGACACGGTCACAGAAAGTCAAATGGCCATTGCCATTGCTCGTGCAGGTGGTCTTGGAGTAATCCATAAAAATATGTCTATTGCACAACAGGCAGATGAAGTTCGTAAGGTAAAACGTTCTGAAAATGGTGTTATTATTGATCCCTTCTTCTTGACTCCAGAACATACCATTGCTGAAGCAGACGAACTGATGGGACGTTACCGTATCAGTGGTGTTCCAGTTGTGGAAACACTTGAAAATCGTAAATTGGTTGGTATTTTGACAAACCGAGATCTTCGTTTTATTTCAGATTATAACCAACCAATCTCAAATCATATGACCAGTGAAAATCTTGTGACTGCTCCTGTGTGTACAGACCTTGCAACAGCTGAGAGTATTCTTCAAGAACACCGTATTGAAAAACTTCCGTTGGTAGATGAAGAAGGTCGTCTTTCTGGTTTGATTACTATCAAAGATATTGAAAAAGTTATTGAGTTTCCAAATGCGGCTAAAGATGAGTTTGGTCGTCTTCTAGTTGCAGGTGCAGTAGGTGTTACTTCAGATACCTTTGAACGTGCAGAGGCTCTTTTTGAGGCAGGCGCGGATGCGATTGTTATTGATACTGCGCATGGTCATTCTGCAGGTGTCTTGCGTAAAATTGCTGAGATTCGTGCTCACTTCCCAGATCGTACTTTGATTGCTGGAAATATTGCTACTGCTGAGGGAGCGCGCGCACTTTACGAAGCAGGTGTAGACGTTGTCAAGGTTGGTATTGGACCAGGTTCTATCTGTACTACTCGTGTAATTGCAGGTGTTGGTGTTCCACAAGTAACAGCTATCTATGATGCTGCAGCTGTTGCGCGTGAATATGGTAAAACGATTATTGCTGACGGTGGAATCAAGTATTCTGGAGATATTGTAAAAGCCCTTGCTGCAGGTGGAAATGCAGTTATGCTTGGATCAATGTTTGCTGGAACAGACGAAGCACCAGGTGAAACTGAAATCTTCCAAGGACGTAAGTTCAAGACTTACCGTGGTATGGGATCAATCGCAGCGATGAAGAAAGGTTCAAGCGATCGTTACTTCCAAGGTTCTGTCAATGAAGCAAATAAACTTGTTCCAGAAGGAATTGAAGGTCGTGTTGCTTATAAAGGAGCGGCAGCTGATATCGTCTTCCAAATGATTGGTGGTATTCGCTCTGGTATGGGTTACTGTGGTGCAGCTAACCTTAAAGAGTTGCATGATAATGCTCAATTTATTGAAATGTCTGGTGCTGGTTTGAAAGAAAGCCACCCTCATGATGTACAAATTACTAATGAGGCACCAAATTATTCTATGTAAAAGAAATAAAAAGAACTTCTGCGAAAACAGGAGTTCTTTTACAATGTTGTCAATTTTTATTTACAGAAACTTGACCATCTTGAATAGTGAAAATACTTAGATTTTCTGGTAGATTTTGAAGATGTTCTAAGCTTGTTGTTGTAATAAAGGTTTGGATTGACTGAGAAATCGTTTCTAATAATTTTAACTGTCTAGTGTTGTCAAGTTCACTCATGACATCGTCAAGTAGTAATATTGGAGATTCTGTAGTAATACTTTCCATTAACTCGATTTCTGCTAATTTTATAGAAAGGACGAGACTACGATGTTGACCTTGACTTCCGAAACTAGCATCCATCTCATTTATATAAAAAGAAATATCATCTCGATGAGGACCGACACCAGTATTCTTTTTAAATAAATCTCTGGATCTACTTTTTTCTAAAGCGATTTTGAAAGAATTCGTTAGCTGTTTTTCACTAGTAAAGTTGACAGATGATTGATAAGATATTGACAACTCTTCTAATTGATTTGAAATTTCTAAGTGTTTTTTTTGACCAAATCTCTCTAAATCTTTAATGAATTTTATCCGATGCTTTATGACGCGACAACCATACTCTACTAACTGATCATCTAAGACTGACAGAAATGTTTCGTCAATCTTATGGCTGGATTTTAGGTAGGTATTTCTTTGTTTGAGTATATGGTTGTAGTTTGACAAGTCTGACAAGTAGATTGGTTTAATTTGCCCCAGTTCGATGTCTATAAACTTTCGACGGACAGAAGGTGCTCCTTTAATTAGTTGTAAATCTTCAGGAGCAAATAAGACAACATTCATGTGTCCTACATAATCTGAAAGGCGTGCTTGTTTTAAATGATTAACTTTTGTCACACGGCCTTTTTGTGTTAGTTCGATTTCTAGAGGAATGGATCCAGTTTTTTTTTGAACGAGACCTGAAAGATGAAGTTGTTCCTCATCAAAATGAATGAGATTTTTATCTGTACGAGTCCGATGACTACGTGTCAAGGCTAAGAAATAGATTGCTTCTAGAATATTGGTCTTTCCTTGCGCATTTTGGCCTAAAAAGACGTTTAATTTTGGATTGAAATCAATTTTTGCCTCTTTGTAGTTTCGAAAGGTTTTAATTGTTAAATGTTGAAGCCACATGGTTATCTTCCTGGAAAACGTGGAGGTTGTTTGGTTTTAGGCGATGAAGAAGTTTTTTGTTTTTCTTTCTTGACGCCTTTATTCATCTCTTTGACAAGTTTAGCAATTCGCTCTTTCTCAATCTTATCTGCCTGGTATTCTTCTTGTTCTTTTAAACTTGGTTGTGTCAACGTGATGTCAATCTTTAAATCAGGAATGTCAATCGTATCTCCAACACGAATTTTTTTTCCACGTCTATTTTCTAATTCACCATTAAAGTAAACTTGATGCTCCATTAAAAAGGATTTGATAGTACCACCGCTTTGTATAATTCCAAGCTCTTTTAGGAGGGCTTGGAGCGTAATAAATTCTTCAAATAATTTGTATTCCATAATTCACCTCAATCTTTGGTATTATACCATATTTTCCCTGAAATAGCTGAAGGAAAGTCAGTCGAAATGAAAACGATTTTACTTTTGAAAGCTATAAAGAGAACAAGAAAAATTTTGATTTTCGTGGTATAATAGAACTCTATATGTAAGGAGGTAAGGTATGGAATTAGTGCCTGGAATTTCAGCACATTTTATTCAATCCAAAAAGTTTAAAACAAATAAAATCACTATTCGTTGTACTGCTCCCTTATCTCTTGAGACAATAGCAGGACGCATGTTAAGTGCAAGTATGTTGGAGACGGCAAATCAAGCTTACCCAACATCACAAGCATTTCGCAGATACTTGGCAAGTCTGTATGGAACAGATATTTCTACGAGTGCTTATCGTAGGGGACAGGCACATATTCTTGATCTAACATTTACCTATGTGCGGGACGAGTTTTTGAGTAAAAAAAATGTCTTGACTTCTCAAATATTGGAATTGGTGAGACAGACTTTATTTTCCCCCTTAGTTGTAGATGGAGCCTTTGAGTCAACCTTGTTTGAAATTGAAAGAAAACAATTATTGGCTAGTTTAGCTACTGATATGGATGATTCATTTTATTTTGCTCATAAGGAATTGGATAACTTGTTCTTTCATGATGAACGTCTTCAATTGAGATATAGTGATTTACGAAATCGCATTTCAAATGAGTCTCCGGAAAGTAGCTACACTTGCTTTCAAGATGCTCTCAACAAAGATCGGATTGATTTCTTTTTCTTAGGTGATTTCAATGAAGTCGAAGTAAAGGATTTATTGAGGCCATTCTCCTTTACTGGGCGTCAACTCCATGTCAACCCTCAGTATAAGCAACCATATTCAAACGTCCTTCAGGAAGGAATGGTTCGTAAGAATGTGGGTCAATCTGTTTTAGAATTGGGTTACCATTGTTCGACGAGCTATGGAGACAAGCATCATTTGGCCATGGTAGTAATGAATGGTCTATTAGGTGGTTTTGCTCACTCTAAGCTTTTTACAAATGTTCGGGAAAATGCTGGTCTAGCCTACACCATCTCCAGTCAATTGGATTTATTTAGTGGTCAATTGAGGATGTATGCTGGCATTGATCGGGAAAAGCGTAATCAAGCTAGAAAGCTGATGAATCATCAATTACTTGAACTAAAAAAAGGTAATTTTACAGATTTAGAGATTGAACAGACCAAGGAGATGATTCGCAGAACCTTGCTGCTCGCGCAAGATAGTCAGAGCTCACTAATTGAGCGAGTTTACTTGAATAGTTTGTTAGGGAAATCTACATCAGATTTTGACAATTGGATTGAAAAATTAAATAGAGTTGATAAAGAAGCTATCTGCAAAGCAGCAAATAGTGTTCGATTACAAGCGATATACTTTATGGAAGGAATAGAATGACACCAGTTACCTTTGAAGAAAAATATTATCCTGCTGTAAAGGAGACGGTTTATCAGACTCGTCTATCAAATGGATTGACAGTGTCTCTCCTTCCTAAAAAACAATTTAATGAAGTTTACGGAGTTGTAACAGTTCGATTTGGATCAGTAGACACAAGCTTTACACTATCTGAAAAAGGTTTACAGTGTTATCCAGCTGGAATTGCACATTTTCTTGAACACAAACTGTTTGAGAGAGAAAATGCTGAAGATATTATGGAGTCTTTTACACGCTTGGGGGCTGATAGCAATGCTTTTACAAGCTTTACAAAGACGAGTTATTTGTTTTCGACAATAGATCATTTATCAGAAAATTTGGATCTACTTGAGGAGTTGGTAACAGTTGCTCACTTTGCGGAAGAGTCAGTTGGGAGAGAGCGGGAAATCATCCAACAAGAACGTGAGATGTACCAAGACGATCCAGATTCGCGTCTGTTTTTTGCGACATTAGCCAATCTTTATCCCAATACTCCTCTGGCAGCAGACATTGTTGGAAGTGAAAAATCAATTAACAACATTCAACTGAATGACTTAAAAGATAACTTTACAGTCTTTTACAAACCTGTCAATATGTCTTTATTTTTAGTTGGGAATTTTGATGTAAATGCGATTGGAAAGTATTTTTCACAAAAGAAATTTAGAAATTTAGAAGACATGGTAGTAAACAAGGAGAAGCTTGCTTTACAGCCTGTCAAAGAAACAGACAGTCTCCGGATGGAGGTTTCTTCTCCAAAGCTTGCTATTGGAATTAGGGGAACAGGTGAGGTGGCAGAAGCAGATTGCTACCGTTATAGTGTTTTGTTGAAATTGTTGTTTACGATGCTGTTTGGATGGACTTCAAATCGTTTTCAAAACCTATATGAGGCGGGGAAGTTAGATGCTTCACTGTCATTAGAAGTTGAGGTGACTAGTCGTTTTCATTTTGTGATGTTGACTATGGATACGAAGGAACCCGTTTCTCTATCACATCAAATTCGTAAGGCGATTCGTCATTTTAGTAGTGATGCAGATATTACTGATGAACATCTCGATCTTGTTAAGAGTGAGATGTTTGGAGAGTTTTTTAGCAGTATGAATTCTTTGGAATTTATTGCAACTCAATACGATCCTATAGATGGCGGAGAGACCATTTTTGATTTGCCAAAAATTTTACAAGAAATTACTTTGGAGGATGTTTTAGAAGCTGGTCATCGCTTGATTGATGATGGTGATCTAGTTGATTTTACAATCTTTCCAACCTAAAAGATAAGTAAGCCTAGAAAGAAGGAATGCTAAGTATGAGAAAAAAAACAATTGGTGAGGTTCTACGTTTAGCTAGAATTAACCAGGGATTGAGTTTAGAAGAATTGCAGGAAAAAACTGAAATTCAGTTGCATTTTCTAGAAGCTATGGAGGCTGATGATTTTGATTTGCTTCCTAGTACCTTCTATGCTCGTTCTTTTTTAAGAAAATATGCCTGGGCAGTAGAGTTAGATGAAAGAATTGTTTTGGATGCCTATGATTCAGGTAGTATGATTACCTACGAAGAGGTAGATGTCGATGAAGAAGACTTATCTGGTCGCAGACGATCAAATAAGAAAAAAACGTCTTATCTCCCCTTGTTTTATTTCGTTCTATTTGCTTTGTCAATTTTAATTTTTGTGACTTACTATGTTTGGAACTACATCCAAACTCAGCCAAGTCCTTCTTCAGCTAATTATAGTGTTGTGAGCTCAACTAGTTCAACAACCTCATCTAGTTCATCTTCTAGTAGTCAGACGTCTAGCTCGTCTTCTACTACGGAATCAACTATTACAGTGTCAGGTGAAGGAAACCGCATTGAAGCTCGGTATAAAACGAGTAAGGAAACCGCTACTGTTCAACTAGCAGTTTCAGATACAACTAGTTGGGTTAGTGTTTCAGGAAGTGAGCTGGAGGGTGGTGTGACACTATCCGCAGACAATAAGAATGCAAAAACAACAGTTTCAACGAAAGATTCTGTAACTATTACTTTGGGTGTGGTAAAGGGAGTTACTGTGACTGTGGACAATCAAACGATTGATACTTCGAAGCTGACAACTCAGACTGGAACTGTGACACTTACATTTACTACAGATTAAGGAAAAATCAATGAAAAAAGAACAAATTCCTAATGTATTAACTATTGGTAGAATTCTCTTTATACCTCTCTTTATTCTTATTTTGACTTTGGGCTATTCACAAGGCAGTCATTTGCTAGCAGCGATCATCTTTGCAGTTGCTAGTATAACGGATTATCTCGATGGCTACCTTGCTCGTAAATGGAATGTAGTCAGCAATTTTGGAAAATTTGCTGATCCGATGGCTGATAAGCTGTTGGTTATGTCAGCTTTTATCATGTTGATTGAGTTAGGTATGGCTCCAGCTTGGGTTGTTGCTATTATCATCTGTCGTGAACTTGCGGTGACAGGCTTGCGCTTGTTGCTTGTTGAGACGGGAGGGACAGTTCTAGCAGCAGCGATGCCAGGGAAAATCAAGACCTTTAGTCAGATGTTTGCCATTATCTTTTTGCTCTTACATTGGAATTTAATTGGTCAGCTGTTGCTTTATATCGCTTTGTTTTTCACTATCTACTCTGGCTATGATTATTTCAAGGGTAGCGCTCATGTATTCAAAGGGACATTTGGTTCGAAATGAAATCGATTATTGAAGTAAAAAATCTGTCTTTTCGTTACAAGGAAGACCAGGATCGTTATGATGTTAATAATGTCTCGTTTCACGTGAAACGGGGAGAATGGCTTTCGATTGTAGGTCATAACGGGAGTGGGAAATCGACAACTATCCGTTTGATTGATGGCTTGCTTGAAGCAGAGTCTGGGGAAATCTGGATAGATGGGCAATTGCTGTCCTCTGAGAATGTTTGGGACTTACGCCGACAAATTGGTATGGTTTTTCAAAATCCAGATAACCAATTTGTGGGTGCAACTGTTGAAGATGATGTTGCCTTTGGCTTAGAAAATCAGGGACTTCCTCGAGAAGAAATGAAAAAGAGAGTGGCTGAATCTTTGGAGTTGGTAGGTATGCTGGACTTTAAGAAGAGAGAACCAGCTCGTTTATCTGGTGGACAAAAACAGCGTGTGGCTATTGCGGGAGTTGTTGCCCTGAGACCAGCTATTTTGATTTTGGATGAGGCCACAAGTATGTTGGACCCCGAGGGACGAAGAGAACTGATTCAGACAGTTCAAGAGATTCGAAAAGACCATCAGATGACAGTCGTCTCCATTACACATGACTTAGAAGAAGTTGCGATGAGTGACTGTGTCTTGGTCATGAAAAAAGGTCAAGTGGAGTCAACTAGCAGCCCAAGAGAACTTTTTTCTCGGGATGACCTTGACCAGATAGGCTTAGATGAGCCTTTTACTAATCAATTGAGAGAATCTTTGAGAGAGGCTGGCTATCAGTTACCAGATGGCTATTTGACAGAAGGAGAGCTAGAGGACAAGTTATGGGAATTACTCTAGAAAATGTGAGCTTTACCTATCAAGAGGGGACTCCCCTATCTTCATCAGCCTTGACTGATGTTTCTTTGACAATTGAGGATGGTTCCTATACAGCTTTAGTAGGGCACACAGGTAGTGGGAAATCAACGATTTTACAGCTTTTAAATGGCCTATTGGTACCAAGTAAGGGTTCTGTTCGAGTTTTCGATACCGTCATTACCCCTACATCAACCAATAAAGAAATTCGTCAGATTCGAAAGCAGGTTGGTCTAGTGTTTCAATTTGCTGAAAATCAGATTTTTGAAGAGACTGTTTTGAAAGATGTTGCATTTGGACCGCAAAATTTTGGAGTTTCTGAGGAAGAGGCCAAGAAAATTGCGCGAGAAAAGTTAGCCTTGGTAGGCATCGATGAGTCACTCTTTGAGCGCAGTCCTTTTGAACTTTCGGGTGGTCAGATGAGACGTGTGGCTATAGCAGGTATGCTAGCCATGGAGCCAACTGTCTTAGTTTTGGATGAGCCAACAGCAGGGCTAGATCCTTTGGGCAGAAAAGAATTGATGACCCTGTTTAAAAAACTCCACCTTTCTGGAATGACAATCGTTCTGGTAACGCATTTGATGGATGACGTAGCTACGTATGCTGATCAGGTCTATGTTATGGAAAAGGGGCGTTTGGTCAAAAGTGGTAAACCGAGCGAAGTTTTTCAAGATGTAGCCTCTATGGAAAAAGTGCAGTTAGGTGTGCCTAAAATCACAGCCTTTTGTAAACGTTTGGCAGATAGGGGTGTAGTTTTTAAAAAACTGCCAATCAAGATAGAGGAGTTTAAGGAGTCGCTAAATGGATAGTATGATTTTAGGGCGTTATATACCAGGAGATTCCATCATTCATCGCTTGGATCCCCGTAGTAAATTGCTCGCCATGATCCTGTTGATTTTGATTGTATTTTGGGCCAATAATCCCCTTGCAAATCTAATTCTTTTTGTAGCGACAGGTATATTTATCGCTTTGTCGGGCGTTTCCCTCTCATTTTTCGTTCAGGGATTAAAGTCCATGTTCTTCTTGATCGCTTTTACGACTCTTTTTCAACTCTTTTTCATTTCAAGTGGAAATGTTCTATTTGAGTTTTCTTTTATAAGAATAACGGATTATGCTTTGCAACAAGCAGGAATCATTTTCTGTCGTTTTGTGTTGATTATTTTCTTTTCAACCTTGCTAACCTTAACGACCATGCCTTTGAGTCTGGCAGCTGCAGTTGAAGCTCTTTTGGCACCGCTGAAACGCGTGAAAGTTCCCGTTCATGAAATTGGCCTCATGTTATCAATGAGTTTGCGTTTTGTTCCAACCTTGATGGATGACACGACACGGATTATGAATGCTCAGAAGGCTCGTGGAGTTGACTTTGGCGAAGGTAGCATCGTTCAAAAAGTAAAGGCTATGATTCCGATTTTAATTCCTCTTTTTGCGACGAGCTTAAAGCGTGCAGACTCATTGGCAATAGCCATGGAAGCACGTGGTTATCAGGGAGGAAAGGGTAGAAGTCAGTATAGACAATTGAGATGGAGCCAAAAGGATACACTGGCAATTCTTGTGATTTTGGTGCTGGGTTGTTTCTTATTTTTCTTAAAATCTTAGCAGATTTGTAGGATTGATAGGAAGCTAACAGTAGCAGGTTTTTAGTATAAAGGTAGGAATATGAACCGTTTTAAAAAATCAAAATATCTAATCATCGTTTTTGTCACAGTTCTGGCAGTTTCTGTACTATTAGTGACAACCTATTCAAGCGCCATTGTGACGAAACTAGGAGATGGGATTTCCTTAGTCGATAGAATTGTTCAAAAACCCTTTCAGTGGTTTGATACTTTCAAATCGGATTTGGGACATTTGACGCAGACTTACAATGAAAACGAAAGTCTAAAAAAACAGCTCTATCAACTAGAGGTGGAGTCTAATCAATCAGAAAGTCTAAAAAATGAAAATGAACAACTACGTCAGTTGCTGGACATGAAGTCAAAATTGCAGGCTACAAAAACTATTGCAGCAGATGTGATTATGCGAGCCCCAGTATCTTGGAAACAAGAGTTAACAATTGATGTAGGAAGTTTAAAAGGAGCTTCTGAAAATATGTTGGCCATTGCAAACGGGGGCTTGGTTGGTAGTGTTTCAAAGGTGGAAGATCATTCAACAACTGTCAATCTTTTAACCAACGCTGAAAACACGGATAAGATCTCTGTTAAAATCCAACATGGTTCTACTGAAATTTACGGAATTATCGTTGGTTATGACAAGGAATCTGAACTGCTTAAAATTAGTCAATTAAATAGTAATAGTGACATCAGTGCTGGAGACAAGGTGACTACAGGTGGGCTAGGAAACTTTAATGTCAAAGATATTCCTGTTGGAGAGATTGTTGGTACAACGCACAGCAGTGACTATCTAACACGAGAGGTAACTGTAAAGTTAAGTGCTGATATCAAAGATCTTCATGTGGTAGAGTTAGTGGGGAATTAGCAATGAGATTGTTAAAACAAATTGGTATTTTCTTTTTACTCCCTTTTGTTGTGCTAATTGATGCACATATTGGACAATTGGCGGGATCCTTTTTCCCCCACTTTCATTTAGCCAGTCATTTTCTGTTTTTGTTTCTCTTGTTTGAGACAATTGAGGTATCAGAATACTTCTATCTAGCTTATTGCTGTATAGCAGGTTTGGTGTACGATATCTATTTTTTCCACTTGATAGGAATTGCGACACTTTTATTTATCTTGATAGGTGCCTCACTTCACAAGTTTAATAGTGTGACTTTGTTGAACCGTTGGACGAGAATGTTAACAATAGTTGTGATGAGCTTCCTATTTGATATGGGTAGTTATCTTCTGGCCTTTGCTATGGGACTGACAGTAGAATCAATGCCAGTTTTCATTGTTTACAGCCTTGTCCCATCAATGATTTTAAACTTTTTATGGATGCTTATTTTCCAATATATTTTTGAAAAATATTATCTATAAGAAAGAAATAAAAATGTAACAAAGGCGTAATATTTATTATGCCTTTTTTTGGTATACTAGTAATGTCTTAAATAGAAGGAGTATCTACACAATATGAAGAAAAAAATCTTAGCGTCACTTTTATTAAGTACAGTATTAGTGTCTCAAGTGGCAGTGTTAACAACTGTTCACGCTGAAACAACTGATGAAAAAATTGCTGTTCAAGATAGTAAGATTAGTGACTTGACAGCTCAACAAAAAGAAGCTCAAAAACAGGTAGATGAAATTCAAACGCAAGTTACAGCCATTCAAACACAGCAAACAAACTTGCAAGCTGAAAATGAAACACTACAAGCGGAATCTAAAAAACTTGAAGGAGAAATTACAGAGCTCTCTAAGAATATTGTTGCTCGTAATGAATCTTTGAAAAAACAAGCACGTAGCGCACAAACAAACGGTGCTGCAACTAGCTATATCAACACAATTGTAAATTCAAAATCAATTACAGAAGCTATTTCCCGTGTTGCGGCTATGAGCGAGATTGTATCGGCTAACAACAAAATGTTAGAGCAACAAAAAGCTGATAAAAAATCAATTTCAGAAAAACAAGTCGCAAATAATGAAGCAATCAATACTGTCATTGCGAACCAACAAACGCTTGCTGACGATGCACAAACATTGACAACAAAACAGGCGGAGTTAAAAGTTGCTGAGTTGAACCTTGCTGCAGAGAAAGCTACTGCAGAAGGCGAGAAAGCTACCTTGTTGGAACAAAAAGCAGCAGCAGAGGCAGAAGCGAAAGCAGCAGCTGAAGCAGAGGCAGCTTATAAAGCACGTCAAACAAGTCAACAACAATCAGTTGTTGCTTCTGGAAACACAAGTTTCTCAGCTCAAGTGCAAGCAACATCTACATCAACGTCAGCATCAGCATCTGACGACGAGGACTCAAGCTACACTCCAGCACCTACACCTACACCTACTCCGACTCCTACTAGACAACGTCCAACATACAGTACAAATGCTTCAAGTTATCCAACTGGTGAATGTACTTGGGGAGCTAAAACATTAGCACCTTGGGCTGGAGATTACTGGGGTAACGGAGCACAGTGGGCTACAAGTGCAGCAGCTGCAGGTTTCCGTACTGGTTCTCAACCACAAGTTGGTGCGATTGCATGTTGGAATGATGGTGGCTATGGACACGTAGCGGTTGTTACAGCAGTTTCATCAACAACTAGTATTCAAGTATCAGAATCAAACTATGGTGGAGATCGTACAATCGGTAACAAACGTGGATGGTTCAACCCAACTACAACATCTGAAGGTTATGTTACTTACATTTATCCAAACTAATGAATGAAACGAAGAGGCTCGATTTGAGTCTCTTTTATTATTTTTAATCGAGAGCAAGACCGAAATCTATCAAAATCACTTGAAAATATCGCTAAAATATGGTAGAATGAAAATTGTCGTGTAAACGATAATACTCATTCTTGATGAATTGTGAAACTGTTGCCCTCGGGTCGTTTTGCAAGTTGAAATCAAGAAGAGGAAAAAAACAAAAAGGAGAAATACTCATGGTAGTAATTTCAATGAAACAACTTCTTGAGGCTGGTGTACACTTTGGTCACCAAACTCGTCGCTGGAACCCTAAGATGGCTAAGTACATCTTCACTGAGCGTAACGGAATCCATGTTATCGACTTGCAACAAACTGTAAAATACGCTGACCAAGCATACGACTTCATGCGTGATGCGGCAGCTAACGATGCAGTTGTATTGTTTGTTGGTACTAAAAAACAAGCTGCTGACGCTGTTAAAGAAGAAGCAGAACGTTCAGGTCAATACTACATCAACCATCGTTGGTTGGGTGGAACTCTTACTAACTGGGGAACTATCCAAAAACGTATTGCTCGTTTGAAAGAAATCAAACGCATGGAAGAAGAAGGAATCTTCGACGTTCTTCCTAAGAAAGAAGTTGCACTTCTTAATAAACAACGTGCACGTCTTGAAAAATTCTTGGGTGGTATCGAAGACATGCCTCGTATCCCAGATGTAATGTACGTAGTTGACCCACATAAAGAACAAATCGCTGTTAAAGAAGCTAAAAAATTGGGAATCCCAGTTGTAGCGATGGTTGACACAAATACTGATCCAGACGATATCGATGTAATTATCCCAGCTAACGATGACGCTATCCGTGCAGTTAAGTTGATTACAGCTAAATTGGCTGACGCTATCATCGAAGGACGTCAAGGTGAAGATGCAGTAGCAGTTGAAGCAGAATTTGCAGCTTCAGAAGCTCAAGCAGACTCAATCGAAGAAATCGTTGAAGTTGTAGAAGGCGACAACGCTTAATTCAAATAAGTAATCATTACCTAGGAGGGCGGGGCTTAGCCCGGCTCTCCTATTTTTAAAAAATATAGGAGAATCAAAATGGCAGAAATTACAGCTAAACTTGTTAAAGAGTTGCGTGAAAAATCTGGTGCCGGTGTTATGGACGCTAAGAAAGCATTGGTTGAAGTTGAAGGTGATATCGAAAAAGCAATCGAATTGCTTCGCGAAAAAGGTATGGCGAAGGCAGCTAAGAAAGCTGACCGTGTTGCAGCTGAAGGTTTGACTGGTGTATTTGTTAACGGTAACGTTGCAGCAGTAGTTGAAGTAAATGCTGAAACTGACTTCGTTGCGAAAAATGCTCAATTCGTTGAGCTGGTAAATGCAACAGCTAAAGTAATTGCTGAAGGAAAACCAGCTAACAACGAAGAAGCACTTGCTTTGACAATGCCTTCAGGTGAAACTCTTGAAGCTGCATATGTATCTGCAACAGCTACAATCGGTGAAAAAATCTCATTCCGTCGCTTTGCTTTGCTTGAAAAAACAGATACACAACACTTTGGAGCATACCAACACAATGGTGGACGTATCGGTGTTATCTCTGTTATTGAAGGTGGAGACGAAGCACTTGCTAAACAAATCTCAATGCACATTGCTGCGATGAAACCAACAGTTCTTTCTTACAAAGAATTGGATGAGCAGTTCGTTAAAGATGAGTTGGCACAATTGAACCACGTGATTGACCAAGATAATGATAGCCGTGCAATGGTTGGTAAACCAGCTCTTCCACACTTGAAATATGGATCAAAAGCTCAATTGACTGATGAAGTGATTGCTCAAGCTGAAGAAGACATCAAAGCTGAGTTGGCTGCGGAAGGTAAACCAGAAAAAATCTGGGACAAAATCATCCCAGGTAAAATGGATCGCTTCATGCTTGACAACACTAAAGTTGACCAAGCATACACACTTCTTGCACAAGTATACATCATGGATGACAGCAAGACAGTTGAAGCATACCTTGATTCAGTTAACGCTTCAGTAGTTGAGTTCGCTCGCTTTGAAGTTGGTGAAGGAATTGAGAAAGCTGCGAACGACTTCGAAGCAGAAGTTGCAGCTACAATGGCAGCAGCCTTGAATAACTAATAATGAAAAGGAAGCAATTTGCTTCCTTTTTTGTTTTAGAGAGTAGGTCCTATATGAGTAAACAAAAAGCCCTTTAATAAGGGCTAAGTGCATTTAGGAGACTACACTTCAAATTCATAGAGTGCTGTAGACAGATAACGTTCGCCGTTATCTGGTGCTAAAGCAAGTACTTTCTTACCTGTACCTAATTTTTTGGCAACTTCGATTGCTCCATAAATGGCTGCGGCAGAGGAAATCCCAACAAGGAAGCCTTCTTTTCCACCAATCTCACGGCCAAGCGTAAGTGCATCATCTGATGTTACACGGACGATACCGTCATAGGCTTTTGTATCAAGTGTATCAGGAATAAATCCAGCTGAGATGCCTTGAATTTTGTGAGGTCCAGGTTTTTCACCAGACAAGATAGCAGACTCATCAGCTTCAACCGCAAAAACTTGAATGTTTGAATTGACAGCTTTTAGTGCATGAGAAACACCTGAGATCGTTCCACCAGTACCAACACCACCCACAAAGGCATCTAGTCCATCAGAACCGAAAGCAGCCAGTATTTCAGCTCCTGTTGTTCTTTCGTGTACTTCTGGATTAGCTGGATTATTAAATTGGAGTGGAAGGAAGCCGTCTCGTTCAGCGGCGATTTCCTGAGCTTTGGCAATAGCCCCTTTCATTCCTTCGCTACCAGGAGTAAGGACGAGTTCAGCACCATAGGCTTGGATAATCTTACGTCGTTCCACACTCATCGTTTCAGGCATGACGATAACAACTTTATATCCTTTAGCGGCTCCAACCCATGAAAGACCGATACCAGTATTTCCACTCGTTGCTTCAACAATAGTAGCACCTGGTTTCAGAATACCATCTTGTTCCGCTTTTTCAATCATGCTAAGGGCAATACGGTCTTTTACTGACGATCCAGGGTTAAAGGCTTCTAGTTTAACATAGACGTCTGCAGCACCCTCTGGGACGATATTGTTGAGTTTAACAATTGGTGTTTGTCCGATTAGTTCAGTGATATTGTTATAAATAGTCATAGATATACCTCTTTGTATAAGATGATACTAGTATATCGTGCTCTAGGCTATTTGTAAAATATAGAAATCCTATCGAAGTGATAGGATTTTTTTATATCAAGCATCCAAGCTGTGAATCTGCGAATAGATTTAGTAGGTACTATTTATTTGCAGATTTACACTAAGTTTACCGGAACTTCAACCTCCCGTAAACCTTGATCTGTTAAAGTAACCTTTCCATTAAAAAACTCTACAAGAGCAGCTTTGATATTTTCTTTCTCTTCCTTGTCAACATAAATCATTGTATCAACTTGATCTGTAAAGTTTGTATCCAGCTCCATGAGATGATGTTCTTTAAGGAAGTTACTGTACTCTTGGTATTGAGCGTAGGACATCTGAATGGCTATACCAGCTTGCTCTTTGATTTCAATAATGCCAATTTCTTTGACAGCCAAGGCCACACTACTTGCATAAGCGCGAATCAAACCGCCAGCGCCTAACTTAATTCCCCCAAAGTAGCGAGTAACTACTACGCAGACATTGGTAAGATTGTGATTCTCTAGGACACCAAGCATTGGGACTCCAGCAGTACCACTAGGCTCACCATCATCACTCGTGCGCTTAATCTCACTGCGTTCCCCTACAATAAAAGCTGAGCAGTTATGGGTAGCTTTGTAGTGTTCTTTTTTAATGGCAGTGATGAAATCACGCGCCTCTTCTTCGCTATGGACACGCTTTGCATGACAGATAAAGCGGGATTTTTTGATTTCTTCTTGGACTTGCCCGTCCCCTTTAATTGTTCTAAATTCCATGATTTTATTGTACTAAAAAAAAACCTAAAGCGCTAGATTTTTACGAATAAAGAAGTATGAAAGTAAATCCAAATTATCTCGGTCGCTTGTTTACTGAGAAAGAATTAACTAAAGAAGAACGTCAGATGGCCGTGAAACTGCCGGCAATGAGAAAAGAGAAGGGGAAATTGTTTTGTCAACGCTGTGATAGTTCGATTCTAGAAGAATGGTATTTGCCTATCGGTGCCTACTATTGTAGGGAGTGTTTGCTGGTGAAGCGAGTCAGGAGTGATCAGGCTTTATACTATTTTCCACAGGAGGATTTTCCGAAACAAGGTGTTCTTAAATGGCGTGGTCAGTTAACCCCTTTTCAGGAAAAGGTATCAGAGGGGTTGATTCGAGCAGTTAAAAAGAAAGAACCGACTTTAGTTCATGCTGTGACAGGTGCTGGAAAGACAGAGATGATTTATCAAGTTGTAGCCAAAGTGATTGAAGATGGTGGTGCAGTTTGTTTGGCAAGTCCTCGAATTGATGTGTGTTTGGAGCTGTATAAGCGACTGCAGAATGACTTTGCTTGCGATATAGCGCTACTCCATGGTGAATCAGAACCCTATTTTCGAACCCCCTTAGTAGTTGCAACAACTCATCAGTTATTAAAATTTTATCATGCTTTTGATTTGTTGATAGTAGATGAAGTAGATGCCTTTCCTTATGTTGACAACTCTATGCTTTACTACGCTGTAAAGAATAGTGTAAAGGAGGATGGTCTGAGAATCTTTTTAACAGCGACATCTACAGATGAGTTAGATAAGAAGGTTCGCACGGGAGAATTAAAACGATTGAGCTTGCCAAGACGATTTCATGGAAATCCATTAATTATTCCAAAACCAGTTTGGTTATCGGATTTTAATCGTTGTTTAGAGAAAAGTCAGTTATCATCTAAGTTAAAGGCCTATATTGAGAAGCAGAGAAAGACTGGCTATCCATTACTAATTTTTGCATCAGAGATTCAGAAAGGCGAGAAACTAAAAGAAATCTTGCAGGTGTATTTTCCAGATGAGAAAATTGGTTTTGTGTCTTCTGTTACAGAAAATCGATTAGAACAGGTGCAAGCTTTTCGAGATGGAGAGTTGACGATACTTATCAGTACGACAATCTTGGAACGTGGAGTTACCTTCCCTTGTGTGGATGTTTTTGTAGTGGAGGCCAATCATCGCCTCTTTACCAAGTCTAGCTTGATTCAGATTGGAGGACGAGTCGGGCGTAGTATGGATAGACCAACTGGTGAATTGCTCTTTTTTCATGAGGGATTAAATGCTTCAATCAAAAAGGCAATCAAGGAAATCAAACAAATGAACAAGGAGGCAGGTTTATGAGTTGTTTATTGTGTGGCCAAACTACAAAGAGTGATTTGACTTTTAGTAGTCTCTTGCTCTTGAAGAATCAAGAAACACCTCTTTGTTTAACTTGTTCTTTAAGTTTTGAAAGTATTGAACAGGTGCATTGTCCGAGTTGCATGAAAAAAGGAGAGTCAACATATTGTCAAGATTGTAAATTTTGGTGTAAAGAAGGAATTCAGGTTGATCATAAGTCGATTTTCACCTATAACCAAGCGATGAAAGACTTCTTTAGTCGATATAAGTTTGATGGAGATTTTTTGCTTAGAAAAGTTTTTGCTTCCGTTCTTGCTGAGGAATTGAAAAAGTATAGAGACTATGAATTTGTGGTGATTCCCTTAAGTCCTGAAAGATTGCTTGAGAGAGGATTTAATCAGGTTGAGGGCTTGGTTGAGGCAGCGGGATTCTCTTTTTATGATTTATTAGGAAAAAGAGAAGAGAAAGCTAGTTCTTCTAAGAATCGTTCAGAAAGATTAGCTACTGAGATCCCGTTTTTCATTAAAGATGAGACCTCACTTCCTAAGAAGATTTTGCTGATTGATGATATCTATACAACAGGAGCGACTGTGAATCGTGTGAAAAGGCTTCTGGAAGAAGCAGGTGTTTTGGAAGTCAAAACTTTTTCCCTTGTAAGATGAGGAAAAATTTGCAAAATGAAAATGAAAGCGTTATAATATAGTTAGAAAAATAAAAATGTTTAGAAAGAAGGTACTTATATGATTAAATATAGTATCCGTGGTGAAAACCTAGAAGTAACAGAAGCAATTCGTGATTATGTAGTTTCTAAACTCGAAAAGATTGAAAAGTATTTTCAACCTGAGCAGGAGTTGGATGCACGTGTGAACTTGAAAGTTTACCGTGAAAAAACAGCAAAGGTTGAAGTGACGATTCCACTTGGATCAATTACCCTTCGTGCAGAAGATGTTTCTCAAGACATGTATGGTTCAATTGACCTTGTAACCGATAAAATTGAACGTCAGATTCGTAAAAATAAAACAAAAATCGAACGCAAGAATAAAAATAAGGTTGCAACAAGTCAACTCTTTACAGATGATCTAGTTGAAGATGCAAATGTTGTGCCACCAAAAGTGGTTCGTTCAAAACAAATTGATTTGAAACCAATGGATTTGGAAGAAGCACTTCTTCAAATGGATTTGTTGGGGCATGATTTCTTTATCTATGTTGATGTCGAAGATCAAACAACAAATGTTTTGTATCGCCGTGAAGATGGTGAAGTTGGTTTGTTAGAAGTTAAGGAATCATAAAATCTTGACAACTATGTAAAAGTGGTTTACACAATTGTAAACCACTTTTGTATTGCATCATTATAAGAGGTATAAATGGAGGTAGTTATGAAAGACGTGGTGATTGTTTCGGCAGTGCGGACTCCTATAGGCTCCTTTGGAGGAAGCTTGAAGAATGTTTCAGCTGTTGATTTAGGATCTTTGGTCATTAAGAGTGCTTTGGAAAAAGCGAATATTAAACCAGAGCAAGTAGACGAAGTGATTATGGGGAATGTCCTAGGCGCAGGTTTAGGCCAAAACGTGTCTCGTCAAATGAGCATTCAAGCGGGGCTCCCTGAATTTACACCAGCCTTTACTATTAATAAGGTTTGTGGTTCTGGGTTGAAGGCAGTTCAGTTAGCTGCTCAAGCGATTCAGTGTGGCGATGCAGATATTGTCGTGGCTGGTGGTGCAGAAAACATGAGTCAGGCACCATACGTTTTGCCAAGTTTCCGTTGGGGTGGCCGTATGGGCGATTCGAAAGTGGTAGACACCATGATTAAGGACGGTTTGTCTGATGCTTTTAACGAATACCATATGGGGATTACAGCTGAGAATGTGGCTGAAGAATATGGTATTAGCCGGGATGAACAAGATGCTCTTGCTTTGGAATCACAAAAACGAGCAGTGGCGGCTATAAAATCTGGACACTTTAAAGAAGAGATTGTGCCAGTTGTCATTCCTCAACGCAAAGGCGATCCGATCGTTTTTGATACAGATGAATATCCTAGAAAAGATGCTAGCTTAGAGAGTTTGTCTAAGCTAGATCCTGTTTTCAAAAAAGACGGTTCTGTCACAGCGGGAAATGCTTCCGGTATCAATGACGGGGCAGCGGCTGTCTTGGTCATGAGTGCTGAAAAAGCGGAAGAATTAGGACTCTCAGTGATTGCTCGCATTCGTTCGTATGCAAGTGCAGGTTTGGACCCTAAGATGATGGGATGTGGGCCGATTTATGCGACTCGCAGGGCTCTTGAAAAAGGCAATTTGACAGTTGATGATCTCGACTTGATTGAGTCAAATGAAGCCTTTGCTGCCCAGGCTTGTGTGGTTGGGAAAACACTTGGCTTTAACACAGATATTGTCAATGTCAATGGTGGCGCCATTGCTCTTGGTCACCCAATTGGAGCTTCCGGTTGCCGTATCCTAGTGACGTTGGTACATGAGATGATGAAACGTGATGCTAAAACTGGCTTAGCAACTCTCTGTATCGGAGGAGGGATGGGGACTGCTCTTATCGTGGAACGTTAGGTGTTAGTGATCTGAACACGTGGGTAGGAGGGTGATGATTCCCTCCTCTTTTTGTGTCTGAAGTTAGAGAAATGAAGGGCTTGCATCTTTTAAAAGGTCGCTTTTTAAGGCTTTTTGTGATATAATAATGCGCAAGAGGTTTAGAATGAAAAAAAATAATTTAATCCCGTTTTCTGCAGTCTTGCTAGGACTTGCAACTTTCGGAATCTTAACTTTGCTGATTATTTTTTCACATAATATTGCTGTAACAATCACTGTTTTATTTTTATTTGTACTGCTTTATCTGCTTTTATTT
Source organism: bacterium (assembly GCA_905221385.1). Classification (GTDB taxonomy): domain Bacteria; phylum Bacillota; class Bacilli; order Lactobacillales; family Streptococcaceae; genus Streptococcus. The sequence continues at coordinate 49,797 of CAJNCV010000004.1, forward strand.
GTATGGCAAAAAAAACAGTACGAAAAGAGCGAAATTGAACAAATCCAATATGTAAATCACCAAGCCGAAAATAGCTTGAGTACTTTGCTTGATCAAATGCCGGTGGGAGTCCTGAAATTAGACTTATCTAGTGGCGAAGTGGAATGGTTTAATCCCTATGCTGAGCTGATTTTGACTACTGAAGAAGGGGAAATTGATGTTGAGTTAATTCAAACCATCATCAAGGCTTCTGTTGGGAATCCAGGTTCGTATGCTACCTTGGGCGAAACACGATATGCTGTTCATATGGACAAGGATTCGGGTGTTTTGTATTTCTTTGATGTTTCTGGGGAGTACGAAGCGACTGTCGAATTGGTAACTAGTCGTCCAGTCATTGGGGTCATCTCAGTGGATAATTACGATGATTTGGAGGATGCGACGTCTGACTCTGATATCAGCCATATCAATAGCTTTGTAGCTAATTTTGTTTCAGAATTTGCTAGTAAGTATGCTATGTTTTCTCGCCGTGTGGGGATGGATCGTTTTTATTTATTCACAGATTACACAGTACTCGAGGAATTGATGAATGACAAATTCTCTGTTATTGATGCTTTCCGAGAAGAATCAAAACAGAGGCAGCTACCCCTAACTTTAAGTATGGGATTTTCTTATGGTGATGGAAATCATGAAGAGATAGGGAAAATTGCCTTGCTCAACTTGAACTTAGCAGAAGTTCGCGGTGGTGACCAGGTGGTGGTCAAGGAAAATGATGAAACCAAGAACCCAGTCTATTTCGGTGGTGGTTCCGCAGCCTCTGTTAAGAGAACAAGAACACGTACGAGAGCCATGATGACAGCCATTTCAGATAAGATCCGCAGTGTGGATCAGGTCTTTGTAGTTGGTCATAAAAATCTGGATATGGATGCTTTGGGCTCTGCGGTCGGTATGCAGCTGTTTGCGAGCAATATCACTGAAAATAGTTATGCGGTTTACGATGCAGATCAAATGTCACCAGATATCGAGCGTGCGGTCAACTTTTTGGAAAAAGAGGGTGTCACCAAGCTCTTGTCTCTGGCTGATGCGATGAGATTGGTTACCAAGCGCTCTTTATTGATTTTGGTGGATCATTCCAAGACGGCTTTGACATTGTCGAAAGATTTTTATGATTTGTTCACTCAAACCATTGTTATTGACCATCATAGGCGTGATCAGGATTTCCCTGAGAATGCAGTCATCACCTATATTGAGAGTGGGGCAAGTAGTGCGAGTGAGTTAGTTACAGAATTGATTCAGTTCCAAAATTCTAAGAAAAATCGTTTGAGTCGTATGCAGGCTAGTGTTTTGATGGCTGGTATGATGCTGGACACCAAGAATTTTACATCTCGAGTGACGAGTCGAACTTTTGATGTGGCTAGCTACCTCCGAACACGTGGAAGTGATAGTATTGCTATCCAGGAAATTGCTGCGACAGATTTTGAAGAGTACCGTGAGGTAAATGAACTCATTTTACAAGGTCGTAAGTTGGGTTCAGATATCTTGATCGCCCAAGCTAAGGACACAACCACTTATGACACAGTTGTTATCAGTAAGGCTGCCGATGCTATGTTGGCCATGTCTGGCATTGAGGCTAGTTTCGTTCTGGCAAAAAATACACAAGGATTCATCTCTATCTCGGCTCGAAGCCGTAGTAAAATCAATGTGCAACGGATTATGGAAGAACTGGGCGGTGGTGGTCACTTTAACCTAGCTGCTGCGCAGATTAAGGATATGAGTCTATCAGAAGTTGGAGAAAAATTGACTCAACTTATTTTGGATGAACTAAAGGAAAAGGAGAAAGAAGAATGAAAGTAATCTTTTTAGCAGATGTCAAAGGAAAAGGGAAAAAAGGCGAAATCAAGGAAGTGCCAACTGGCTATGCCCAAAACTTCCTGATTAAAAAGAATTTGGCCAAGGAAGCGACTGCTCAGGCAATCGGTGAATTGCGTGGAAAACAGAAGTCTGAAGAAAAGGCTCATGCAGAGATGTTAGCAGAGGCAAGAGCCATCAAGGCCAAACTTGAAGCAGAAGAGACTGTCGTAGAGTTTGTTGAAAAAGTTGGACCAGATGGCCGTACATTTGGCTCTATCACCAACAAGAAAATTGCGGAAGAATTGCAAAAGCAATTTGGTATCAAGATTGACAAACGTCACATTCAAGTGAAAGCACCAATTCGAGCAGTAGGTTTGATTGATGTTCCAGTGAAGATCTACCAAGATGTTACAAGTGTCATCAATCTTCGTGTAAAAGAAGGTTAAGTTTACAACTTCTTGACAAGATTGTAAAAGGAAGGAAAGTCGAATGGCAGAAGTAGAGGAACTGCGAGTTCAACCTCAGGATATTTTGGCAGAACAATCTGTTCTGGGGGCTATTTTTATAGATGAGAGTAAACTCGTTTTTGTACGGGAATACATTGATTCTCGTGACTTCTTTAAGTATGCTCATCGGTTGATTTTCCAAGCGATGGTAGACTTGTCGGATCGTGGTGAAGCGATCGATGCGACGACGGTTCGGACGATTTTGGATAGTCAAGGGGATCTCCAAAATATTGGTGGCTTGTCTTACCTTGTCGAAATTGTCAATTCTGTACCAACTTCAGCTAATGCGGAGTATTATGCTAAAATCGTGGCTGAAAAGGCTATGCTACGTCGCTTGATTTCCAAGTTGACAGACTCTGTCAATCAAGCCTATGAGGCTTCTAAGCCTGTAGATGAAATCATTGCTCAAGCTGAAAAGGGGCTTATTGATGTTAGTGAAAATGCCAATCGTAGTGGTTTCAAAAATATCCGTGATATTTTAAATATCAACTTTGGGAACCTAGAAGCTCGGTCACAACAAACAACGGATATCACAGGTATTGCAACGGGCTACCGTGATTTGGACCATATGACGACAGGTCTCCATGAGGAGGAGTTAATTATCCTAGCGGCGCGACCAGCGGTTGGTAAGACGGCCTTTGCCTTGAACATTGCTCAGAACATTGGGACTAAGTTGGACAAGACGGTTGCTATCTTTTCGCTGGAAATGGGTGCGGAAAGTCTAGTAGACCGTATGTTGGCGGCCGAAGGATTAGTGGAGTCCCATTCTATCCGTACGGGTCAATTGACTGATGAGGAGTGGCAAAAGTATACCATTGCTCAAGGGAACCTAGCCAACGCGAGTATCTATATCGATGATACGCCAGGGATTCGAATCACGGAAATTCGTTCGCGTTCACGCAAACTAGCTCAAGAAACAGGCAATCTAGGCTTGATTTTGATTGACTACCTACAGCTTATCACAGGGACTGGTCGTGAGAACCGCCAACAAGAAGTTTCTGAAATTTCTCGTCAGTTGAAAATTCTAGCTAAAGAGCTAAAGGTTCCAGTCATTGCTCTCAGTCAGTTATCTCGTGGAGTGGAACAGCGTCAGGATAAGAGACCAGTCTTGTCCGATATTCGTGAATCGGGTTCTATCGAGCAGGATGCGGATATCGTAGCTTTTCTATACCGTGACGACTACTATGATCGTGCGGGTGAAGAAGAGGAAGGAATTCCAAATAACAAGGTAGAAGTTATTATCGAGAAAAACCGTAGTGGAGCTCGTGGAACGGTGGAATTGATTTTCCAAAAAGAATACAATAAATTTTCAAGTATCTCAAAGAGGGAGGCATAAGATGTCAGATGCATTTACAGATGTAGCCAAGATGAAAAAAATCAAAGAAGAAATCAAGGCGCATGAGGGACAAGTCGTTGAAATGACTTTGGAGAATGGCCGTAAGCGCCAAAAAAATAGACTGGGTAAGCTAATTGAGGTTTATCCGTCCCTATTTATCGTTGAATTTGGAGATGTTGAGGGAGACAAACAGGCCAATGTCTATGTTGAATCCTTCACCTACTCAGATATCTTGACAGAGAAGAACTTGATTCGCTATCTAGACCAAGAATCCTAAAATGAAGTGGGCTTTGCTCACTTTTTTCTTTTTCTCCCGAATAGTATAAAGGAGGGTAACCTCGGAAATTTATATTATTAAGGAGAATGAATGACGTTTTTTAAATCAGGAATTAAGAAGAGTAGATGTACTCAGTTGAGTGTAGGGCTGGCTACTTTGTTTGTTACAAGTACCTTTTTGTTTGGTGGAGAATCGGTTCAAGCTGATAGTGTAGCGCGTGGAGATGACTATCCGCTTCACTACAAAAATGGTAGTGTTGAAATCGATCAGTGGCGGATGTATTCTCGCCAGTGTACCTCTTTTGCGGCCTTTCGTTTGAGTAGTGTAAATGGCTTTGAGATTCCTCCTGCCTATGGAAATGCAAATGAATGGGGACATCGTGCAAGGCGAGAAGGCTACCGTGTGGATACTAAGCCAGAAGTTGGGGCTATTGCTTGGTCGACAGAAGGTTATTATGGGCACGTGGCCTGGGTATCAAATGTATCAGGGGATACGATTGAGATCGAAGAGTATAACTATGGTGTTAGGGAGAAATACAATCGTCGCAGCGTAAAAGCTAGCTCTATGACAGGTTTTATCCATTTTAAGGACTTGGTAGGGAATGGTGGTAGAACTAGAAATCCTATCAGGTCAGAGTTGGCGTCTAGTGGGACTCATACGTTTACTCAAAAGTCCGCCATTCGAAACCAGCCGTCAAGTACAGCACAAGTTATTGACTACTACTATCCTGGTGAAAATGTTAGCTACGATCAAATCGTAGAAAAGGACGGTTATAAGTGGCTTAGTTACCTATCCTATAGTGGAACGAGGAGATACGTCCAGTATACGGAAACAGGATCAGTGGAGAATGGTTGGAAGAAGCAAAACGGTATTTGGAATTACCGTGAGAATGGGAAACTCGCAACTGGTTGGAAGAAAATAAATGGCAGCTGGTATCACTTCAAAGAAAATGGAACCATGTCAACAGGTTGGGTAAAGGATGGCTCGTATTGGTACTATCTAAAGGCATCAGGGGAGATGCAGACAGGTTGGCTCAAGGAAAATGGAACATGGTATTATTTGGAAAGTTCAGGGGCTATGAAGTCTAGTCAGTGGTTCCAAGTAGGAGGAAAGTATTACTATGTTAATGCTTCAGGGGCTTTAGCAGTGAATACCACTGTGGATGGCTATCAAGTAGATAGTAACGGAGCTAGAATCTAGAAAGAATATAAAAAAGAGGACTTCATTACCATTTGCCTATTCTTTCCGATGGTATTTTTCCTTGCTTTCCTTTATAATGGGTGTATGGACAAGAAAAAATTATTATTAATTGATGGATCTTCTGTTGCTTTTCGAGCTTTTTTTGCGCTCTATCAGCAGTTGGATCGTTTTAAAAATGCTAATGGCCTTCATACCAATGCAATCTATGGCTTTCAACTCATGTTGAATCATGTCTTAGAGCGGGTTGAGCCCAGTCATGTTTTGGTAGCTTTTGATGCTGGTAAGACGACTTTTAGAACAGAGATGTATGCAGACTACAAGGGTGGCCGTGCTAAAACTCCAGATGAGTTTCGTGAGCAATTTCCCTTCATTCGTGAGTTGTTAGACCATCTTGGGATTCGCCATTATGAGTTGGCCCAGTATGAAGCGGATGATATCATCGGGACTCTAGGCCGTTTGGCTGAGAAAGATTCTTTTGATGTGACAATCGTCAGCGGAGATAAGGATTTGATCCAGTTGACGGACGAGCATACGGTGGTCGAGATTTCCAAGAAAGGTGTGGCTGAGTTTGAGGCCTTTACACCAGACTATCTCATGGAAAAGATGGGACTCACACCGGCTCAGTTTATAGACCTCAAGGCCCTGATGGGAGATAAATCAGATAATATCCCTGGCGTCACTAAGATTGGTGAAAAGACGGGCATCAAGCTCTTGCTAGAACACGGCTCGTTAGAGGGTATTTATGAAAATATCGATGGCATGAAGGCTTCTAAGATGAAGGAAAATCTTATCAATGACAAGGAACAAGCCCTTTTGTCTAAAACCTTGGCGACTATTGAGACAAATGCACCGATTGAGATTGGCCTTGATGATTTGCTCTATAATGGCCCAGATGTGGAAAATCTCGGGAAATTCTATGATGAGATGGGCTTTAAACAGCTCAAGCAAGCTTTAAATGTGTCATCAACGGATATGCCTGAAAGTTTGGATTTCACTATCGTTGACCAAGTCAGTCAAGACATGCTGAGTGCGGACTCTATCTTCCACTTTGAGCTCTTTGGTGAGAATTACCATGCAGATAATTTGGTTGGTTTTGCCTGGTCATGTGGGGATAAACTTTACGCTACAGATAAACTTGAGCTCTTGCAGGAGCCGATTCTCAAGGATTTTCTAGAAAAAACACCTCTAAAAGTGTATGACTTTAAGAAAGCTAAAGTTCTTTTAAATCGCTTGGGCTTGAATCTCCAGACTCCTGCTTTTGATAGTCGCTTGGCCAAATACTTACTCTCAACAGTCGAGAACAATGAAATCTCAACCATTGCGAATCTCTATGGCCAGACTTACTTGGTAGATGATGAGACTTTCTACGGCAAGGGTGTCAAGAAGTCAATTCCTGAACGGGAAAAATTCTTGGAACATCTGGCTCGCAAGGTCGCTGTTTTGGTTGAGACCGAGCCGGTTTTACTTGAAAAACTAAGTGAACATGGGCAATTAGATCTCCTCTATGACATGGAGCAACCTCTGGCTTTTGTCCTTGCCAAGATGGAAATTGCTGGTATCAAGGTCAAAAAAGAAACCCTGCTTGAGATGCAGGCTGAAAATGAGGTCGTCATTGAGCAACTCACTCAAGAAATCTACGAGTTGGCTGGTGAGGAGTTTAATATTAATTCCCCTAAGCAGTTGGGCGTGCTTCTCTTTGAAAAACTGGGACTTCCTCTAGAATACACTAAGAAAACCAAGACAGGATACTCGACAGCCGTGGATGTGCTAGAGCGACTGGCTCCTATTGCACCGATTGTTAAGAAAATCCTCGATTACCGTCAGATTGCTAAGATTCAGTCTACCTATGTGATTGGTTTGCAGGATTGGATTTTGGATGATGGCAAGATCCACACGCGCTATGTGCAGGATTTGACTCAAACAGGGCGTTTGTCTAGTGTGGATCCAAACTTGCAAAATATTCCTGTTCGTTTGGAACAAGGCCGTCTCATTCGTAAGGCTTTTGTACCTGAATGGGAGGATAGCGTGCTGCTCAGCTCGGACTATTCACAGATTGAATTGCGCGTTTTGGCTCATATCTCTAAAGATGAGCACTTGATTAAGGCTTTCCAAGAGGGGGCAGATATCCATACCTCGACGGCCATGCGGGTCTTTGGAATTGAACGCCCTGAGGATGTGACTCCAAATGACCGTCGTAACGCCAAGGCAGTTAACTTCGGTGTGGTTTACGGGATTTCAGACTTTGGCTTGTCTAATAATCTGGGCATCAGCCGTAAAGAGGCTAAAGCATACATCGACACTTATTTTGAACGTTTCCCAGGTATTAAAAACTACATGGATGAGGTGGTGCGTGAGGCGCGTGATAAGGGTTATGTAGAGACCCTCTTCAAGCGTCGTCGTGAGTTGCCAGATATCAATTCGCGCAACTTTAACATTCGTGGTTTTGCAGAGCGGACTGCCATCAACTCTCCTATCCAGGGTTCAGCAGCAGATATTCTCAAGATTGCTATGATCCAGCTAGACAAGGCTTTAGTAGCGGGCGGCTATCAGGCCAAGATGCTGTTGCAAGTACATGATGAAATCGTCCTTGAGGTTCCGAAATCAGAACTAGCAGCCGTTAAAGCTCTAGTGAAACAAACCATGGAAGAAGCCATCCAGCTCAGTGTTCCCCTGATCGCTGATGAGAATGAAGGAGCAACTTGGTACGAGGCTAAATAAGAAAGATATGATAGAGTTTGAAGTACTTGCCTTCAAACTCTTTTTCATGATTTTCTGTAAGCAGTTTCCTTGACTTATCCTTTTTTTTACGTTATCATATGTCCATATAAGATACGGGAGTCTGTGTACAGTCTGAGAGGAAGTGTTAAACTTCGACCGCACCTGATCTGGGTAATGCCAGCGTAGGGAAGGATACTTAGCCGAATTCTGCACCTTTTCCGTATATGGAAGGGGTTTTCTTTTTGTTACAAGGAAGCCTAGAAGAGGAGGTTTTTATGAAAGCAAGCATTGCCTTGCAAGTCTTGCCCCTATCACAGGGGATTGACCGGATTGCTATTATCGATCAGGTTATTGCTTATCTGCAAGCTCAATCTGTGACTATGGTGGTGACACCATTTGAAACGGTATTGGAAGGGGAGTTTGATGAGCTCATGCGCATTCTCAAAGAAGCGCTAGAAGTGGCAGGGCAGGAGGCAGATAATGTCTTTGCCAATGTCAAAATAAATGTAGGAGAGATTTTAAGCATCGATGAGAAACTTGAAAAGTATGATGAGACGACAGATTAGTCTTTTGGGCTTTATAGGAGTCTTGTCGGTCTGGCAGTTAGCGGGAATATTCAAACTTTTACCCAAGTTTATCCTGCCAACCCCTTTTGAAATTCTCCAGGCATTTGTTCGTGACAGAGAATTTCTCTGGCACCATAGCTGGGCGACCTTGAGAGTGGCTTTACTGGGGTTGGTTCTGGGAGTCTTGATTGCCTGTCTCATGGCTGTGCTTATGGACAGTCTGACTTGGCTCAATGATTTGATTTACCCTATGATGGTGGTTGTCCAGACTATCCCGACCATTGCCATAGCCCCTATCTTGGTCTTGTGGCTAGGTTATGGGATTTTGCCCAAGATTGTCTTGATTATCTTGACGACAACCTTCCCTATCATCGTCAGCATTTTAGACGGATTTAGGCATTGTGACAAGGATATGCTGACCTTGTTTAATCTGATGCGGGCCAAGCCTTGGCAAATCCTGTGGCATTTTAAAATTCCGGTCAGCCTGCCTTACTTTTATGCAGGTCTGAGGGTCAGTGTCTCCTACGCCTTTATCACAACAGTGGTATCTGAGTGGTTGGGAGGCTTTGAAGGACTAGGTGTTTACATGATTCAGTCCAAGAAACTGTTTCAGTATGATACCATGTTTGCCATTATTATTCTGGTGTCGATTATCAGCCTTTTGGGTATGAAATTGGTCGATATTAGTGAAAAATATGTGATTAAATGGAAACGTTCATAGTACAAGAACGTTTTAGAAAAAGAAAAGAGGAAATGAAAATGAAGAAAACATGGAAAGTGTTTTTAACGCTTGTAACAGCTCTTGTAGCTGTCGTGTTGGTGGCCTGTGGCCAAGGAACTGCTTCTAAGGACAACAAAGAAACAGAACTCAAGAAAATTGACTTTATCCTAGACTGGACACCAAACACCAACCACACAGGGCTTTATGTTGCCAAGGAAAAAGGTTATTTCAAAGAAGCTGGTGTTGATGTTGATTTGAAATTGCCACCTGAAGAAAGCTCGTCTGACTTGGTGATTAATGGCAAGGCACCGTTTGCTATCTATTTCCAAGACTACATGGCTAAAAAATTGGAAAAAGGTGCAGGAATTACTGCCGTTGCCGCTATCGTTGAGCACAATACATCAGGAATCATCTCACGCAAATCTGACAATGTAAGCAGTCCAAAGGACTTGGTTGGCAAGAAATACGGAACTTGGAATGACCCAACCGAGCTTGCTATGTTGAAAACCTTGGTAGAATCTCAAGGCGGAGACTTCGAGAAGGTCGAAAAAGTACCAAATAACGACTCAAACTCGATTACACCGATTGCCAATGGGGTCTTTGACACTGCTTGGATCTACTACGGTTGGGATGGTATTCTTGCCAAATCTCAAGGCGTAGATGCTAACTTCATGTATTTGAAAGACTATGTCAAGGAATTTGATTACTACTCACCCGTTATCATCGCAAACAACGACTATCTAAAAGACAACAAGGAAGAAGCTCGCAAAGTCATCCAAGCGATCAAAAAAGGTTACCAATACGCTATGGAACACCCAGAAGAAGCAGCGGATATCCTCATCAAGAATGCGCCTGAACTCAAAGAAAAACATGACTTTGTCATCGAATCTCAAAAATACTTGTCAAAAGAATACGCAAGCGACAAGGAAAAATGGGGACAATTTGACGCAGCTCGCTGGAATGCCTTCTACAAATGGGATAAAGAAAATGGTATCCTTAAAGAAGACTTGACAGACAAAGGCTTCACTAACGAATTTGTGAAATAATGACAGAAATTAGACTAGAACACGTAGGCTATGCCTATGGCGCTGAAAAGATTTTAGAGGACATCAACCTGCAGGTGACTTCGGGTGAAGTGGTTTCTATCCTAGGTCCAAGTGGTGTAGGAAAGACCACCCTCTTTAACCTAATCGCTGGAATTTTAGAAGTTCAGTCTGGGCGAATTGTCCTTGACGGCGAGGAAAATCCTAAGGGGCGCGTGAGTTATATGTTGCAAAAGGATCTCCTCTTGGAGCACAAAACGGTGCTTGGCAATATCATCCTGCCTCTCTTGATTCAAAAGGTGGATAAGGCGGAGGCCATTGCCCGAGCGGATGACATCCTTGCGACCTTCCAGCTAACTGCTATACGAGATAAGTATCCCCATGAACTCAGTGGTGGGATGCGCCAGCGTGTAGCCTTGCTTCGTACCTACCTTTTCGGGCACAAGCTCTTTCTCTTGGATGAGGCATTTAGCGCCTTGGATGAGATGACCAAGATGGAACTCCACGCTTGGTATCTGGAGATTCATAAGCAGCTGCAGCTGACGACCCTCATCATCACGCATAGTATCGAAGAGGCCCTCAATCTCAGCGACCGCATTTATATCTTGAAAAATCGTCCTGGGCAGATTGTTTCAGAAATTAAACTAGATTGGACTGCAGATGAGGACAAGGAAGTCCAAAAGATTGCCTACAAACGGCAAATCTTGGCGAAATTGGGCTTAGATAAGTAGAAAAATAGGGAGTTGGTGAAGATTATCCTTTACCAGCGCCCTTTTTCTTTTAAAAATGAGAAAATTTCGGTATAATAGTCAATTATACCGAAATCATTCTATAATCGTTGATACATAAGGGTTTTATGTATCGCTTTTTTTATTTTGTGGACTTTTTTAAGAACTTTTTATTTTTTCGAGGGCAGTTTCAAAGAATGAGACTGCTCTTTTTTGGTTCTCTTTTGATAAATGGCTGTAAGTGTCCATGGTTACAGATATTTTTGCATGGCCAAGTCGTGTCTGTATCTCCTTGTAAGGTAGACCAGCATTAAGCAAGATACTAGCGTGAGTGTGGCGGAAAGCATGAAAGCCTAAATCAGTACAGTTAGCGTTTTTTAAGTGCTTATGTAGGCGATAATCAACCTTTCGAGTATTGACATAGTTGTCAAAGCTATCAGAGAATACCTTCTCATAGGTTAAGCCAATGTTTCTACCGTTTTCTGCTTGTCTTGCTCGGTAGAGACGAAGCATGAGCACTGTTTTATGATCGATATCTAGAACTCTATAGCTTGATTTTGTTTTAGGAGTGTTTACCTGGTTTAAAATGTTGAGTGTTTTGTTAATATCGATCGTTCCGTTCTGCAGGTCAATATCAGACCATTCCAAAGCCAGACATTCACGGATACGCAGTCCAGTAGCTAGGAGCGTTTTATAAAGCACAGTATCATAAAAATTGATAAAGGTATTTTCTAGGTTATCGAGATAGGAGAGGAAGTTTTTAAGTTCCTGATCTTGAAAGTATTTAATTTCTTGTTTATCTCTAGTTATCTTTCTAGGAATGACAACATCACGAGCAGGGTTATTATCCAATGCCTGGATAGAAACTCCATACTGTAGAATACGTTTATTTAAGGCGTGAAGGTGATTGTATTCTTTATATCCCGTTCCGTCCTGATTGTACTCATCTGCCCACTTATTTACCTGAGTTTGGATAATAACAGGGGTAAGTTTATCTAGTTTGTAAGTACCAAATGAGGGCAAGAGGTAATTATTTAAGCAGCCTTTTATCTTTATCTGCGTGTTAGTTTTTATGGTATGCTGGTAAGTTTGCCAAAATAAGTCCACAAGTTCGCTATAGGTTGTTATATGTGAGCGTTGTTTCCGTGTCGAGCCGTTTTTCTCAAATTCTACCTTAACCTGAGTGGCCTTGTTTCTGAGTTCTTTCTTTGTTCGTGCTGATATGGTAGTCTTGACCTTCTTACCAGTTACAGAATCGATACCAAGACAGATACTGGAGCGGTAGACTGCTGATCCGTCTTTTTTCGTGTGTTGTGTAATTTTCATGGTTTTAACTCCTTTTCCATCAGCAGGCAAGCAATTAGAAAAGGTTTTGAGTTTATACCATGCGAGGAGCTACGAGAACTCCTCTATTTTCGATTTTAAGCAGTCAGACGGTAAATAATACCAGAGTATGAAACAAGGCGGATATGGGGAATAGAAAAAGTGTATCAACTAAAAAGCTGATACACTTATTTTCTTGTTGTAACCCTGACCTATATAGAGATACAGGCATAGAGCAGTGTAACCCAAAAGGGTTTCTTTTACGATTAAGAAATATAATATCACTTTTTAGAAATTTTTACAAGTGTTTTAACAAAATTTATGTAGATTTCTACAATTTTCGGATTTTGTTTGTAGTAATCTTCATGTTTTTTAGCACGTTTTGCAATTTTGATAAATTCTTTAAAACGCTGTTTTCCTAGTGCTTTACTACAATATTCACGATGCAATACTACGAGGGAAAATATATCATGTATTTTACGATATTTTATAATATCCCGAGAGATATTAAGCATAGAAGCAAGAGAAGTAATAGAACTTGAAGGGGATAGTGTTTGCTCTAACACATCCACCAGTATAACATTGCTATGGGCGCAAGCATTACGAATATGGCGAGCATATTTCCCTAACTGCTTCGCTTTTTTTAGCCGTTTATTACTTGGATATTTATCACAGTACATTTCAACCAAGTAGCATAGATTCCCAAAGTCCATGACTTCAATCAATACCCATATAGGGATATCATTTTTATGTTTGATATAAACGTTTTTTAGGTAATGATTTTTTGATAAAGCGTTTTTAGTATTTGTAAACCCTATAGGATTATAGACAGCATAATCCTTTACTATATCGTATCCATCAACTTTTGGATTTTTCGTTATAACATCCATTAGAGCAGTTTTGATACTATGTTCAACGTCCAGACAAATATCCATTAGGAAGTAACGTATCTGCATATCAATTACAGCCAGGTCAGCTAACGTCGCAAATTCTATATTATATTTACCATCTATTTTATTGAAAAGTTTTCGATAGCTCGATATTTTATAGTAGTAGTTCCGTGTTTGTAATATATCTTTGGCAGTGTTCTGATCAAAAATATTGAACAGAATACCATTTGCGACCATCTTATCTATCAATGCTTGGTAGCTTAAGAGTTGCTTTCTTTTATCGCTCATTATTCTCCTTTCTGTTAATCAATCCTTCAAATTCTCTCTATTTTCGCGCAAAGTAGCTGAAAATCAGGCTATATTGTATAAAGGTTTTAGATAATCTTCTCAAAAACCATTGTAGCCTGGATACGGTCACCACCGCCTAGTCCTTTGCTTCCACCATTGGCGGTTGTGATGGTATGCAGGCGATAACCTTTTGAAGCTTGTTTATTGATAACATCTTCTAATTCTGTAAGGTTTCCTGATCCAGTGCCGAAAAACTTTTCTTTCAACGTTACCTGGAGGACAACATAGTGTAGTCCATTTACTCCAGATGCGGTAGAAAAACTACCTTCTTGTTTTACAGTGTCAAAAAATCCCATGGGGGTTACTCCTTGTTATACATATTTTTATTTGTTATTTATCTGACAACGATTTTAATAGGTTTAACACAATCTGTTTATCTTCTTCAGATAGAAAGATGAAGTTTACCAATAATTGAACCTCTTGAGGGTTTAATGTTCCAAGAGTAAATAGAAAATCATTAAGTTTTTGCTCGGCTTCATTAATAATCTTATCATCTGATAAGTATTCTTCTATGTCATGCTTGCTTAACTCATTAAAATTTGGAATGAGGTTTTTTAAAATTTCTTCACGATACCTATTTAGAAAATCTTCCCCTTTTAAAATGAATAGACTCTCAGTACCATCAGCCATTTTTAATTCATAGTATGCTCTAAAAGCTTTAAAAAAAGCTTCATCTGAACCATCTTTTTGACTAAGTTCTTTTACTGCTTCAATAAAATTATCTTCATAGCCTAAAAGATGACCAACACTTACCCCAAAGTAGTCAGCAAGCTGTCGGGCTTTGTCTGGTTTTATTTGGCTTTCTTCGTTTTCCCATTTTTGGTACCCTCTACGTGTCACGCCCATAGCTTTAGCGACATCCTCTTGTGTGTCGCCTTTTTTTTGTCTCAATTCTTTTAGTCTGTTCATGCATATTACCTCATTTTTAATTATATCACAAAATAATAGAAAGCTAACAAAAAATTCACTTTTTATTATTTAACTATTGACAGCTAACAAAAAATATGCTATACCACAATCAAGCTAACAAATTATTAGCAAAAGAAAGGGGGAACTTCATTGCTTATTACCTCAACACAAGCAAAAGCGATTCGCCGAAAGCAGGCAGACAAGAAATTGACTGCTAAGCAAGCAGGCGAGGAAATCGGAGTTACACAAGTTACCTATCGAAAAATTCGAGACGGTGGCGAAGTAAAGCCGAGCATTTACCCAAAGGCCATGCAGTGGCTTGCAGAAGACTATTAGAAAGGAGTAAAGTAATCACTATATAGCTTACTGGATATTGATAAAACAGAGTATGACCGTCTCAAAAGTGAAATCCTACTAGATTTTGCTCGTAGTTATCGAGAAGGAGCATTATTGACATATTACGATTGAAAACTACTGGTGGAATAAAAAGCCCCTAGAAACAAATCTAAGGGCTTTTTGACTGCTCGGTTTTATCAGCAATTTTAACTTTTAAAATTTCATTTTCAAATAACCTCGTCCATCGTAAACCTGTTTTAACAGATAAAGCATCATACTCTTCATCAAAAGTATCCTTATCTTCAAAAAGACAAATTCCCTCAAAGGTCTGGTTATCAACGTCTGTAATCGTTACAACTTTATTGTTAAACTTTCTAAGTTTCATTTTTTTATTTTCCTGATTTTGTAGCACTATAGTTTGTTATATTATTGGAATCCCCTTAACGTAAGCTTCCTTAACTTCTGCAAGAGTTATAGTATCATTATACTTCAATATTGGAGCTATTGCTAATGATTGAGAGAGTATTCTAGATATGCTATAATATTACCAGGTAATAAAAAAGTACGTTTGACCGTGCTAGTTTCTTGCCTGCTGAACTCGTCAATATTACGCCCTTTTTAGGGCTCTTTTTTGTGGACTTTTTTAGGAACTTTCAAGAAAAACCAAGGCGTCCTAATGCCTTAGTATTTTTAAAGAAAGTCAGTATTTTCAAGGGTTGAGCTCTAAAAATTTGACTTATAGAGTGTTAAATGATAGTATAGTCAAAGATAGTCAAGGTTCAAAGAAGGAGTTTGATTTACTATGAGATTTAAAAATACATCAGATCACATCGAAGCCTATATCAAGGCGATTTTAGACCAGTCTGGTATCGTGGAATTGCAGCGGAGCCAGTTGGCAGATACCTTTCAGGTTGTACCGAGCCAGATCAACTATGTCATCAAGACCCGCTTTACGGAAAGCAGAGGTTACTTAGTTGAGAGCAAGCGTGGTGGTGGAGGCTACATTCGCATAGGGCGTATTGAGTTTTCCAGTCATCATGAGATGCTCCGCGATTTGCTTTACTCGATTGGTGAGCGAGTTAGTCAGGAGATTTATGAGGATATTCTCCGGCTTTTGGTGGAGCAGGACTTGATGACCAAGCAAGAGATGACCTTGCTGACTTCTGTAGCAACAGATCGTGTCCTAGGGGAAGAATCTTCAGTTGTCCGTGCCAATATGCTCCGACAGCTATTACAAGAGGTAGATAGAAAAGAGAAGTAAGATGAACTATTCAAAAGCATTGAATGAATGTATCGAGAGTGCCTACATGGTTGCGAGCCATTTTGGAGCCCGTTATCTAGAGTCTTGGCATTTATTGATTGCCATGTCCAATCACAGTTACAGTGTGGCAGGTGCGACTCTAAATGATTATCCATACGAGATGGACCGTTTAGAAGAGGTTGCGTTGGAACTGACTGAAACGGACTATAGCCAAGATGAAACCTTTAGGGAATTGCCTTTTTCCCATCGTTTAGAGGTTCTCTTTGCAGAAGCAGAGTATGTGGCCTCAGTGGTCCATGCAAAGGTGCTAGGGACAGAGCATGTCCTCTATGCGATTTTGCATGATGGTAATGCTTTGGCAACTCGCATCTTGGAGAGAGCAGGCTTCTCTTATGAAGACCAGAAAGATCAGGTCAGAATTGCTGCTCTTCGTCGCAATCTAGAAGAGCGTGCAGGATGGACAAGAGAAGATCTTAAGGCTTTGCGTCAACGTCATCGCACAGTAACTGACAAGCAAAATTCCATGGCCAATATGATGGGCATGCCTCAAGCTCAAAGTGGCGGTTTAGAGGATTATACTCATGACCTGACGGAGCAAGCGCGTTCTGGCAAGTTAGAGCCAGTTATCGGTCGAGACAAGGAAATCTCACGTATGATTCAAATCTTGAGCCGTAAAACCAAGAACAATCCTGTCTTGGTTGGGGATGCTGGTGTCGGGAAAACAGCTCTAGCACTTGGACTTGCTCAGCGTATTGCTAGTGGGGATGTGCCTGCGGAAATGGCCAAGATGCGTGTTCTAGAGCTTGATTTGATGAATGTCGTTGCAGGGACACGTTTTCGTGGTGACTTTGAAGAGCGCATGAACAACATCATCAAGGATATCGAGGAGGATGGCAAAGTGATCCTCTTTATCGATGAACTTCACACCATCATGGGTTCTGGTAGCGGTATTGACTCGACTCTGGATGCGGCCAATATCTTGAAGCCAGCCTTGGCTCGTGGAACTTTGAGAACGGTTGGTGCAACCACTCAGGAAGAATACCAAAAACACATCGAAAAGGACGCAGCTCTTTCTCGTCGTTTTGCAAAAGTGACGATTGAAGAGCCAAGTCTAGCTGACAGTATGACTATTTTGCAAGGTTTGAAGGCTACCTATGAGAAACACCACCGTGTACAAATTACAGATGAAGCCGTTGAAACAGCTGTCAAGATGGCTCATCGTTACTTGACCAGTCGTCACTTACCAGACTCTGCCATTGATCTTTTGGACGAAGCGGCAGCAACAGTGCAAAACAAATCCAAGCATGTGAAAGCAGACGAATCCGACTTGACTCCAGCTGACAAGGCTCTGATGGATGGCAAGTGGAAACAAGCTGCCCAGCTAATCGCAAAGGAGCAGGAAGTCCCTGTCTATAAAGACTTGGTGACAGAATCTGAAATTTTGACTACCTTGAGTCGCTTGTCAGGGATTCCAGTTCAAAAACTGACGCAGACTGACGCCAAGAAATACCTTAATTTGGAAGCGGAACTACACAAACGTGTCATTGGTCAAGATAAAGCTGTTTCAAGTATTAGCCGTGCGATTCGTCGAAACCAGTCTGGTATTCGAAGTCACAAGCGTCCGATTGGTTCCTTTATGTTCCTAGGACCGACGGGTGTCGGTAAGACCGAATTGGCAAAGGCTCTGGCAGAAGTTCTCTTTGATGACGAATCAGCCCTTATCCGCTTTGATATGAGTGAGTATATGGAGAAATTCGCAGCTAGCCGTCTCAATGGAGCACCTCCTGGCTATGTGGGCTACGAGGAAGGTGGGGAGTTGACCGAGAAGGTTCGCAACAAGCCATACTCCGTTCTCCTCTTTGATGAGGTAGAGAAGGCCCACCCAGATATCTTTAATGTCCTCTTGCAGGTTCTGGACGACGGTGTCTTGACAGATAGCAAGGGACGCAAGGTGGACTTTTCAAATACCATTATCATCATGACGTCAAACCTTGGTGCGACGGCTCTTCGTGATGACAAGACTGTCGGCTTTGGGGCCAAGGACATTCGTTTTGACCAGGAAAATATGGAAAAACGAATCTTTGAAGAGCTGAAAAAAACTTATCGACCAGAGTTTATCAACCGTATTGATGAAAAGGTGGTCTTCCATAGCCTGGATAGCGAACACATGCAAGAAATTGTCAAGATTATGGTGAAACCATTGATTGCTAGCCTATCAGAGAAAGGCATAGACTTGAAACTGCAAGCTTCAGCGTTGAAGTTACTAGCAAGCCAAGGATATGATCCAGAAATGGGAGCTCGTCCACTTCGCAGAACACTGCAAACAGAAGTAGAGGACAAGTTGGCAGAACTCCTCCTCAAGGGAGAACTGGTAGCAGGAAGAACCCTCAAGATTGGTGTCAAAGCTGGTCAATTAAAATTTGATATTGCTTAAAAATGGAGAATCAGGAGCAATCCTGATTCTTTTTTATCACCTTTTTATGAAAAATGATAAAAAACTATTGACAAAATAAAAATATAGTATATAATAAAAACATAGAAAATAAAAATATCAAAAATTATAAAAAGGTAAAACGTTTATGAAAAAGAAAACAGCAGTGGTATTTGGGACCTTTGCCCCTCTCCATCAAGGGCATATCGATCTGATTCAGCGAGCCAAGCGTCAGTGTGACCAGGTCTGGGTAGTCGTTTCAGGCTATGAAGGAGACCGAGGGGAGCAGGTAGGTTTAAGTCTTCAAAAACGATTTCGCTATATCCGAGAGGCTTTTCGTGATGACGAATTGACCTCTGTCTGCAAGCTGGATGAGACCAACCTTCCCCGTTACCCTATGGGCTGGCAGGAGTGGTTGGACCAGATGTTAGCGGAGATTTCCTATAATGAAACCCAGCAAGAACTGACTTTCTTTGTGGGAGAAGAAGACTACCAGCAGGAGCTAGCTAAACGTGGATTTGGCACTGTCTTGCAAGAAAGAAAGTTTGGTATCTCAGCGACTATGATTCGAGAAAATCCAAGCAAATATTGGAAATACATCGTTCAGCCCTTCCGTCGTCAGTTTACCAAGAAAGTGTTGATTATGGGAAGTGCCAGCAATGGGAAGACCACTCTGGCCAAGGATTTGGCAAGGTATTACGATGCGCCCGTTAGTCTAGAATATGCGCGTGAGTACCAGATTAAAAACAATGTCCGTGACGATGAATTGACTCCAAAGGATTACTACTATCTCCTATTGGGACAGTATGACCAGACCTCAAAGCTAATCGATAGCAATGCCAATCGAGGTCTAGTGATAGCCGATACCAACTCCTTGGTAACCAAGGGCTACTATGACTATTACATGGAGACTGAGGACCAAGGGGACTTATCAGGAGAAACCTTTGACAATCTCTTTGCCTCTATCTTGGCCAAGGAAAAATGGGACTTGATTCTCTTTGTGCAGCCTGTCGGCTCTTATGTCAATGACGGATTTAGAGATATGACCATGGCGGAAGACCACATTCGTCACAGTTTTTCCCAGCATTTGGACCAGATGAGGGAGAGATACTTAACGACCATTCCTTTAGTTTATCTAGTAGAGGATTATTTAGGCAATTATGAAGCAGCAAAAGTAGCTATTGATGCCATTTACCAAGCAGATTAGGAGAAAATTATGAAAAAGCTAACTGAAAAAATCACACAATTTATCGAAAACTTTAAAAATGTCCATGCAGAAGCTCGCAAGATTGGTTTTGCAGGAATTATGCGCCTGCTCTGGAAAGATCTCTTTGTCGGCCGTAGCCTTTTCCAGTGGTTATACCTCATCGCTTTGTCAAGTGTTCCCTTGATCTTGGAATTCACGCAAAATACAGAAAGCCATGACTGGCTGAGCTTGTTTGCATCTTGGACTGGGATTGTCTGTGTTATCTTGGTAGCAGAAGGTCGTGCAAGCAATTATCTCTTTGGGGCCATTAACTCGGCTATCTACTTGATCTTGGCCATGAATGCGACTTTTTATGGTGAAGTTTTGACGACTGTTTACTTCTTTATCATGCAGCCGATTGGTCTCTATGCTTGGCTGTCCAATCGTATCAATGACCAAGGAAAACCAGAAGAATCCCACTTTGAAGCTAAGAAATTATCTGTTCTTGACTGGCTCAAGTACTTAGCCTTGACTGCTATCATTTGGATTGGTATGGGCTTGGCTTACCAAAGTATCAATAGCGCTCGTCCTTTCCGTGATAGTGTTACTGATGCGACCAATGGTGTTGGTCAGCTCTTGATGACACGTCTCTACCGTGAGCAATGGATTTTCTGGATTGCAACCAATCTCTTTAGTATTTATCTCTGGTGGGGTGAAAATATCCACATCCAAGGGATGTACTGGGTTTACACACTCAATAGTCTAGTGGGTTGGTACCAATGGACTAAGGCAGTTCGAAAGGAGGCATAAGATGGCAGATACGATAATTCCAGCCGGGATGACGGAAAAAGAATATTATGAAATCCATGCCAGTCAGGAGGAGTTTTTAGACTGGTACTACAAGCAGGAACTCCCTCAATACGAAAAACCAAGTGTGACAGTGGATATGGTAGCCTACTGCTTTGTTGAAGGAAAGATCAAGCTCTTATTAATTCGCCGCAAGGCTCACCCTTATCAGAACTGTTTGGCCTTGGTTGGAGGCTTTATGGACAAGGGAGAAGATGCTGCACATGCCTGCCAGCGCGAAGTGAGAGAAGAAGTCAATCTCGATCTTCCTTTGGAAAAAATCGAGCAATTGATGACCGTATCGACCCCCGGTCGTGATCCACGGGGCTGGACAGTGACTATTGCCCACTTAGTGTACCTGCCTAGTCGTGCATTAGAACTGGTTCAGGCAGGTGACGATGCCAAGGATGTCGTTTTCGTAGATGTCGATTTTCAGACAGGCAAATGTTTCCTAGAGGGAGTCGAGTTGAAGGAGCAAGCCTTCGCTTTTGACCATTATGCCATTATCCAAGAATCCATCAAACGAATCCAAGGACGCCTCGATTGGAATCCAACCTTCCTTTATCTGCTGGAAGAGGAGTTTACTGTCTACGAAGGAACTGAACTGGTCAATCTCATCAATCCCGGTCGCCCAATCGTCAGCAATAACTTTCTCGTAAAATACGGCGAATATGTAGAAGAAGTCGGACTCAAACGAGTACCCAAAAAGAAACCAAGAAAAACCTATCGATTGAAATAAAAAGTGAGGTCGGGAAGAGTTCCCGACCTCTTTATGTATCATCATGAGATGGCTTTCTGTTGCGACTGTATTAGTGGTGGCTATCTTTCTTAGGATTACTCAATATGTGAGTAAAGAAGTTTTTGTATCGATACTTGAGATAGTTCTCGTGCAAAAATAACAAAGCGATATAAACAATCAAAAAGATTGTAGTCAGATAGAAGACATCAAATGCAGTTCGCGCATAGTAAGTGGCTGTTTGATAAGAGCCAATAGCCCCCAAAATCAACCAAGGAAGATACTTGTAATACTTATTTAGCATCAGAGTGCACCTCCTATATTCTATCTCAATGCTATTATATTCCTTTGTCTAATACGATACAAGCGATTACACAAAAAATTTTAATTTTTAACAGGAAAATCTCCTGTTTTTCTGTTTTATTACGAATAAAAATAGTAGAGAGAAATTTTTTAAAATGGTTTCTCTAAATAGTTGACAGATTCAAGGCCTAATGTTACAATTGTATTACAAAAAGATTTCTTAACATTTCAAAAATATTACAAAGGAGTAGAAAAATGAAAAAGAAAACCTATATCAAATTGATGGCAGCGACTGTATTAGCTTCTACCTTGCTACTGGGAGCTTGTGGAAATAAAAACGGGACCACTCAAACCAGCAGCTCTGCAAAAACAAGTCAATCATCAAGTTCCAAAGCAGCTTCTTCTAGCAAAGAAAGCAAGGCCCAAAAATCTTCAAGCTCAGCTTCATCTGAAAAGGCTCAGGCATCTTCTGGTCAGTCTTCTACAACGCCAGATCAGTCACAAGCGAAACCGGCACCTGAATCAAGACAAGAACAAGCAGCTCCTAGTCAACAAGCTCCATCTCAGGCACCTTCAACTCAGCAAGGTTCTCAAGCCCAGTCTAACCAGTCAGGCTATGATCCAACAACTGACCGCAAACTGCAAGACAAGCAAGCTGAACACAACAAACGCTACAAGGGCGTTTTAACCATGGTGGATGGTGATTTCTCAGCAGCTGCAGGCAACTGGAAGGGAGCGAATGGCGAAACTATTACAGTTTCATCAGGGGGCCAATTTACAGTAGAAACTGCAGATGGAAAGAAAGAAAACTATTCTATAAGAGGCTACTCTTACACACTTGATGATGGTAAGTATAATGCCAAAATCGGTGGAGGAAAAATCATCCAAATTACAACAGGTGCGGATGGTAAAGTTTCAAGCGTTGCCTTGATTCAATAATAAAATTTGGTGTTTTAACTTTCACTAGAAATCGTTCTGTAAAAGAGTGAGTCAACTGTTTTTCACTTAGTTTCTCCAAGAGAAAGTGGTATAATAAAAAAATCAAAGGAAAACGAGTGATAATACATGGCGGATAAATTAATCTTACCTCAAAACACACGATTGATGGGAGTATTTCTTGGATTTGTAGGTGGTTCTTTGGATGTGTTTTGCCATATTCAGTACCATAGTTTGATAGCGACACAGACAGGGAACATTCTCCTACTGATATCTGATTGGCACGACTCAAATGTTATCAATACGATGCTACGATTCTGCTCCATTATTTTCTTTTCTCTAGGATTTCTGTTTGCATTGCACATGAAAGAATACCGTAAAACGGCCTACTGGCGGGTTAAGATGCTGCTTCCTTTATTTATTGGAACTCTTATTCTACCTTTCTTTTCACGATTTCCTCTATTAGAAGTTCCTTTCATCGCTTTTGGAACAGGAATGATGATGCTAACATTTACGGGCAGTTTGATTGAAGATCATCCCTATGTCATTTTTATGACGTCTGGAAATTACCGAAAGATGTTGACCGCTTTGTATCGCATTGCTAGAAGAGAAGGAAATATCCAAGAATATCGCCGTCAGGCCTTAAATTATGGGATTGTTGTGGGAAGTTTCATGGTGGGCGCAATCAGCTTGGCTGTATTGATGCATTTTCTTCATGAATGGTCTATATGGATTGTCAGCCTCAATTTGTTTTTGATTATGTCCTATTATATAGCTAGAGTGAAGCAATTAGATTTACAAGATGAAAACATATAAAAAACGGCAAGACTCATTTTTGAGCTTTGCCGTTTTTGTGAGTTGTAGATGTGAGACTATGCTTTGTCTAGTTGCAAGAGTGCCTCAATTTCTGCAAGAGTGCTAGCTTGTGAAATAGCTCCACGAAGTTTGGCGGCGCCAGATGTACCACGAAGGTAGTGAGGAGCGAGGCCACGGAATTCACGGACTGCAATTTTTTCTCCTTTGAGGCTAATCAAGCGTTTTAAGTGTTCGTAGGCGATTTTCATCTTATCTTCAAAGGTCAAATCAGGAAGGATTTCTCCTGTTTCAAAGTAGTGGTTGATTTGATTGAAGAGGTAGGGATTTCCCATGGCTGCTCGGCCAATCATAACTGCGTCAGCACCAACTTCTTCGATGCGTTGTTTAGCATCTTGAACTGTACGGATGTCACCGTTGGCGATAAATGGAATCTTGGTTAAAGCTTGAGCAACCTTGTGAAGGGTCTCAAGATCAGCGTGACCAGTATACATTTGCTCACGGGTACGGCCGTGCATAGCAAGGGCAGAGACACCAGCAGCCTCAGCGGCGAGAGCATTCTCAACTGCTAGGGAAGGGTCAGACCAGCCGGTGCGCATTTTGACAGTTAGGGGGATATCAAGGACAGATTGGACCTTGTTGATAATAGAGTAGATCTTGTCTGGATCCTTGAGCCACATAGCACCAGCTTCGTTCTTCACGATTTTGTTAACTGGGCAGCCCATGTTGATATCGACGATATCGGTCTTGGTGTTTTCTTGGATGAATTCTGCTGCACGTGCTAGGCTGTCTTCATCACTACCAAAGAGTTGGATAGAAACGGGATTTTCGCCTTCATCGATGTGAAGCATATGCAAGGTTTTTTCATTGTTGTATTGGATTCCCTTGTCAGAGACCATTTCCATGACAACTAGTCCAGCTCCGAGTTCTTTTGCGATGGTACGAAAGGCTGAGTTGGTCACGCCAGCCATGGGTGCTAAAACAGTACGATTGGGAATCTCAACATTGCCAATCATAAAGGGTGTATTAAGATTTGTCACGAATGAGTTCCTCCAGGTCGTTTTCATCAAAGTTATAAGTTGTTTGGCAGAATTGACAAGTGATTTCTGCCCCGTGGTCTTCCTCTTTCATTTCCTCTAAGTCTGAGTTTGGAAGGCTGGCAAGAGCGTTCATAAAACGGTCTTTGCTACAGTCACATTGGAAACGAATTTCTTCTTCAGATAGACGTTTGTAGGATTCGTCACCATAGATGGCCTTGAGAAGGGCTTCGATATGGTCATCGCTTTCCAGAAGGGTTGAGATAGCTGGCATTTCTTGGATGCGTTTCTCAAAGCGGGCAATCTCTTCTTCCTTGGCCCCTGGCAATACTTGGAGAAGGAAACCTCCGGCAACTTTGACCTTGTCGTCTTTATCCAAAAGAACATTGAGGCCGACTGCTGAAGGGGTTTGTTGGCTTTCAGTCAGGTAGTAGGCCAAGTCTTCACCGATTTCCCCAGAGATGAGAGGAGTCATGGAGTTGTAGGGATTTCCAGTACCATAGTCTGTGATAACGAGGAATTGACCATTTCCAACAAAAGGTCCGACTAGGACTTCACCAGTTGCAGTTTTTTTGATATCTACACCTGGATTTTGAACGTAGCCCTTTACGTTGCCCTTAGTATCTGCGACCGTGATGATGGCTCCGAGAGAGCTCGTTCCAAGAACTTTAACCGTTAGTTTGGTATTTCCTTTTTCATTGGCTGCGAGAATTTGACTAGCGATAAGGGTACGGCCAAGTGCAACGGTTGAACTGGCTTGGGTTTGATGTTTTTCTTGAGCAGTGCGGACGGTTTCAGTGCTATCAAGGACAAAAGCACGAAAGGCTCCACTTTCTGATATAGTTTTAATAATTTTATCCATAGCTACTATTTTAGCATAAAAATGCCCAAAGGGGGAGCCGTGTGTTTGTTGTCATTTTTTAACTGTAATGTATGGTAATAGATATTAGGATTTAGAGGAAAAGGGATTTTTGATAATAGATTTTATTCATCTTTTAACTTATCTTAAAATAAGCTAAAACAAACTTTTGAATTATGGTAAACAGTTGAAAAAAAGGTTGATAAAATGGTAAAATGTTAGGAAGATAAGACAGTAAATGCATAGTTGCATAGCTTTTTTGAAAAATCATAGAAAATTGAACACACTAACTATGGGAAAACACAGAAAATTGTATATGTTTTTGGGACAGACCGTCCTATATTTTGTAATCTTACTTGGTTTGCTTTATTTTTTTAGTTACCTTGGTCAGAGTCAAGGAACCTTTATTTATAATGAGTTCTAGTTTTAAAGGAGAAATGAACTGTGTCTAATAAACCGATAAAAGATATGATTGAAACGATTGAGCACTTTGCTCAAATACAGCCAACATATCCTGTCTACAATGTTTTAGGTCAAGAGCATACTTATGGTGATCTGAAGGCTGATTCAGATAGTTTAGCTGCAGCTATCGATCGATTTGACTTGCCTGAGAAATCTCCAGTCGTCGTTTTTGGTGGTCAGGAATATGAGATGTTGGCTACCTTTGTAGCGCTGACTAAGTCGGGTCATGCCTACATTCCAATTGACAGCCATTCGGCCTTGGAACGAGTTTCTGCTATCGTAGAAGTTGCAGAGCCAAGTTTGATTATTGCCATCTCAGATTTTCCATTGGAGCAAGTCTCTACGCCAATGATGACTTTAGCTCAGGTTCAAGAAGCCTTTGCTCAAGGGGATAGCTATGAGATGACGCATTCAGTCAAGGGAGATGATAATTACTACATCATCTTTACTTCTGGTACGACCGGTAAGCCAAAGGGAGTGCAGATTTCCCATGACAATCTCCTCAGTTTTACCAACTGGATGATTACAGATAAGGAGTTTGCGACACCAAGTCGTCCACAAATGCTGGCTCAGCCCCCTTATTCTTTTGACCTATCTGTTATGTACTGGGCGCCAACCTTGGCACTAGGTGGTACGCTTTTCGCTCTTCCTTCAGCCATTACTCAGGACTTCAAAAAACTCTTTGCGACTATCTTTTCCTTGCCAATCGCTATCTGGACCTCAACACCGTCCTTTGCAGATATGGCCATGTTGTCAGAAGATTTTAATAGTGAGAAAATGTCAGGAATCACGCATTTCTACTTTGATGGTGAAGAATTGACGGTCAAAACAGCTCAAAAATTGCGCGAGCGATTCCCAAATGCCCGTATTATCAATGCTTACGGTCCAACGGAAGCGACAGTAGCCCTATCAGCAGTTGCCGTGACAGATGAGATGTTGGCGACTCTCAAACGCCTACCAATCGGCTATACCAAGGCGGATTCTCCAACCTTTATCATTGATGAGGAAGGCAATAAGCTGCCAAATGGTGAACAGGGAGAAATTATCGTTTCAGGGCCAGCTGTTTCAAAAGGCTATATGAATAATCCTGAAAAAACGGCAGAAGCTTTCTTTGAATTCGAAGGTCTTCCAGCCTACCACACAGGGGATGTAGGAACCATGACAGATGAGGGCTTGCTTCTCTATGGTGGGCGCATGGACTTCCAAATTAAGTTTAATGGTTATCGCATTGAGCTTGAAGATGTCTCTCAAAACCTCAACAAGTCTCGCTTTATTGAGTCGGCTGTTGCTGTTCCACGTTATAACAAAGACCACAAGGTGCAAAATCTGCTGGCCTATGTTATCCTAAAGGACGGTGTTCGTGAACAGTTTGAACGCGATATCGATATTACCAAGGCTATCAAGGAAGATTTGGCAGATATCATGATGTCCTATATGATGCCATCTAAGTTTCTCTATCGAGACAGTTTACCACTAACGCCTAATGGTAAAATTGATATCAAGGGCTTGATTAACGAGGTAAACAGTAGATGATGGAGCTTTATAAACAGCTACCTCATTTGGAACCTTATGGTGATCTTCAGTACTTTTTATACGTAATTGTTGCGACTTTACCTATCTTCATTGGTCTCTTTTTCAAGAAACGTTTTGCCTGGTATGAGGTGCTCGTTAGTCTCTTCTTTATCGTCACCATGTTGGTCGGTGGAAAGACGAATCAAATAAGCGCTCTTATCCTTTATGTTATCTGGCAAGTACTTCTTGTATCTTTCTACAAAAGGTACAGGAAAAAGCGGGATAGTAAATGGATATTTTACCTAGTTAGCTTTTTATCCCTATTGCCAATCGTCTTTGTGAAAGTATCTCCTGCTATTCATGGATCTCAATCTTTGTTTGGATTTTTAGGGATTTCTTACTTGACCTTTCGTGCAGTTGGGATTATCGTTGAACTGAGAGACGGTGTCATCAAGGATTTAACGATCTGGCAATTCTTGCGTTTTCTTCTCTTTATGCCGACTTTCTCAAGTGGTCCCATTGATCGTTTTAAACGTTTCAATGAAAATTACGAGACCATTCCTGAGAGGGATGAGCTGATGGACATGCTAGAAGAGGCTGTCAAATATATCATGCTTGGCTTCCTTTACAAGTTTATCTTGGCTCATATTTTAGGAGAGACATTATTGCCTCCGCTGAAAAATTTGGCCTTGCAGACAGGTGGTTTCTTTAACCTCTACGCTTTAGCGGTCATGTACACCTTCGGTCTGGAGCTCTTCTTTGATTTTGCGGGCTATTCTATGTTTGCCTTAGCCATTTCAAACTTGATGGGGATTCATAGTCCCATCAACTTTAACAAGCCCTTTTTATCAAGGGATTTAAAGGAGTTTTGGAATCGCTGGCACATGAGTCTGTCTTTCTGGTTCCGTGACTTTGTCTTTATGCGGATGGTGATGGTGTTGACCAGAAAGAAGGTTTTTAAAAATCGCAACGTCACCTCAAGTGTCGCCTATATTGTAAATATGCTGATTATGGGCTTTTGGCATGGTGTGACCTGGTACTACATAGCCTATGGACTTTTTCATGGGATTGGGCTGGTCATCAATGACGCTTGGGTTCGTAAGAAAAAAGCGCTCAATAAAGAACGGAAAAAAGCTGGGAAGGCTTCCTTACCTGAGAATCGTTGGATTCAGTTGCTTGGCATGGTTATCACCTTCCATGTCGTTATGTTCTCATTCTTAATCTTTTCTGGATTTTTGAATGATTTATGGTTTAAAAAATAAAAGGATATAAAAAATGGATATCAAATCAGAAGTTATTGAAATTATTGATGAGTTGTTTATGGAAGATGTTTCTGACATGATGGATGAAGATCTTTTTGATGCCGGTGTCTTGGATAGCATGGGGACAGTTGAATTGATTGTTGAGATTGAAAATCGTTTTGACATTCGTGTTCCGGTGACGGAGTTCGGTCGTGATGACTGGAATACGGCTAATAAAATCGTAGAAGGTATCACGGAGTTGAAGAATGCTTAAACGCTTGTGGCTGATCTTCGGGCCTATCTTCATTGCTGGCTTTTTGGTTCTTCTACTCATCTTTTTTTATCCAAGTACAACAAGCCATGATCTGACGGAGGAGAAGTACTCGGCGGCTTCTGTTAGTACAGAGAGCTTTAAAGAGAGAAGCCAAAAAGTGAGAGCTCTTACGGATCCAAATATGCGTTTTATCCCTTTTCTAGGGTCAAGTGAATGGGTTCGGTTTGACAGTATGCATCCTGCTGTTTTAGCAGAAAAATACAATCGTCCCTATCGTCCTTATTTTCTAGGTCAGGCAGGAGCAACCTCTCTCATCCAATATTTTGGATTACAACAAATCTTGCCAGAAATAGAGAACAATCAGGCAGTATTTGTGATTTCACCCCAGTGGTTTACAAAGACAGATTCCGATCCAGCGGCTTTCCAGAGTTTTTTTAACAGTGACCAGTTGACAGCTTTTTTGGAAAATCAATCTGGTGATACTGCGACTCAGCATGCGGCTATTCGTTTGTTAAAGCAGAATCCTAATGTTGCATTAAAAGGAATTGTTCAAAAGCTATCGAAGGGCGAGGAATTGTCAGAGATTGATCGAGCTACTATTGATATCTTTGCACGATTCAACGAAAAACAATCCGCTCTCTTTGGGCAATTTTCTATTCGAGGAAAACTCAAATACAAGGAACATGTGGAAAATTATTTAAAAGATCTTCCAGATCAGTTTTCGTATGATGAGTTGGAGAAAATCGCTCGTAAGGATGCAGAGGCAAATACGACCAATAATGATATGGGGATGGAAAATCAGTTTTATAATACTCGGGTGAAAAAAGATCTAAAAAAATGGGAGGGGTCTCAAAAGAATTACAGCTTCCTCAAGTCAACGGAGTACAATGATCTACAGTTGGTACTCAATCAATTTGCAAAATCGAAGGTCAATGTGCTTTTTGTCATTCAACCGGTCAATAAGAAATGGATGGAATACACAGGCCTTAGCGAAGAGATGTACCAGCATGCTGTGGAAAAAATTCGTTACCAGCTAGAAAGTCAGGGATTCACCAATATTGCCGACTTTTCAAAAAATGGAGGGGACCCTTATTTTGTTAAGGATACCATTCATATAGGTTGGTTGGGTTGGTTGGCTTTTGATAAGGTTGCCAATCCCTTCTTGACGGATCCAAAACCAGCTCCAGACTACAAGATGAATGACCGCTTCTTTAGTGAGGACTGGGCAAGCTATGATGGGAACATCAAAGATTTCCAATAAAATCAGATAAAAGTTTGGGATTTGAACCCAAGCTTTTTTTGTTTAAATAGCGAATGTTTTAGATGAAAACAGGTCAAAAGTTTCAAAATTTTTAGAAATAGCGTATAATATAAAGGAAAAAAAGAAAAGAAAAGGATTTCAAAATGAATAAACGTTCTTTGTTACCTGTCTTGTCGACAGCCCTGTTAGCTCCAGCCTTCTTAGCTGGACAAGTATACGCTGAAGAAGCAACAACTCCTGCAGAAAGTTCAGCTGTTATAGCGACTCCAGCTCCTGTTGAGAGCCCTGCGGTACCGGAAACTTCGGCAACTTCAGAAGCAGTTGCACCTGCAGAAGCTCCGTCAGCTCCTGTTGAATCTACTAAAAACGAAGAAAAGGATACCGTTATCTTACACACCAATGATGTCCATGGTCGTATTGTAGAGGAAAAGGGAGTAATTGGAGATGCCAAGTTAGCGACTGTCATTGAGCAGGAGCGTGCGAAATCAAATCAAAATACTCTAGTTGTTGACGCGGGAGACGCTTTCCAAGGTTTACCGATTTCCAACTCTACGAAGGGTGAAGCGCGTGCTGAAATTCTCAATCAGATGCAGTATGATGCCATGGCAGTAGGAAACCATGAGTTTGACTTTGGTCTTGATGAAGTAAAAAAATACAAGGAAATCTTGAAATTCCCATTACTTAGCTCAAATACTTATGTCAATGGAGCTCGTCTTTTTGAAGCTTCTACAATCGTTGATAAAGATAAGACTGTGGAAGGTGATGAGTTTGTTGTAATCGGTGTGACGACACCTGAAACTGCTACAAAAACCCACCCTAAAAACATTAAAGGGGTAACTTTTACAGATCCAATCTCGGAAGTCAATAAGGTCATCGAAGAAGTTCAAGCCAAGGCGCGTGCAGAAGGTAAGGACTACAAACACTATGTTGTACTCGCTCACTTGGGTGTAGATACCACAACTCCAGTCGAGTGGCGTGGTTCAACCTTGGCAGAAGCTCTCTCTAAAAATCCTCGTATCAAAGGCAAACGTGTGACAGTTATTGATGGGCATTCTCACACAGTAGCTTCCACAACTTATGGCGACAATGTTACCTATAACCAAACAGGAAGTTACCTTCATAATGTTGGGAAGGTTATCTACAAATCACGTCAGCTTTTGGGTAATCCTACATTGATTGCAGCTGCTGATGCTAAAAAATTACCAGCTAATCCTACAGTTGAAAAACTGGTCAAAGACATTAAACAAAAATACGATGCTGAAAATGCGGTTGAGATTGTCTCAAACAGCCCTGTAGAACTCAACGGTGATCGTGAAAATGTTCGAGTCCGTGAAACCAACCTCGGAAACGTCGTAGCAGACTCCCTCTATCAGTATGGTCAAACAGGATTTAGCCATCCGACAGACATCGCTGTGACAAATGGTGGTGGCTTGCGTGAAACCATTGCAAAAGGGAAACCAATCACTAAAGGAAATGTTATTGCCGTTCTTCCATTTGGAAATACCATCTCACAAATCCAAGTGACTGGGCAACAAGTCTTGGATATGTTTGAAAAATCACTCGGATCTATCTTGCAGGTCGATAAGGATGGCAAGAAGGTCTTAGATGAGAACGGGCAACCATTGTTAGAGCCAAGTGGTGGTTTCTTGCAAGTTTCGGGTGTGAAGGTCTACTATGATACCAACCTACCATCAGGCAAACGTGTCTTGGCTATCCAGGTTAAAAACCGTGCAACAGGTCGTTATGAATTACTGGACCTCGCAAAAACTTACTATCTTGCAACCAATGATTTCTTAGCTGCGGGTGGCGATGGCTACATGATGTTAGGTGGTGCGCGTGAAGAAGGTCCTTCTATGGATGCAGCCTTTGAAGAGTATCTGAAAACCGCTGATTTGACCCAGTATGAAAAGATCAATCCGAACTCACGGACGATTTCTGTGGATTCTAAAAACTTTAGTCTACCAGTAGAAATGCCTCAAACGAATGCAGCTGCTAGCGATGCGACTACAAATGTGCCACTGACTTATGAGGTGGCAGGTCAATTTAGCAAGAAGGCAGTTGTCTCAGAAAAAGCTCTCCCAAATACAGGAAGTGAACAATCCATCTTCTTGCTCTTGATGGGAATGGTAGCTGGTCTGGCAGGTATCTTATCGAGCCGAAAACCAAAGCTAAAATAGGTTAAATTTCATATCTAGAAGAGTCTAGGGAAACGTTTTTACGCCTTTTTCCCTTGACTCTTTTTTGGTTTATGATATAATTAACCAGTAAAGAATCGGTAACTATCTCTATTTTTTACGAAAAAGATAGCTAGGGAAGGAGTAACACATGAGACAGCTTGCACAGGAAATCGATAACTTTTTAAACGAGGTGATCTTGAGATCTGAGAACCAGCATGAAATTCTGATTGGGCATTGCACGAGTGACGTTGCCTTGACCAATACTCAGGAGCACATCCTCATGCTCTTATCAGAAGAATCCCTAACCAACTCGGAGTTGGCCCGTCGCCTCAATGTCAGTCAGGCGGCAGTGACCAAGGCTATCAAGTCTTTGGTCACAGAGGGCATGTTAGAGACATCTAGAGATCCAAAAGATGCGCGTGTGATTTTTTACCAACTGACAGAACTAGCTCGACCAGTGGCAGAGGAACACCACCATCATCATGAACACACGCTCTTAGCCTATGAACAAGTGGCAAGTCAGTTTACTCCAAATGAACAAGAAGTTATCCAGCGGTTTTTAACTGCTTTAGTAGGAGAAATCAAATAATGCGGTATATTACAGTAGAGGACTTGTCTTTCTATTATGACAAAGAACCTGTCCTCGAACATATCAACTATAGTGTTGATAGTGGGGAGTTTGTCACCCTGACTGGTGAAAATGGAGCTGCCAAGACAACGCTTATCAAGGCGAGTCTAGGTATTTTGCAGCCAAGATTTGGTAAGGTAACCATCTCAAAAACAAATACTCATGGGAAAAAGCTTAGGATAGCCTATCTTCCCCAGCAAATTGCCAGTTTTAATGCTGGCTTTCCAAGTACGGTTTATGAATTTGTCAAGTCGGGTCGCTATCCTAGAAAGGGCTGGTTCCGTCGTTTGAACGCCCATGATGAAGAGCATATCAAGGCCAGTCTAGACTCGGTTGGTATGTGGGAACATCGTGACAAACGAATTGGTTCCCTCTCTGGTGGGCAAAAGCAGCGAGCAGTGATTGCCCGGATGTTTGCTTCTGACCCAGATATCTTTGTCTTGGATGAGCCGACAACAGGGATGGATGCTGGAAGCAAAAATGAATTTTATGAACTCATGCACCACAGTGCTCATCACCATGGCAAGGCTGTTTTGATGATTACCCATGACCCTGAGGAAGTCAAGGACTATGCGGATCGCAATATTCATCTAGTGCGCAATCAAGACTCGCCGTGGCGTTGTTTCAACGTTCACGAAAGCGACCAGGAGGTGGACCATGCTTAGTTTGTTATCTTATGACTTCATGCAGCGTGCCTTCTTGGCTGTCATTGCCATGAGTCTCTTTTCTCCAGTTCTTGGGACCTTCCTTATCTTACGTCGTCAGAGTCTCATGAGCGATACCCTCAGTCACGTTTCTCTGTCAGGAGTAGCCTTTGGTCTGGTTTTGGGGATTTCTCCAACTATTTCAACCATTGCCATCGTCTTGATTGCTGCGGTCTTTCTAGAATATCTCCGGACAGTCTATAAGAACTTTATGGAAATCGGGACTGCCATCCTCATGTCAACAGGACTTGCAGTGTCACTTATTGTCATGAGTAAGGGGAAAAGTTCGAGTTCCATGAGTTTGGACCAATATCTCTTTGGGTCTATTGTGACCATTAGCCAGGAGCAGGTGCTATTCCTCTTTGCCATTGCTGCGGTCGTTTTACTCTTGACTTTCTTATTCTTGCGACCAATGTATATCCTGACTTTTGATGAGGACACGGCCTTTGTGGATGGACTTCCAGTGCGGACTATGTCTATCCTCTTTAACATGGTGACAGGGGTGGCCATTGCCCTCATGATTCCAGCAGCAGGAGCTCTTCTGGTATCGACCATTATGGTCTTGCCAGCTAGTATTGCCCTGCGTCTGGGGAAAAACTTCAAATCCGTTATGTTGCTAGCCAGTGCTATTGGCTTTTTGGGAATGGTGGCAGGACTTTATATTTCCTACTATGCGGAAACACCTGCCAGCGCTAGTATCACCATTATCTTTGTAGCTGTCTTTTTGTTAGTCAGTCTACTGAAACGTTTTATCAAATAGGAGAATGAAATGAAAAAAATTAGCTTACTACTAGCTAGTTTATGTGCCCTGTTTTTAGTGGCTTGTTCCAATCAAAAACAGGCAGATGGGAAGCTAAATATCGTGACAACCTTTTACCCTGTCTACGAATTTACCAAGCAAGTCGCAGGAGATACTGCTAATGTAGAACTTCTAATCGGTGCTGGTACAGAACCTCACGAATACGAACCGTCTGCCAAGGCAGTTGCCAAAATCCAAGATGCAGATACCTTTGTCTATGAAAATGAAAACATGGAAACTTGGGTTCCAAAATTGTTAGAATCCTTGGATAAGAAAAAGGTGAAAACCATCAAGGCGACAGGCAATATGCTCCTCTTGCCAGGTGGTGAGGAAGAAGAGGAAGGGCATGATCATGGCGGTGAGGGTCACCATCACGACTACGATCCCCACGTTTGGCTTTCACCAGCACGCGCCATCAAACTGGTAGAGCATATCCGTGACAGCTTGTCAGCAGATTATCCTGATAAAAAAGAGACTTTTGAGAAGAATGCGGCTGCCTATATCGAAAAATTGCAAGCCTTGGACAAGGCCTACACAGATGGCTTGTCTCAAGCTAAACAAAAGAGCTTTGTGACCCAGCACGCTGCCTTTAACTACCTTGCCTTGGACTACGGTCTCAAGCAAGTATCCATCTCAGGTCTCTCACCAGATGCAGAACCGTCAGCTGCTCGTCTGGCAGAATTGACCGAGTATATCAAGAAAAACAAGATTTCTTATATCTACTTTGAAGAAAATGCCTCACAAGCCCTAGCTAATACACTTTCAAAAGAAACGGGCGTCAAACTAGACGTGCTCAATCCGCTAGAAAGTCTGACAGAAGAAGCAACCAAGGCCGGTGAGGACTATATCTCCGTGATGGAGAAAAACCTCAAGGCTTTGAAACAGACAACAGACCAAGAAGGGCCAGAAATTGAGCCGGAAAAGGAAGAAAACACCAAGACAGTTCACAATGGTTACTTTGAGGATGCAGATGTCAAAGACCGTACCTTGAGTGACTATGTAGGCAACTGGCAGTCAGTTTATCCTTTCCTTGAAGATGGAACTTTTGATCAAGTCTTTGACTACAAGGCTAAGTTGACTGGCAAGATGACCAAGGATGAGTACAAGGCATACTATAGAAAAGGTTATCAGACAGATGTGACCAAGATTAACATCACGGATAATACTATGGAATTTGTTCAAGGTGGCCAAAGCAAGAAATTCACCTACAAGTATGTCGGCAAGAAAATCTTAACCTATAAAAAAGGCAATCGTGGCGTGCGTTTCCTCTTTGAAGCGACAGATGCGGATGCTGGACAGTTCAAGTACGTTCAGTTTAGTGACCACAATATCGCCCCGGTCAAGGCAGAACATTTCCATATCTTCTTTGGAGGTACTAGCCAAGAAGCCCTCTTTGAAGAGATGAATAACTGGCCAACCTACTATCCAGATAACCTATCTGGTCGAGAAATCGCCCAAGAAATGTTGGCTCATTGATGCAAGAGAAAATCCCGCAGATCTGCGGGATTTTTTGCTAGAAATGATTAGGTTGTTAGATATTATAGTACCACAGCTGTGCTGTTCACAATGTGATAAAGCAGTCATTTTCTACTAGCTGATTCTAACTAGCTGACGAATGCAAAAGTTACGATTGTACAAATTATAGAATCTTTTCAGGGGATTTAGGAAGGCATCTTAGCCATATTGACGCTGCTATCGCTTTTTGTTATAGTCAAAGAGAGAGCAGTTTGGAACAATAGTTTATTCACAGTCTGTGGATAAGCCTTGGAGGAAATGACATAAAACTCAGGGTGTTGAAGTATCCTGATAATAGTTTCGTATATTAGTGACTTTCTGGAAAGCTAGTATAAACCCTAGTACAGAGCTGCTTGACAAAGGTCTGTTTAGGGTGACAGGTGAGCTAGAGACTGAAAAAACTAGTTTTTAGGAATGTTTTCTTATCCACAAGTTGTGGATAACTTTGTGAACAAGAGAAAGAGATATGAGATGATGACGAACATAAAGCCACATGGACCATTACCAAGCCAGGCCCAGCTAGCTTATTTAGAGGATGAACTAGCTGCCTTTATCCATTTTGGTCCAAATACCTTTTATGACCAGGAATGGGGAAGTGGGCAAGAGGATCCTATGCGTTTTAACCCGACCAAGTTGGATGCGCGTGAATGGGTTCGGGTACTCAAAGAAACGGGTTTTAAAAAGCTGATTTTGGTGGTGAAGCACCATGATGGTTTTGTGCTTTACCCGACAGCCCGTACAGATTATTCGGTCAAGGCTAGCCCTTGGAGGGATGGAAAGGGGGACTTGCTTCTCGAGGTTTCTCAAGCTGCAACAGAGTTTGACATGGATTTGGGAGTGTATTTGTCTCCTTGGGATGCCCACAGTCCCCTCTATCACGTGGACCGAGAAGCGGATTACAATGCCTACTATCTGGCTCAATTGAAGGAAATCTTGTCAAATCCTGCCTATGGGAATGCCGGTAAGTTCACTGAGGTGTGGATGGATGGTGCTCGAGGCGAAGGGGCCCAGAAGGTCAACTATGAGTTTGAGACTTGGTTTGAAACCATTCGTGACTTGCAGGGCGATTGTTTGATTTTCTCAACTGAAGAGACCAGTATCCGCTGGATTGGAAATGAGCGAGGCTATGCAGGAGATCCCTTGTGGCAAAAGATCAAACCAGACCAGTTGGGAACCGAGGTTGCATTAGATTACCTGCAACACGGAGACCCCTCGGGAACGCTATTTTCAATCGGTGAGGCAGATGTTTCTCTTCGGCCGGGCTGGTTTTACCATGAGGATCAGGACCCCAAGTCTCTCAAGGAATTGGTCGAAATCTACTTTCACTCGGTGGGTCGGGGTACACCTCTCTTACTCAATATTCCGCCAAACCAAGATGGACTCTTTGACGAAAAGGATATCCGGCGACTGTATGAATTTGCTGCCTACCGTGACACACTCTATAGGGAAGATTTAGCTCTGGGAGCCAAGGTATACGGCCCTGCTCTATTACCAGACTATGCCTGTCATCATCTGACAGATGGACGGGAGATCAGTTCATGGGCAAGTGATGCAGAGTTGCCAATCCAGTTAGAGATTGATTTAGGAACTCCCAAGACTTTCGATGTGATTGAGCTGAGGGAAGATTTGAAGTTGGGGCAACGCATCGCTGCTTTCCATGTTCAGGTAGAGTTGGATGGTGCCTGGCAGGAGTTTGGCTCTGGTTATACTGTTGGCTACAAACGTCTCTTACGAGGAACAGTCGTTGAGGCGCAGAAGATACGCGTGACCATTACAGAGGCACAGGCTTTGCCTTTGTTGACCAAGATTTCACTCTATAAAACACCTACCTTGTCGAAAAAAGAAACTGTTCAGCAACTAGAGTTTTCAGAAAAAAGTCTAGCTGTGACCAAGGGAGAAAATGTCCACTTTACAGTGAAGCGCATAGAATTTAGCAGTCCTTTAGAAGCTAAGATTTCGATTCAACCAGGGACAGGTGTGCATGGTGTCGCCTATCGGGACGATATTCAATTCCTTGCGTTTCAAGCTGGCGAGACTGAAAAAAGGCTGACGCTACCAACCTTGTATTTTGCAGGAGATAAAACCTTAGATTTTTATCTGAATCTGACGGTAGAGGGGCAGCTGGTTGACCAGCTTCAGGTCCAAGTTTCATAAAAGAAGAACCTTTGCGCGATGCAAAGGTTCTTTTGGTTAGGAGTGACTTGGCAACCAGCTAAGTGTAAAGGTCAGTTGCTCAGCTTTCAAGAGATCTTGGTGTTGAATGCTAGATACTGGGGACTTGTCCAATCGGCATTCTTTGACAAAGTTGAAATGGCTGTAGTTTTGCTCGGCATGTATATCCAGCCATTTATTTTCCTTAGCCAGGTAGATACGGAGGTGGTCAAAGAGAGGAATTCCGAGATCGTAGCTGGGCTTGCCCGGACAGGTTGGATAGAATCCAAGAGCTGACCAGATGTACCAAGCAGAGAGACTGCCATTGTCTTCATCGCCAGGATAGGCTTCCCAGCTTGGGTGAAAGGCTTTCTGACGCAGAGTATTGATGAGAAGGGCAGTGTAGTCTGGGTAGTTGCTGTAGCGGAAGAGATAAGGAATGTGGAAGCTAGGCTGGTTGGAAATGGCGATTTGTCCAAAAGGAGTAGTAGCCATCTCGCTCATCTCATGAATCTCGTAACCATAGCCTGTCGTCTCAAAGAGAGGAGCGTCCTGACAGGCTTTCAAAAGATAGTTGCTAAAGGTTTCTTTTCCGCCCATAAGCTGGATTAAGCCTGGTATGTCGTGGAGGACGCCTAAAGTCGCTTGAATGGCAGAGCATTCGGCGTAGTCGCGTCCCCAACTATAAGGGGAGAAGTCAGGGCGGAAGTTTCCTTGACTGTCTCGCGCTCGCATATAACCTGTCTCAGCGTCAAATAGATGGCGGTAATTTTGAGACGCTGTCCTGTAGGTCTCAGCTATTTCTCTTTTCCCTAGTTTTTCGGCACAGCTGGCAATACAAAAGTCACTATAGGCGTAGTCTAGGGTATGGCTAACGCTTTCGTGGTGGTCGGTAGAGAGGTAGCCAAGCTCTTGGTATTGGGCTAGTCCGTGGCGACCATTGATGCCGAGAGGGTCGGACTTGCTGGCTGTTTCAAGCATGGCTTGGAGGAGTTCTTCTTCCAAGTCGGGAGCCATGTCCTTGCAGGCGCTATCTGCGATAATACCATCTAGTAGGGTACCAGGCATCATACCACGCTCGTCTGGGGCCAGCCACTTTGGAAGAAATCCAGTATCCCGGTAGCTATTAAGAAAACCTTCCAAAAAATGGTGATAGTGTTCCGGTATGATAAGGGCAAAGAGGGGGAAGGTGGTGCGGAAGGTATCCCAGAAACCATTGTTGCTATAAAGGACCCCGGGCTTGACAGTACCAGTAGCCAGATCCATGTGGATGGCTTGTCCTGACTCGTTCACCTCATAAAATGTCTGTGGGAAGAGGAAGAGTCTATAGAGGCAGTGGTCAAAGAAGGTTCGATAAGCTTCTCCTGTCTCTAGTATGTCAAAACGATGGAGGAGGTCTTCCCAGTCTGCTTTCGCACTTTCTTTACAGCTATCAAAGTCCGTTTGAGGTAGATTAAGCAGAGCTTGAGATGGAGAGATGAAAGAAGTTGCTAGCTGGATCTCAGCATGACTGCTTGCTAAGTCAATTCGCCAGTCCCCACCTTCTTGGCTGACAGCAAGAATATCCGTATTCATTTGTAGAGCAGTAAACAGTATCAGAGGATTTTTGTTGGTCTCTGTTTTTCCTTCTTGTCGTAGGGAAAGAGTTCGCTTATCTACTTGCTCTACGGTCAGTTCATCTGCTGTGTGAAGGTAGAGGGAGAGGGCTTTGCCTTGCTTTTGCTCCAAACGAATAGAGGCACCGTAGCAAGTCGGTGTGAGCTGGATTTCAATCTGATAGCGCAGGGAGAAAATCTTCAGATAATGAGGTTGGAAGGAGGCCTTATCCATATCATAGGAAGACTGACGATGGAAGAGGCTGTCTCCACCTAGCTGGCCTATGACAGGTGTTAGAAGGAGCCAAGAGTAGCCCCCAATCCAAGGACTGGGCTGGTGGGTTAATCGAATCCCCTGAAAGATAGGCAGATGCGGATCGAAAAACCAAGCTCCCTCCTGGTCGCTGGTCTGAGGCACAAAGTAATTCATCCCAAAAGGAACGCCCGTGTAAGGCAGGGTATTTCCTCGAGAAAAGGCATGCTTGCTAGCAGTCCCAAAGCGGGTATCGATGGTTTCAAGTATTGGTTTCATAGTTATCTCGTTGTAAACGTTTTATATTCTATATAGTATAACATGAAATGAACAAAAAAACTTTAAATCAATACAAATTCCTTAAGGCCTCATCATCTGTGATATGAATAGTACGACGTATCTTTCGAATATAGTGATGTTCTTCAAAAATCTTAAATTTTCGCGAAATAGTTTCGGGCCTCGTTCCGAGGTAACTAGCGAGTTCCTTTTCTGAAATTGGCAAAGTGAAGGTGAATTTAGGATTGTCCTCTTTTTCGGCAAGGTGTATAAGATAGCAAGCGAGGCGTTGTTCTATTTTTTCAAAGGCTAATAAGGTGACTTGCTCTTCTGTCTGAATTGCTTTTCTGGCATTAAGACGTAGAAGTTGCCAACTAAAATGTGGAAAACTCTGGAGAAGGTATTGAAAATCCTTTTTATGAATGACACAGATTTCTGTAGAGACCAAGGCTTCCCCGTAGAGATCCTGATTATTCTCTCCAAAGAGATAGTTTTCTCCTTCGTAATTTCCTTTGCTAACGATACGGATACATTGTTCGCTTCCATCATTAGTCAGACGATAGACCTTAAATTGTCCTCTATTAACAATGATTAAAGTTTCTTCGTCAAAGGGCGAGAAAATCAACTCGCCCTTTTTAAATTTCTTATGGTGAAACAGACTTTGGATACCCTGAAGTTCATCACGGGAGAGGGAGCTAAAAAGGGGAACGGTATAAAAGCATGGTTGGGACATAGAAACTCCTAATCTTGAAGAAATTTATAGAAACTTGACGAATATCAATTTTTTTATCATTTAGATACAGTAAAATAAAAAACACAATATATAGAGCGTGTTGTTTTATAAAACACAATATATTGTATCAAAAAAGGAGGAGTCATGCAAAAAATTAGATTTTATTATATTAGTTTAAGTGGGAATACGAGCTCTTTTGTACAACGGGTCAGTCAATATATAGAAACGACGCATCATAGAGAAGTTGAGTCTTTGAATATAAAAGATTTAAAGGGAAAGGCGATTACGGTAGATGGTCCCTTTGTCAGTTTTTTGCCAACTTATCTAGAGGGGGGAAATGGAATTGATACTGGTTTCCAAGAAATTCTAACGGGAAATCTTCGAAAATTTTTGGAGTATCAAGGAAATTTTCGTTATTGCTTAGGAATTATCGGGAGTGGTAATCGAAATTTCAATAAGCAATTCTGTCTGACGGCTTTTCAATATGCAGAGCAGTTTGGCTTTCCTGTTATAGATGTTTTTGAATTACGTGGGACAGATGAAGATGTAGAGAGGATCTCCAAACATATTTTAGCTAGTTTTGAGAAAGCGGAGGAAAAAATAGATGTCAGCTACTAAGGATTATTTTGTTTTGAACAATATGGTGAACATTCCAATTGATGGGGAAATTCCTCTTTACTATGATAGAGAAGCCTTAACAGACTATTTAAAGAATGAAATTGAACCTCATACGATGCATTTTTCAAGTTTGAAAGAACGCCTCCAGTATTTAATTCGAGAGGATTATGTGGATGAAGAGGTTGTGGGCTTGTATCATGGGGAGTCTGGTGAGATTGATAGTAATTTTTTAGAGGACTTATATCAAAAGATCAAGGAACATGGTTTTGCCTTTAAGAGTTTTATGGGAGCCTATAAATTTTATAATCAATATGCACTAAAGACGAATGATTCCAAGACCTATTTGGAATCGTTTGAGGACCGGGTGTTCCTTAATGCCCTCTATCTAGGAAATGGCGATCAGAACTTAGCGACAAAAATTGCGGAGGAAATAATCACCCAACGGTACCAACCTGCGACCCCCACATTCTTAAATGCAGGGAAAAAACGGCGTGGTGAGATGGTCTCTTGTTTTCTGATAGATCTTGATGACTCTATGTTATCTATCGGACGTGGGGTCAATTCTGCTTTGCAGCTTTCTAGACTTGGTGGTGGAGTTGGAGTGAATTTATCGAACCTACGTGCCAGTGGTTCTCCTATAAAAGGAATTGAACATGCTTCTTCGGGAGTGCTTCCTGTAATGAAACTACTAGAAGACTCTTTCAGCTATAGCAATCAACTAGGACAGAGAAATGGGGCAGGGGTCGTTTACTTAAATGTTTTTCATCAGGATATTCTCGCCTTTTTATCGACAAAGAAGGAAAATGCAGATGAAAAAATTCGTGTTAAAACCCTCTCTCTGGGGTTGGTCGTTCCGGATAAGTATTACGAGCTGATTAAAACAAATCAACCCATGTATCTGTTTAATCCTTATCATGTTGAAAAAGTCTATGGGAAACCTTTTTCGTATGTAGATATCACGGCTGAATACGACCGATTGGTTGCAAATCCAGCTATCGAAAAGACGGTTGTTCAAGCGAGAGAATTGGAACAGGAAATTTCCCGCTTGCAACAAGAATCTGGCTATCCTTATATTCTAAATATCGATGTCGCTAATCGTGCGAATCCCGTCAAAGGGAAAATCATTATGAGTAACCTTTGCTCGGAGATTTTGCAACCACAGACTCCATCCGTATTGAATGATGATTTGTCCTATCATGAGGTGGGAACGGATATTAGTTGTAACCTTGGATCAACTAATATTGTTAATTTACTAAAATCTGAAGATTTTGCTGCCTCTGTTGATGCAATGGTGCGTGCCTTAACGACTGTTACGGATCTAGAGTCTGTTGAAGAGGTGCCTACAGTAAATAAGGGAAATCGTCTCTACCATACGATAGGACTCGGAGCGATGGGATTACACACAGCTCTCGCTTTGCACCAAATCAAGTATGGTTCAAAAGAGTCTTTAGAATTTACAGAAGCCTATTTCTTAGCATTGAATTATTATTCTTTAGTATCTAGCAATAGAATCGCAAGAGAGCGGCATGAGACATTTTATGAATTTGCGGATTCGAGCTATGCCGATGGAAGTTACTTTTCACCATATGTAGAGCAGGATTTTGTATTTAGATTTCCTAAGATAGCAGCCATTTTTAAGGATATTCCTATTCCAACGAAAGAAGATTGGAAGGTACTAAGGGAGAAGGTCATGAAAGATGGCCTCTACCATCGAAATCGTTTAGCAGTGGCGCCTAATGGTTCTATTTCTTATATCAACGAAACGAGTGCTTCTCTTCACCCGATTACTCAGTTGGTAGAGAATCGGCAGGAAAAGAAGGTGGGATCGATCTTTTATCCCGCTCCGTATCTGTCCAATGATACCTTACCATTTTATGAGACTGCTTATAACATGGATCAGCGTAAAATTATTGATGTATATGCAGTCGCACAAAAGCATATTGATCAGGGAATGAGTCTGACTCTCTTTATGCGTTCTCAATTACCTGAGGGACTATATGAATGGAAAACTAAGGAAAA
The DNA here is from genome assembly GCA_905221385.1 of bacterium. Taxonomy (GTDB): domain Bacteria; phylum Bacillota; class Bacilli; order Lactobacillales; family Streptococcaceae; genus Streptococcus. The sequence goes on from CAJNCV010000004.1 coordinate 93,151, forward strand.
TACAATGCTAACGACACGTGACTTGAATCGCCTTCGGAATTACGCGTGGCGAAAAGGGATAAAATCACTTTATTATGTTAGAACCTATACAGAGGATGACGAATTTAACAGTGTAAATAGCTGTGAATCTTGTATGATTTAAGGAGAGAAGATGTCAAAAAAATTTCTATATTACAAAGCAATCAACTGGAATGAGATTGAGGATGAATTAGATAACGCTACGTGGGAGAGAGCGACATCGTTATTTTGGCTAGACAATCGAATTCCAATTGAAAATGACAAACCTGCTTTTAATCGTTTGTCGGTAAAGGAGAAACAAGAATTAAATCGTTCGCTGATCTTTCTTGCGAATTTATCAACTTACCAGTCGTTAGAGGCGGAGGAGTTTATACGGCATAGTGAACGCTCACAACAGGAGGTTGCTATTGTAAACAATCTACAGTTCACTGAAATGGTAAATACCAAGGCTTATAATACTATTTTATACTCCTTTAATGAGGACGAGCAGGAGGTGGCATCCTTATTTGAGTGGGTAGATCAACATAAATTAGTAGTAGAGCGACTAGAAAGAGTCGACACGGTATATCATAGTAAAAATGCGATTCAGAAGCGCTTTATGGCTACTTGTGTGGAAGGAATTATGACTTATAGTCAACTTGCTTTTTTGATGAGGTTGTGGATTCAAAAGGGCTTTACTAATCTTGGCGAAATGGTGAAAATGATTCTCTTGAATGAATCATTGCATTGTGATTATCTGATACATAAAGTCAATCTTCTTTTGGCAAGAATGGATAGAGCTGACCAAATTTCATTTCAAACCTGGTCTGTTGAAGTGATTGACAGAATTTTAGAAACAGAGGGGAAGATTATTTGTGAACTTTATGTAGATGCTGATATTCAAAAATTGGTGCAGAACCTTGTGCAAAGAGAAGCCAATCGTTTGTTAGGGAGTATCGGGGTTGAAGAGAGGTACCCAGTTGATAGAGAGATTCTCTCTACGCTTGATCGAGTATTGAACAGATTAAGAAAGCACGAGCTTCTCGGGCAGATGTCTATCCATAGGATAGAAGAATCGCGTGATGATGATTATAATTTTTGAGGAGGATTTACATGTTGCATCGGACATTGAATTGGAAAGAAGTTGAGGATGAGTTAGACGACTATGTTTGGGATAAAGCCACGGCACAATTTTGGATCGATACTCGTGTCCCAGTATCAAATGATTTGCTTGATTGGAAGCAACTATCAGATCCGGAAAAAGAGGTTGTCAAGAAAGCGGTAGGGGGCTTGGCTCTGCTTGATACGCTTCAATCTGAAGAGGGGTTGTATTCTATTAAACAGCACGTTCGAACTCGCAAGGAAAGAGCGGTTCTGAGTGATTTTACATTTATGGAATCTATCCATGCTAAGACATACGGTACCATATTGATTTCGTTAAATACTTTTAAGGAAATTGAGAAAATATATGATTGGATGAATCAGGATCCTAGAATGCAGTATAAGGCCCAAAAGATAAATGAGATGTATCAGCATGGAACCCCTCTACAGGTGATGGTTGCGAGTGTCTTTTTAGAAGGAATCCTATACTATAGCAACTTTTTCATACCGCTTTGGTATCGTGGACAAAATAAATTAGCTAATCTAGCAGAGTTAATCAAATTAGTAATTAGGGACGAATCTGTACATGGGACTTATCTGGGATATAAGTTTCGCTTAACTTTTGATGAGCTCTCAGAAGCAGAACAACATGAGTTCATAACTTGGATGTATCGTTTTTTAGATGATCTTTTAGAAAATGAGTTTGCATATACGGATGAAGTCTATGCACCTATTGGTCTGGCAGAAGAAATAAAGGTATTTGTTAAATACAATGCCAATAAAGCGCTACAAAATATGGGCTTTCAAAGTTATTTTTCGAATATTACAGCGTCTGATGTGAACCCAATTGTCATGAATGGCATTTCGATTGAAACTGCTAATCACGATTTCTTTTCTCAAGTGGGTGCGGGGTATCTAATGGGAAATGCAGAAGCAATGCTAGATGATGACTATGACTTTTAGAATAAACAAAACGATCCCAACGGAAATCTCTACTTATTTTTTTCATAAGTTTGTTTCAAAACGCCTTTAGTTTGTGTATATCTTTTGGAGGCGTTTTTTTTTATACTGAACATGAAACTTGTTTGAAAGAGGAAACTGCACGATGATTTATTCGAAAGAAATTGTTAGAGAATGGCTGGATGAAGTAGCAGAGCGGGCCAAGGACCATCCGGAGTGGGTGGATGTCTTTGAGCGTTGCTATACAGACACCTTGGACAATACGGTCGAGATCCTAGAAGATGGTTCAACCTTTGTACTCACAGGGGATATTCCTGCCATGTGGCTCCGGGATTCGACAGCCCAACTCAGACCCTATCTTCATGTGGCTAAAAGAGACACCCTCCTGCGTCAAACCATTGCAGGTTTGGTTAAGCGTCAGATGACCTTGATTCTCAAGGATCCTTATGCCAACTCCTTTAACATTGAGGAGAACTGGAAGGGGCACCATGAGACCGACCATACAGAGCTTAATGGCTGGATTTGGGAACGCAAGTATGAGGTGGACTCGCTTTGCTATCCTTTGCAGTTGGCCTATCTCCTCTGGAAAGAGACTGGCGAGACCAGTCAGTTTGATGAGACTTTTGTCGCAGCGACCAAGGAAATTCTTCATCTCTGGACAGTGGAACAAGACCACAAGAACTCACATTATCGTTTCGTTCGGGATACAGACCGCAAGGAAGATACTCTGGTAAATGATGGTTTTGGACCTGATTTTGCAGTGACGGGTATGACTTGGTCAGCCTTTCGCCCAAGTGATGACTGTTGCCAGTATAGCTATTTGATTCCTTCCAATATGTTTGCCGTAGTCGTCTTGGGTTATGTGCAAGAAATCTTTGCAGAACTAGACCTAGCTGATAGCTCAAGTATCATTGCAGATGCTAAGCGTCTCCAGGCTGAGATCCAAGAAGGTATTGAAAACTACGCCTATACGACCAATAGCAAGGGTGAAAAGATTTATGCCTTTGAAGTGGATGGCCTAGGAAATGCTAGCATCATGGACGATCCAAATGTACCGAGTCTGCTGGCGGCGCCTTATCTGGGCTATTGCGATATTGACGATGAAGTTTACCAAGCAACTCGTCGGACCATTTTGAGCTCGGAAAATCCATACTTCTATCAAGGGAAATACGCTAGTGGTCTCGGAAGTTCCCATACCTTCTATCGCTATATCTGGCCGATTGCCCTATCTATCCAAGGCTTGACAACAAGAGATAAGGCAGAGAAGAAATTCTTGCTCGATCAGCTGGTTGCCTGTGATGGTGGTACAGGTGTTATGCACGAAAGCTTCCACGTGGACGACCCAACTCTCTACTCTCGTGAATGGTTCTCTTGGGCCAATATGATGTTTTGTGAGTTGGTCTTGGATTATCTGGATATCCGCTAGTCAGTTCTTTAGTTAGATAGAAATAAAAATTTAAATTTAGAATGAGGTTTTACTTCATGGAAAATGTTGTTGTACATATTATCTCACATAGTCACTGGGACCGTGAGTGGTACTTACCTTTTGAAAGCCACCGGATGCAGTTGGTGGAATTATTTGATAATCTTTTTGACCTTTTTGAAAATGACCCTGAGTTCAAGAGTTTCCACTTGGATGGCCAAACAATTGTCCTTGATGACTACTTGGAAATTCGCCCTGAAAATCGCGACAAAGTCCAACGTTACATCGACGAAGGCAAACTTAAAATTGGTCCCTTTTACATCTTGCAGGATGATTACTTGATTTCAAGTGAAGCCAATGTCCGTAATACCTTGATTGGTCAAGCAGAATGTACAAAATGGGGCAAATCAACTCAGATTGGTTACTTTCCAGATACCTTTGGAAATATGGGACAAGCTCCCCAAATTCTTCAAAAATCAGGTATTCACGTGGCAGCCTTTGGGCGTGGTGTCAAGCCGATTGGATTTGACAACCAAGTCCTCGAAGATGAGCAGTTCACTTCCCAGTTTTCAGAAATGTACTGGCAGGGTGCGGACGGAAGTCGTGTCCTCGGTATCCTCTTTGCCAACTGGTATAGTAATGGGAATGAAATCCCAGTTGATAAGGATGAGGCCCTAACTTTCTGGAAACAAAAACTGTCAGATGTGCGTGACTACGCTTCGACCAACCAATGGTTGATGATGAACGGATGTGACCACCAGCCTGTACAGCGAAATCTGAGCGAAGCCATTCGTGTGGCCAATGAACTCTTCCCAGATGTGACCTTTGTTCATAGTTCCTTTGATGACTATGTCCATGCAGTAGAAAGTGCTCTACCAGAGCAGTTATCAACGGTTACAGGTGAGTTGACCAGTCAGGAAACAGATGGCTGGTACACACTTGCCAACACTTCTTCATCACGCATTTACCTAAAACAAGCCTTCCAAGAAAATAGCAACCTCCTAGAACAAGTGGTGGAGCCATTGACTGTCATCACTGGTGGGCACAACCATAAGGACCAGTTGACCTATGCTTGGAAAGTCCTTCTACAAAATGCGCCACATGACAGTATCTGTGGCTGTAGTGTGGACGAGGTTCACCGTGAGATGGAGACACGTTTTGCAAAGGTCAACCAAGTCGGAAACTTTGTTAAGACCAACCTTCTCAACGAATGGAAGGGTAAAATCGCAACCCACGAAGCCCAAAGCGACTATCTCTTTACCGTCATTAACACAGGCTTGCATGACAAGGTTGATACAGTCAGCACCGTGATTGATGTAGCGACTTGTGATTTCAAGGAATTGCACCCAACAGAAGGCTATAAGAAAATGGCAGCCTTGACCTTGCCAAGCTACCGTGTCGAAGACTTGGAAGGGCATGTTGTAGAAGCGAAAATCGAAGATCTGGGAGCTAATTTTGAGTATGATTTGCCAAAAGACAAGTTCCGTCAGGCTCGTATCGCTCGACAAGTGCGCGTGACAGTACCTGTTCATCTGGCACCACTTTCTTGGACAACCTTCCAATTGCTCGAAGGAGAACAAGAACACCGTGACGGTATTTACCAAAACGGAGTGATTGATACGCCATTTGTAACGGTCAGTGTGGATGAAAACATCACGGTCTACGACAAGACAACTCATGAAGCTTATGAAGATGTTATTCGCTTTGAAGACCGTGGTGACATTGGAAATGAGTACATCTATTTCCAACCAAAAGGAACAGAGCCTATTTACGCAGAACTCAAAGGCTGTGAAGTCTTGGAAAATACAGCTCGTTTTGCCAAGATCTTGCTCAAGCATGAATTGACAATTCCAGTAAGTGCAGACGAAAAACTGGATGCGGAACAAAGAGGAATCATCGAGTTTATGACGCGTGAAGCTGGGCGCTCAGAAGAATTGACAAGCATTCTTCTTGAAACAGAGATGACTGTCTTTGTTGACAATCCTCAAATCCGCTTCAAGACTCGCTTTACCAACACCGCTAAGGACCACCGTATCCGTCTCTTGGTCAAGACTCATAATACGCGTCCAAGCAATGATTCTGAAAGCATCTATGAAGTGGTGACACGACCAAACAAACCAGCAGCTTCATGGGAAAATCCTGAAAATCCTCAACACCAACAAGCCTTTGTCAGCCTGTATGATGATGAAAAAGGTGTGACAGTGGCAAATAAAGGATTACACGAGTATGAAATCCTTGGAGATGATACCATTGCCGTGACCATTCTTCGTGCCTCAGGTGAGCTAGGTGACTGGGGTTACTTCCCAACACCAGAGGCTCAGTGCTTGCGCGAGTTTGAAGTCGAGTTTGCACTTGAATGCCACCAAGCAGGGGAACGCTTCTCCGCTTTCCGTCGTGCCAAAGCCTTCCAAACACCATTCACTAGTCTTCAGGTTGCTAAACAAGAAGGAAGTGTGGCAGCGACTGGTAGCCTCTTGAGCCATGCGGCGCTCAGCTTACCACAAGTCTGCCCAACAGCCTTTAAAGTTGCTGAAAATGAAGAAGGATATGTACTTCGTTACTACAATATGAGTCAAGAAAATGTGCGTATATCAGAACACCAACAAACCATTTTGGACTTGCTTGAGCGACCATATCCAGTTCATTCAGGACTATTAGCGCCACAAGAGATTCGCACAGAATTAATCAAAAAAGAAGACATTTAACAGTTTTAAAGTGTTTGATAACTAATACTATGAGATAGAAAGGAGGGGCGAAAGAGTAAGGACTAACTGCTGATTCGCCCCTTTTTACGGTAAAGAACAATGACCATTGCAACCATTGATATCGGAGGAACTGGGATTAAGTTTGCCAGTCTGACTCCTGATGGAAAAATACTAGATAAGACAAGTACTCCGACGCCAGAAAACTTAGAGGATTTACTGACATGGCTAGACAAACGTCTGTCAGAGCAAGATTATAGTGGGATCGCTATGAGTGTTCCAGGCGCGGTCAATCAAGAAACAGGTGTGATTGAGGGAATTAGTGCCGTCCCTTACATCCATGGCTTTTCTTGGTATGAGGCCCTTGCTCATCATCAACTCCCTGTCCATCTAGAAAATGATGCCAACTGCGTTGGACTTAGTGAACTGCTGGCTCACCCAGAGATTGAAAATGCAGCCTGTGTCGTGATTGGGACAGGGATCGGTGGGGCCATGATTATCAATGGCAAGCTTCACCGAGGTCGTCATGGCTTGGGGGGAGAGTTTGGCTATATGACAACCATTGCACCTGCTGAAAAACTCAACAACTGGTCGCTACTAGCCTCTACAGGAAACATGGTTCGCTACGTAATTGAAAAATCTGGTCAGACTGACTGGGATGGTCGCAAGATTTACCAAGAAGCTACAGCAGGCAATGCCCTTTGCCAAGAAGCCATTGAGTGCATGAACCGTAATCTGGCTCAAGGCTTGCTCAATATCCAGTATCTCATCGATCCAGATGTCATTAGTCTGGGAGGCTCCATCAGTCAAAACCCAAACTTTATCCAAGGCGTCAAGAAGGCTGTCGATGACTTTATCGATACCTATGAAGAATACACGGTCGCACCTGTTATTCAAGCCTGCACCTATCACGCAGATGCCAATCTCTATGGTGCCCTTGTCAACTGGCTACAGGAGGAAAACCAATGGTAATTTTTACTGGACTTAGTTCCAAGCAAACGCAGGCAATTGACTTGCTGACAAAACATATCTCTTTACCAGATGTGGAAGTTGCAGTCGCTCAGTCTGATCAAACGTCTATCTCGATTATAGGTCAAGGTGGACACTATCAACTAACCTATCGCAAACCTCACCAACTCTACCGCGCCTTATCTTTGTTTGCAACAGCTCTAGCAGAAGGTGATAAGGTAGACCTTGAAGAACAAGCTGCTTATGAAGATTTAGCCTACATGGCAGACTGTTCTCGAAATGCGGTACTGAATGTGGCTTCTGTCAAGCAGATGATTGAGGTCTTGGCTCTCATGGGCTACTCAACCTTTGAACTCTACATGGAAGACACCTACCAGATTGAGGGGCAACCTTACTTTGGCTACTTCCGTGGAGCTTATTCTGCTGAGGAGTTACAGGAAATCGAAGCCTACGCCCAGCAGTTTGACATGACCTTTGTACCATGTATCCAGACCTTGGCCCACTTGTCAGCCTTTGTCAAATGGGGTGTTAAGGAAGTACAAGAACTCCGTGATGTAGAGGACATTCTCCTTATTGGGGAAGAAAAGGTTTATGACCTGATTGATGGCATGTTTGCCACTCTATCTAAACTGCAGACTCGCAAGGTCAATATCGGGATGGACGAGGCTCACTTGGTTGGTTTGGGACGCTACCTCATCTTGAACGGTGTTGTAGACCGTAGTCTCCTTATGTGTCAACATTTGGAGCGCGTGCTGGATATTGCAGACAAGTATGGTTTCCACTGCCAGATGTGGAGCGATATGTTCTTCAAACTCATGTCAGCGGATGGCCAGTACGACCGTGATGTGGAAATTCCGGAGGAAACTCGTGTCTACCTAGACCGTCTTAAAGAACGTGTGACCTTGATTTACTGGGACTATTATCAGGATAGTGAGGAAAAATACAACCGCAATTTCCGCAATCATCACAAGATTAGCCATGACCTTGCCTTTGCAGGCGGAGCTTGGAAGTGGATTGGTTTCACACCCAACAACCATTTCAGCCGTCTCATCGCTGTGGAAGCCAATAAAGCCTGTCGTGCCAATGACATCAAAGAAGTGATTGTAACGGGTTGGGGAGACAATGGTGGTGAAACTGCCCAGTTTTCTATCCTACCAAGTTTGCAAATCTGGGCAGAACTCAGCTACCGCAATGACCTAGACCGTCTGTCTGCTCACTTCAAGACCAATACAGGTTTATCAATTGAGGACTTTATGCAGATTGACCTTGCCAACCTCTTGCCAGACCTGCCAGGTAATCTCAGTGGTATCAATCCCAACCGCTATGTCTTTTATCAGGATGTTCTCTGCCCAATTCTTGACAGACACATGACCCCTGAACAGGACAAACCGCACTTTGCTCAGGCCGCTGAGACGCTTGCTGCTATCAAAGAAAAAGCAGGAAACTATGCTTATCTCTTTGAAACTCAGGCCCAGTTGAACCAGATTTTAAGTAGCAAAGTCGATGTAGGACGACGAATTCGTCAGGCCTACCAAGCAAACGATAAAGAAAGTCTGAAAGAAATCGCAAGGCAAGAATTACCAAAACTCAGAAGCCAAATCGAACACTTCCATGCCCTCTTTAGCCACCAATGGCTGAAAGAAAACAAGGTCTTTGGCTTGGATACAGCCGATATTCGTATGGGCGGACTCTTGCAACGCATCAAGCGAGCAGAAAGCCGCATCGAGGCTTATCTGGCAGGACAGATTGACCGCATCGACGAGCTAGAAGTTGAAATCCTACCATTTACTGACTTCTACGCAGACAAGGACTTCGCAGCAACTACAGCTAATCAGTGGCATACCATTGCGACAGCTTCAACGATTTATACGACTTAAAGGCATCTTTTCCGAGTCAGAGTGTTTCTCGTGAAACCTATTTCTTATAAAAAACTTCTCCACATAAAATAATTTGTGGAGTTTTTTCTATAATTAGTAGTTTAACCTGACCTTCAAATAGGAGTATACTAATAATGTAATCGTTATCAAACCTAAAAATTCGATGAAATCAGTTTTTAGGAATAAAAAGGGAGGAAATTATGAAAAAGTTTTCAAAGACCTTGAGAGATAACTGGATTTTTCTCTTGATGGTTTTACCAGGGGCACTCTGGTTGATTCTATTCTTTTACATTCCAGTATTTGGGAATGTGGTCGCCTTTAAAGACTACCATATGACCAGTAATGGTTTCATAGATAGTATTGTGAATAGTAAATGGGTCGGGTTAGATAATTTCAGATTCTTGTTTAGTTCAAAAGATGCCTTTATCATCACTCGAAATACCGTTCTCTACAATCTTGGCTTTATCTTTATCGGTTTGATTGTATCAGTAGGGATTGCCATCATCCTCAGCGAGCTTCGCTCTAAGAGAATGGTTAAGATTTTCCAAACGTCTATGTTGTTCCCTTACTTCCTGTCATGGGTTATCATCAGTTTCTTTACAGATGCCTTCCTAAACATTGACAAAGGGGTTTTCAACCATTTCCTAACATCCATTGGCATGAAGGAAATCAACTTCTATGCTGACTTAGGTATTTGGCCATATCTTCTCCTTTTCCTAGGAATTTGGAAAGGCTTTGGATATAGCAGTGTCATGTACTATGCGACGATCATGGGAATTGACCCAACTTATTACGAAGCAGCAACAGTGGACGGGGCTAGCAAGTGGCAACGCATTCGCAACGTAACCATTCCTCAGTTGACTCCGCTTGTAACAGTTTTGACCATCCTTGCAGTCGGAAATATCTTCCGTGCAGACTTTGGTCTCTTCTATCAAATTCCACACAATGCTGGTCAGCTTTACAATGTAACCAACGTTTTGGACGTGTATGTATTTAATGGTTTGACTCAGACAGCAGATATCGGTATGGCTTCAGCAGCCGGTCTTTACCAATCCGTTGTCGGTTTGATTCTGGTTATCCTATCAAACTTGCTTGCAAGACGAGTCGATCCAAACTCAGCTTTGTTCTAGAAAGGAGGAGAATATGGCAGAAAAGAAAATTAAAAAAGAAAAAATCGATAATGTCGGCATTCACTCCTTCAGTAAGAAAGCAGATATCTTCTTTAGTATCCTCTCTGGTTTAATCGCTCTTTCTTGTATCTTGCCCTTTATCTTCGTTATCATCATTTCGGTGACAGACGAAAAGAGCATCCTCCAGTATGGATATAGCTTTTTCCCTTCGAAATTTGGTGTAGATGGATTCCAGTTCTTAGCTCAGTTTAAAGATAAGATTCTCCAAGCGCTCTTTATCTCAGTTTTTGTAACCGTAGTCGGAACAGTGACCAACGTCTTCATTACAACCACTTATGCCTACGCCATCTCACGGACAACCTTTAAGTACCGCAGATTCTTTACGATATTTGCCCTTCTTAGTATGTTGTTCAATGCTGGTTTGGTGCCAGGCTATATCGTGGTGACTCGTTTGCTTCAACTTGGTGATACTGTTTGGGCCTTGATTGTTCCAATGCTCCTCTCACCATTCAACATCATCTTGATGCGTTCCTTCTTCAAGAAGACCATTCCAGAAGCTATTCTCGAATCCGCTCGTATCGATGGTGCCAGTGAAGCTCGGATCTTCTTCCAGATCTGTTTGCCATTGTCACTTCCAGGTATCGCAACCATCACGCTTTTGACAGCTCTTGGTTTCTGGAACGACTGGTTCAACGCCCTTCTTTACATCAAGAGTGACAACTTGTATCCATTGCAATATTTGCTCATGCAAATCCAGCAAAATATGGACTACATCGCAAAAGCAGTCGGCTTATCTGGTCAACTGGGAGTCGCTCTTCCAAAAGAAACAGGTCGTATGGCCATGGTTGTGGTTGCAACCCTTCCAATCGCGATTCTGTATCCATTCTTCCAACGCTACTTTGTTAAAGGTTTGACGATCGGTGGTGTGAAAGAATAGCACTTGCTGAGAAACACCGTTTCTCTCTTCCCAACTTCATCTTAGTGACTGAAGTTACAAATCATTAAATCGTTTATAAGTTTAAAAATAAAAAAAGGAGTTTTTATCATGAAAAACTGGAAAAAATATGCTTTTGCATCTGCTAGCGTAGTCGCTTTGGCTGCAAGCCTTGCCGCTTGTGGAAATCTCTCAGGTAATAACAAAAAAGCTGCTGACTCAGCTTCAGGTGAAAAACCTGTAATCAAAATGTACCAAATCGGTGACAAACCAGACAACTTGGATGAATTGCTAGAAAATGCAAACAAAATCATCGAAGAAAAAGTCGGTGCTAAATTGGATATCCAATACCTCGGATGGGGTGACTATGATAAGAAAATGTCAGTTATCACATCATCTGGTGAAAACTATGATATCGCATTTGCATCTAACTATGTCGTAAATGCTCAAAAAGGTGCTTATGCTGACTTGACAGAATTGTATAAAAAAGAAGGAGCAGAGCTTTACAAAGCACTTGACCCAGCTTACATCAAAGGGAACACTGTAAACGGTAAGATCTATGCAGTACCAGTTGCAGCTAACGTTGCATCATCTCAAAACTTTGCCTTCAACGGAACACTTCTTGCTAAATACGGTATCGATATTTCAGGTGTCACTTCATACGAAACACTTGAACCAGTCTTGAAACAAATCAAAGAAAAAGCTCCAGACGTAGTACCATTTGCGGTTACGAAGAACTTTATCCCATCTGATAACTTTGACTACCCAGTACCAAATGGACTTCCATTTGTTATCGACCTTGAAGGAGACACTACTAAGATCGTAAACCGTTACGAAGTACCTCGTTTCAAAGAACACTTGAAGACTCTTCACAAATTCTATGAAGCTGGATACATTCCAAAAGACGTAGCAACAAGTGACACTTCATTTGACCTTCAACAAGATACTTGGTTTGTTCGTGAAGAAACAGTAGGACCAGCTGACTATGGTAACAGCTTGCTCTCACGTGTTGCGAACAAAGACATTCAAATCAAACCAATCACTAACTTTATCAAGAAAAACCAAACAACACAAGTTGCTAACTTTGTCATCTCAAACAACTCTAAGAACAAAGAAAAATCAATGGAAGTGTTGAACCTCTTGAACACTAATCCAGAACTCTTGAACGGTCTTGTTTACGGTCCAGAAGGCAAGAACTGGGAAAAAGTTGAAGGTAAAGAAAACCGTGTTCGCGTCCTTGATGGATACAAAGGAAACACTCACATGTCAGGTTGGAACACTGGTAACAACTGGATCCTTTACATCAACGAAAACGTTACAGACCAACAAATTGCAGATTCTAAGAAACAATTGGCTGAAGCTAAAGAATCTCCAGCACTTGGATTTATCTTTAACACTGATAGTGTGAAATCTGAAATTTCAGCAATTTCTAACACAATGCAACAATTCGATACAGCTATCAACACTGGTACTTTAGACCCAGAAAAAGCAATCCCAGAATTAATGGAAAAATTGAAATCTGAAGGTGCCTACGAAAAAGTATTGAACGAAATGCAAAAACAATACGACGAATTCTTGAAAAACAAAAAATCATAAAATCGATTGATTTCGTGTATTCATTCCTAATTCCTAAAAATGTGATCACTGCCTTCCTTAGTTCTCTAGGGGAGGTAGTGATTTTTAGGATGTAAACATGAAAAGAGTGGTTCTGAGGGTTTATGCGATGTGATACACATATATCTATAGGGAATTTATTATGAAAAAATATCGTCTTCTTTTCAAAATGAGTGCTGTCTTCTCTTACCTATTTTTCGTATTTGGCCTTTCTCAGCTGACGCTTATTGTCCAAAACTATTGGCAATTTTCTTCCCAGATTGGTAATTTCTTCTGGATTCAAAATATCTTGAGTTTGCTATTTATCGGAGTCATGATTTGGATTCTGGTTAAGACAGGCCATGGTTATCTCTTTCGCATTCCAAGAAAAAAATGGCTTTGGTATTCGATTTTGACAGTATTAGTGGTAGTGCTCCAGATCTCTTTTAATGTTCAGACAGCTAAACATGTCCAGTCAACTGCGGAAGGTTGGGCTGTATTGATTGGTTATAGTGGGACTAACTTTGCAGAGCTAGGTATTTATATAGCCCTGTTCTTTCTGGTTCCACTGATGGAAGAGTTGCTCTATAGAGGATTACTGCAAAATGCTTTCTTTAAGCATTCGCGATTTGGTCTTGATTTGCTTCTTCCTTCTATTTTATTTGCTCTCCCTCATTTTTCAAGCCTGCCTAGTCTGTTAGATATCTTCGTCTTTGCAACACTTGGAATCATCTTTGCTGGTTTGACCCGCTATACCAAGAGCATCTATCCTTCCTATGCGGTGCATGTGATTAATAATATTTTCGCAACATTGCCATTTTTGCTGACTTTTTTACATAGGGTGTTTGGGTAAAATATTAGCATGAGAGTTAGGAATTATAGTTTTTAAATTTATAAGCGAATTTCAGGAGTGAAATGAGTATGACACCATTAAAATGGTTTGCTGGAGGTAGTGAAAGACGTTGTGAAGCGATGACCATCATTGATTATCTATTGGAAGATCTAAAGGCTGCGCCTCAACTTACTCCCTTGAAAAATCAGTTAGTGATTTATAAAAAACGATTAGAGGATGATGGGACCTCTACTCCATTTATTCTGAGCCAAATGAACGTTGACATCTCACGTGTGTTGATTGATAACAAGCTGGGTTTGTCAGAAAATCAAGCTAAGCAAGTCAAAAAATTGAGAGAATTATCTGTGATTCGGTATGGTTATTGATGAAGTGCAATGGCAGGTCTCTCTATATAATTTCCGGTCAAATAAATTGCATTCGTTTTCCCAAGTGGGTATACTAGTATAGTTGAATGAAAAATTCTGAAAATTTAAGAATAGAAAAGAGAACAAATCTTATGGCAAAAGATATTCGTGTCTTACTTTACTACCTTTATACTCCAATTGAAAACGCAGAGCAATTTGCGGCAGACCACCTGGCTTTCTGTAAATCAATCGGCCTTAAAGGCCGTATCCTAGTCGCTGACGAGGGAATTAACGGGACTGTTTCAGGTGACTACGAAACAACTCAAAAATACATGGACTACGTTCACAGCCTCCCAGGCATGGAAGATCTCTGGTTCAAGATTGACGAAGAAAGTGAACAAGCCTTCAAGAAGATGTTTGTTCGCTACAAGAAAGAAATTGTCCACCTTGGTTTGGAAGACAACGACTTTGACAACGACATCAACCCACTTGAAACAACAGGTGCTTATTTGTCTCCAAAAGAGTTCAAAGAAGCCCTTCTTGACGAAGATACAGTGGTTCTTGACACACGTAACGATTATGAGTACGACCTAGGACACTTCCGTGGGGCTATCCGCCCAGACATCCGCAACTTCCGCGAGTTGCCACAATGGGTCCGTGACAACAAGGAAAAATTCATGGACAAGCGTGTCGTGGTTTACTGTACAGGTGGAGTTCGCTGTGAGAAATTCTCAGGCTGGATGGTCCGTGAAGGCTACAAAGATGTCGGTCAATTGCACGGAGGAATCGCAACCTATGGTAAAGACCCAGAAGTCCAAGGCGAGCTTTGGGATGGGAAAATGTACGTCTTTGACGAGCGTATCGCAGTCGATGTCAACCATGTCAACCCAACCATCGTAGGGAAAGACTGGTTTGATGGAACACCTTGTGAACGCTATGTCAACTGTGGAAATCCCTTCTGTAACCGTCGTATCCTAACATCAGAAGAAAATGAAGACAAGTACCTTCGTGGATGCTCACATGAGTGCCGTGTTCACCCACGCAACCGCTATGTTTCAGAAAATGAATTGACACAAGCAGAAGTGATCGAGCGCCTAGCAACTATCGGTGAAAGCTTGGATCAAGTCGCTACAGTATAAAGCAAACAGCCCTTAGGGGCTGTTTTTCTATGCTTTTTATCTAAAAATCTAAAATTTGTTTCTGTATCTTTCAGGAAAATAGGGTATACTATGTGTAAACGATTTCAAAGGAGGCCAGTTATGGCAAAAACATTTTTTATTCCAAACAAACAGAGCATTTTAGGAGAACAGGAAATTTTGACTGCCAAGTCCATCCTGGCCTTGGTGGAGGGCTTGGAGTCACACAGTTATGATGCGGTCTATCTCCGTCAGCCACTCAATCGTCTCGAGTATATCGAGTGTGGGATTGTAGGTCAGTCGCAATTTCTCTTCAAGGTGAACTATGCGGATAGTCGAAAAGGCTATCAAGTGGTGATTCCAGACTTCATTACCAGAGCAGACTGGGAGATTGTAGAAGCTCTCCTCCAAGCCCTATCGAGCAAGTTGGGGCAAGTGGTAGAAGGGCTAGAAGGATTTGACTTTGAAGCTTATTTCCGACAAACAGTCAAGCATTATCTAGCGGATAAAGCGGCTCGTCTAGTATACTGCCAAGGTCTCTTGTCCCCTATCTATCTCAACAAGGAATACCTCGAGAGCTTTTTGGCTGAGGATGGATTGGCACGTTTTGAAGAGTTGGTCAAGAAGGTTCAAGGCTCTGATGCCTACCTTGCCAGTGTGAAATTTTACCCAGACGCCCAAGGAAAGGTGCACGGTATCTACCACCTAGCCCAGGGAGTCAAGACGATTTTGCCAAAGGAACCCTTTGTACCAGCTCCTTATACCGAGCAGTTGGCAGGCAAGAATCTTGTTTGGGAGATTGACCTAGTGACGATTTCTGGTGATGGGTCCAAAGCCAAAGACTATGAAGCCATCGCTCGCTTGGACTATGCAAGATTCCTAGAGTCACTACCAACAGAATTTTACCACCAACTAGATGCCAATCAATTGGAAGTACAAGCCATTTTGGGAAAAGATTTTGAAGGATTGGCAAGTATTGAGTAGGCCTTGTTTAAAAAAAGTAAGCATAAAAATCCCTGTCATTAACAAATGGCAGGGATTTTGGTTAAAAGAAGGTCAAGATGCGAAGGTAGTCAACTGTCAGCGCGAGCTCTGCAATGAAGAAGGGTAAGAGAATAGCTCCATCAAGTAAGACAGCTAGCAAGAAACGATAAAATGGATCAAGGCTACTGGTCTTACTTGGCTTGCTAATCACAAAGAGATTTCCAAGGGCAAAGATGGCCATGCTTAGAAGAGTGAGGATACCAGCAAATCGTAAGCCACCAAAGAGTGCAAAGAAACTTGCTAGAGCTGTTAGGACAAGTGGTATAGCAAAGAGTCTACTATACCGATCAAAGGCTTCTTGGAATGTAAAGTCGCTCTCTTGATCCAGCACACGTCGGACAGTAAAGCCTCCCAAAATGATGGAAAAGTAAAATAGAGCGCTAGCGACCAGAATCGAAAGCCCGGCAAAGAGATCTAAAGGTGGGAGCTGGTTAGGTAAACTATTGGCAATAGAGGCCATATAGCCGTAGTAGAGATGCTTGATATGATAGATACTAAAGAAAAGATTAATCGAAGACAGCAAGGTGAGTAGGGAAAAGACACTGTAACGATGCTTTTGGTCCGTAGTCTTGCTGGCAGTTGGTTCTTGGATAGCGTCCAGAAGCCAAGTCCAAAACAGTGCGATTTCTTCTTTGAACCGGGCAGTTTTGCGGGGGTCAATGTCTGGGATATAGGGACTATCTAAAGCCTTGCTGAGGATGCTTTTTTCTTTTGTAGGGTTCTCTTGGTTGCCTTTCTCTTCAGCTTTCTCTTCTCCCTCTTCCTCGGTTTGGGCTTCTTCTATCGTTTCGGGAGCTTCCTCCTCATGCGTTTCCGACTCTTTAGATAAGATAGGAGTTTCTTCGCTTACTTGTGGTTCAGTTTCCACAGTTTCCGAAGTCTCTGGCTCGTTGGGCTGGTTTTCCGATTTCGTCTGAGGTGATTTCTTCTCAAGATCGGTACTTTCAAACCATTCTTGTGTCATAGTGGAACCTCCTTTTTTTATGGTCGTTTCTATCTTTAGCCTAGCAGATGAAAGCGTTTTTGTCAATGGTTTCTAGATGGAGAAGAGTGCTCTTCTTTAGGTAGGTAGATATCCTGGTTGGCTTTTGCAATGAGCAGGTCCTTGACATCTGCTTTGTCTGTCCTGTATGGGTTGGCAAGTTCATTCTCTTTTTGTCCACGATGTTCTTCTTTGGGTTTATGATAGATACCACCATGCTGAGAAGAAAGATCTAGATTGATACGGTCAGTCTCTTTCTGGGAGAGAATGAGGTTTAGAGTGGAATGGGCTTCTAGCTCAACCTTGCCGTGGACCTTGATATTCTCAGCATAGATGTGTTCCCTTTCCGTCTTGACCTGGCTATCTGTAAATTCGGTATCAAAGATATTGATGATATGAGGTGTCGTTAGTGTACTATTCTTGATAGAGCTTTCTGTTATTCTTAAGAGATAGCCTTTTGTTTTGATTGTCGCATTTTCAAGATTGGCTTGACGAATATTAGTTTGTCCACGATTGGCTGAGACGGTGATTGCTTGCAGCTTTCTTCCTTTAGGGAGGGAGAGAATGACTTCGTCAAAACGGTTAGAATAACTGCTGGCAATACGAAGTAGGCCTTCGATTCCTGAACCGAGAAAACGATGTTGGGAGGCTTGTTTGTCAGTGACGCTCAGTGTTTTGTCACTCATGCCAGTAGTCAGATCGTGACGACCAGACACGGAAGGATGATAGGTGATATGGATCTTGTCATCTACAGACTCTGTGATGGTTAGGCTATGTTCCTCAAGGGCTAGCTCAAGTTTTTCCACTTCATTTCCAAAGGTCACTTCTTCGATACGATTGTCATAGACGGGGTCTTTTGACATGGCAAGCAAACTTTGAATACCATTGGACTGCGCGCCTACAATGATCATGATAAAACCAAGGATTGTAGAAACCACACCAAAAATGAGAAATCCTTTCGTCAATTTACGCATGTCTGTCACCTCTCTTTCCTTTTTTAAGAATCCATTGCACCAAGCGGACGATCAGGAGCCCAAAGAAACGGGCTACATAGGAGATGCCTAATAGAACAAGAGAAGAAGCACCGATAGCAAGCAAACCAGCCCCGAAAATCAAGATAAAGGCAGATTTGGCTTCGACTAGGACACTAAAGCTCTCTACGATAAAGAGTCCGCCCAGTAGGATACCTGTCACAGAGACGGTAAAGAAGGCTAGAATGACGGAGGCGGCTGCGATAAAAAGCCCGATAATGGTTAAGATAATTGCAATTCCAACAGGAATTCCGATAGGGGCTGCTAGTAAGGCAAGTAGGGCAATGTGTATCAGTTGACGGTCATTCTTTTGAGCAGGGGCTTCATTGACTTTTTTATCGAGAAGATCAGAGAGGATATCATGGGCAGCTTCTTTTGGAGTTCCCAGACTGGCAATGAGTTCCTCTTCGCCCTCTGAACCTGCATCGTCAAATAGTTCCTTAAAGTAGTCCATAGCTTCGATGCGGTCAGCTTCAGGCAGTTTATGGAGATAGGTTTCTAACTGAGTCAGATAGTCAGTTCTTGTCATGGCGGATACTCCCTTCTATGATGCCGTTGACGGTGTCGGTATAGAGCGTCCACTCTTCCTTTAGAGTAACGAGCTGCTCTACGCCCCGATTGGTCAAGGAGTAGTATTTGCGCATACGCCCCTGAAACTCTCTAGAGTAGGTGGTCAGAAAGCCACTGGCTTCCAATTTTTTGAGAATGGGATAGAGCGTAGATTCTTTGATATTGGCGATGAGCTTAATAGTTTGACTAATCTCATAACCATAAGAATCCCCCTGCTCCAGTACAGCCAAGATGAGAAACTCGATCAAGGCAGAGGATGTTGGGAAGTACATGGGAAACCTCCTTTATATTATATAAAAATTTTATATATACTCTTTTCAAATATATTGTATCTCAATATGAAAGCCCTGTCAAGAAATATGTGTAAAAATTTTACATATAAAAAACTCCTAGTAAAAACTAGAAGTTTAGAGTATCTTATCCGCCCGATCCACCATAAAGAGTGAGATGGTCATGATGATATCGATGGCTAGAAGGGCAAGGACAGCTGGGATCCAAGATTGGAAAAGTTCAAAACTGTAACCAAACAAGGCGGGTCCAAAAGCAGCTAAGATGTAGCCTCCTGTTTGCGCTAGTCCTGATAGCTGAGCGGTCTTTTCAGGAGAACTGGTTTTAAGAGAAAAACAAACCATGAGGTAGGGGAAGAGGGCACTGCAGGCCGTTCCAATCAAGAGATGGACGACTAACCAGTAGAGGAAATTATTGGTTGGATACAAGAGCATGGCAATTCCTGTCATCCCAGCGATAGAGATAATTGCCAGCATGATTCGACGGTGACCATCTGATAGGCGAGTCGTTAGACTTGGAACAGTCATGGAAAAAGGAATGCTGATCAGCGAGAAGATAGAAGCCAGGAGAGCCGCATCACTATTAGAAATACCAGCACTAATAGCCATAGTTGGCAACCAGGTCATGCTTGTATAAAAGAGTAAGGACTGAAGACCACCAAAGACAATGATAGCCCAGACATCTTTACTTTTTAGAATATTCTCTTTGACTTGCTTTTCTTTTTGGCTTTCTAGGTGGTGGTTGTGGCGATGATTTGGCAACCAGACTAGCAGAGTGACCAGACAGAGAAAGCTGAGAACGAGGATGAGTCCCTTCCAAGAACTAGCTTGGGTGATAGGGACCGAAAGATAAGAAGCGATGGCTGTCGAAATTCCCATGGCAGTGACATAGAGAGTTGTTAGGAAACTAATCTTTTGAGGCTGATTTGCCTGGATTATACTTGGGAGGAGTACATTGAAGATCGCAATGCTTGCTCCCACAATTAGGGTCCCTAGATAGAGAAGGGGAAGATTGAAAATCCGAATGACAGAGCCAACGGTTAAGAGAAGGAGACAGTAAGTAAAGAGATGTTCCAACCCGATTTTTTGTGCCAAGCGGCTCGCAAAAGCAGAGAAAAGAGCAAACATCAAGAGAGGGAGACTGGTTAAAATCCCAAGAGAGCTAACCTCCACTCCTAGTCCCTGAGCGATATCTCCTAAAATAGTTGGAAGAGCAGTAAAGGGAGAGCGTAAAACAGTTCCGATTAAGACAATTCCTAGAACAAAAAAGAGTGATTGTTTTTTCATGAAAACCTCGATAGGATGATTTTAATAACAGCTTATTTTAAGGTTTTTTCCTTATAATGTCAAGTAATGACAGCCAAGACAGTTCAATCAATGGAAGTGAAAATAAAGTGAAAAGGGATAGATTTCTTTACTAGAATTTTCCTTGATTTGATATAAAAATAGGAAACTAGGAGAATTTGTGATAAAATAGTGGAAGGAAATCTATACATTGGAGAAAAACTGTGCCTGAAAAGCAAAAAATCAGCGTCTTGATGTCGGTCTATGTAAAGGAAAATCCGACGTTTTTAAGAGATGCTATCAAAAGTGTTCAAAACCAGACCTTGAAACCGAGTGAACTTGTTCTTGTTGAGGACGGGCCGCTCACACCCGAACTCTATCAGGTGCTAGATGAAGTGGAAGCTCAGTCAGACATTCCAGTGAAACGGTGCCCCTTAGAACAAAACCAAGGTTTAGGTTTGGCTCTTCGATACGGTGTTTTACAGTGCCAGTATGACATTATTGCCCGCATGGATACGGATGATTTAGCCGTTCCGGATCGATTTGAGAAACAGCTTCAGCTAATGGAGAAAGAAGATCTCGACCTCTTAGGTGGGCATATCGCAGAGTTCATTGACAATCCAGATGAGATTGTGTCTTATCGTCGTGTTCCAACTCAGCATGCAGACATTGTGGCTTATCAGAGAATGAGAAGCGCCTTTAACCATATGACAGTCATGTTCAAAAAGGATATGGTCCTCAAGGCGGGCAACTATGAAGACGGCCTTTACATGGAGGATGACCTCCTTTGGCTCAATATGATTGCTGCAGGTGCCAAGACTGGGAACCTAGATCAAATCTTGTGTAAGGTTCGTGTCGGTGCAGGGATGTTTGAGCGTCGAGGTGGCTTGCGTTACCTTAAACTCTATCGTCAAGCTCGCCAACGGATGCTTGAGCGAGGGCAAATTTCTTACATGGAATATGCTAAAAGTGTAGCCATTCAGGCAATTGTTGCACTTTGTCCAGGCTTTGTACGTCAGTTTATCTTCGTCAAACTTTTAAGAAAGAGAAAGTAAGCCCCGATAGACTGAATGATTCAGGTTATCATAACAACAGTATCATCTGACTCTTTTAAGGGGGAGTAAATTCCTATGAATAAAAAACTAACAGATTATGTGATTGATCTGGTTGAAATTTTAAATAAACAGCAAAAACAAGTGTTTTGGGGGATATTCGATATTCTGAGTATGGTGGTTTCCATCATCGTATCTTATATCTTGTTTTATGGCCTTATAAATCCTGCGCCTGTGGATTATGTAATCTACACTCTTTTAGCCTTCCTCCTTTATCAAATCATGATTGCATTTTGGGGGCTAAATGCTAGTATCAGTCGTTATAGCAAGATTACGGATTTCATGAAAATCTTTTTCGGAGTGATGCTCAGCAGTGTTCTTTCTTATGGAATCTGCTATGCCTTCCTTCCATTGTTTTCTATCCGTTTCATCGTACTCTTCATTTTGTTGAGTACCTTCCTCATCTTGCTTCCTCGTATCACTTGGCAGTTGATTTATTCTAAACGTAAAAAAGGTAGTGGAGATGGAGAACACCGTCGGACCTTCTTGATTGGTGCGGGAGATGGTGGTGCCCTCTTTATGAATAGCTACCAACATCCAACCAGTGAGCTTGAGATAGTGGGGATTTTGGACAATGATGAAAAGAAAAAAGGGCAAAAACTAGGTGGAATCCCAGTCCTAGGCTCTTATGACAATCTACCTGAATTGGCCAAACGTCACCAAATCGAGCGTGTTATCGTAGCAATCCCTTCGCTTGATCCATCAGAGTATGAACGTATCTTGCAGATGTGTAATAAACTAGGTGTCAAATGTTACAAGATGCCTAAAGTTGAGACAGTTGTTCAAGGTTTACATCAATCAGGTAGTGGTTTCCAAAAAATTGATATCACAGACCTTTTGGGCCGTCAGGAAATTCGCCTTGACGAATCACGTCTGGGTGCAGAAATTACAGGTAAGACCATCTTGGTGACAGGAGCCGGCGGTTCGATTGGTTCTGAAATTTGTCGCCAGATTAGCCGCTTCAACCCAGAGCGTATCGTCTTGCTTGGACATGGTGAAAATTCAATCTACCTTATTTATCATGAGTTGATTCGTAAATTCCAAGGGATTGATTATGTTCCTGTCATTGCAGATATTCAGGATTATGATCGTCTTTTACAAGTGTTTGAACAGTACAAACCAGCTATCATCTACCATGCTGCGGCCCACAAGCACGTTCCGATGATGGAACGCAATCCAAAAGAAGCCTTCAAGAACAATATCCTCGGGACCTACAATGTTGCCAAGGCTGTTGATGAGGCCAAAGTACCTAAGATGGTCATGATTTCGACTGACAAGGCGGTCAATCCACCGAATGTTATGGGCGCAACCAAGCGCGTGGCAGAATTGATTGTCACTGGCTTTAACCAACGTAGCAAATCAACCTACTGTGCAGTTCGTTTTGGGAATGTTCTCGGTAGTCGTGGTAGTGTGATTCCTGTCTTTGAACGTCAGATTGCTGAAGGTGGCCCTGTAACGGTGACAGACTTCCGTATGACACGTTACTTCATGACCATTCCAGAAGCCAGCCGTCTAGTAATCCATGCTGGCGCTTATGCCAAGGATGGAGAAGTCTTTATCCTTGATATGGGCAAACCAGTCAAGATCTATGACTTAGCCAAGAAAATGGTCCTTCTAAGCGGGCACACAGAAAGTGAAATTCCAATCGTTGAGGTCGGTATCCGACCAGGTGAAAAACTCTATGAAGAACTCTTGGTTTCGACCGAATTGGTCGATAATCAAGTCATGGACAAGATTTTCGTTGGTAAGGTAAACGTGATGTCTCTAGAAGCTATCAATCAAAAGATTGAAGAGTTCCGTTCACTCAGCGGAGATGAGCTCAAAGAAGCAATCATTTCCTTTGCAAATGAGACAACTCATGCTGAGTAAGAGAAGTTGATTAAAAATCTTCGAAATTATAAAAACGCATAAAATTGTACTGGTCCCCAAAAGTTAGACAATTAATTTATCCAAAGGATTTAGTTCTGTATTGCACAGGACTGAGTCCTTTTAGTTTGGCTTTGATTCGTTTGTTGTTGTAATAATCAATATAGTTTACAATAGCTTGTTCCAATTGATTAAGTGATTTAAATGTCTTCACGTATCCATAAAACATCTCCGATTTCAAAATGCCAAAGAAGGACTCCATCATGCCGTTGTCTGGACTGTTGCCCTTGCGTGACATGGATGCTTGAATTCCCTTACTTTCTAGGAACCGATGATAAGAATCGTGTTGGTATTGCCAACCCTGATCACTATGTAGAATAGTGTTCTCATAGTATTCTTCTGTGAAGGCCTGCTCTAACATCATTTTCATTTGTTCCAAGTTCGGTGTGGTAGAAAGATTATAGGCAATAATTTCACTATTAAAGCCATCTAAAACTGGTGATAAATAGAGCTTTTGACTGCTTGCTGGAATGGTAAATTCTGTCACATCTGTATAGCACTTTTCCATTGGCCTCGATGCTTCAAACTGGCGTTGAATGAGATTGTCTGCTTTCTTGCCAATCTCTCCTTGGTAAGAAGAATACTTCCGTTTCCGACGAATTCGAGCCGTTAAACCAAGGATTTTCATCAAGCGTTGAACTTTCTTATGATTGACCGCATAACCATGATTCCTTAATTCTAAATGGATTCGACGATAGCCATAGTTGCCTTTATGGTCATTATAAATGGCCTGAATTTCGGTTTTAAGTTCTTTATCTTTATCAATCCCATCCAGTTGCTTCAACTGATAATAGTAAGTTGAGCGAGCTAAACGTGCTATTTCAAGAAGTAAATCTAGTCGAAATCCTCCTGAAACCATTTCTCTAACTGTCTCTGCCTTTCTCGCTCTAAGGCCTCGTCCCTTTCCTCTAACTCTTTTAACTTTTTTAGATAGGCCACCTCAGTCCGTAAGCGTTCATTCTCCTCTTGGAGTCGCTCTAGTTCTGTCATTTCTTCCCAATTTTTCTTCCGTTTTCGTCCCATTTTAGCTGGTCTCCCTCTTGTTTTCTCAACAATAGTATACCCGTTTTTCTTGTATTGTGCTAGCCAGTTAAGAAGTATCGTACGACTTGGGAGACCGTATTCAAGAGAAACTCTATCTTTAGTCCAGCCTTCATGTAAGACTTTATGAATCATTTCTTGTTTTAAATCAGGAGAATAGTAACGATTTTTTCCTTTTTTGACGAACTCTATTCCGTAACGATCAATCAATTTAATCATGTACCTAATATTAGAATTGTTTATCCCAAATTTATTTGAAAGCTTCTCTAAGCTATACCCTTGTTTTCTAAGTTCATAGATTTGAACTTTATCATCATAAGTTAATTTCATAATAAAAACACCCCAAAAGTTAGATTTTTTCTGTCCAACTTTTGGGGTGCAGTTCAAATTATGCGTTTTATCATGGAAAATTTTATATAAGATATGAAATAAGGTTGCTTGTTCTTTTTTAAAAGAAAGGATGGTTGGATACTTTCATCTCCATCACTTTTTGCTATTGACTTCTTCTGAAGTTTTTTCGAGATTAATCATCTTATCAAGGTAAAATTGTTTGGTTTTGAGAGTCTTGTTGATAGCAATTGCAGAAGCGATTAAGAGAACAAAGGTTAGCCAGATCCAAGCGGTGAATTCGACTGGAAAACTAGAACCAGCTAAAAAGAGATAGATGGCCAGAGCTAAGACGAAAATATAAATCACTTGCCAGAGGCCATAGGATTTAACCTCTTTATAGTATTTGTCCTTGTCTTCTTCCAAGGTCACTGCTGTGGAACCTTTTTCAGAGTTTTCATCCAGTAGTAGATAGTCAGTTGTTACTTGGAAAATCTTGCTTAATTCAATGATTTTTTCGATTTCTGGAAGGACTTGTCCAGACTCCCATTTTGAGATGCTTTGCCGAGAAACATTGATTTGTTCTGCTAGCTTTTCCTGGGACCAACCTTTTTCCTTTCGGAGCTCAAATAGTTTTTCTGCGAATTTCATCATTCTATCCTCCTTTTCTACCTCTATCCTAACAATTTTTACTTATAATGAGAATACAATCTCCTGTACTATTTGTCAACCAGAGGTTGCACCTTTTGTTGCAGTCTGTCTTGGGGAAATATGGTATACTAGATAGGCAAAATAATGGAGAAAAACTATGTACGAATATCTAAAAGGAATCATTACCAAAATCACTGCTAAATATATTGTCCTAGAGGCGAATGGTATCGGTTATATCTTGCATGTAGCCAATCCCTATGCCTACTCAGGTCAGGTCAATCAAGAAACTCAGATCTATGTGCATCAAGTTGTTCGTGAGGACGCACATCTGCTCTATGGTTTTCGCTCAGAAGATGAGAAAAAGCTCTTTCTCAGTCTGATTTCGGTATCTGGGATTGGACCTGTGTCAGCTCTTGCTATTATCGCAGCCGATGACAATGCTGGCTTGGTTCAAGCGATCGAGACTAAGAACATCACCTACTTGACCAAGTTCCCTAAAATTGGCAAGAAAACAGCCCAGCAGATGGTGCTAGACTTGGAAGGTAAGGTGGTTGTGGCTTGCGATGACCTTCCTGCTAAGGTCGCAGTGCAAACCAGCGCTGAGAACCAAGAACTGGAAGAAGCTATGGAAGCCATGTTGGCATTGGGCTACAAGGCAACTGAACTCAAGAAGATCAAGAAATTCTTTGAAGGAACGACAGATACAGCTGAGAACTATATCAAGTCGGCCCTTAAGATGTTGGTGAAATAGGAGAATAGTATGACTAAACGTTGTTCTTGGGTCAAGATGACCAATCCTCTCTATATCGCCTACCACGATCAGGAGTGGGGCAAGCCCCTTCATGACGACCGCGCCCTTTTTGAACTGCTCTGTATGGAGACTTATCAGGCTGGTCTGTCTTGGGAAACGGTACTAAACAAACGCCAAGCTTTCCGAGAAGTATTTCACAACTACCAAGCCCAACGTGTTGCAGAGATGACAGATGGGGAGTTGGAAGCTTTGTTAGATAATCCAGCCATCATCCGAAATAGAGCCAAAATTTTTGCGACGCGTGCCAACGCTCAAGCATTTTTACAAATCCAGAAAACCTACGGTTCCTTTGATGCCTACCTCTGGTCTTTTGTCGATGGACAAACCATCATCAATGATGTTCCTGACTATCACCTAGCACCTGCTAAAACAGCCTTGTCTGAAAAGTTATCTCAAGATCTCAAAAAACAAGGTTTCAAGTTTACAGGCCCAGTTGCAGTTTTGGCTTTTTTACAGGCGGCAGGTCTAGTTGACGACCACGAGAATGATTGTGAGTGGAAAAGCGGAAGTTAGTGAGTGCAGACGTCTAATTATCTGAGAATATAGAAAAAAGCTGAGAAAATTATCTCAGCTTTTTGATTATATGCTAGTAACTTTTATAGTGCAGTAAGAAATGTCAGTCCACCTAAGACAACGCCAGCTGAGTTTGGAATAATTAGTATCCAATCCTTCTTAGGCTCTTTTGTCCATCCGTAAATAACCCAAATTAAACAAGATACTGCTGCGGATAAAGGCTGGAATGGTTGAGCTTTGTTGCCTTGTAAATTGGCAAAAATTTGTGGGATGTAGGCGATAAATACAACAATCCCGATAAAGGCTCCAATTGAACCGACAATTTGATTTATTTTTTGTTTAGTCATATACACCTCCTTTAAAAAGATATCATAGAAATAAGCAAAATGCAATAAATTCAGACACAAATTGTAACGAAAATCAATACCAAAGCACAAAAATGGAGAAATTGTTTATTTTTTGTTATAGTCAAAGCGAATGACTTGCTTCTGTGTATCCACATAAGCGTGAACGCCAAAGGGCACAATGGCTCTTGGAGTTGCGTGACCGACATTCAGATTATAGACAATCGGGATATTGTTATCAATGATATCCAATAGTGCTTCCTTATAGTCGTCATAGAAGGTTTCATCCATTGGCTTTCCGACCAAGAGTCCACTGATAACCCCAAATATCCCCGTGTCCTTTAAAGTCCGCAACATTTTTTTGAAATCATCAGGTTCAGGCTTTTCTTCGCTTGTTTCTAGCAAGAGAATCTTTCCTTCCCAGTCACATAAGTCAGGGAAGAGTCGGTACTCTTGGCAGAGGTCCGTGCTGTCTGCGTATCGAGAATTGTCAAAGATATCATAGAGGGACTCAAGGCAACCACCGAGAATTTCTCCCTCAAACTGAGCATTTCCTTGCAACAAATCAAAGCCTGTATTTACATGACTGATACGAGCTGTTCCCAGAGCCTTGGGACTAAAATCAGTCCGTTCCTCATACCAAAGGTCGCTAGGGCGGATTTCTGAGATTTTTCCAGTCTCAATCAATTCTTTAAAGTAGTGAAGGTTATAGGGCAACATCTCCTTGTCCAATTCACAAATGTCTGCTAGAAAGGATTGCCCATAAAAAGTCTTGATTCCTAGTTTGTGCAACATAAGGTGGTTCATGGTTGTATCCGAGAAACCAAGAAAAATCTTTGGTTTGATAACTTTTTGGAGTTGGTCATTTTCAAAAAGGTAGGGTAGCAAACGATAGGTATCGTCCCCACCAATGGCGCATAGGATCATGTCAATGCTATCGTCTGAAAAGGCCTGCATCAAATCCTCTGCACGCGCCTCAGGATGATCCTTGATAAAGTCCAAGCCCTTTAGCGAATGGGGCAAAAAGACAGGATTGAGTCCCAAATCCTTGAGGCGTTGGATACCCAATTCCACTTCGTGTTTGACAAAATCCTCTCCGATAATGCCACTAGATAAACTAACAATACCAATTGTAGAAATCATATCTCGACCTCCTAGAAATAGATTGAGCCTATTTTATCAAAAAAGATAGGAGAAAGCTATGGCGAATGTCAGAAGAATGCTTTTAAATCAAGAAAGTAGTAAAAAGCAACCGCCTGAGCAGTTGCTTTTCGTTTTTCTAATCTCACTAGATATGCGTTACTTGGTCAACTCTTGATTATAGGAGAGGGCTAAATCAATCCAGTAAGGAAGTTCTTTTTGACCTTCTATATCTAGGTCTATATAGCCATGATAAGGTCGACCTCTCATCAATGTAGTATGAGCTCCTATTCGGGGTAGAACTTGCTTTTCCATTTCTTTGCCAATTCTCACCATAACCAGTTCGTCCTTTCTGGAACTGACTGTAAGGACCATTTTCCCACGAATCATAAAGGCCAGGCCACCAAACAGTTTCTTTTCTTCTAACTCTTCTTCGAAAATTTGGGGAGGAAGTTTGAGTGCTAGAATTTTTCGAATCTGCTGAGCTAAAGATTGACTATATGCCATAGCTTTTCACTTTTCTTAATAACGTGATGGGCCCGCGCTTGCACTTCGGATGTTGAAACGTTTCTTGAGATAGAAGCGAAGTGCTAATACGGCTGCTCCGAGAACAGCCAGCGGCAGCGGAGCAAGAATTGGGTTGAGAGTCGCTGGTAGGAAGCTAGTTCCAAAGAAAACGGCTAACCAAAGGACCATAGAAGCTAGGATAACGAGCACAGATTTCCAGAAAGGAGGTCGCTGGCTACGATCTGTGTCTGGTCCATAGTACTGGTAGACAAAGTAGTACATCAAGTAGAAGGCAAGTCCTCCTACAAGTCCAACCAACAAGAGGGTAATCAAGCCGTAGCCAATGGCCTGATTAGCTGAAAAGGCTGTCGTAATGGCACTAATCATTGCAAACAAACCAGTGATAAAAAGGGCTGAGTCCATAATCATGAGTTTTGGATTATCATTTTCCTTAGGGTGCTCTTTTTCGTACTGTTCTTTGACGGTAAAACTGTGAGCCCAGTGGGTTGGAGCGCCATAGAGGGAACGAGCGGTCGTACCTTTAGCTTGTTCCTCAAGGATTTGGGGAATAACTTCCTCAAATATAGTCTTGATTTCAGCGTCTGTTTTGCCATCTTTGAGAAATTGTTGGGTAGCGATGTGGATAAACTCTTGGTTTTTCTTGGTTAGTTTTTGTAAATCAATCTGAGACATAGGGATTCCTCTTAGAACCATTTTTTATGGATGAGATAGAGAGTGAGCGAAACACTCATGGCAAAGGCGATAAAGACGATTAACCAGAAGGCGTGAGGCTCGCCGTTTAGAGGGATTTCATTATCTTTAAAGTTCATCCCGTAGGCTGAGAAGATCATGGTCGGGATAGACATGACAATGGTCACGAGTGCCAAGGTTTTCATGATGTTGTTCTGGTTGTTGGAAATGATAGAGGCAAAGGTCTCTGTCATAGAGTGAAGGACGTTTCCATAGATATCTGCCATCTCGATGGCCTGTTGGGTTTCAATCAGAGTGTCTTCGAGTAGGTCTTCGTCTTCTAGGTATTTCTTGATATTGCTAGTTGCGCTAGTCAATTTCTTGATCACGCGCTCGTTTGTTTTTAGTGAGGCCTTGAAATAGACGATGGTCTTTTCCAATTCCATGAGTTCAATCAATTCTTCATTTCGAGTGGATTTATGCAGTTGACTTTCGATTTGTTCGCTCTTGCGATCAATGGAACGAAGGGCAGTTAGATAAAGTTCGGCATTGCGATAAAGGAGTTGAAAGATAAAGCGTGATCGCATGAAGGTATAGAAATTACGCAACCTACGATTGATAAAGACATCGAGAACTGGGAGAGGTTCCAAGCAGGTAGTGATAATGGTCTCCTCGGTGATGATAATCCCCAGCGGAATCGTTACGTAGTAGGTGCGGTTGTTTCTCTCCTCTGTGATGGGGACGTCCACGATGATCAAAGTGTACTCATCTTCGATGGTAATACGGGACATTTCTTCCGCATCAAGTGGTGCTCGGAGGTCGGTGATGTCGATATCGAAGGCGTTGGCGATTTCCAATGATTCATTTTGTGTAGGATTGACGAGGTTGATCCAAGTACCCGGTTCAAGCGTGTCGATCTCTTTAAATTCAGTTGTTGTTGAGAGAAAAACTTGTTTCATATCCCCTATCCTTTCCTACTATTTCAGTGATTCATTTTTTGCACCGTACTATTATACTATAAAAACAGCTTTTTGGGTAATAGAATTTCACATTTTTTGGTATAATGGAAAGCAATAATGGACTAGAAAGAACAAAGATGCAAGATAAAATTGTGATTCATGGGGCGCGTGCCCATAATTTAAAAAATATTGATGTGGAGATTCCTCGAGACAAGCTGGTTGTTGTGACCGGTTTGTCAGGATCTGGGAAATCCAGTTTGGCCTTTGATACCCTCTATGCTGAGGGCCAACGTCGCTATGTAGAGAGTCTATCAGCCTATGCTCGCCAGTTTTTGGGCAATATGGAAAAACCAGATGTGGATGCCATTGATGGCCTCAGCCCAGCTATTTCCATCGACCAGAAAACCACCAGCAAAAACCCTCGTTCGACCGTGGGAACGACGACTGAAATCAATGATTATCTGCGTCTCCTCTACGCACGTGTGGGGACGCCTTACTGTATTAACGGGCATGGGGCTATCAAGGCTTCTTCTGTAGAACAAATCGTGGATAAGGTCTTGGAATTGCCAGAACGCCAACGTCTGCAAATTTTAGCTCCGGTCATTCGTAAGAAAAAAGGGCAACATAAGAGTGTCATTGAAAAGGTTCAGAAAGACGGCTATGTCCGCGTCCGAGTAGATGGGGAGGTCTATGATGTGACCGAAGTTCCAGAGCTGTCTAAGAGCAAGCAACACAATATCGATGTTGTGGTCGACCGTATTGTTATCAAGGAGGGTATCCGTAGCCGTCTCTTTGATTCCATTGAGGCTGCCCTTCGTATCGCAGAAGGCTATGTGATTATCGACACTATGGATGATTCTGAGTTGTTGTTTTCTGAGCATTATGCCTGTCCAGTTTGTGGCTTTACTGTTCCAGAGTTAGAGCCACGTCTCTTCTCCTTCAATGCTCCTTTTGGTTCTTGTAGTGAGTGTGATGGTTTGGGTATTAAGCTAGAAGTGGATACTGATTTGGTAGTGCCAGATGCCAGCAAAACCTTACGTGAGGGAGCCTTGGCTCCTTGGAATCCTATCTCATCTAACTACTATCCAAATATGCTGGAACAAGCCATGACAGCCTTTGGAGTGGATATGGATAAGCCTTTTGAAGACTTGTCAGAAGAAGATAAGAACTTGATTCTTTACGGCTCGGATGGCAAGGAATTCCATTTCCACTATGAAAATGAATTTGGCGGTGTGCGCGACATTGACATTCCTTTTGAGGGGATTGTCAATAATATCAAGCGTCGTTACCATGAAACCAATAGTGACTACACGCGCACCCAGATGCGCCTCTACATGAATGAGCTAACCTGTGGAACCTGCCACGGCTATCGTCTCAATGACCAGGCCTTGTCTGTTCGTGTA
The DNA here is from genome assembly GCA_905221385.1 of bacterium. GTDB lineage: Bacteria > Bacillota > Bacilli > Lactobacillales > Streptococcaceae > Streptococcus. The sequence continues at coordinate 124,792 of CAJNCV010000004.1, forward strand.
GGTGGCGAGCAAGGGCCACATATCGGAGAAATTTCAGACCTATCTATCGCAGACCATTTGGAGTTGGTGAGTCAGCTGACCTTGTCTGAAAATGAAGCCATCATCGCCCGTCCCATTCTCAAGGAAATTAAGGATCGCTTGACCTTCCTCAATAACGTAGGCCTCAACTATTTGACTCTGTCACGTTCGGCAGGAACCCTTTCAGGTGGGGAGAGTCAGCGAATTCGCTTGGCGACCCAGATTGGGTCTAACCTATCAGGTGTCCTCTATATCCTGGATGAGCCGTCGATTGGTCTTCACCAGAGGGATAATGACCGCCTGATTGCCAGTCTGAAAAAGATGCGTGACTTGGGCAATACTCTCATCGTGGTAGAACACGACGAAGATACCATGCGCGAGGCGGATTATCTGATTGATGTTGGTCCGGGTGCTGGTGTTTTTGGTGGGGAGATTGTCGCCGCAGGTACGCCTAATCAAGTGGCTCGCAACAGTAAGTCCATCACAGGTCAGTACTTGTCAGGGAAACGTGCTATTCCAGTTCCAGAAGAGCGCCGTACCGGAAATGGTCGTTTTATCGAAGTGACGGGTGCGCGTGAGAACAACTTGCAAAATATTACCGCTCGCTTCCCATTAGGAAAATTCATCGCAGTGACGGGTGTGTCAGGTTCAGGGAAATCGACCTTAATCAACAGCATCCTCAAAAAAGCCATTGCCCAGAAGCTCAATCGCAATTCAGACAAGCCTGGTAAGTTTAAGACGATTACAGGGATTGAGCATGTAGACCGCTTGATTGACATTGACCAGAGCCCTATCGGACGGACGCCGAGGTCCAACCCAGCTACCTATACGGGAGTTTTTGACGATATACGTGACCTCTTTGCCCAGACAAATGAAGCTAAGATACGAGGCTACAAGAAGGGCCGTTTCAGTTTCAACGTCAAGGGAGGCCGTTGTGAAGCCTGCTCAGGTGACGGGATTATCAAGATCGAGATGCACTTCTTGCCAGATGTTTACGTGGCTTGTGAAGTCTGCCACGGGACTCGCTACAACAGTGAAACCCTAGAAGTCCACTATAAGGAAAAGAATATCTCGCAGGTCTTGGACATGACCGTCAACGATGCGGTGGAATTCTTCCAACACATTCCTAAGATTCAACGCAAACTTCAGACCATCAAGGATGTGGGACTGGGCTATGTAACGCTAGGTCAACCAGCTACCACCCTTTCTGGAGGAGAAGCTCAGCGTATGAAGTTGGCTAGTGAACTCCACAAACGCTCAACAGGAAAATCCTTCTATATTCTGGATGAGCCAACGACAGGGCTTCATACTGAGGATATCGCTCGCTTGCTTAAAGTTTTGGCTCGCTTTGTCGACGATGGAAATACAGTCCTCGTCATCGAGCACAATCTAGATGTCATCAAGACGGCAGACCATATCATCGATTTGGGACCTGAGGGCGGTGTCGGTGGTGGAACCATCATCGCAACAGGAACCCCAGAAGAAGTAGCGGGCAACGAAGCCAGCTACACAGGACACTATTTGAAAGGAAAGTTACATCATGAATAAACGTGTGCAAGCATTTCTAGCTAAAATGCAAGAAAAAGAACTAGATGGCATCATCATCAACAACCTTAAAAATGTTTACTACTTGACTGGTTTTTGGGGCTCAAACGGAACAGTCTTCATCAGCCGTGACCGTCAGGTCTTGGTGACAGACTCTCGCTATATCATTGCAGCTAAGCAAGAAGTAACAGGTTTTGAGATTGTGGCTGACCGTGATGAATTGGCTGTCATTGCAGGCATTGTTAAGGATATGGGCTTGTCTCGAATCGGTTTTGAAGACGAGATTTCGGTCTCTTATTACCACCGTATGCAGGCTGCTTTTGCAGGGATTGACTTGCTTCCGCAGACTCAGTTTGTTGAAGCGCTTCGTATGATTAAGGATGAGAAAGAGATTGAGACTATTCGTAAGGCATGTTCTATCTCTGACCAAGCTTTTCGCGATGCACTTGACTTTATCAAACCAGGAAAAACTGAGATCGAAATTGCCAACTTCCTTGATTTCCGCATGCGTGAGCTAGGAGCGGCAGGATTGTCTTTTGATACCATTTTAGCAAGTGGTATTAACTCTTCTAAACCCCATGCCCATCCAATGCACAAACCAGTGGAGCTGGGAGAAGCCATTACTATGGACTTCGGCTGTCTCTACGACCACTATGTCAGCGATATGACACGGACCATCTACCTCGGTCATGTCAGTGACGAGCAAGCAGAAATCTACAACACAGTTTTGAAGGCCAACCAAGCTCTGATTGATCAAGCTAAGGCAGGATTAGGTTTCCGCGACTTTGACAAAATCCCTCGTGATATTATCATCGAGGCAGGCTATGGAGAATACTTTACACATGGTATCGGACACGGTATCGGACTGGACATCCACGAAGAACCCTACTTTAGCCAAACTTCCAAAGAAGTCATTAAATCTGGTATGGTCTTGACTGATGAACCGGGCATTTATATTGAGGGTAAATACGGGGTTCGTATTGAAGATGATATCCTAATTACAGATAACGGTTGTGAGTTATTGACACTTGCTCCAAAAGAATTGATTGTTATCTAAAAAATGAGATAAATCGTTGACTTTTATATTTTAAAGGTTTATACTGATAGACGAAAACGGTAGGTGAGGCTACCATAGGGATACGGATGACTACCGCAAAGCAGTGGAGACACTACTCGTTGGTCAACAGTCCTGGTCGTGAAGGCCAAGACTAAGCTCATTTCATTGCCCTATGGAGTTAAAGCTTGAACGAAAAACAGATAATTAGTTTTTTAATCCTGCCATTTTATGGCAGGATTTTCTACTGTTTTAGAATAGGGAAAGGAGACAGACGATGCAAATTGACGACCACCCAGAACCGCACATACACAGCCAATCGCTGATTTGTGTCGTTCTGCTCTTATAAAGTGATTGGTCTCTGTGTATGAAACACCTCATTCATACAGATAGGAGAAACCAATGAAAACTACAAAAGAAAGATTAGCAACAGCTATTCACACACCTTTAAACGAAACTCTATCTTTTTACAAGACAAGTCTAACAGGCTTGACGGAGGAGCAGGTGGAGAAAAATCGTGATCTCTATGGCGAAAATACCATCACCAAGGGTCAAGAAGACAGTATCTTCAAAAAGATTTACGAATCCATTATCAATCCATTCACCATCATCCTCCTGGTCATCGCTATGATTTCCATGGTGACCAATGTCTGGTTGGCGAAGCCTGGACAAGAAGATCCGACGACCTCTATCATCATCGTTGTTCTAGTCCTCATTTCTGGTGGCATACGCTTTGTCCAAGAATTACGGAGTGACAAGGCTGCGACCAATCTATCAAAAATGATTGTGAACACAGCCACAGTTATTCGCGAAGGCCAGAGTTTAGAGGTCGCAATTGAAGATTTGGTCGTTGGAGATATGGTCAAGTTGAGTGCTGGGGATATGATTCCAGCAGACCTCCTTTTGATTGAATCACGTGATTTCTTTGTTCAACAGTCGGGCTTGACAGGCGAAAGTGACTCGGTTGAAAAACTGGCCTTGTCAAAAATGAGTCAGTCAAATTTTGATAGTCTGCTAGAAGCAGAAGCGCTCGCCTTTATGGGAACCAATGTGATATCAGGAAGTGCCAAGGCTTTGATTCTAGCAGTCGGTGATGACACCATGATGGGGGAAATAGAGCAGACTCTCAATACTTATGACGAGCCCACCTCTTTCGAACGGGATATGAACAGTATCTCCTGGCTCTTGATCCGTTTGATGTTAGTCATGGTCCCTATCGTATTTCTTTCTAACGGTTTGACGGATGGAGATTGGTTAGAGGCTGGCGTCTTTGCCTTGAGTGTGGGCGTGGGGCTTACACCTGAAATGCTTCCTATGATCATCACGGCTAGTCTAGCAAAAGGCTCCATTATCATGGCCAAGGAAAAAGTCGTCATTAAAAAACTCAATGCCATTCAAGATCTAGGTGCTATTGATATCCTGTGTACGGATAAAACAGGAACCCTTACCCAAGACGAAATTGTCCTTGAATATCCTTTGGATATACATGGGGATTTGGATTTGTCTGTGTTGAGACGTGCCTATCTCAATTCCTATTTTCAAACAGGTTTGAAAAACTTGATGGACCGTGCCATTATCAGTAGAACTGAAAAAGAAGCTAAAGAACACGCTATTCTACAAAATTTGGATACTAGCTTCCAAAAAATCGATGAACTTCCATTTGACTTTGAACGCAGACGGATGAGTGTCATCGTCAAGGATGAAAACGAAGTTGTTAGTTTGGTAACCAAGGGTGCCCTAGAGGAAATGCTTGCGATTTCAACCCATGTGGAATATCAAGATCAGATTAGCCCTCTGACGGATGATATCCGAGTGGAAATTTTAAAAGAAGTAGACCAACTCAATCAACAGGGCTTGCGAGTCTTGGGAGTCGCCTATAAAACAGGCCTCAAAGAAGGTTTTGCTTATTCTGTTGAAGATGAAAAAGAGATGATTCTAACAGGATATCTTGCCTTCCTAGATCCACCAAAACCATCTGCAGCCCCTGCTATCCAAGCTCTATTAGAGTATGGTGTTCAAACCAAGATCTTGACGGGGGATAATGAGAAGGTAACCCAAGCAGTATGCGAAAAAGTTGGTTTAGATGTTGATCAAATCTTGTTGGGCTCTGATATTGACGCTATGACGGACGAAGAGTTGGCCCAAGCAGTTGAGAAGGTGACTGTCTTTGCTAAACTCTCTCCGGATCAAAAAGCACGAATCATTTTACAAATCAAATCTAATGGACATTGTGTCGGCTATATGGGAGATGGGATCAATGATGCCCCTTCTATGAAAGTAGCAGATGTTGGGATTTCTGTTGATACAGCAGTAGATATTGCCAAAGAGACAGCTGATGTCATTTTGCTGGATAAGGATTTGATGGTGCTTGAAAAAGGTCTGGTTGAAGGACGCAAAGTCTATGCCAATATGACCAAATATATCAAGATGACGGTCAGCTCTAATTTCGGGAATATTCTTTCACTCTTAGTGTCTGGTATCTTTTTACCTTTCCTCCCTATGGCTCCGATTCACTTGATTGTGTTAAACCTAGTCTATGATCTTTCTTGCATCGCCTTGCCATTTGATAATGTGGATGAAGACTTTTTGAAGCATCCTCATAAGTGGGAAGCCAAGTCCATTACTCGCTTTATGATTTGGATGGGTCCGATTTCTTCTGTCTTTGATATTTTGACCTTTATCTTGCTCTATTTTGTCATTGTCCCAATGACGACAGGTCATGCTTATGTTCACGGAGCAGAGTCTGCAACGGGCTTTATCATCCTGTTCCAGACAGGTTGGTTCATTGAATCCATGTGGTCCCAAACTATGGTCATCCATATGCTTCGCTCAGCAAAACTCCCTTTCTTACAAAGCCGTCCGTCATGGTTGGTTCTTGGGACAACCTTGCTAGCAGCTAGTTTTGTGACCTTCCTTCCCTATTCTGCAATTGCTAACCTCCTTCGTTTAACCCCTTTGAAACCAATTTATTTCCTCTTTTTGCTTTTGATAATTATTCTTTATATGATAAGTGTTACAATTGTGAAACGAATCTATATCAAAAAATTTAGAAGTTGGTTATAAATTGAATTTGTCAAGAAAAAAGTACGAAAATTGCGAAAAAAGTTAAATTTTTTTAAAAATAGGTCGCAAGTCGGATGCTTTTTATGGTATAATAGACTAAACTGATAGTAACATGTAGCGAAAGGGGTAGGTACATGATCAAAATTTATACAGTCTCAAGTTGTACTAGCTGTAAAAAAGCGAAAACCTGGCTCAATGCCCACCAGTTAAGTTATAAAGAACAAAATCTCGGTAAAGAAGGAATTACAAGAGAAGAGTTATTAGATATTCTCACGAAAACAGATAATGGAATTGCCAGTATCGTTTCGTCAAAAAACCGCTACGCTAAGGCACTTGGAGTTGACATCGAGGATTTGAGTGTCAATGAAGTGCTCAACTTAATCATGGAAACACCACGGATCTTAAAGAGTCCGATTCTCGTGGATGAGAAGCGTCTGCAAGTTGGCTATAAAGAGGATGATATCCGTGCTTTCTTACCACGCTCTGTCCGTAATGTAGAAAATGCAGAAGCACGTTTGCGTGCAGCTCTATAAACGTCAAGGCTGGGGGATTTCCTAGCCTTGTTCGTTTTTTAATCTAATAATCATGTGAGGAAATATGAAAAAAATAGTCATCAGCACAGCGGTTCTTCTTCTCCTGCTTGCAGGATGTGGGCAAAAGAAGGGAACAACTGCCACTTCAAAAACATCATCAGAAGATCTCCAGTCCACTCTGCCAGTTTTGGAAAATGCAGAAAAGAACACGGTTGTGACCAAAACCTTGCTTCTCCCTGAGTCAGAAGGAGGTGTCAAACAAACTCAAACAATTACTTATAGAGGAAAGCAATTTTTAAAATTGGTCATCCGACAGACGCGACCAATAAGTGAAGAAATGAAGTCTTTTATTGCTGATCATGGTCTTGAAGCTACAAAGAAAGCCTTCGCAGAAGCGGAGAAGAAAGATGAAAGTCTCCAAGAAGCACGTAAGTTAGAAGGTTTTACGGTTGAGACTCAGTTACTCAGCGAGACAGAAATTCAGACTACAACAACTTATGATTTTCAAATTTTAGATGTCAAAAAGGCGGCGCAAGTAGAATATCTAAAGAATATTGGCTTAGAGACTCTTTTGAAAAATGAACCAAGCCAATATATCGAAGATAGAATAGCAAACGGAGCGACAGAACAATAGAAAATCCAAATAAATAGACTTACTTAATTGTGGAACGTAAGGGAATATGCTTTAATAGTACTATTCTAAGGAAAGAGGGTGTTAGAATGGGATTTACTGAAGAAACTGTACGGTTTAAATTGGATGATTCCAATAAGAAAGAAATTAGCGAAACCTTGACAGATGTCTATGCTTCTCTGAATGAAAAAGGCTACAATCCAATCAATCAGATTGTGGGTTATGTATTGAGTGGAGACCCTGCCTACGTTCCTCGATACAATAATGCACGAAATCAAATCCGTAAGTACGAGCGTGATGAAATTGTTGAAGAATTGGTGCGCTATTACCTTAAAGGACAAGGAGTCGATCTATAATCTATGAGAATTATGGGATTGGACGTTGGTTCAAAAACGGTAGGCGTTGCCATTAGTGACCCACTAGGTTTTACGGCTCAAGGACTTGAAATCATCCAAATCAATGAGGAACAGGGTCAGTTTGGTTTTGACCGCATCAAGGAATTGGTTGAGAGCTATAAGGTGGAGCGCTTTGTAGTAGGTCTGCCTAAAAACATGAACAATACCAGCGGTCCGCGAGTGGAAGCCAGTCAAGCCTACGGAGCAAAACTAGAAGAGATTTTTGGTTTACCAGTAGACTATCAGGATGAGCGTTTGACGACGGTCGCTGCGGAGCGTATGCTAATTGAGCAGGCAGACATCAGTCGCAATAAGCGAAAAAAAGTCATTGATAAATTGGCTGCTCAGCTGATTTTGCAAAATTATTTAGATAGAAAATTTTAAAACAGAGGAGAAACTATGTCACACGATCATAACCATAACCACAACCACGAAGAACGTTAATTGATTACACTAGTAGATGACCAAGGTAATGAAACCTTGTTTGAAATCCTTTGTGGCATTTGGAAATGGGAAGGCTTGGAAATTAATGGTATAATAAAATTTAAGAGAAATAAAACATCATTGATTTGAGAGGTATTCACATTGATAGAAATAAGGGAAGTTGTAGAAAATAAGAAGCAGTTTTTATCGCTTTTATTATTGGCAGATGAACAAGAAGATATGATTGACAGATATATAGCAGATGGCACAATGTATGTTTTAGACGATAATGGAGTAAAGGGCGAGTGTGTTGTCCTAAATGTGGGGAATAATACTCTTGAAATCAAAAATATCGCCATTCATCCGGATTATCAAAGAAAAGGATACGGACAGCTTTCATTGATTTTATTATAGAGAAATACAAAGGGGAATATTCCGTATTACAAGTGGGAACGGGAGAAAGTCAGACTACCATCCCTTTTTATGAAAAATGTGGCTTTATTCGTTCTCATATCATCAAGAATTTTTTTATAGATAATTATGAACATCCGATTTACGAAGAAGGTGTCCAATTAGTAGATATGATTTATCTAAAAATGGATTTATAAGTCCGAGCATTAGGAGCGTGATAAATATGAAAAACCGAGAGAAGATCATTAGCTTATGGTTTGATATGTGGCTCAAACAACAAGATTTAGGAATAGACGATATATTTGCGGAAGATGTTGTTTATACTGAAAGTTGGTGTCCTAAATATGAAAATCGAGCAACTGTAAAGCATTGGTTTAATGAGTGGAATACAAGAGGAAAAGTGCTTACGTGGGATATAAAGCAGTTTTTCCATAGTGAACATCAAACAGTTGTTGAATGGTACTTCAAAAGTAAGATGAATGATGGAAGAATAGAAGGATTTGATGGTATATCATTGGTTGAGTGGACAAAAGAGAATAAAATCAAGAAACTAAAAGAATTTGGTTGCAACATCAATCATTATAATCCTTATGAAAATAGTGAGAAACCTCAATTTAGAGATGATGGAGCTTCTTGATTTTAGAACTAATTTCAAAATATTGGTAAGAGCGATTAGAAAATAAAAAATCTAATCGCTTTTTTTATTTCAACGAGGAAAGGAGAATTTATGGAAGAACTGAAAAACACAGGTAAAAAAGGCATTAGCACAAAGAGAAAGATTGGAAAGACCACCTATGAGGTTGTTGTCCATTTCAATGAAAATGCAACTGAAACAATGCAAGATAAACTTACAAGAATAATGCTGAGGGAGCTTAGGAGAAAATCGGACGAAAAAAAAGATGATTTTGATTAAAAAATCCTTGACAAGTAGCAACAGGAGCGACAGAACAATAGAAAATCCAAATTAATAGACTGACTTATTTGTAGAACGTCAGGGAATGTGCTATAATAGTACTATTCTAAGGAAAGAGGGTGTTAGAATGGGATTTACTGAAGAAACTGTACGGTTTAAATTGGATGATTCCAATAAGAAAGAAATTAGCGAAACATTGACAGATGTTTATGCTTCTTTGAATGACAAGGGCTACAATCCGATTAACCAGATCGTCGGTTATGTATTGAGTGGAGACCCTGCCTACGTTCCTCGTTACAACAATGCACGAAATCAAATCCGTAAGTATGAGCGTGATGAAATTGTTGAAGAATTGGTACGCTACTACCTTAAAGGACAAGGAGTCGATCTATAATCTATGAGAATTATGGGATTGGACGTCGGTTCAAAAACAGTAGGGGTGGCTATTAGCGATCCCCTAGGCTTCACCGCTCAGGGACTTGAAATCATCCAGATTAATGAGGATCAGGGCCAGTTTGGTTTTGATCGTATCAAGGAATTGGTTGACAGCTATAAGGTAGAACGCTTTGTAGTAGGTTTGCCAAAAAATATGAACAATACCAGCGGTCCGCGAGTAGAAGCTAGTCAGGCCTATGGAGCAAAATTAGAAGAACTCTTTGGTTTGCCAGTAGACTATCAGGATGAGCGTTTGACAACGGTCGCTGCGGAGCGTATGTTGATTGAACAAGCAGATATCAGCCGTAACAAGCGAAAAAAAGTCATTGATAAATTAGCTGCTCAGCTGATTTTGCAAAATTATTTAGATAGAAAATTTTAAGACAGAGGAGAAACTATGTCACACGATCATAACCATAATCACGAAGAACGCGAATTGATTACACTAGTAGACGAGCAAGGAAATGAAACCTTGTTTGAAATTCTTTTGACCATTGATGGGAAAGAAGAATTTGGTAAAAACTATGTTCTCCTAGTGCCAGTTAACGCAGAAGAAGACGAAAATGGCGAAGTTGAGATTCAAGCATACTCATTCAATGAAAATGAAGATGGAACGGAAGGCGAATTGCAACCAATTCCAGAAGACTCAGAAGACGAATGGAATATGATTGAAGAAGTTTTCAACACCTATATGGAGGAGTAAAAACATCCAGTGGATGTTTTTAGCCCTGCGCTAGAAATTAGAAACGCAGGTAACCTCAGAGACTGTATCAGCCCAACTCCCAGAAATTGGAGAGAGTTGGAACATCCAGTGGATGTTTTTACCCCTGCGCTAGAAATAAAAGTCGCAAGTCAGTCCGGAGGACGTTTTTACCCCAGTTCCTTGAAATAGAGAGAACTGGCAAGTCGGGGGACGTTTTTAGCCCACGTTGAAATTCATGGTAGCTAGTGATTAGCTAACAAGGTAAGAGGTCGGGATTTTTGTCCCGACCTCGCTTTTTATTTGCAATCGTACTTTGATGCAGTAGTTGATTGTACTTTTGTAAGGAGACATGTATGTTTGAAGTAGAAGAATGGCTCCATAGTCGGATTGGTTTAAACTTTAGATCTGGACTTGGACGAATGCAGCAAGCGGTGGATTTGCTGGGGAATCCTGAGAGGACTTATCCTATTATCCACGTAACAGGGACTAACGGTAAAGGGTCAACTATTGCCTTTATGAGGGAGTTGTTTGTAGCTCATGGAAAAAAAGTTGGCACCTTTACCTCTCCTCATATCATCAGCATCCATGATCGAATCTGTATTAATGGGCAACCAATCGCTGGTGAAGACTTTGTCCGTATAGCCAACCAAGTCAAGGAGATGGAAAAGACTCTTTTAGAAGCACATGATCAATTGTCTTTCTTTGAGTTGTTGACCCTGATTGCTTTGCTTTACTTTAAAGAGCAGGGAGTGGATCTAGTCCTGCTAGAAGTGGGGATTGGTGGTCTGCTTGACACCACGAATGTTGTAACAGGAGAGATTGCCGTTATTACTTCCATTGGCCTAGATCATCAGGAGACCTTGGGTGAGAGTCTGGAGGAAATAGCAGAGCAGAAAGCTGGTATCTTCAAGGCTGGAAAGAAGGCGGTCATTGCCAAGCTTACTCCAGAAGTGGAGCTTGTCTGTCAAAAAAGAGCAAGAGAGTTAGACGTAGACATTTATCAAACTGGGCAAGACTTCACCTTGAAAACTGGAAATTTCTCAAGCAGCCTAGCAAGCTTTTCCCAGCTTGCAATCGGTTTGGAAGGTGCTTATCAGCAAGAAAATGCCGCCTTGGCTTTACAAACCTTTCTTCTATTTATGGCGTCAAGAGAGGAAAGGGTCGAAGAAGAGCTTATCAGACAGGCCTTGAAAGAGACTCACTGGGCCGGTCGATTGGAACGGATTCGTCCGCATATCTACCTAGACGGGGCTCACAATCTTCCAGCCTTGACTTGTCTAGTCGAGTTTATTCAAGGGAAAATTCAGCAAGGCTATCAAGTTCGCATTCTTTTTGGGGCTCTTAAACGCAAGGATTATCAAGGAATGTTAGGTTATCTGACGGAGCGGTTACCTCAGGTGGACCTTAAGGTAACGGGCTTTGACTACCAAGGCTCTTTGGATGAGAAGGATGTGGCGGGTTACGATTTGATTCCTTCTTATGGCGATTTTATCAGAGAATTTGAAGAAAAGGCCAATAACCAAGACTTGCTTTTCGTGACGGGCTCTCTCTACTTTATCTCGGAAGTCCGAGCGAGTTTGGTAGGAAGCGATGGGACTAGTTGACCTTCTATGTTTAAGTTGTTATACTGGAGGTAGGAGGTACATCTGGGAACGATTCCAGCAAAACATTGGCACAAAAGAAAGGAAATCGCTATGAAAACGAAAACATTCACACTTTCTATTGCTTCCCTAGCAATTCTTAGTCTTTTAGCAGCTTGTGGACCTAAGGCACAAGCCCCTACTCAGCAATCATCTTCTCAACAAGAATCATCTTCTAGTGCGGCTACCAGTGCTAGTCAACCACAGGCGTCCTCAAGCCAGGACACCGCTGCGGCAGCTCAACCTACTAATATTGATGGTACCTATACTGGAAAAGATGAGAACGACCAGATCACTCTTGTTGTAACAGGCAAAACTGGTACATGGACTGAGGTCGAACCAGATGGAGATAAGGAAATCAAGCAAGTCACCTTTGAGCCAGAAAATCAACGTGTCATTATCGGAGATGATATTAAAATTTACGCGGTTAATGGTAATCAATTGATTATCGATGATATGGACCGAGAGCCATCTGACCGAGTAGTCTTAACGAAGCAATAATGATTAAGTAAAAGTTCCAATGAGATGAAAGCTGTCTTTTTGGAGCTTTTTTTCTTGGAAAAGTAGCTGCCCGTTCTTTACTAACTTTTTACTTAAAACGCTTACAAATATTTGTAAAACTTCTTATAAGGTCGTATACTTATGGTAAATAATCAAATAGCGCAGAGGCGCAGGAGGAAAAGCATATGGCTACATTTTACGTTCCATCAGTTAACCTTATTGGTAAAGGTGTTGTAAATGAAGTAGGTCCGTATATCAAGGAACTGGGGTATAAGAAGGCCCTTTTGGTGACAGACAAGTTCATCGAGGGAAGTGATATTTTACCTAAGGTTCTAAAACCACTAGATGCTGAAGGGATCGAATATGTGATCTTTAGCGATGTTGAGCCAAATCCGACTTGCAAGAACGTCACAGACGGAGTGGCTGCCCTGAAGGAGCATGGATGTGACTTCATCATCAGTCTTGGAGGAGGGTCTCCACAGGATGCGGCTAGTTGTATCTCTATCATCGCTACAAATGGTGGAAAACCACAGGACTACGAAGGTCTCCACAAGTCTGCTAAAAAAGGCTTGCCAGTGGTTGCAATCAATACAACAGCTGGAACTTCAGCAGAAATCACCATCAACTATGTCATTACTGACGAAGAACGCAAGGTCAAGATGGTAATGGTTGATAAGAACAGCCTCGCTCTTATCTCTGTCAATGATCCAGAACTCATGCTGTCAAAACCGAAAGGATTGACAGCAGCGACAGGTATGGATGCTCTTACCCACGCTGTCGAGGCTTTGGTAACACCGGGTGCTTATAATGTGACCAAGAAACTCTCTATCGGAGCTATTGAGCTTATCAAGGAGTATCTTCCTCGTGCTGTAGCTAATGGACAAGATATCGAAGCGCGTGAGGCTATGGTCAATGCTATCTTCCTTGGCGGTATGAGTTTTAACAACGCTGGTTTAGGCTACGTTCATTCTATGGCTCACCAACTCGGTGCGGTATATAACTTGCCACATGGTGTCTGCTGTGCCATGCTTCTCCCGGTTGTTGAACGTGAAAATGCCAAACGGGTACCAGAAGCTTTCCGCAATGTAGCCAAAGCCTTGGGGCTTCATGTTGAAGGGAAAACTGATGAAGAATGTGCAGCCTACGCCATCGCTGAAATTGAAAAACTGTCTGAAACAGTAGGTATTCCGAAGAAACTAACTGAACTCGGTATCCAAGAAAAAGACTTTGACTTTGACTACCTTTCTAAGAATGCTTTGATTGATGCATGTGCGCCAGGCAATCCATTTATGCCAACCTTGGAAGAAACAATTGCTCTCTACAAAGAACTCTTCTAATTCTTAAAGTGAAAAAGAAGCTAAATAATGCTGGAAAGAACTATCATTTTGGTAGTTCTTTTTAAGTCTCTTAATATCCTAGTTAAAAATATAAAAAGGTAAAAAGTTGCCATCTACCCCTGAACTGAGGTATACTAGTAGAAACATTAGTTTATTAAGCAGTTAAGGAGAATGTTAGAAAAGAAAGGAGATGTATGACAGCTAGAAAAATGCAGCTACTCATGTCCAAATATGGTTTTAGTATTACCATCATGTTGGCAGAGTTGTTTATCGTCTTTGGTTTATTTCTCTATCTAGGGCAGATGGCTCCAATTGTCTGGTTTATCCTTGTCATTTTAGTGAGCTTAGCGACCATTGTATCGATTGTCAATCGGTCAATGAATCCAGAAAGCAAGGTAACTTGGCTGTTAGTGGCCTTTGTACCAGTATTTGGTCCCTTGCTCTATATCATGTTTGGAGAACGCCGTTTATCTAAAAAAGAAATGAAGCAGTTAAAGCAGCTCCAATCAATGGTTGACCGAGAGGATAATAGCAGAGCCCTCCGTTTGGAGTTAAAGGAACAGGATAAGTCGGCTTACGGCGTTATCAAATCTCTCCTCAGCATGGATACAAATGCGGATGTCTATAATCGAACAGATACCCATTTCTTCCCTTCAGGTGAAAGTATGTGGCGCCAGATGTTGGAGGATCTCAAGAAAGCTGAGAAGTTTATCTTTCTCGAATACTATATCATCGAAGAAGGTTTGATGTGGAATAGTATTTTGGAGATTTTGGAAGAAAAGGTAGCTCAAGGAGTAGAAGTTAAGCTCCTCTATGATGATATTGGTTGTATGGCAACCTTGCCTGGAGATTATACCATTCACCTTCGCAGTCGAGGGATTGAAGCCCACAAATTTAATAAGGTGATTCCGCGCTTAACCGTTGCCTATAACAACCGTGACCACCGTAAAATCATGATTATCGATGGTCAAATTGCCTATACAGGTGGTGTCAATCTGGCAGATGAGTATATCAACCATATCGAACGCTTTGGTTACTGGAAGGATAGCGGTATTCGCGTAGATGGATCGGCAGTTAAGGCTTTTACTAGACTTTTTTTATCAACCTGGTATATCAACCGTGGAGAGATTAGTGACTTTGACCAATACCATCTCGAAAATCAACCAAAAGATGGGGTGGGGCTCTGCATTCCCTACAGTAGCGGGCCAAAACCCATCTACCGAGCTCAGGTAGGAAAAACGGTCTACCAAAATCTTATCAATCAAGCTACAGACTACGTCTACATCACGACTCCCTATCTGATTGCTGACTATGATTTAACAGAAAGTATCAAAAATGCAGCTCTGAGAGGGGTAGATGTGCGAATTGTGACGCCTTGTATCCCAGATAAGAAGGTTATTCAGTTAGTTACTCGGGGAGCCTATCCAGATTTGTTGTCTGCGGGGGTTCGTATTTATGAGTACAGCCCGGGATTCCTTCATAGCAAGCAAATGCTTGTTGATGGAGAGGCAGCTACTGTGGGGACGATTAATTTTGACTATCGGAGTTTGCTTCATCACTATGAAAATGCCGTCTTGCTTTATAGAACGCAGTCCATCATCGATATTGAAAGGGACTTCGAAGAGATTTTTAAAGTTTCTCAAGAAATTTATCCCCACACCATCAAAACAAGCTGGTATCAAAGCCTGATCAAGGAAATTGTCCAGTTGTTTGCACCTATGTTATAAGAAACAAAGTTAAAGGTGTTTGATGTGACCGATGATAAGTCCTAAACTGCTAACGAAGATGCAAAATAATCATTGATGTAGGAATGAAAGAGGAATTGAGGGTGAAAAAAACAATTTTTATTGAACAGAGTTGTGGTGAAGCTGGCTACTATAATTGATACGCGGACAAAAGAGGTGCTAGTGGCAGAGAAGAGCACCTTCTCAAATGCACAAGGAGTAAGGGAGTTGAATAGGATGATTACTCCTTTAATTGCGCTCTTTATATTCATTGTTTTGCATTTTTGGATTGCGGTGGCTTATGAAGTTCCTAGTGGATTAAAAAATAGAGGCTGTCATAAGATATACCTTTATCCTCGTTTTGTTAAAGAATTGCTTTTTAGCATTTTTGCGTATATTATGTCAGTGTTGTTTACAGTAATGATTATTGCCACCTTTTTAACGAATATAATGGATAATTATATTGCTCATATTGGATTGTTAATAATGTTGTCATTTTGGTTATTTAGGAAATATGTTTTTCATGTATCCGATAAGTAATTACTGGATTAAAATAAAAAAAGAAAAACTGAGAATATGATTGGAAAATTCTACAAAATTGGTGGCTTTAGGTGTTTATAAGGATGAGTGCTATCATGCTATCAGTCCAATGGATTATAAAATGATCAATCAAAGTTAGAACTTCAAAAGACAGCCTTTGATAAATAGTTGTTGATTCATTTAGTAAAAAGTATCAGAAAAAGACGTATATTTTTTCTTATGCTAGAATCAATGGTATATTGAGCAATTTTGATATGTATTTGCCCATTCCCATCGGGTATGTTTAAAGATGTTTTTCTCATATTTCTGGTCATTTGGATAAAAAAGAGTGATTTTGGAGAAGATCGTTTCGGTTTTCTCCTTTTTTGTATACAAAGATGTAAAAGCCTCTAGAGTTTAGAGGTTTGCCTAGTAGTTGAGTTAGATTTCATTTTGCTTCAGCTAAATAAATTTTTTCAGTTTTTGAGCCAAGGAATAGGTAGATTGTTTTTTGGCGAATGAATAATATGCATTTTTTGCATAAAGTCTGTATTTAATTAGTTGCAATAGGATGTTACACTTTTGTTACAAAGAAAAATTAGACGGTAAAACTCTTGATATAATAGGGAAAAACAGGTATAATGATAAGTATGGTTTGGTGTCAAAAGTTTGGCATTATAATCAGCAACCACATATTATTATATGTTTTAAATATCGAACGTTTAAAATATTGCGTAGTAGGTGGTTGGACTATATTTAAAACAAGGAGAAACGTTCATGGATAAAAATGCGCGACGCAGATTACACAGAGCGAGTGCTGAGAAACGACTTCGATACTCAGTGCGTAAGTTTAATGTAGGTGTGGCTTCCGTAGCCGTCGCAGCTTTCATGTTCTTGGGTGGGAATGCTGTTGCAGCAAACACATTAGCTAAAACGGATTCCCCGAGCACTTCTACAGAGAAGACGGGAACTGTACCAGATTCGGAAGGGAAATCAGGTCCAGATACTTCTAAGTCTACCGCAGAGTCTGCAGTAAGCTCTGAAGCCCCATCTAGCCAAGTGGCAGATAAAGCTGTGAAGTCAGAAGCGACTTCAAAGAGTGAGGCTGCTTTAAAAGAAGCAACTTCTCAAGTGTCTGAAGCTTCAGTTGCAAATAGCCAATCAGCAACTTCAGCAGCTAAATCTGAAGCTACATCAGAAGCGACGTCAACCGCTTCTTCGTCTGAGGCTGTTGCACAATCTACTGCTGTAGAATCTGGCAAGTCTTCAATTGAGAACGTGACGAGCAAAGCGGCTAGTCTTGCGACTACTAGCCAAACTTCGACTGCAATAGCACGAAGCGAAGCAAATTCTACATTAGCAGCTGCCCAACGCGAAGTAGATAAAGGTTATGCTGATTTCCGTAAATCAGGAGAAAGTGGTTTCCGTTCGTTTGACCCACAAACAGGGAAGACAACTGTAACAAAAGAAAACTTCCTTGATTACTTTAGATTGAATGGTTCAGCTACCTACAACCAATATGATGGTATCGTAACCCTTACTCCAGATGAAACCTCTAAGACAGGTAACTTCAGTCTGAAGAGTAAGATCAATATGAACCAAAGCTTTAAGCTGACTGGCTGGGTGAACCTTGGTGATAAGACGCAAGAACGCTATGGTGCCGATGGTATCGGTTTTGCCTTCCACACAGGGAATACAACAGACCTAGGTGCCGATGGTGGTAACCTTGGTATTGGTGGTTTGCGTAACGCGAATGGTTTCAAGCTGGATACTTTCTGGAATGTCCACACACCGCCAAAAGGGAACCGTTTTGATACTAGCAACACGGACTCATTCCAATATGGTTGGGCCGAAGACCCTGCTTTGGGACAATTTGGTGCCTGGGTAAATACTACTCATAAACAAGTTCCTGGTGCTCGTGGTCTCTTCGGACCTAGTGGCACATATGAGCGTTGGTGGGCTGAGACAGACGCTAGCAGCGCCCAACGTCTGGACTCAAGTGACCTAGACGGTCGTTTCCATGACTTTGCTATCCAGTATGATGGTGTAACTAAGGAATTGACGGTTGCTTATAGAAGTAACCTCGGTGTCAAACAATGGAAGAAGAAAGTCAACTCTCCAGAAGAACTGATGTCAATGGTGGTTACAGCGACAACTGGTAACTACAAGAACTTGCAACAGTTCAAGATTAAACGTTTTGACTTCTATCAAAGTGCCTCTGTTGACGTACGTTATGAAGATGAGCAAGGTCGAGAACTTGCAGAAGGTTCAGTAACCTATCCACAAGGTGCCTATAAAGGCAAGGCTTATACTACTGAACAGAAGAAGATCCCTGGCTATGGTTTCATTGGAATGAAGAGAGGTAGCTTGCCACCTTCAGGAACTCTGGCTGACTGGGGAACAAACGGTACAGTAACCTACGTTTACCGTAAAGGTGCTGCCGATGTTAAGACGGAAAAACAAACTGTTACCCGTAAAATCGAATATCGCTATAGAGATGGTCAAACAGCGGGACGTCCAGCTCTACCACAAACAGTTACTCAAACAGCTGAGTTTACTCGAACAGTTACAGGTGGCAGACCTGGTCCATGGAGCCCATCTAGCCAAAATCTAGCTGCAGTAAACACACCAAGCATTACTGGTTTCACACCAGATAAAACTCGTGTAGATGCTACGACAGTCGATGCAACGTCTAGCCCTGGAACTGAAATCGTTTACTATGACAAGATTGCTCCTAGAGTAACGACTGAAACAAAAGATGTTACTCGTACAGTTGCTTACGAATACGAAGATGGTGTAACTTCAGGTCGTCCAGCCCTTCCACGTGAAGTGCAACAAAATGTTCAATTCACTCGTCAAGTGTCAGAAGATCCAGTAACTGGAGCTAAGACATACGGCAATTGGACACCAACTCGTCAAACTGTACCTGCAGTTGATACACCAGCAATTAAAGGCTTTACACCGAATAAAACACGTGTGAATTCAGCTACTGTTTCACCAACAGATCCAAGCTGGCGTGAAATCGTTTCATACCGTAAGAATGATCCAAAAGTAACAACTGAAACAAAAGACGTTACTCGTACAATCGCTTACGAATATGAAGATGGTGTGACTAGAAATCGTCCAGCTCTTCCGCAACCGGTTGAGCAAACAGTTCAATTTACTCGTCAAGTGTCAGAAGACCCAGTGACTGGTCAAAAGACATACGGCAATTGGACACCAAGTCGTCAAACTGTGGGTGCAGTTGACAGCCCAGAAGTAGCAGGCTTTACACCAAGTAAACCACGTGTAAATTCAGCTTCTGTTTCACCAACAGATCCAAGCTGGCGTGAAATTGTAAGCTATGCACCGGCTACTCAACGAGGAACTATCGTTTACCGTACAGATGGTAGAAACAGTGTTCCAGCTAAAACGCTCCACACAGATAACGTATCAGGCCAATCAGATACACCTGTAAACTACACAACAACTGATAAAATCAATGAATTCAAGCAACAAGGGTACGATCTTGTTAGCGATGGCTTTACTAAAGCTGGTGGTCAAAGATTTGACAGCAATAATAATGTAGACCAAACATGGGAAGTTGTTCTTACTCCACGTATTGAGACAAAACAAGAAACGAAAACTGTTACTCGTAACGTTCGTTACCAATACAAGGATGGTGTGACAGCAGGTCGTCCAGCGCTTCCTCAAACTGTTACTCAAACAACAACATTTACTCGCCCAATTTCTGTCAACAAGGTAACAGGCGTTGAAACTCCAGGTGCTTGGAATAAGAACACTGAGAACCTTCCAAAAGTTGACTCTCCAGCTGTTACTGGTTTCACTCCAGATAAACCAAGTGTTCCAGCTACAAGTGTTACTCCAACATCTCCAAATGTAGATGAAGTGGTAAACTATAGCCAAGATGAGCAACGTGGTTCTATTAAGTATGTAACAGATGGCAAAAACGGTGTCCCTGTTAAAACTCTTTACACGGACTCTGTAACTGGTAAGTCAGGTGAACCAGTAGCCTACTCAACAGTAGCTCGTATTGAACAATTGAAACAAGCTGGTTACACGCTTGTAAGCGATGGCTTCACTCAACCAAATGGTCAAACGTTTGACAAAGATAAAACACAAGATCAAACTTGGACAGTTGTTGTAACACCACGCTTGGATGACAATACGAACCCAGCTGAGTTGAATAGCAAGGTTACTCGTACCATCAAGTACCAATACGCAGATGGTCAAACAGCGGGCCGTCCAGCTCTGAAAGCTCCAGTGACTCAAGAAGCAGCCTTCACACGTACAGGTAAGGTGAATGCTGTTACTGGAGAAAAGACTTTCACTCCATGGACACCAGCTACGAAAGAATTGGCACAAGAAGCTACACCAGTCGTAACTGGATTCGTGGCAGATAAGGCCAATGTAGCAGCGAAGACAGTGAAAGCTGGCGACGCTAACAGTGAAGAAGTTGTACAATACAAGAAGCTCGGTTCATA
>CAJNCV010000005.1 GCA_905221385.1 bacterium
TCCCAGAACATAATCTCAGGAAGTCGGCTAAAGTCAGGCTTAAAGTGAAAGCCATTGAGCTTGCGGATGACAGTTGAAGTTGAAATGGAAAGTTGATGAGCAATATCAGTCATAGACGTTTTTTCAATCTTCTTTTACTAGAGAAAATAAAAAAACTATTAAAAATAGTATTACATCAGTATTTATAAGAATTTCTATTATATGGTAGCTAAGCTTCAAGTGAGTAATTTTTTAATTGCTGATAGGATTTGTCTACGTTCTGAGTTGATTTTGCAGCTTTCTTTTTTTATGACATTTGTCATATTTCCTAGTGACAGAAGCATCTAGCTCCGCTAACTTCAAAAGGCTATAATTGAAGTATGAAATGGAGGAAGAAGAAATGAAAAATACAATGATTGTCGCAGTGAGTTTAGTAGCAGCAGGAGTTATGACCTATCTCATGTTCTCAGGATTGGACGAAGATTTCTATCATTTTCCTTGGGAGCTATTTGCTGGCTTTGGGATGATATCTTGGCTTGTCAGAGAAGGTTTGAAATTAGTCAGAGATGTGAAAAAGGAGTTTGAGGAATGAAAAAAACCATCATCTATCTCTTTATCGGTCTGTCACTCTTGGTATGGTTAGTAGAAATGTTTACAGGTTGGTTTGACCAAACCTTGCTTCGCCAATTCATTCGTGGTGCTTGGGGGATTGGATTTATGATTTTCGTCGTTTTCCCTATGGGAATAGAGTGGTTGAAAGGAGAATCTCATGACTGTGATTAAAGTTGAGAAATTGAATAAGAAAATAAAAGACAAGGAGATCTTGCGGAACATCTCTTTTGAAATCCACCATGGTGAATGTGTCGCCTTGATAGGACCTAATGGAGCAGGAAAGACCACTTTGATTGATTGCCTCTTGGGCGACAAGTTCGTGAGTTCAGGTCAAGTTGTCATTCAAGGGTTTGCGCCAACAGATCCTCGATTAAAGCAGCTTATTTCTGTCTTGCCCCAAGAAAATGCAGTTGTCCAAAGCTTGAAAGTGAAAGAACTTCTATCATTTTTCAAGTCACTTTATCCCGACAGTCTTTCAGACAAAGAAATTGATGATTTGCTGAGATTCTCAGACAAACAGAAAAATCAGCTAGCGGGCAAGTTATCTGGTGGGCAAAAACGTTTGTTCTCTTTCGTGTTGGCTTTAATAGGTCGTCCGAAAATTCTATTTTTAGACGAGCCAACTGCTGCAATGGATACCTCGACACGTCAGCATTTTTGGGAAATTGTTAATCGATTAAAGAAAAATGGTGTCACCATTGTCTATTCTTCCCACTATATCGAAGAGGTGGAGCATACGGCTGACCGCATTTTGGTGCTCCATAAGGGAGAATTGATTCGCGATACGACGCCTTATGCCATGCGTGGTGAAGAACAAGAAAAACATTTTACGGTACCTCTAACTTATCAGGAAGTTATCAGAACTTTAGACCAAGTTCAAGAGATTGAAATCAAGCAAAATGCTCTTTCCTTCACAACCAAAGAAGCCAGCCAAGTATGGAAAGTCTTGCAAGAACAGGGCTGCACGATCGAAGAAATTGAAGTTCGTAATCGAACTCTCTTAGACAGTATCTTCGAAACGACTCAAGACTAAAGGAGATTGACGATGAAAAATATGACAAGTCTCATGAAAGTGGAAATCATTTTGATGAAACGGCAAGCCGTCTACTACTTGCTTTCCATCGGACTTCCAAGTATGTTTTACCTTATTTTTTCTGGTATGATGTCAGGGTCAGATATTCCAGAAATTGCTCTTCAAGCCTATCTTTTTGCCATGACGCTCTTTAGTATCATGTCAAGCGCCTTTTTCAGCATTCCTAGCACACTCGAATCTGACAAGACAAACAACTGGCAAAAATTGATTCAACATTCTCCCGTATCTATGATAGAATATTATGTATCAAAACTGTTCAGTACCCTACTGACTTTCCTTCTATCAATTATAGTTGTCTTTTCAGTTGGTCATTTTGTTCGTGGAGTTACTCTACCTTGGCTTGATTGGTTGGTAATCGGTGCTATTTTGCTGGTCGGAAGCGTGGTCTTTATCAGCATGGGTGTCTTGGTGAGCTTACTTCCCAGTGCTCAACTGATGACGGTTATTGGAAATATTGCCTACATTGCTTTAGCTGTCCTAGGCGGACTATGGTTCCCTTTGAGTTCCTTCCCAGAATGGCTCCAATCCATTGGAAAACTGACTCCAACCTATCAACTGATGCAGGTCGTCTCTACTTATATGGAGCACCACGAGTTTAACGTTCTTGCTGCCTTGATTGTACTAGGCTATACAGTTTTCTTTGGTGTCTTGGTAAACCAGCTGAAAAAACGGATCGAGGTAAAATAAATCTATGTTGGAAAAATTAAAAAACACTCATTATATGTTTCATATTTCAACAGTGTTTATCATCTTTCCTATAGCGGGTGTCATCAGTGGAGAGTACCCGCCTTTGACCTTGTTCTGGACATTATTATTTGTCCTAGCCTTTTATTCGATTTTATTAAGTCAAAACCGCACTGTGCAGTGGCTGGCTTGGTGGGCCATGATTGCCTACATTTTTTATACATCGGTTTGGCTGAATTCGGGCTTCACATGGTTTATCTTTTATTTATCCAATCTCCTCATTTATGAGCTGGATGAGATTTCTTTTCGCTCTTGGCGTTTTGTCAGTTTTATTGTCTTACAACCGATGATTTTAACTGGAGTCTATATGGTTGATCAAGTTAGTCCCTGGCAACTCCTCTTTTTCTTAGTGACTTTTGTCTTTTCTGATGCCTTTACCTTTGGTCTCTATCGGATTCGAGTGTCGGAGGAAATAAAAGAAGAAAAGAGAAAGCAAAATGCCAAGCTTAATCTTTTCTTGGCTGAAAATGAACGCAGTCGTATTGGCCAGGACCTCCATGACAGCCTAGGTCATACCTTTGCTATGTTGAGTGTGAAGACGGACCTTGCCCTCCAGCTTCTTCAAATGCAGGCCTATCCTCAAGTGGAAAAAGAATTAAAAGAAATTCATCAGATTAGTAAAGATTCCATGAATGAAGTTCGTATAATTATCGAAAATCTTAAAACCAGAACCCTTGCTTCCGAATTTACGACTGTTAAAAAAATGCTGGAAATTGCAGGAATTGAAACAGAAATCAATCACCAACTAGATACAGCTAGCCTAACTCAGGAATTAGAATCAACGGCCTCTATGATTTTACTTGAATTAGTGACCAATATCATCAAACATGCCAAAGCGTCGAAAGCCTACTTAAAATTAGAACGAACAGAGAAAGAGCTTATTCTAACAGTGAGAGATGATGGCTGTGGCTTTCCTTCTATAAAGGGGAATGAGCTCCATACAGTCCGAGACCGTGTCCTTCCATTTTCAGGAGAAGTAAAGGTGATCAGTCAGAAGCAGCCGACTGAAGTGCAGGTTCGACTACCCTATAAGGAGAGAAACTAAGATGAAACTACTTGTTGCAGAAGATCAAAGTATGTTGCGAGATGCCATGTGCCAGTTGCTTGCCTTTCAACCAGATGTGGAGTCTGTCCTACAAGCTAAGAATGGGCAAGAAGCAATCCAACTCTTAGAAAGAGAGACTGTAGATATTGCCATTCTTGACGTAGAAATGCCTGCTAAGACAGGCCTCGAAGTCTTGGAGTGGATACGAGCAGAAAAGCCAGAAACAAAGGTAGTTGTGGTAACGACCTTCAAGCGCCTCGGATATTTTGAACGTGCGGTCAAAGCTGGTGTGGATGCTTATGTATTGAAAGAAAGAAGCATTGCAGATCTCATGCAAACCTTGCACACTGTCCTCGAAGGACGCAAGGAGTATTCTCCTGAATTGATGGAAGTGGTGATGACGCATCCCAATCCATTAACAGAGCAAGAAATAGCAGTTTTAAAGGGAATCGCTCAGGGCTTCTCTAACCAAGAAATCGCAGACCAACTCTATCTATCAAATGGAACCGTCCGAAACTATGTCACCAATATTCTTTCGAAACTAGCTGCTGGTAATCGAACAGAGGCAGCCAACATTGCAAAAGAATCTGGTTGGCTTTGATAAGAAGGGTTAAACAATTCCGAAACGATAGCTTGAATCGAAGGAAATCCATACTAGAAAGGAGGAGGCAAATTGCCTCCTTTTTTTGTTTGTAGTCACATATTTTCTAGAGAGTAGTTAATGAATAAGCACCACTTACAAAAAGTTAGGGTTAAGGTGTCTAAGATTCTTAGTTTTGGGATGAGTGGCACATATTTTTACGAGTATTTTATTATGATGGTAAATGGATGTAGTCTGCACTTGTATTATTTAGGATAAGTGGTATAATTAGTTATACAAATCATACCACAAAGGGGGTAATAGTTGTGAAAGCACCAAAAGGTAAATATGCTTGGACGGCTACAGTTGGAGAAAAAGGTCAAATAGTAATACCAAAACAGGCGCGCGATGTCTTTAATATCAAACCTGGCGATACGATTCTGCTTCTTGGTGATGAAAAGCGTGGAATTGCCATACCGCCGAAGGGAGCCTTTGCACACTTGATGGAAATTGCTTTTGAAGAGAAGGAGGATGAATAAAATGAAGTATGTTTTAGAGGTAAATGATATTACAAAAAAATATTCAGCATTTGAATTGAAACCTATAAGTTTTCATATTAAATCAGGTGAGGTTATGGGACTTATCGGTAGGAATGGAGCAGGTAAGACTACAGCAATTAAATCCATTCTAAATCTTGTTCATCCTGATGCAGGGAATGTCCGTATTCTTGGAATGGATTATCTGGATAATGAAGATGAAATCAAACAACGAATTGGTTATGCAGTGGGAGGAACCAATTATTATAAAAGAAAAAAATTAAAGGATATTGTCGCCATTACTCGTATTTTTTATGATAACTGGGATGATGAATCGTATCGTCATTATCTTGATGCATTTAAGCTTGATGAAAATAAGAAAATTATGGAACTGTCTGAGGGGATGAAAGTAAAATTTTATCTTACTTTAGCTCTTTCTCATCATGCTAAGTTTTTGATTTTAGATGAGCCAACTAGTGGACTTGATCCAGTATCTAGAGATGAGATGAATGAAATCTTTCGAAAACTAGCAGAAAAAGGGGTAGCAATCTTGTTTTCTACTCATATTACTAGTGATTTAGAGAAGTGTGCAGATACTATTACTTATATAAGAAATGGTGAATTGCTTTTATCTGAGAGAAAAGAGGATTTTATCAGTCATTACACGAAAGAAATAGGGCAGAAATCCACACTTGAAGATATTATGGTGCATATTGAAAGGGAAGAGGTGAATTTGTGATGAGAAAACTTCTCTATAAAGAAATGAAACTAACAGCAAATCCTTTGAGTTATTGGTTTATAACTTTTTCAGCTATTACGATGATTCCAAGGTATCCTATTCTTGTCGGTTCCTTTTTTATCTGTCTTGGTATTTTTTATACTTATCAACAAGTCCGAGAATGTGATGACATCACCTACACGGTCATGTTGCCAGTTAGAAAACAAGATGTGGTTACGGCTAAATATTTATTTGTTTTATTTATCGAGTGCATAGCTTTCATATTATGTCTTTTTCTGACGATTATTCGGATGAGACTCTTAGGAGATGCCACACTGTATGTGACAAATCCGTTGATGAATGCAAATGCTGCATATCTTGGCTATATAATGCTTGTGTTTGCAACCTTTAACAGTGTTTTTCTCACAGGCTTTTTTAAAACAGCTTATAAGATTGGGAAGCCTTTTATCCTATTCTGCGCAGTTGCAACTGTCATAATATTCATGGGAGAGATATTACACCATATTCCTGGATTAGAAAGTTTGAATGATTCTTCAAATTTGAACGTACCACAGATAGTAATATTGCTTTTTGGTGTTGCCATGTTTAACTTATGCACCTGGTTTTCTTATCAGAAAGCTATAAAAGATTTCGAAAGAATTGATTTATAAAATTGAATACATTAAGTGTCCGTATTTTGCCGGAGAAAATCCAATAGAAAATGGTGCTGATAAAGAATTAAAAGTTGTGGAGCTGTTAGAACAGTGTTTCATATGGAAAAAATGTATGGGAGATACCAAAATTGTAGGTATCAGAGCAACAAAATAAATTTATATTTCCGTTTGGTACCTATGATGGTGAAATTCTTGTTGGTTTTATCATGATTAGCTATGATGTGGTTGATTATTGGGATAATGCACCTGATATTGCAAGAGGAAACTATAGCCTTTGATGTTTAATGATTGATCAAAAGTATCAGAAAAAAAGGGTTTGGAAGGGAGTCCATTGCTCTTGGCTTGAATTTTATTAAATCTTTTTCCTATGGTAAAGCAAAGTGTTACTGGCTGTCATATTAATCCGGAAATAAAGTAGCTTGTAAATTATATCATTCATTTGATTTTAATGAAACTGGCGATATGGAAGGAAATGAGATTATTGCAATACTGGAGCTGTACTGCACCCCAAAAGTTAGACTGAAAAAATCTAACTTTTGGGGTGTTTTATTTAGAAAAGCGGAGAAAGCTAGTATCAAAGAGCTAAAAGATCAGAATAAAAACGAAAAAATATTGACAATGAAGAAAAAATTGTGTTACAATAATAGACGGTACTTTTTACTTTTGGTCTCTCAAAAGTGTACAGGGACGTGCTGACAAATGTTGCAAAAGTACACACAGATGGTAGCTGTCACCAAGTGTATCATCACCAAAAATAAAAAAACACAGGAGAATGTAGATGCCTACAATTAACCAATTGGTTCGCAAACCGCGTAAATCAAAAGTAGAAAAATCTAAATCACCAGCTTTGAACGTTGGTTACAACAGTCATAAAAAAGTTCAAACAAACGTTTCTTCACCACAAAAACGTGGTGTTGCAACTCGTGTGGGAACAATGACACCTAAAAAACCTAACTCTGCCCTTCGTAAATTCGCTCGTGTACGTTTGAGCAACCTTATCGAAGTTACTGCCTACATCCCAGGTATCGGACACAACTTGCAAGAGCACAGCGTGGTGCTTCTTCGTGGTGGACGTGTAAAAGACCTTCCAGGGGTACGTTACCATATCGTCCGTGGTGCACTTGATACTGCAGGTGTTAACGATCGTAAACAAGGCCGTTCTAAATACGGTACTAAACGTCCAAAAGCATAAGGAAAGGGGATAAAGAGAAATGAGTCGTAAAAATAGAGCTCCAAAACGTGACGTATTGCCAGATCCGCTTTACAATTCACAATTAGTTACTCGTCTTATCAACCGCGTTATGCTTGATGGTAAACGTGGTACAGCTGCTTCAATCGTTTACGGTGCTTTTGAGCAAATCAAAGAAGCTACTGGCAACGATGCACTTGAAGTATTTGAAACAGCTATGGAAAACATCATGCCTGTACTTGAAGTACGTGCACGTCGTGTTGGTGGATCTAACTACCAAGTCCCAGTTGAAGTTCGTCCAGAACGTCGTACAACACTTGGACTTCGTTGGTTGGTAACCATCGCTCGCCTTCGTGGTGAACACACAATGCAAGACCGTCTTGCAAAAGAAATCTTGGATGCTGCGAACAACACTGGTGCAGCAGTTAAGAAACGTGAAGACACTCACCGTATGGCTGAAGCTAACCGTGCCTTCGCACACTTCCGTTGGTAAGATAGGATACGAAAGCGTTAAGAAAGTCCCAGAGAAAATAGGGAATCGAAGCAGGTTGTGATTGCAACCAATGAGATTCATCTTTTTCTCCAGACTTTTAGCTTGAGTTCAACTCAGCTAACTTAAGCTTTTAGCCCGAGTTCAATTGAGTTCAACTCAGTTAACTTGAGCTTCTAGCCTGAGTATAATTCAACTCACCATCTCGTAAGTTGAAACCAACAAAAACAAGATAAACATTGAGAACGGGTAGGTCCTGCCTATCCGTTTTTATTAAAATCGTGTTATAATAGAATAGAAATCAAAAATAAATAGGAGAAACAAACCTCATGGCACGCGAATTTTCACTTGAAAAAACTCGTAATATCGGTATCATGGCTCACGTCGATGCCGGTAAAACAACAACTACTGAGCGTATTCTTTACTACACTGGTAAAATCCACAAAATCGGTGAAACTCACGAAGGTGCGTCACAAATGGACTGGATGGAGCAAGAGCAAGAACGTGGTATCACTATCACATCTGCTGCGACAACAGCTCAATGGAACAACCACCGCGTAAACATCATCGACACACCAGGGCACGTGGACTTCACAATCGAAGTACAACGTTCTCTTCGTGTATTGGACGGTGCGGTTACCGTTCTTGACTCACAATCAGGTGTTGAGCCTCAAACTGAAACAGTTTGGCGTCAAGCAACTGAGTACGGAGTTCCACGTATCGTATTTGCCAACAAAATGGACAAAATCGGTGCTGACTTCCTTTACTCAGTAAGCACACTTCACGACCGTCTTCAAGCAAACGCACACCCAATCCAATTGCCAATCGGTGCTGAAGATGACTTCCGTGGTATCATCGACTTGATCAAGATGAAAGCTGAAATCTATACCAACGACCTTGGTACAGATATCCTTGAAGAAGATATTCCAGCTGAATACCTTGAACAAGCACAAGAATATCGTGAAAAATTGGTTGAAGCAGTTGCTGAAACTGATGAAGATTTGATGATGAAATACCTTGAAGGTGAAGAAATCACTAACGAAGAATTGAAAGCTGGTATCCGTAAAGCAACTATCAACGTTGAATTCTTCCCAGTATTGTGTGGTTCTGCCTTCAAAAACAAAGGTGTTCAATTGATGCTTGATGCGGTTATCGACTACCTTCCAAGCCCACTTGACATCCCAGCAATCAAAGGTGTTAACCCAGATACAGATGAAGAAGAAACTCGTCCAGCATCTGATGAAGAGCCATTTGCAGCTCTTGCCTTCAAGATCATGACAGACCCATTCGTAGGTCGTTTGACATTCTTCCGTGTTTACTCAGGTGTTCTTCAATCAGGTTCATACGTATTGAATACTTCTAAAGGTAAACGTGAACGTATCGGACGTATCCTTCAAATGCACGCTAACAGCCGTAAAGAAATCGACACTGTTTACTCAGGTGATATCGCTGCTGCCGTTGGTTTGAAAGATACGACAACTGGTGACTCATTGACTGATGAAAAAGCTAAAATCATCCTTGAATCAATTGACGTTCCAGAACCAGTTATCCAATTGATGGTTGAGCCAAAATCTAAAGCAGACCAAGACAAGATGGGTATTGCTCTTCAAAAATTGGCTGAAGAAGATCCAACATTCCGCGTTGAAACAAACGTTGAAACTGGTGAAACAGTTATCTCTGGTATGGGTGAGCTTCACCTTGACGTCCTTGTTGACCGTATGCGTCGTGAGTTTAAAGTTGAAGCGAACGTAGGTGCTCCTCAAGTATCTTACCGTGAAACATTCCGCGCTTCTACTCAAGCACGTGGATTCTTCAAACGTCAGTCTGGTGGTAAAGGTCAATTCGGTGATGTATGGATTGAATTTACTCCAAACGAAGAAGGTAAAGGATTCGAATTCGAAAACGCAATCGTCGGTGGTGTGGTTCCTCGTGAATTTATCCCAGCGGTTGAAAAAGGTCTTGTAGAAGCAATGGCTAACGGTGTTCTTGCAGGTTACCCAATTGTTGACGTTAAAGCTAAACTTTACGATGGTTCATACCACGATGTCGACTCATCTGAAACAGCCTTCAAGATTGCTGCATCTCTTGCACTTAAAGAAGCTGCTAAGACTGCACAACCAGCTATCCTTGAACCAATGATGCTTGTAACAATCACTGTTCCAGAAGAAAACCTTGGTGATGTTATGGGTCACGTAACTGCTCGTCGTGGACGTGTAGATGGTATGGAAGCACACGGTAACAGCCAAATCGTTCGTGCTTACGTTCCACTTGCTGAAATGTTCGGTTATGCAACAGTTCTTCGTTCTGCATCTCAAGGACGTGGTACATTCATGATGGTATTTGACCACTATGAAGATGTACCTAAGTCAGTACAAGAAGAAATCATTAAGAAAAACAAAGGTGAAGAATAATCTGTCTTCGCAATAGAAGGAAGTCACTTAGTGGCTTCCTTTTTTATTACCTTTATTGCACGCATATTTGCTGAATATATTATGGAAATTTAGAAATTAAATGAAAATCTTGCCAACTTCCATCCCATGTACGAAGAAATTAGACTGATTTAATAAATGAAAGCAAGGAAAAGTTCCTTATTTTGATGATATGTTAATAAAAATGATAAAAAAGTTCATAAATACACTTTTAGATAGAAAATTCAGAAAATTGATTCTTTTGTCTTGAAAATTTTTGAAAAAATGGTATGATAGTAACAAGCTATTTTTAAGAGAAGAGAAAGGGGAACAATGGAGAAAATCAGTTTAGACTCTCCTAAGACGGGGTCGGATCTAGTTTTAGAAACCCTCTGTGATTTAGGGATTGATACTATATTTGGTTATCCTGGTGGGGCTGTCTTGCCTTTATATGATGCGATTTATAATTTCAAAGGCATTCGTCACATTCTAGGTCGCCATGAACAAGGCTGTTTGCATGAAGCTGAAGGTTACGCCAAATCAACTGGAAAGTTGGGTGTTGCCGTCGTCACGAGTGGACCGGGAGCAACGAATGCCATTACAGGGATTGCGGATGCCATGAGCGATAGCGTTCCCCTTTTGGTCTTTACCGGACAAGTCGCTCGAGCAGGAATTGGGAAAGATGCCTTTCAGGAGGCAGATATTGTCGGTATTACCATGCCCATTACCAAATATAATTACCAAGTCCGTGAGACAGCGGACATTCCGCGTATCATCACCGAAGCTGTCCATATCGCAACGACAGGTCGTCCAGGGCCAGTTGTGATTGACTTGCCAAAGGATGTATCTGCCTTAGAGACAGATTTTATCTATTCGCCAGAGGTAAATTTACCAAGCTATCAACCAACGCTTGATCCGAATGACATGCAAATCAAGAAAATCTTGAAGCAATTGTCTAAAGCTAAAAAACCTGTTTTGCTAGCTGGTGGTGGGGTTAGTTATGCAGAAGCAGCTGCCGAGCTCAATGAATTTGCTGAACGTTACCAAATTCCAGTCGTGACCAGTCTTTTAGGGCAAGGTACCATTGCAACGAGTCATCCGCTCTTCCTAGGGATGGGAGGAATGCACGGTTCTTTCGCAGCCAACATTGCAATGACTGAAGCGGACTTTATGATTAGTATTGGTTGCCGTTTCGATGACCGTTTGACAGGAAATCCTAAGACCTTTGCTAAAAATGCCAAGGTTGCGCATATTGACATTGACCCAGCCGAGATTGGTAAGATTATCAGTGCAGATATTCCTGTAGTTGGAGATGCTAAGAAAGCCTTGCAGATGCTATTGGCAGAACCAACTGTTCATAACAATACTGAAAAGTGGATTGATAAAGTTACCAAGGACAAGAATCGTGTTCGTTCTTATGATAAGAAAGAACGTGTGGTTCAACCGCAGGCAGTAATCGAACGCATCGGCGAGTTGACGAATGGAGATGCCATTGTTGTCACAGACGTAGGGCAACATCAAATGTGGACAGCTCAGTATTATCCTTACCAAAATGAGCGTCAATTAGTCACTTCAGGTGGCTTGGGTACCATGGGATTTGGAGTTCCTGCTGCTATCGGAGCCAAGATTGCCAATCCAGAAAAAGAAGTAGTTCTTTTTGTCGGTGATGGTGGTTTCCAAATGACCAACCAAGAACTAGCTATCCTAAACATCTACAAGGTGCCGATTAAGGTTGTCATGTTGAATAACCACTCCCTGGGAATGGTTCGTCAGTGGCAAGAATCCTTCTATGAGGGTAGAACTTCAGAGTCGGTCTTTGACACTCTTCCTGACTTCCAGCTGATGGCACAGGCTTACGGCATTAAAAATTATAAATTTGACAATCCAGAGGCGATAGAAAAAGATCTAGAGGCTATTCTGGAGAATGTGCCGATGTTTATCGAGGTGGATATTTCTCGTAAGGAACAAGTTTTACCAATGGTACCAGCTGGTAAGAGTAATCATGAGATGTTGGGGGTGAAGTTCCATGCGTAGAATGTTAACAGCAAAACTACAAAATCGTTCAGGAGTCCTCAATCGTTTTACAGGTGTCCTTTCACGTCGTCAAGTCAATATTGAGAGTATCTCAGTTGGTTCGACAGAAGACCCCAATGTATCTCGCATCACCATCATTATTGATGTAGTTTCTCATGATGAAGTCGAGCAAATCATTAAACAACTCAATCGTCAGATTGATGTGATTCGCATTCGAGATATCACAGACAAACCGCACTTGGAGCGCGAAGTTATCTTAGTGAAGATTGCGGCACCAGCTGAAAAGCGTGCGGAAATCTTGGCCATTATCCAACCTTTCCGTGCAACGGTAGTTGATGTGGCGCCAAGCTCAATCACTATTCAGATGACTGGGAATGCTGAAAAGAGTGAAGCTTTATTGCGAGTGATTCGACCATATGGTATTAAAAATATCGCTCGTACGGGTGCGACTGGATTTACCCGTGATTAAAAATCCTACTTAAATTTGTTAAACTAGCCTAAAAGGCAATAAAAAATAGAAAAGAGAGAAAAACTATGGCAGTTCAAATGGAATACGAAAAAGATGTTAAAGTAGCAGCGCTTGACGGTAAAAAAATCGCCGTAATCGGTTATGGTTCACAAGGACATGCGCATGCGCAAAACTTGCGTGACTCAGGTCGTGATGTCATCATCGGTGTACGTCCAGGTAAATCTTTTGACAAAGCAAAAGAAGATGGATTTGACACTTACACAGTAGCAGAAGCGACTAAATTGGCTGACGTTATCATGATTTTGGCACCAGACGAAATTCAACAAGAATTGTACGAAGCAGAAATCGCTCCAAATTTGGAAGCTGGAAATGCAGTTGGATTTGCCCATGGTTTCAACATCCACTTTGAATTTATCAAAGTACCTGCAGATGTAGATGTCTTCATGTGTGCTCCTAAAGGACCAGGACACTTGGTACGTCGTACTTACGAAGAAGGATTTGGTGTTCCAGCTCTTTATGCAGTATATCAAGACGCTACAGGAAATGCGAAAAATATTGCTATGGACTGGTGTAAAGGTGTTGGGGCAGCTCGTGTTGGTTTGCTTGAAACAACTTACAAAGAAGAAACTGAAGAAGATTTGTTTGGTGAACAAGCCGTACTTTGTGGTGGTTTGACTGCCCTTATCGAAGCAGGTTTTGAAGTCTTGACAGAAGCGGGCTATGCTCCAGAATTGGCTTACTTTGAAGTTCTTCACGAAATGAAATTGATCGTTGACTTGATCTATGAAGGTGGATTCAAGAAAATGCGTCAATCTATTTCAAACACTGCTGAATACGGTGACTATGTGTCAGGCCCACGTGTGATTACTGAGCAAGTCAAAGAAAACATGAAAGCTGTTTTGGCAGACATCCAAAATGGTAAATTTGCAAATGACTTTGTAAATGACTACAAGGCTGGACGTCCAAAACTCACTGCTTACCGTGAACAAGCAGCTAACCTTGAAATCGAAAAAGTTGGTGCAGAATTGCGTAAAGCAATGCCATTCGTTGGTAAAAACGACGACGACGCATTCAAAATCTACAATTAATTCTTGTAAAGAGAGACAGAAGGCGAGTTGGGGGTACCTAACTCGTTTTTTATCTTAAACAGTATTTGAGGAGGAGACAATGCTAGGTGCAAAAGATGTGGTGAAAGCCCACAAAGTTTTAAGTGGTGTAGTAGTCAATACACCGCTAGATTATGATCATTATTTATCAGAGAAATATGGAGCTAAAATCTATTTAAAAAAGGAGAATGCGCAACGAGTTCGTTCTTTTAAAATTCGCGGAGCCTATTATGCCATCTCTCAACTAACAAAAGAAGAACGTGAGCGTGGGGTAGTCTGTGCCTCTGCGGGGAATCACGCTCAGGGTGTTGCCTATACTTGTAAGGAGATGAAGATTCCTGCAACAATCTTTATGCCCATCACTACACCACAACAAAAAATTGGGCAGGTTCGCTTTTTTGGTGGAGATTTCGTGACAATCAAGTTGGTCGGAGATACTTTTGACGCTTCGGCTAAGGCTGCCCAAGAATTCACCGTTTCAGAAAATAGAACCTTTATCGATCCTTTTGATGATGCGCATGTACAGGCTGGTCAAGGAACTGTGGCTTACGAAATTCTCGAAGAAGCCCGTAAAGAGTCTATTGATTTTGATACAGTACTTGTACCAGTAGGTGGTGGCGGATTGATTGCCGGTGTTTCTACTTATATTAAGG
Organism: bacterium; assembly: GCA_905221385.1. GTDB lineage: Bacteria > Bacillota > Bacilli > Lactobacillales > Streptococcaceae > Streptococcus. The sequence goes on from CAJNCV010000005.1 coordinate 14,331, forward strand.
AAACCAACCCGACTATTGAAGTGATCGGGGTAGAAGCTAATGGTGCCCGTTCGATGAAGGCAGCCTTTGAAGCTGGAGGACCAGTTAAACTCAAAGAAATTGATAAGTTTGCTGATGGGATAGCTGTACAGAAGGTTGGACAATTAACCTATGAAGCGACTCGTCAGAATGTTGAAACGCTGATTGGGGTAGACGAGGGATTGATTTCTGAAACCTTGATTGATCTTTATTCCAAGCAAGGAATTGTAGCAGAACCAGCAGGAGCTGCTAGCGTTGCAGCCTTGGAAGTTTTATCAGACTATATCAAAGGTAAGACGATTTGTTGTATCATCTCTGGAGGGAACAACGATATCAACCGTATGCCGGAGATGGAAGAACGCGCCTTGATTTACGATGGAATCAAGCATTACTTTGTTGTGAACTTCCCACAGCGTCCAGGAGCTCTACGGGAATTTGTAAATGACATTTTGGGACCCAATGATGACATCACTCGTTTTGAATATATCAAACGAGCAAGCAAGGGGACAGGTCCAGTATTGATTGGGATTGCTCTTGCAGATAAACATGATTATGCTGGTTTGATTCATCGAATGGAAAAGTTTGACCCATCTTATATCAATCTGAACGGAAATGAAACCTTGTATAATATGCTAGTCTAAAATAAATTTGCTATCATATTATTTGCATAATAAATATGATGGTGCTATAATGAGGGTGACGAAAGGGGGAGATTCCCATGGTTTTACATGTTTTACTTGTTCTCTTTATTCTAGTGCTGATTGCATCAGCGATTATTATCAGCTCTGTGTATGTTGTAAGGCAGCAATCTGTCGCCATTATTGAGCGCTTTGGTAAATACCAAAAGTTGAGTAACAGTGGAATTCATATGCGAGCGCCTTTTGGGATTGATAGAATTGCAGCCAGAGTGCAGTTGCGCCTATTGCAAAGTGAGATTGTCGTGGAAACAAAAACGCAGGATAACGTCTTTGTAACCATGAATGTGGCGACTCAGTATCGAGTGAATGAGAATAATGTCACAGATGCTTACTATAAACTAATGAGACCAGAAGCTCAAATCAAATCCTATATTGAAGATGCCTTGCGTTCGTCCGTGCCAAAATTGACCTTGGATGAACTATTTGAGAAAAAAGATGAAATCGCATTAGAAGTTCAAAAACAAGTAGCAGAAGAAATGTCTACATATGGTTACATCATTGTAAAAACACTGATTACGAAGGTTGAGCCTGATGCTGAAGTTAAACAATCAATGAATGAAATCAATGCTGCCCAACGTAAGAGAGTCGCTGCGCAAGAACTTGCAGAAGCAGATAAGATTAAGATTGTGACAGCAGCAGAAGCAGAGGCAGAAAAAGATCGCCTACACGGGGTGGGGATTGCAGAACAGCGTAAGGCTATTGTTGACGGACTTGCTGATTCTATTCAAGAATTAAAAGGAGCCAATGTTGAACTCACAGAAGCCCAGATTATGTCTATTCTATTAACAAATCAGTATTTAGATACCTTGAATAATTTCGCAGACAATAAGGGCAATAACACCATCTTCCTACCAGCAAATCCTGATGGAGTTGAAGATATACGAACAAGCATATTGTCAGCTTTAAAAGCTAAGTAATAACAATTCATTATTTGTTTTCAATAAGTAGATGTTTTTTAATGGATAGTCCTCAAAATGGCTATATTTCAACATCGTAAAGAATGAAATAGGAGAAGAACATGGCTAAATCAAACTTTGAAAAAGTAGAATCAGTTGTTGGCTGGGTTCGTGATAAGAAAATCACAGGTTACCGTATCTCTAAGGAAACAAATGCGCGTGAAATGTCAATCATCGCTCTAGCGCAGGGTCGTGCAAAGGTAAAAAATATTTCATTTGAAACAGCTCTAGGCTTGATTGATTTTTATGACAAGAATCATGAAAAATTTGAAGATTAAACTAGGCTTACAGGCAGATTCTTAAAATGGGTCTGCCTTTTGTTTTGCAAACAGTTAGCAAAAAGACTGCATAAAATATGCAGCCTTTGTTTGTTAGTTGAGATAGCGTTGAAGAAATTCTCGTGTCCGTTCCTCTTTAGGGTTCGTAAAGAGGTCTTCTGGTTTGCCCTCTTCTGCAATGACGCCCTTATCCATAAAGATGACACGGTGAGAGACATCGCGAGCGAATTCCATTTCGTGGGTTACGACGATCATGGTCAAGCCTTCTTGAGCCAAATCCTGCATAATTTTGAGGACTTCTCCGACCATTTCTGGGTCCAGAGCAGATGTAGGTTCGTCAAAGAGAATGGCGTCAGGATTCATGGAGAGTGCACGAGCGATAGCTACACGTTGCTTTTGTCCACCTGAAAGTTGTTTAGGCTTGGCTTGCCAGTAACGTTCTCCCATACCAACTTTTTCGAGATTCTCTTTGGCAATTTTTTCAGCTTCAGAGTGGTCTCGTTTGAGTACAGTAGTTTGGGCAACGATAGTATTTTCAAGGACATTCAGATTTTCAAAGAGATTGAAAGATTGGAAAACCATACCGAGCTTTTCACGATAATGGGTGAGGTTATAGCCTTTTTCCAGAACATTTTCTCCGCGATAGAGAATCTCTCCTCCTGTAGGTGTTTCGAGTAAATTGATTGAACGAAGGAAGGTTGATTTTCCGCTTCCCGAGCTTCCGATGATGGAAATAACCTCTCCTTTATGGACGGTGAGAGAAATGTCTTTTAGCACTTCGTTTTGCCCATAGGATTTTTTTAGGTGTTTGATTTCAAGGATTGGTTGTGTCATTTTTTCAAATCCCCCGTTTGCATTTGGTTAGCACCTGTAGTGTAAGTGTCCATGTCCATATAGCGTTCGATAAAACGTAGGATACGGGTCACAGTGAAGGTGAGGACAAAGTAAATCACTGCAATGATGGTAAAGGTCTGGAAGTATTGATAGGTTTGCGTCGCTACAGTATTTCCTGAGAAATAAAGCTCGACAACTGAAATAACGTTCAATACAGAGGTATCTTTGATATTGATGACAAACTCATTACCAGTAGCAGGTAGAATATTACGGACAACCTGAGGAAGGACAATCTTACGCATGGTTTGATTGTGGGTCATACCAAGAGCGGTTGCAGCTTCGAACTGTCCCTTGTCGACTGCTAGAATACCACCACGAACGATTTCTGTCATGTAGGCGCCTGTGTTGATTGAGACGATAAAGATAGCAGCCAGTGTCCGGTCGAGATTGATACCGAAAGCTTGAGCAGTTCCATAGTAGATAACCATGGATTGAACAATCATCGGTGTACCACGGAAGATTTCAATATAGACATTGAGGATCCAACCGACTAGTTTTTGTAGGCTGTAAATGGCTTTGTTTTCCGAGAGAGGAGCAGTACGGAAGACACCAATGGCAAGACCGATAATGAGACCTACGATAGTTCCGATAATGGAGATTAAGAGTGTGATACCAGCACCACGCACGAGCTGTTGCCAGTTTTCAGAAAGAATTTTAGCAACTTGGCTGAAGAAATTACTGCTACTTTCTTCAGTTGTTGTGGCTTCGGCAGGTTGCTCCTGAATCATACGATCCATGAGGGCTACTTGCTCATCCTTAGAGATGGTTTCAATACTCGCATTGATTTGGCTGATACGACTGTCATCTTTACGAAGTCCAATGGCGATAGCTGTATCTTCTTCGCCAGTTTTGAAACCTGGTTGAGGTTGGATCATTTTGAACTTAGCGTTAGCAGACTCAGCGGTCATTGCTTCAGGTCGTTCAGAAACATAGGCATCAATAACACCGGCCTCCAGAGCTTGACGCATTTGGGCAAAGTCTCCCATAGCGGTTTCTTTTTTGGCACCTGGAATTTGGGAAATCAGGTCATAAAGGTAAACACCTTGTTGAGACGTGATTTTTGATCCGCTAAAGTCTTCCAAAGAGTTAGCATTTGCATAGGTAGAGTCCTTTTTTACCAAAAGAACTGGTTCGCTAGTATAGTAGCTGCTTGAAAAAGCAATCTCTTGTTTGCGTTCAGCGGTTGGGCTCATACCGGCAATGATCATATCAATTTTGCCAGAAGTAAGGGCTGGAACAAGTCCTTCCCATTTGGTTTTCACAACCAAAGGTTTCTTACCAAGGTCTTTGGCAATTTTTTTAGCGATTTGAACATCATAGCCGTTAGCATATTGGTTGGTACCGTCGATTTTGACAGCGCCGTTACTATCGTCGTCTTGGGTCCAGTTGAAGGGAGCGTAAGCTGCCTCCATCCCGATGCGTAAATATTCGTCGGCTTGGACTTGGCTAACTAGTCCTAAGGTAAGGGCTAGGCTAGCAAGAATAGATAAGCATAATTTTTTCATGTTTTCTCCTATTTCTAGTCTAAAAATGACTCTCTCTATTGTATCTAAAAATAGTGAGATTTTCAATACAAGTAAGCCTTTACTTGTAAAAAATGATATAATGATAGCAAAGATAAAAAGGGGGATTGTGTTGTGAAAAAAACTTTTTTCGTGCTTTTATTTACCTTGTTTTGTGTTCTACCACTCTCTGTTTTTGCGGTTGATTTCAAGATTCGCTCTTATCAAGGTGATTTGTATATTCATGCAGATAATACAGCAGAATTTAGGGAGAAAGTAGTCTATCATTTTGATGAGGATTTTAATGGACAACTAGTAGGACTTGGCCATTCTGGTAAGATGCCAAAGGGCTTTGAAATAGATCCCAGTCCAAAGGTTCAGGTATGGAAAAATGCTAGTGCCATTGAGAATGTCAATAGTGAAGTGATAGAAGAATCGGAAGGGTATACTGTAAAAGTGTATAATCCAGGCCAAGGGGGAGATACTGTTGAAGTGGTAATCACATGGCAACTAAAAAATCTTCTTTTCCTATACGATGATATCGCGGAACTTAATTGGCAACCTCTGACGGATAGTTCAGAATCTATCGAAAACTTTGAGTTCCGGGTAATGGGCCTTAATGGAGCTGAAAAACTTTTCTTTCATACAGGGAAACTCTTTACAGAGGGCAGGGTAGAGAAGATAGATGGTGATTATCGTGTTCATTTGCAGAATCTACCTCGTCAGCGTGGGGTTGAATTGCATGCCTATTGGCCTAGAAAAGATTTTGAAACAGCTTTGGATCAGGGATTGAAGGGCAATCGCTTAGCAGAATTTGAAAAAATAGAGGAATCCATTACTGCTGAAAAAACTCAAAGTAAAGCTCTGGCTACGTGGATTATCCCTTTACTGCTCTCGCTTTCTTTAGTTTTAAGTGTCATTTTCTACTGCATTTATAGAAGAAAAACCTCCCCATCGAAGAAATATGACAAAAATCACCGTCTCTATGAACCGCCAATGGACTTAGAACCGATGGTCTTATCAGAAACTGTTTACTCCACTTCTTTAGAGGAAGTCAGCCCCTTGACCAGGGGAGGAGGGAAGTTCACCTTTGACCAACTCGTTCAGGCCACTTTATTGGATGTGATTGACCGTGGAAATGTTTCGATCATCTCAAATGGAGATGAGGTCCGTCTAAAAGTCGTAAAAGAAAAAGGATTGGCAAGTTTTGAAAAAGATTGCCTTAATTTGGCCTTTTCAGGAAGAGAAGAAGTACTTGTTTCAGACTTGTTTGCAGATTACCAAGTGTCAACTAGTCTTTACCAAGGTGCAAAAGCAGCTGATGAAAAACGGATTCAGAAAACAGGACGTAAGCTTAAGTCGTCTTTTGAGCAAGCTCTGAAGCAGATGCAGGATGGGGTGAGAAAGCGGGTATCCTCTTTGCAACTTCCAGCTTATTATCGTCCACTGAGTAATGGAGAAAAAATCCTGAGATTGACGATAGGTGTCTTTACGATTTTACCTGCTTTCGTTGGTTTTGGCTGGTTCTTGTATAGTTTGGATGCCCACGGGTATCTTTCTCTGCCACTTCTTATCCTTGGATTTACAGGCTTGATGTTAGCTGCCGTCTATTATTGGACGACCCGATTTGATACTCGTGATGGTGTTTTAAATGAAGAAGGGCTAGAAGCGTACTATCTCTGGACCAGTTTTGAAAATATGCTTCGCGATATCGCCCATCTAGACAAGGCAGAGTTAGAAAGTATCGTTCTTTGGAATCGTCTCCTTGTCTATGCTACCTTATTTGGATATGCGGACAAGGTGAGCCATTTGATGAGATCTTATCAGATTCAGGTCGAGAACCCAGATATCAATCTTTACGTAGCTTATGGCTGGCACAGTATGTTTTATCATTCAACTGCTCAGATGAGCCACTATGCTAGTATTGCAAACACAGCTAGCAATTACTCTGTATCTTCTGGAAGTGGTTCTTCAGGTGGAGGATTCTCAGGAGGCGGAGGCGGTGGTAGTATCGGCGCCTTCTAAAAAATCTATCGCAACATCCGAAATTATGCTATAATAGAGGACAGAAAAAGGAGTAATGTATGTATTTTATTGAAATTTTGAAGTCAATCTTTTTTGGGATTGTTGAAGGAATTACAGAATGGTTGCCTATATCAAGTACTGGCCACTTAATCTTGGTTGAAGAATTTGTACAATATAAGGACCAAAATGAAGCCTTCATGTCTATGTTTAATGTTGTCATTCAGCTTGGTGCCATTTTAGCAGTTGTGGTAATTTACTTTAACAAGCTCAATCCCTTCAAACCTGGTAAAAATAAGGTCGAAGTTCGTAGAACTTGGCAGTTGTGGTCAAAAGTCTTCGTTGCGACCTTGCCTTTGCTATTGGTTTTTAAACTAGATGATTGGTTTGATGCCAACTTCCATAACATGGTTTCAGTTGCTATTATGTTGATTATTTACGGGGTTGCCTTTATCTACCTTGAAAAACGAAATAAGGCGCAAGCCATTGAACCAACAGTAACAGAGTTAGACAAATTGCCTTATAAAACAGCCCTTTACATCGGACTCTTCCAAGTCCTCGCTCTCTTTCCAGGAACGAGCCGTTCTGGTGCGACTATCGTTGGTGGTTTGTTGAATGGAACGAGTCGCTCTGTTGTAACTGAGTTTACCTTCTACCTCGGGATCCCTGTTATGTTTGGAGCTAGCGCTTTAAAGATTTTCAAATTTATTAAGGCAGGTCAACTCTTGAGTTTTGGACAACTGTTCTTGCTCTTGGTAGCTATGGGTGTTGCTTTTGCAGTCAGCATGGTTGCCATTCGTTTCTTGACCAGCTATGTGAAGAAACACGACTTTACACTCTTTGGTAAATACCGTATCGTACTCGGTAGTGTCTTGTTGCTCTATAGTTTTGTGCGTTTGTTTGTATAAGAAAAAGCTTGAGGGAATCTTCCTTCAAGCTTTTTAAAATCCTGTCACTGTGATTCCTAGTAGACGGATGCCTTTTTCTTTTTCAGCTAGTTCTTCGTAGAGTTGAAGGGCAGTTTGAGAAATCTGACTAGCATCCTGTGTTGCTTGTGGGAGGCTTTTTCGTCTAGTCAGAGTGGAGAAGTCAGTATATCGTATTTTTAGGATAATGATTTTTCCAGTTTTGTCTTGTTTGCTGAGATTGTGAGCTACCTTTTCGGAGAGAAGAGTCAGCTCTTTTTTAATGTCTTCTTCTACTTGTAGGATCTTTCCGTAGGTTTTTTCCTTGCCAATGGACTTACGAATGCGATCGGACTTGACCGGTGAGTTATGAATGCCTCTTGCCTTTCGATAAAGGTCAAAACCGAGTCTGCCGAACCGATCGATTAAAGTGACTTCTGAGACATCCAATAAGTCTGCACCAGTATAAATGCTCATTTCATGAAGGCGTTCAACTGTTTTTTTGCCCACACCGTGAAATTTAGCAATGTCCATTTGTTTGAGAAAATCCTCAGCCTGATCTGGGAGGATGACTGTTAAACCATATGGTTTTTGATAGTCACTAGCCATTTTAGCTAGGAATTTGTTATAAGAGACGCCTGCAGAAGCAGTCAGATGTAGCTCCTGCCAGATATCTTGTTGGATGAGGCGGGCTATTTTGACAGCTGACTTGATACCGAGTTTATTTTCCGTTACATCCAAGTATGCCTCGTCAATACTCATAGGTTCAATCAAATCAGTGTAGCGTTTAAAAATAGCACGAATCTCAAGTCCCACAGTCTTATACTTTTCATAATTTCCTGAGATAAAGACAGCTTGGGGACAGCGCTCATAAGCTTCTTTAGAGCTCATGGCTGAATGAACACCAAAAGCTCGCGCCTCATAGCTACAGGTAGAAACGACACCACGCCCACCTGTTTGTCTGGGGTCACTCCCGATGATGACAGGTTTGCCCTTTAACTTAGGATTATCTCTGATTTCCACCGCAGCAAAAAAGGCATCCATGTCGATATGGATGATTTTTCTGGACAAATCATTAATCAATGGAAATATGAGCATTTTTGTTCCTTTCTAGCGTCATTTTCTATTCATTATACCTTTTTTTCTGAAAAAATGGAAAAGAGTAGTCTGACTTTCAAATATATAATACAGATAGCATTAAAATATAGTCTGTATTATAAAAGAAAGCGCTAAAAAGGCTGGTTTCTCCTTGTTGAAATCGGTTACTGTATGGTATACTTGTCTCAAGAATGTAACAGATGACTGTTGCTAGAAAAAAGAGGACATTAACATGGTTGTTAAAACAGTTGTTGAAGCACAAGATATTTTTGATAAAGCTTGGGAAGGCTTCAAAGGCGTAGATTGGAAAGAAAAAGCAAGTATTTCTCGCTTCGTTCAAGCTAACTACACACCTTATGATGGAGATGAAAGTTTCCTTGCTGGACCAACAGAACGTTCACTTCACATCAAAAAAATCGTAGAAGAAACAAAAGCACACTACGAAGAAACTCGTTTCCCAATGGACACTCGTCCAACATCTATTGCTGATATTCCAGCAGGATTTATCGATAAAGAAAACGAATTGATCTTCGGTATCCAAAACGATGAACTCTTCAAATTGAACTTCATGCCAAAAGGTGGTATCCGTATGGCTGAAACTACTTTGAAAGAAAATGGATACGAACCAGATCCAGCTGTTCACGAAATCTTCACAAAATACGTAACAACAGTTAACGACGGTATTTTCCGTGCTTACACTTCAAACATCCGTCGTGCTCGTCACGCTCACACTGTAACTGGTCTTCCAGATGCCTACTCTCGTGGACGTATCATTGGTGTTTACGCACGTCTTGCTCTTTACGGTGCAGATTATTTGATGCAAGAAAAAGTAAACGACTGGAATGCAATTAAAGAGATTGATGAAGAAACAATCCGTCTTCGCGAAGAAGTAAACCTTCAATACCAAGCATTGCAACAAGTTGTTCGCTTGGGTGACCTTTACGGTGTTGACGTTCGCAAACCAGCGATGAACGTCAAAGAAGCTATCCAATGGGTGAACATCGCCTTCATGGCTGTCTGCCGTGTTATCAACGGTGCTGCAACATCTCTAGGACGTGTGCCAATCGTACTCGATATCTTTGCAGAACGTGACCTTGCTCGTGGTACATTTACTGAATCAGAAATCCAAGAATTCGTTGATGATTTCGTTATGAAACTTCGTACAGTTAAATTTGCTCGTACAAAAGCTTATGACCAATTGTACTCAGGTGACCCGACCTTTATCACAACTTCTATGGCTGGTATGGGTAACGATGGTCGTCACCGTGTTACTAAGATGGACTACCGTTTCTTGAATACTCTTGACAATATCGGTAACTCTCCAGAACCAAACTTGACAGTTCTTTGGACTGACAAATTACCTTATAGCTTCCGTCGTTACTGTATGCACATGAGCCACAAACACTCTTCAATCCAATATGAAGGTGTAACAACAATGGCTAAAGACGGATACGGAGAAATGAGCTGTATCTCATGCTGTGTGTCACCACTTGACCCAGAAAACGAAGATCAACGCCACAACATCCAGTACTTCGGTGCTCGTGTAAACGTTTTGAAAGCCCTTCTTACTGGTTTGAATGGTGGTTACGACGATGTTCACAAAGACTACAAAGTATTTGACATCGATCCTATCCGTGACGAAGTTCTTGAATTCGAATCAGTTAAAGCAAACTTTGAAAAATCTCTTGACTGGTTGACTGACACTTACGTAGATGCTTTGAACATCATCCACTACATGACTGACAAGTACAACTACGAAGCTGTTCAAATGGCCTTCTTGCCAACTAAACAACGTGCCAACATGGGATTCGGAATCTGTGGATTTGCTAACACTGTTGATACATTGTCAGCGATCAAATACGCTACAGTTAAACCAATCCGTGACGAAAATGGCTACATCTATGATTACGAAACAATCGGTGAATACCCACGTTGGGGTGAAGATGATCCACGTTCAAACGAATTGGCAGAATGGTTGATCGAAGCTTACACAACTCGTCTACGTAACCACAAACTTTACAAAGACGCGGAAGCTACAGTATCACTTTTGACCATCACATCTAACGTTGCTTACTCTAAACAAACTGGTAACTCACCAGTCCACAAAGGTGTCTACCTCAACGAAGATGGTTCTGTGAACTTATCTAAACTTGAATTCTTCTCACCAGGTGCTAACCCATCTAACAAAGCTAAAGGTGGCTGGTTGCAAAACTTGAACTCACTTGCTAGCCTTGACTTTGGTTACGCAGCTGATGGTATCTCATTGACAACTCAAGTTTCACCTCGTGCTCTTGGTAAAACTCGTGACGAACAAGTGGATAACTTAGTAACAATCCTTGATGGTTACTTCGAAAACGGTGGACAACACTGTAACTTGAACGTAATGGACTTGAAAGATGTTTATGACAAGATTATGAATGGCGAAGATGTCATCGTTCGTATCTCAGGATACTGTGTAAACACTAAATACCTCACTCCAGAACAAAAAACTGAATTGACACAACGTGTCTTCCACGAAGTTCTTTCAATGGATGATGCATTGAGCTAAGATTCAATTAGAATAGAAAGAAAGCCAGTTAATCTAACTGGCTTTCTTGTGCTTTAAAAACTTTTTAAAAAATAGTCAAATTTGGTCAAAAAGTTATTGACTTTTACTGACCAATGTGATATAGTAGAAACATAAGGAAAATGACTTCCTTAGAAAACTTCATTTTCAATGATTCTATTTCTTGAAAATGTACGATAGATACCCTAGAAAGGGGTGAGGCCTATGTTAAATCTAACAGACTTTGAAAAGAAAATAATAAAAGGCTTATTTAAAAAAGAAAAACCAGAAGTTATTCTTAGGGTAGCTAGTTAGCTAGTCTAAAATTTTTAAAACAAAGGTCAAAGATAGTCAATATCAGAGATCGCAAATAATCAATATTAAACGAGGTAAAGAATATGAACAACAACTTTAATAACTTTAACAACATGGATGATTTATTTAACCAATTGATGGGTGGTATGCGAGGATACAGTTCTGAAAATCGTCGCTACTTGATTAATGGACGAGAAGTGACACCTGAGGAATTTGCTCACTATCGTGCAACTGGTCAATTGCCAGGAAATGCAGAATCTGATGCGCAAATGCAACAACACGCTTCAGGTATGAAACAAGACGGTGTCCTTGCTAAACTAGGTCGTAACTTGACAGCGGAAGCTCGTGAGGGCAAGTTGGATCCTGTTATTGGACGAAACAAGGAAATTCAAGAAACATCTGAAATCCTCTCACGTCGTACGAAAAATAATCCTGTTCTAGTCGGAGATGCAGGTGTTGGTAAGACAGCCGTTGTCGAAGGTCTAGCACAAGCCATTGTGAATGGAGATGTTCCGGCTGCCATCAAGAACAAGGAAATTATTTCTATTGATATCTCAGGTCTTGAAGCTGGTACTCAATACCGTGGTAGCTTTGAAGAAAACGTTCAAAACCTAGTCAACGAAGTGAAAGAAGCAGGAAATATTATCCTCTTCTTTGATGAAATTCACCAAATCCTTGGCGCTGGCTCAATCGGAGGTGATAGTGGTTCTAAAGGTCTTGCGGACATTCTCAAGCCAGCTCTCTCTCGTGGTGAATTGACAGTTATTGGGGCAACGACTCAAGACGAATACCGTAACACTATCTTGAAGAATGCAGCTCTTGCTCGTCGTTTCAACGAAGTCAAGGTCAATGCTCCTTCAGCAGAGGATACCTTTAAAATTCTTCAAGGAATTCGTGACCTCTATCAACAACACCACAATGTCATCTTGCCAGACGAAGTTTTGAAAGCAGCAGTGGATTATTCTGTCCAATACATTCCTCAACGTAGCTTGCCAGATAAGGCTATCGACCTTGTCGATGTAACGGCAGCTCACTTGGCAGCTCAACATCCTGTAACAGATGTGCACGCTGTTGAACGGGAAATTGAGGCAGAAAAAGACAAGCAAGAAAAAGCAGTTGAGGCAGAAGACTTTGAAGCAGCTCTTAATGCCAAAACACGTATTGCAGAATTAGAGAAAAAAGTCGAAAACCACACTGAAGACATGAAAGTGACTGCAAGCATCAACGATGTGGCCGAGTCTGTAGAGCGAATGACAGGTATTCCAGTGTCACAAATGGGAGCGTCAGACATCGAACGTTTGAAAGATATGGCTCATCGCTTGGAACACAAGGTTATCGGCCAAGATAAGGCAGTAGAAGCAGTGGCTCGTGCTATCCGTCGTAACCGTGCTGGTTTTGATGAAGGCAATCGCCCAATCGGTAGTTTCCTCTTTGTAGGTCCAACTGGGGTTGGTAAGACAGAACTTGCTAAGCAATTAGCGCTCGATATGTTTGGTACTAAGGATGCAATTATCCGTTTGGATATGTCTGAATACAGTGACCGCACAGCCGTTTCTAAGTTGATCGGTACAACAGCAGGTTATGTGGGTTATGATGACAATAGCAATACCTTGACAGAACGTGTTCGTCGCAATCCTTACTCTATCATTCTCTTGGACGAAATTGAAAAGGCTGATCCTCAAGTAATCACCCTTCTCCTCCAAGTCTTGGATGATGGTCGTTTGACTGATGGTCAAGGAAATACCGTTAACTTTAAAAACACTGTCATTATAGCAACATCAAATGCTGGATTTGGCTATGAAGCCAACTTGACAGAAGATGCGGACAAACCAGAATTGATGGATCGTTTGAAACCATACTTCCGTCCAGAATTCCTCAACCGCTTTAACGCAGTTATCGAGTTCTCACACTTGAATAAAGAAGACCTTTCTAAGATTGTGGACTTGATGTTGGCTGAAGTTAACCAAACCTTGGCTAAGAAAGACATTGATTTGGAAGTCAGCCAAGCAGCCAAGGACTTTATCACAGAAGAAGGTTATGACGAAGTCATGGGTGTTCGTCCTCTCCGTCGCGTGGTGGAACAACAAATTCGTGATAAGGTGACAGATTTCCACTTGGATCATCTAGATGCCAAACATCTGGAAGCAGATATGGAAGATGGCGTTTTGGTCATTCGTGAAAAAGCCTAACTCAAGATTTTGAGAATAAAAAAAGAAGGAACTAGCTAAAAGCTGGTTCCTTTTGTGTTTAGATGACATGGCGTTCAAAGGCATCATCTGAGATTCCTTGTTCCAGGATGAGTTTTGCCCATTCTTTAGCAGAAAAGAGGCTGTGGTCCTTGTAGTTTCCGCAAGATTCGATGGTTGTTCCAGGGACATCTTCCCAAGTAGTGGTTTCAGCAATTTCCTTGAGCGAATCCTTGATAACAGCTGCAATTTCAGCGCTAGTATGGCGTCCCCACATAATCATGTGGAAGCCTGTGCGGCAACCAAATGGCGAACAGTCAATCATCCCGTCAATGCGGGTACGGATGAGTTTTGCCAAGAGGTGTTCGATAGTGTGAAGGCCAGCGGTAGGGATAGAGTCCTCATTTGGCTGTACCAAGCGAATATCAAAATTGGAGATGACATCTCCCTTTGGTCCGGTTTCTTCCCCAATCAAGCGAACATAAGGTGCTTTAACAATAGTGTGGTCAAGTTCAAAACTTTCAACAATAACTTCTTTTGACATGGTAAATCCTTTCAGTTTTCTTTTTTCATTATATCATAAAGGGTGCTCTTGAGACAGAGAGAAAACCTCTCCGAGAAAGGAGAGGTTTGAGTTTTTATTTGCGATACAAACGATCGTATTGGTAGTAAGGGTCAAATGTTACGTTGATGCCTAGCTTGCGAAGGACATTCTTGTCTTCGTCAGTCAAGATGATGGTTGAGTGGGCTTCGCTTCCTTTGAGGTTGCCGAGTTCCTTCATTGCGCGCGCAGCATCAGGATTTTCCATAGCTGTGATGGCAAGTGCAATCAAAATTTCATTTGAGTGGAGGCGAGGATTGCGGCTACCGAGATGATTGATTTTAAGGCCTTGAATTGGTTTGACAACTTCAGGCTCGATTAGTTTCACTTCTTTAGCGATGTCAGCTGATTTCTTGATGGCATTGATTAAGGCAGCAGCTGTAGGACCAAAAAGTTCAGAGTTTTTACCAGTTACGATTTCCCCGTTTGGCAATTCAAGGGCTAGGGCAGGACTACCAGTTTCTTCTGCTTTTTGGCGTGCAGCAATAGCAACCTTACGGTCTGCAGGAGTGATACCGAGGTCGTTCATGAGCAGTTCAATTTTCTTAACAGCAGATTCGCCAACTTTTTCAGCTTTGAAATCAAGTACAGTCTGATAGTAGCGACGGATGATTTCTTGTTTAGAGGCTTCGATAGCAGCCTCATTATCTGTAATAGCGAAACCAACCATGTTGACACCCATGTCTGTTGGTGAAGCGTATGGAGATTCACCTAGGATACGTTCCAACATACGTTTGAGCACTGGGAAGATTTCGATATCACGGTTGTAGTTGACAGTGGTTTCTCCGTAGGTTTGGAGATGGAAAGGGTCAATCATATTGACATCGTCAAGGTCTGCGGTTGCAGCCTCGTAGGCCAAATTGACCGGATGATGAAGGGGTAGGTTCCAAACTGGGAAGGTTTCAAACTTAGCGTAACCAGACTTGATGCCATTAAGTTGGTCGTGGTACATATTGGACATACAAGTTGCCAATTTTCCAGAACCAGGCCCAGGAGCGGTTACGACGATCAAGTTGCGACTGGTTTTGATGTAGTCGTTTTTCCCCATACCTTCTGGAGAAATGATGTGATCCATATCCGTCGGATATCCTTTGATTGGATAATGAAGATAAGAATCAATCCCGTTTTTATCTAACTGGTTGCGGAAGGCATCTGCAGCGGGTTGGCCAGCGTATTGTGTGATGACAACCGAACCAACAAAAATTCCCAGCTCATTGAATTTGTCAATCAAACGAAGCACTTCTTGGTCATAAGAAATGCCTAGGTCGCCACGCGCTTTAGAATGCTCGATGTTGCTTGCGTTAATGGCGATCACAACTTCAACCTGCTCTTTCAATTCTTGCAAGAGCTTGATTTTATTGTCAGGCTCATAACCAGGAAGGACTCGAGCAGCGTGGAAATCTTCTAACATTTTGCCACCAAACTCCAAGTAGAGCTTGCCGTCAAATTGGTTGATGCGCTCCAAAATGTGGTCGCGCTGTAGATTCAAATATTGTTCAGAACTAAAAGCTTGTTTTTTCATTTTTTTACCTCTGACCTCTATTATAATAAAAAATTGGGAGTTAGGAAACTACGGAGTCAAAAAAGAAATCAAAAAGATTAGGCAAACGCTTGCACTAAGTTTAAAAAAGCGCTATCATAGACTATAGATTATTAAAATAATGAGGTAAACAGATGCAAGAAAAATGGTGGCACAATGCCGTAGTCTATCAAGTCTATCCAAAGAGTTTTATGGATAGTAATGGCGATGGAATTGGTGATTTGCCAGGAATTACGAGTAAGTTAGACTATCTAGCCAAGCTAGGAATCACAGCAATTTGGCTTTCTCCCGTTTATGACAGTCCGATGGATGATAATGGTTATGATATTACTGATTATCAAGCGATTGCTGCTATTTTCGGAACCATGGAGGACATGGACCAACTGATCGCAGAAGCTAAGAAGCGTGATATTCGAATTATCATGGACTTGGTGGTCAATCATACCTCAGATGAACATGCTTGGTTTGTCGAGGCCTGTGAAAATCCTGACAGCCCTGAGCGAGACTACTATATCTGGCGGGATGAGCCCAATGATTTGGAGTCCATCTTTAGTGGATCTGCTTGGGAATACGATGAAAAGTCAGGGCAATACTATCTCCACTTTTTCAGCAAGAAACAGCCTGATCTCAACTGGGAAAATGAAAAACTGCGCCAGAAAATTTACGAGATGATGAACTTCTGGATTGATAAGGGCATTGGCGGTTTCCGTATGGATGTCATTGACATGATTGGGAAAATTCCTGATGAGAAAGTAGTCAATAACGGTCCTATGCTCCATCCCTATCTCAAGGAGATGAACCAAGCCACCTTTGGTGACAAAGATCTCTTGACGGTAGGAGAGACCTGGGGTGCAACGCCAGAGATTGCTAAGCTCTACTCGGATCCAAAAGGACAAGAATTGTCTATGGTCTTCCAGTTTGAACACATCTGTCTTCAGTATCAGGAAGGGCAACCTAAGTGGCACTATCAAAAAGAACTGAATATCAGTAAGTTGAAAGAAATTTTCAACAAATGGCAGACAGAGTTGGGAGTTGAAGACGGTTGGAATTCCCTCTTTTGGAACAACCATGATCTTCCTCGTATCGTCTCTATCTGGGGAAATGACCACGAATACCGTGAAAAATCCGCCAAAGCCTTTGCGATTTTACTTCATTTGATGAGAGGGACACCTTATATCTACCAGGGTGAGGAGATTGGGATGACCAACTATCCGTTTGAAACACTGGCTCAAGTAGAAGATATTGAATCCCTCAATTATGCGCGTGAAGCTCTTGAAAAAGGCGTTCCGATGGAAGAAATCATGGATAGTATCCGTGTCATTGGTCGTGATAATGCTCGTACCCCAATGCAATGGGATGAAAGCAAAAATGCTGGCTTCTCAACAGGTCGACCTTGGTTGGCAGTTAATCCAAACTATCAAGAAATCAACGTTCAAGAAGCACTGGCAAATCCAGATTCTATTTTCTATACCTATCAAAAACTCGTTCAAATCCGTAAGGAGAACAGCTGGCTGATTCGAGCTGATTTTGAATTACTCGATACGACTGATAAGGTCTTTGCTTATATCCGTAAGGACGGAGACCGTCGCTTCCTAGTTGTGGCTAATTTGTCCAATGAAAAACAAAACTTTTCAGTAGAAGAAAAAGTTAAATCTGTCTTGATTGAAAACACTACTGCTAAAAAAGCAGTTGAAAAACAAACCATAGAGCCATGGGATGCCTTCTGTGTGGAACTAACGGATTAAAATAAGTGAACCTCAAGCCTTTGATGCTTTGTACTGACCCCCAAAAGTTGGACAAATAATTATTGAAAGGATTTAGTTCGGTATTGCACTGGGCTAAGTCCTTTTAGTTTGACTTTGATTCGTTTGTTATTGTAGTAATCAATGTAGTCCACAATAGCTTGTTCAAGGTCTTCTAAAGACTTAAAGTGCTTCTCATAACCGTAAAACATCTCCGATTTCAAAATACCAAAGAGGAACTTCATCATACCGTTGTCTGGGCTGTTTCCCTTGCGCGACATGGATGGCTGAATTTCCTTATTCTCTAGAAAACGATGATAAGAATCATGTTGGTATTGCTAGCCTTGATCGCTATGGAGAATCGTATTTGTGTAATGATCCTCACTGAAGGCCTGGTTTAACATAGCTTTCACTTGTTATAAACTTGGTGAAGTTGAAAGATTATAGGAGATAAAAGTGCGAGATGATCAAAACGGATGATACACATGGTAGTGTGTGAAAGTAGGCGAAGTCGAGAAAATTGATATCATCGGAAATGTTGATACTGTAAACTCCACACACTTCTTGGGACAGTTTCCTTTATGCTCAAAAAACAATTATAAGATATAGTATTTTAAAATAATGCATTGTGATACAGGAAAAAACTAAAAAGAATGTAGGGTTTATTTTCCTACATTCTTAAAATAACTTAGTACATAAATGACAATGCTGTTGCCGCCATCAATATTGCAAGAACTATTTTCCAAATTTTTTTATTTTTTCCAAAAATCTTATCAGGTAACAAGCTTATTACAAGAAAGGTAATAAACAACACCAATTTTGTATATATCATTAGAATCTTTCCTTTCTATAAACAAATTGGAATTGAAAAACTAAAGTGATGAATTCTATTAGTTCACCTACTGAATTAATCTTTTTATGTATACGTTTACATTATACTATAAAATATTATTCTTGTAAAGAAAAAGAGCTAAAAATAAATTGTAGGAAGAGGGGATTTGGGAACTCCCAAAAAATTTAAAAGGGGTAAAAAAGGCGTTTGGGGTGCAGTACACTTGAGGGTCTTTTACTGAAAAATAGATAGAAAAGCCTTTAAAAAATATTTGTTAGAATTTTCTAAAAAATCTGGCGAAAGTCCTTGCTTTTATGAAAAAATAGGGTATAATGGTGAAAACACTATCTTTAAGGAGATTACTTATGAAATCGAAAAAGTGGCTCTTAGGAGCAGGTGCTGTTTTGAGTGCAGCCCTACTGTTAACTGCTTGTGGGCAAAGTGAAAAGAAAGCGGATGCTCCCAAGACATTCTCTTATGTCTACGCTATGGATCCATCTTCTCTGGACTATAGTGTGACGAGCAAGAGCTCAACCTCTGACGTTATAGCAAACGTTGTTGATGGTCTATTGGAAAATGATAAGTATGGGAACTTAATTCCATCACTTGCAGAAGACTGGTCTGTTTCAAAGGATGGTTTGACTTACACCTACAAACTTCGTAAGGGTGTAAAATGGTATACTTCTGATGGGGAAGAATACGCTGAAGTCAAGGCCAAAGATTTTGTTACTGGGCTTAAACATGCTGCTGATGGGAAGTCAGATGGCCTTTCTTTGATTCAGGATTCTATCAAAGGTTTGGCAGAGTATGTTAGTGGTGAGAGCAATGATTTCTCTACCGTAGGAGTTAAGGCTGTTGATGATTACACGGTAGAATACACGCTCAACAAACCAGAAAGTTTCTGGAACTCTAAGGTCACAACTGCAACCATGCTCCCAGTTAATGAAGAATTTTTGAATTCTAAAGGGAGCGACTACGGTGCACCAACCCCATCAGGTATCCTATATAATGGTCCTTATTTCTTGAAATCATTGACTTCAAAATCAGTCATCGAGTATGAAAAGAATCCAAACTACTGGGATAAGGACAATGTCAAGATTGACAATATTAAACTAACTTTTTACGATGGATCAGACCAAGAATCTTTGATTCGTAGCTTTACACAAGGAGCTTATACAACAGCCCGTCTCTTCCCAACAAGCTCAAACTTTGAGTCAACTAAACAAGAGTACGGCGATAAGATTGTCTACAGTCCACAAGAAGCGACAAGCTACTACCTCACTGTTAACGTAAACCGCCAATCTTACAATAAAACAGCCAAAACAGACGAAGCTCAAAAAACATCAACGAAAGAAGCTCTTCTCAACAAGAACTTCCGTCAGGCGCTGAACTTTGCCCTTGACCGTCACTCTTACACTGCTCAGTTGAATGGTGAAGAAGGTGCGGACAAGATTATCCGTAACAGCCTGGTGCCACATGACTACGTTCAAGTTGGTGAAAAAACCTTTGGAGAGTTGGCGCAGGCAGAGCTCGTTTCATATGGAGACCAGTGGAAAGATGTAGCCCTTACAGATGGCAAGGATACGATTTACAGTCCTGAAAAAGCTAAGGCAGCCTTTGCTAAAGCCAAGGAAGAATTGCAGGGCAAGGGGGTTACCTTCCCAATTCATTTGGATATCCCAGTTGAACAGACAGATGTAATCGCGGTTCAACAAACTAACTCACTCAAGCAGTCTATCGAGTCAACACTTGGTACGGAGAATGTCATTGTCGATGTCCTTCAAATGACCGATAATGAAAAAATGAGTATTACTTCTCAAGCCAAGGTGCCATCCCAAAAAGACTATGACTTGAATGGAACTGGTTGGGGACCTGACTATCAAGACCCAGCTACCTACCTCAACATTCTTGATGCTAAGAAGGGTTCTGCCCTTAAACACTTGGGGATCACTCGCGGAAAAGATCCAGAAGTGATGGCTCAAGTTGGACTGGACGAATACAAGAAACTCTTGGATGATGCTGCAGCTGAAACAAGCGACCTCAATAAGCGTTATGAAAAATACGCTAAAGCTCAAGCTTGGGTATCAGATAGCTCACTCTTAATCCCAGTTGCTTCTTCAGGTGGTTCTCCAACTGTTAGCCGTACGGTACCATTCACAAAAGCATATTCTCAAGTCGGAATCAAGGGAGATCCATTTGTTTTCAAAGGATTGGAGTTGCAAAATGATGTCGTGACTGCAAAAGAATACGAAGAAGCTCTCAAGAAATGGCAGAAAGAAAAAATTGAAACAAATGCCAAATACCAAAAGGAACTTGAAAAACACGTCAAGTAATTTATAAACAGAAAAGGAAGTTGCAGAAAATCTGTGCTTCCTTTTTCTGATTTTGAGACAGCAGTCGTCGTAAAAGTAGTAACTTTACATTTTTGAATAAATTTGATAAAATATAGCTATGTTACAAAAGGTGACATAAAGGAGTGAATGATGATCAAAATGAAAAAAAGACTGATTGGGACAGGTCTTGCCTTAGCGACAGGAATTTTGCTTTCGGCATGTGGACAGTCCAACACAGATACCAGCACCTACTCGTCAACATTTAGTGCGAATCCAACAACTTTTAACTATCTTCTGGATTATTATGCAGATAACACTGCTGTTATTACTAACCTTGTAGATGGCTTGTTAGAAAATGATAGCTATGGAAACCTAACGCCAGCTTTGGCTGAAGAATGGTCTGTTTCATCAGATGGTTTGACCTATACCTACAAGCTCAGAAAAGATGCCAAATGGTACACGGCTGATGGTGAGGAATACGCTCCAGTCAAAGCCCAAGACTTTGTCACTGGAATCAAATATGCTGCGGACAACAAGGGGCAAGCCATGGATCTGATCCAAAATTCAATCAAGGGATTGAATGACTATGTGACGGGTGTGACCAATGACTTTTCAACTGTCGGTGTCAAAGCCTTGGATGATTACACAGTCGAGTACACCTTGACTCGACCAGAACCGTACTGGAATTCAAAGACAACCAATAGTATTCTTTTCCCAGTCAACGAAGAGTTTTTAAAATCAAAGGATAAAGATTTTGGTACCTTAACACCAGACAGTATCCTTTATAATGGTCCATATCTGTTAAAAGATTTCACATCAAAATCTTCAATCGAATATGTGAAGAATCCATACTACTATGACCATGATAAAGTAACCATTGAAAAAGTTAAGTTAGCCTACTTTGATGGGTCAGATCAAGAGATGACGATTCGAAACTTTGAAAGTGGTGCTTACTCGATTGCAGGAGTCTATCCAAATAGTTCAAACTATGCTAAGACAAAAGAAAAATACCAAGACAATATCGTTTATAGCTTACAAGACAAGACATCTTGGTACTTTAACTTTAACGTCAACCGCAAAACCTATAATCATACCGCTAAAACAACGGACGAACAAAAGAAATCAGCTCAAACAGCTATCTTAAATAAAAATTTCCGTCAGGCTATCAACTTTGGTATTGATCGAACAGCCTACTCTGCTCAATCTAACGGTGAAGAAGCAGCGAGCAAAACCCTTCGTAATACTCTGGTTCCTCCAACATTTGTCCAGGTGGGAGATAAGACCTTTGGAGAAGTAACGGCTTCTAAGCTTGTGAACTATGGAGCAGAATGGTCAGGAATCAACTTGGCGGATGCCCAAGATGGTTACTTCAACAAGGAAAAGGCCCAAGCAAAATTTGCGGAAGCTAAAAAGGAATTGGAAGCCCAAGGCGTGACTTTCCCAATCCATTTGGACGTCCCAGTAGATCAAACCAATAAAAATGCGGTTTCTGGTATGAACTCGGTAAAACAAACCCTTGAAACAGTACTAGGTTCTGACAATATCGTCATTGATGTTCAACAGCTTTCTACAGATGACTTTGGAAATGTTGCCTTCCTAGCACCCAATCCAGCAGCTCGTGACTACGACCTAAACTTTGATGGTTGGGTTGGTGATTACCAGGATCCATCCACTTATCTAGACCCCTTCAATGCTGAAACTGGCTTCTATCTCAAGATTTTTGGTCTTGATGCCAAGGAAGACCAAGAGCTTATCAAGAGTCTGGGACTTGATACCTATACACAACTCTTGAAAGAAGCAGATGCTGAGAACAAAGATGTCGCTAAGCGTTATGAAAAATACGCTGAAGCTCAAGCTTGGATGATTGACAATTCTCTAGTCATGTCTGCTATGTCAAATGGCGGTACGGCCTCTGTAACCAAAGTAACTCCGTTTACACGTGCCTACTCTCTAGTGGGAATCAAGGGTGATGGAAACAATTATAAGTACATGAGATTGCAAAAAGATCCTGTTACCAAGAAACAATTTGATGAAGCCAAGGCCAAGTGGGAAGAAGAGAGTAAAAAGGCTATTGAAAAGAGCCAGAAAGAGTTTGAAAACCACGTTAAATAAAAGTAGAAATAAGGTTCCCTCATGAGTAGGGACCTTTTTTGTTTTCGAAATCTCTATGTTGAGTAGATAGATTGAAAGTTAAAGATGGAAATAAAAACGCTTAACTTAGCCGAATAAATGGAATTTATCTTTCATCTATGATATAATGATTCTAATTATTGATATACAGAGGAGTATCATGAGTAGACCTTTAAAAAGAGATCGCTCTGGCAAAACGAAGCGTAATATTAATATAACTTTACTAACCATTTATCTGATTTTGGGTGGTTTTTTGTTGTTTCTAATTTTTCGACACAACATACTTGCATTCAGATATCTTAATTTAGTAGCAACAGCCTTGATATTAGTGGTGGCCTTGGTTGCTTTCTTTCTAATTATCTATAAAAAAGCTGAAAAATTCACCATTTTTCTATTGATTTTATCTATTCTTATAGGCTCTGTTTCTCTATTTACAGTCCAACAATTTATTGACTTAACCAGTCGTTTGAATGAGACATCTAATTATTCAGAATACTCTATGAGTGTTGTCGTTCTAAAAGATAGTGAAATCAACAGTGTCACTCAACTAGATAGTGCCGTGGCACCAACTAAAACAGATAATGAAAATATCCAGAAACTACTAGCTGATATCAAGTCAAGTCAGAATACGGATTTGACAGTAGAGCAGAGTTCGTCTTACTTAGCGGCTTACAAGAGCTTGATTGCAGGTGACACCAAGGCAATTGTCCTAAACAGTGTCTTTGAAAATATTATCGAATCGGAGTATCCAGATTACGCATCAAAGATTAAAAAGATTTATACTAAGGGATTTACTAAAAAAGTAGAAGCTCCTAAAACTTTGAAGAGTCAGTCTTTTAATATCTATGTGAGTGGTATTGATACTTATGGTTCGATTAGTTCCGTATCGCGTTCAGATGTAAACATTCTGATGACTGTCAATCGTGCTACCAAGAAAATTCTTTTAACGACAACGCCACGCGATGCTTATGTACCAATCGCTGACGGTGGAAACAATCAAAAAGATAAGTTGACCCATGCAGGCATTTATGGAGTTGATGCTTCTATTCACACTTTGGAAAATCTCTATGGCCTAGATATTAACTATTACGTTCGTTTGAATTTCACCTCTTTCTTGAAATTGATTGACCTTCTAGGTGGTGTGGATGTTTATAATGATCAAGAATTTACTGCCCATACGAATGGGAAGTATTACCCTGCTGGCAAGGTTCATCTTGATTCGGAACAGGCTCTCGGTTTTGTTCGTGAGCGCTACTCCCTAGCAGATGGCGACCGTGATCGTGGACGTAATCAACAAAAAGTAATTGTGGCCATCCTTCAGAAATTAACCTCAACTGAAGCGCTGAAAAATTATAGTACAATCATTGATAGCTTGCAAGATTCTATCCAAACCAATATGCCCCTTGAGACCATGATGGACTTGGTCAACGCTCAGTTAGAAAGTGGTGGAACTTACAAAGTGAATTCGCAAGACTTGAAGGGTACAGGACGTATGGATCTTCCTTCTTATGCGATGCCAGATAGCAACCTCTATATGATGGAAATTGATGACAGTAGCCTTGCATCTGTCAAAGCTGCTATTCAAGACGTATTGGAGGGCAAATGAGATGATTGATATTCATTCGCATATCATTTTTGATGTGGACGATGGACCCAAGTCAAGAGAGGAAAGCAAGGCTCTCTTGACAGAAGCCTATCGTCAGGGAGTTCGGATGGTTGTTTCCACCTCCCACCGACGCAAAGGAATGTTTGAGACTCCAGAAGAGAAAATAGCTATCAATTTTCGTCAGGTACAGGAACTTGCAAAGGAAGTAGCAGATGATTTAGTCATTGCCTATGGTGCAGAGATTTACTATACACCAGACGTCCTGGATAAACTTGAAAATAAACAGGTCCCTACCCTTAATGCTAGTCATTATGCTTTGATAGAGTTTAGTATGAATACCCCTTATCGCGATATTCATAGTGCCTTGAGTAAAATTCTGATGTTAGGAATTACACCAGTCATTGCGCACATCGAGCGCTATGATGCTCTGGAAAATAATGAGAAACGTGTTCGAGAGTTGATTGATATGGGCTGTTATACGCAAGTAAATAGCGCACATGTTCTCAAACCTAAGCTTTTCGGAGAACACTATAAATTCATGAAAAAAAGAGCTCAGTATTTTTTAGAGCAGGATTTGGTTCATGTCATTGCAAGTGATATGCACAATTTAGATGGCAGACCTCCTCGCATGGCAGAAGCATATGACCTTATTGCCCAAAAATACGGAGAAGCGAAGGCTCAGGAACTCTTTATAGACAACCCTCGAAAAATTGTAATGGATCAACTAATTTAGGAGAAATAATGAAAGAACAAAATACTATGGAAATCGATGTATTTCAATTGCTAAATACATTGTGGAAACGGAAATTGATTATTGCTTTGGTGGCTATTGTAACAGGAACAGTTGCCTTTACATATAGCAAATTTATTATAAAACCAGAATATACTAGCACTACGCGTATTTATGTAGTCAACCGAAACCAGGGAGATAAGTCGGGATTGACAAATCAGGATTTACAGGCAGGGTCTTATCTTGTTAAAGACTATCGTGAGATCATCCTTTCCCAAGATGTGCTAGAAAAGGTTGTAACCGACTTGAAACTAAATATGTCAACAAAGGGTCTTGCTAGTAAAGTACAAGTGACTGTGCCAGTTGATACACGTATCGTATCTATTTCTGTTAAAGACAAACAGCCAGAGGAAGCTAGCCGTATCGCTAACTCTCTGCGTGAGGTTGCTGCTCAAAAAATCATTAACGTAACTCGTGTATCTGATGTGACAACGCTTGAGGAAGCACGTCCAGCTACCTCACCTTCATCACCTAATATTCGCCGTAACACTTTAGTAGGCTTTCTCGGAGGCTTAGGTGTTGTAGTTGTCGTTGTTCTGTTGATTGAGTTATTTGATGTTCGTGTCAAACGACCAGAGGATATCGAAGACGTCATGCAAATTCCACTTTTAGGAGTTATTCCAAATCTGGATAAATTGAAATAGGAGAGAACGATGCCAACATTAGAAATTACACAGAAAAAATTGGAGCTTGCAAAAAAAGCAGAAGAATATTATAATGCCCTGCGTACAAATATACAACTAAGTGGAGATAATTTGAAAGTCATCTCCATTACTTCAGTTAAACCAGGTGAAGGAAAGTCTACAACTTCTACCAATATTGCTTGGGCCTTTGCGCGTGCAGGCTATAAAACCCTCCTAATTGATGCGGATATTCGTAATTCAGTCATGTCGGGGGTCTTTAGATCAAGAGATAAGATTACAGGCCTAACCGAGTTTTTATCAGGTACGACGGACTTATCACAAGGGCTATGTGATACCAATGTTGAAAATCTCTTTGTGATTCAGGCGGGGTCTATATCACCAAATCCTACAGCCCTTTTACAAAGTGAAAATTTTAGAACAATGCTAGATACCTTACGTAAATATTTTGACTATATCATCGTGGATACAGCTCCTGTAGGTATCGTGATTGATTCAGTCATTGTGACGCAGAAATGTGATGCCTCTGTTTTGGTTACAGCAGTTGGTGAAGCAAATCGTCGCGATGTTCAAAAGGCAAAAGAGCAATTGGAACAAACAGGAAAGCCGTTTTTGGGTGTTGTCTTAAATAAATTGAATATCTCAGCGGAGAAATATTCTTCTTATGGAGGATATGGGAACTATGGAAAGAAATAAATGATTGGCTGGGGAGATCAAAATGAATGAAAAGGTATCAAAGATTTCTCTGGCGTTGATTCAGAGTGTTTTAGTCGTTGTATTAGCTTACTTACTCAGCCTTGTGAAAGAAACAGAGATTATATCAAGTACAATGATTGTACTATATATTCTTCATTATGTGGCATGTTATATAAGTAACTATGAGCAAGATTTTTTTAAAAGAGGACACTTTCTTGAGGCTGTTCAAACTTTAAAGTATATTGCTTTTTTTGCCCTAGTAATTAGTATCTCCAACTTTTTTTTAGAGGAGCGTTTTAGCATATCAAGACGTGGTATGATTTATTTTTTGATTCTTCAGGGTGCCTTAGTTTATTTGTTAAACATACTTATTAAGTGCTACTGGAAGTTTCTCTCTTCCAATTTTAAAGGGACTAAAAAAATTCTTTTAATCACAGTAGCTTCCCGTGTGGAAAAGGTAATAGAGCAGCTGTTGGAGTCGGATGATGTGTTTTGGAAACTAGTAGCAGTTAGCGTATTGGATAAACCAAACTTTGAACACGACAGAGTGACAGTTGTCCCAGTGGATTCAATCTTAGATTTTGCAACCCACGAGGTGGTCGATGAAGTCTTTATCAATCTTCCAAGTGAGAAATACAATATTGGTGAACTTATCTCTCAGTTTGAAACGATGGGAATAGATGTTACAGTAAATCTAAATGCCTTCGATCGTAACTTGGGAAGAAACAAGCAAATTCGTGAGATGGCTGGACTAAATGTGGTAACATTTTCGACAAAGTTTTATAAAACCAGTCACGTGGTTGCTAAACGAATTATTGATATTATCGGTTCTCTGGTAGGTCTGGTATTGTGTGGATTGGTTAGCCTTGTACTGGTTCCTTTGATCAGAAAAGATGGAGGGCCAGCCATTTTTGCTCAGACACGTATTGGGAAAAACGGTCGACATTTTACTTTTTACAAGTTTCGCTCTATGTGTGTAGATGCTGAGGACAAAAAAAGAGAACTCATGGAACAAAATACCATGCAGGGTGGAATGTTTAAGGTGGACGATGATCCTCGTATCACGAAAATTGGTCGTTTTATTAGGAAGACTAGCTTGGACGAGCTGCCACAGTTTTATAATGTTCTAAAGGGAGATATGAGTTTGGTAGGTACACGACCACCAACAGTGGACGAGTATGAACACTATACCCCAGAACAAAAACGTCGTCTAAGTTTTAAACCTGGCATAACAGGTCTCTGGCAAGTCAGCGGACGAAGTGAGATTAAGGATTTCGATGAAGTTGTCAAGTTAGATGTGGCCTATATTGATGGTTGGACAATCTGGAAAGATATTGAAATTTTATTGAAGACAGTTAAAGTAGTATTTACGAGAGATGGAGCGAAGTGATTTTTGTCCTTCAGTCTTGTTAGGAGAGAGATGAAACAGTCAGTTTATATCATTGGTTCAAAGGGGATTCCTGCCAAGTATGGAGGATTTGAAACCTTTGTTGAAAAATTAACCGAGTATCAAAAAGACAGCAACATACAATACTATGTTGCTTGTATGCGTGAGAATTCAGCTAAATCTGCTATCACGGATGACCAGTTTGAGCACAATGGAGCCATTTGTTTCAACATTGATGTGCCCAATATCGGACCGGCTCGTGCTATCGCTTACGATATTGTTGCTGTGAATAAAGCGATTGAAATAGCTAAGAAAAACAAAGATGAAGCTCCTATTTTTTACATTCTAGCTTGTCGTATCGGACCTTTTATTTCTGGACTTAAGAAAAAAATTCGTTCGATCGGAGGCCGACTACTGGTAAATCCAGATGGCCATGAGTGGCTCCGGGCTAAATGGAGCCTGCCAGTTCGGAAGTATTGGAAATTTTCGGAACAGTTGATGGTCAAATATGCAGATTTATTAGTCTGTGATAGCAAAAATATCGAAAAATATATCCGAGAGGACTATAAACAGTATCAGCCCAAGACGACCTATATCGCTTATGGTACAGATACTACCCCTTCAAGTCTGAAATCAGAAGATGCCAAAGTTCGAAACTGGTATCGTGAAAAGGGAGTAAGCGAAAATGGCTATTATCTAGTGGTGGGACGATTCGTTCCCGAAAACAACTATGAAACTATGATTCGTGAATTTATGAAGTCTAATTCTAAAAAAGACTTTGTTCTCATTACAAATGTGGAACAAAATAAGTTTTATGATCAGTTACTCAAGGATACAGGTTTCGACAAAGATCCAAGGGTCAAACTTGTTGGGACTGTCTATGACCAAGAATTGCTCAAGTACATCCGAGAGAATGCTTTTGCTTATTTTCATGGTCATGAGGTTGGTGGGACAAACCCATCGCTTTTAGAAGCTCTTGCATCAACAAAACTTAATTTATTGCTAGATGTTGGCTTTAACCGTGAAGTTGGTGAAGACGGAGCCATTTATTGGAAAAAAGATGAGCTGGCGCGTGTAATCGAGGAAGTGGAACGACTTGATGAAAGTGCTATTTCGGAATTAGACGAAAAGTCTAGCCAACGAATTGCGGATGCATTTACGTGGGAAAAGATTGTGTCGGATTATGAGGAAGCGTTCATTGTATGAAAATTTTGCATTATACTTTAGGCTTTCAACCATCACGTACAGGTGGTCTTGTCAAGTATGCTGAGGATTTGATGACTCAGCAAGCTATAGATGGACATGAAGTAATCGCATTATATCCAGGAGAAAGCTCTTTTATATTTAGGCAAGTTAGAATAAAAAAAGCAGAGAATCGAAAATTCCAATGCTACAAAATAATAAATAGCTTGCCTTTGGCTCTATTTGGTGGTATTTCAGAACCGGATAAATTTATGAAGGGCTGTCATAAAGCTTCCTATAGGAAATTTTTGGAAAGCATTGATATAGATGTAATTCATATTCACTCGCTTATAGGATTACATAAGGAATTTCTTGAAGTTGCAAAAGAATTAGGAATTAAAACTGTGTTTACAAGTCATGATTATTATGGTTTAGCACCAGTTCCGCATTTCTATTTTAACGGAGTCGATTATAGTAGCAATAATACTAATTTAGCATGGAATATTATGTCCTCTAATGCTCTTAGTGTAAAGAAGCTTCGATTCTTCCAAGTTCCTTTTTACCCAACAATTCGGAAATTGTTGAAAATACTTGGGAAAAATCCAAAATCCAAGAAAAACATAGTAATTCGTGAGGTCACAGAGGCTATTGATTATAGTGGTCTCCGCTCTTATTATAAAGCAATGTTTGGGTTGATAGATGCTTACCTTTTCAATAGTCAGTTAGCTAAGGAAGTTTATGAAGCTAATCATATAACACCTAAAAATAGTAGCATAGTTTCTATTTCTAACAGCTCAATAAGTAAGCACAATATTCTTACTAATTCCCGTGAGAAAACAGTGGTAGCTTATATTGGGCCTGATGAGGAATATAAGGGGTATTTTGATTTTCTAGATATAGCTGATGATTTAGATCAGGAAAAGTATGATATTAAGACCTATGGCCATTTTCCAAATGAAGAGTGCCCATCTTATATCCAACAGAACGGTTATTTTACAAAAGAAACTATCGATATGATATACGCTGATATAGATATTCTTATTGTACCTAGTAAGTGGAAAGAAACATTTGGTTTCATTACGATGGAGGCGTTATCTTATGGTGTTAATGTATTTGTTAGTGAGAATGTAGGGTCAAAAGACTTAGTTTCTCAAGACCATATATTTAATAGCAAACAAGATCTACTCGATAAATTGAATAGTGTTCAGTGTGAGACAGTTAGCCTTAAGACTTTGAAAGATCATGTAATAGAGGTTATAGAATGTTATTCAAGAGTTAGAATGTAAGAAATAATATTAATTAGATGAATTAGTATCAGTTGTTTTGTGCTTTGTCACTAGGTTAGATAAGCAATTGAAATTTGGAAGACATCTATAATACGGCGGATAGAATTATTTTTTAGTTGTTTTATTAGATATTTTTACAATAAGTAATTATATGGAGTATAATGGAAAATTTAATCATTTTAGATAGTGAGCTGCAAAAAAAGAATGAAGCATATTATCAGTCTCTTAATGGGGGAAGCCAAGTAGTTTATACTAACTATGAGAGCTCGCTTATAAGAAAGGTTCGAAACTTTAAATATATTGGTAGTGCTCTATATCATCTGTTGATGTGGAAAAAATCCTATGACTATGCTCGGAAATTTATTAAATACGATGTTAAAAAGATTATCTGTTTGAATCCCCTCGTAGGAATATTTTTAGGCCTATTCAATAAAAGTGACAAGGAAATTACACTTGCAGGTTTCCTCTTTGAACCCAAAAAAAATAAGCTTTACTATTATCTCAGAAAACAGTTAGTTAATAAAACCTTGCAAAATGTAAATAACGTAATAGTTTATAGTTCTAAAGAGATTGATTATTATGCAAAGATTTTTCCAAGTTGTCAAGACAAATTCAAATTTGTTCATTATGGTTTGGATTATGATAATCAGAGAGCCTATCAAGGTTCGCTACCTGCTAAGTATATCTTTTCAGGTGGGGGTAGTAACCGAGATTATGAGACACTAGTTAAGGCAGTTGAAGCTTCAAATCTTTCAATGCCGTGTGTGATTGCAACTCAGCCATGGAGAGTACCAGCACATGGGTCAAATGTTCAAGTTTTATCAGATGTCGTAGTGGAGAACTTTGGAGATGTGTTAGGAAAGTCTGAGGTGTTGGTCCTATCATTAAAAGATGTGGAGCTTTCTGCTGGTCACATGGTCATGCTGCAAGCAATGTCTTTAGGAGTTCCTATCATTGTGAATGATATTCCTTCTGTTCGAGATTATGTTGATGAATCTTTGGTGATCTTCTATTCATCAGGTGACTATCAAAAACTAGCACAACTTATAGAAGGATTTGATCCTTTGGCTGATGAGGTTGTTCAAAGAGTTGAAAAGGCGAAAGCACTATACTTTGAAAACTACACCTCTGTAAAATTGATGAAAAGACTATTAGATTTTTAAATAGGAGAGGCTCAATGGTAGAAAAAATTGATTTTGTTGTCACATGGGTTGATGGGAATGATTCGGTCTGGAGAGACAAGAAAGCGCAGTATGATGGGGCAATCAATACATCAAAGTATAGTATGAATTCTGATAAAGCGTATCGTGATTGGGGAACATTTAAATACTGGTTTAGAGGGGTTGAAAAGTTTGCTCCGTGGGTAAATAAGGTTTATCTTGTTACGGACAATCAAAAGCCAGATTGGCTCGATTTGGATAATAAGAAAATAGTTGTGATTGACCATAAAGATATTATTGATAATAAATATTTGCCAGTTTTCTCATCTAATTCGATTGAATGCAATGTTCATAAAATTTCTGGTTTATCAGAACATTTTGTTATCTTTAACGATGACATGTATTTAACTGCCCCAGTTACCCCAGATGATTTTTTTTCAGAGGAAGGGTTGCCTAAATATATTACTTCTTTAGCACCAATCACCACTGAAAGAAATGGGACCGGACATTTTCAGATGAACAATATGGGTATCATCACCAGTCATTTCACGCGTAGAGAAATTATAAAAAACGGTCATTTTTTTTCTCCTAAGCAAGGAATTAAACAAATTATAAAATCTTTGTTATATATAAACTGTAAGTTCATTTGTGGTTTTTGGGAGAGCCACCTCCCTTATCCAGTATTGAAATCAACATTTAAATTGCTTTGGGAGAAAGAGTATGAGGCTTTAGATAAAACTTCTTCAAATCGTTTTAGGAATCCATCAGATACTAATGTTTGGCTCTTTAAATATTGGCAAATTGCTAGCGGTCAATATGTTATTGGGAACCCTAAGCTAGGGAGTGTTTTTTATTTAGATAATGCGGGAGCAGATTTGTGGAATTTATTAAATTCTGGAAAATACAAAATTATGTGTATCAATGATGGATATAACGTTCCAGATAAGGAGCAGGTAATGAGTGATTTTATTCAGGCCATGGAAAGTTTGCTGCCGGATAGTAGTCAATTTGAGTTATGAGTTTTTAAATAAGGATAGCAATGAGAAATGAAGTTTCAGTAGTTTTAGCTACTTACAATGGTATTGAATTTATTGAGAGGCAATTAGATACTATTTTAAATCAAACGATTGTGCCCAAAGAAATAGTCATTGTTGATGATTGTTCTACTGATGGTACATGTGAATTTATATCCAGTTACAGAGATAAACATCCTAATCTTGACTTTAAATTAGTCTTTCGTGAAGAGAATATTGGATATGTAATGAATTATATTGATGGTATTAATCGTACAACATTTGATACTGTATTTTTGTGTGACCAAGATGATTTATGGGAGTTTGATAAGGTTGAAGTGTATTTAAGCCTTTTCGAAAGTAATCAAAAAGCTATAGCAATCCATGGAGAGATTGATATTATTGATGTTAAAGATCAGCAAATTCGAGGCCCGCAATATAGATATAAAGAAGATTGCGGATACTTAGATATAAAAAAGTTTGTGAAAAGGGTAAACTATGCTGGGATGTCTCTAGCTTTTAAAAAGAATAAAATTTTACCATTATTGAATCAAATGATTGATGATAAAGTTGGCTTAGCTACACATGACTGGATTATTTGTTATATTGCAAGTCTACAAGATGGATTATTTACGACAAATAATATTCTTACACATAGACGTTACACAGGAACTAATGTTGCTCTGAGACTTAATCAAAAGCGACTATCTGGAATTGAGAGTCGTATAGATGGGATTAATACATATTTATTGAATTATCAAATGGCTCTAGCATGTCAAAATTTGAAGTATATTGATAATTCATTTGATATTATACCTTATATTGATACATTTAAGGAACGCAAGACTATCTTAAAAAACAAAAATAGAATTCGTTCGTTTTTAATGATCAGAAAATTAAAGTATTTTCCGAGTCTGAAATCTTATATAGGGGATATTATATTACAATTTCGGAATTAGTAGAAAGAAAGTAGAGACAATGAAAATTACATATTGCTTACCGCTAATCTTAAAAAAACCTGCAGGTGGTTATAAGATTATATTTGAGTATGCAAATCGTCTAGTTGAAAGAGGTTATGATGTTAGTATTGTATTCTTAACTGATGAGAATTATACAAATACTACTAAAAGTAATATAATAAAAAAAATGTTAGGGACCATTGAGTTATTTAATTATCCTAAATGGTTTAAATTAGATAAAAGAATAAAAAAAATTGCGACCCCTTATCTAGATGGGAGAGATTTTCCAGAAGCGGAAGCGGTTTTTGCTACATCTTTAAGGACATCATTTATTATACAAAATCTTTCGTACCAAAAAGGAAGAAAGTTTTATTTTATCCAAGGCTTTGAAAATTGGTCAGCTAACGATGATGTAGTTTTTGAAAGTTATAAATTAGGCCTACATAATATTGCTGTTTCAAAATGGCTAGAAAACTTGGTAAAACAGTATGACAAAAATGTAAAATTAATTCCTAATGCAATTGCTACAGACCAATTCTATATAGAAAGACCTATTGAGTCTAGAAATCCATATATTATATCGATGCTATATCATGAAAATCCTCAAAAAGGATTTGAAATTGCTTTTAAGGCTATTAAATTAGTCAAACAAAAATATCCTAATGTTTCGTTACATCTTTTTGGTGTATCCAAAAGACCAGATGATTTAGAATCTTGGATTTTATACACAGAAAAAGCAGATATAAACCAATTAAGAGAAATTTATAACAACAGTTCTATTTATGTATGTGCGAGCAGAAATGATGGTTTTGGCCTTACTGGAGCTGAGAGTATGGCATGTGGTTGTGCCTTGGCTTCAACTGCATTTCAGGGAGTATTTGAATATGCTAAAGATGGAAAAAATGCCTTGCTTTCTCCAGTCGATGATATTGATGCGCTAGCTAAAAATATTATAACTTTAATTGAGGATAATCAATTACGTTTTCGAATTGCTAAACAAGGTAATATAGATATATCAAAACACTCTTGGGATAGGGCAATTGATCAAATGGAACAAGTATTAGAAGAAAGGAGCTGATAAATGGCTGAAAAACAGTACAATCTTTTTATTACATTTAGTTATATTTTTAACTTTATATTTTCTGTAACTTTACTATTAGTAAATATTGATAAGGGATCTTTCCTACTATTTTCTGCTTTAAATTTGGGGTTAGCTTTATCGATAATTTCCTTTCTTTATGATATTTGGCTCCATAAAATGAGTAGAGATCATATCACTGTATCAATTACTATTATTGCTTTAATATTGTTTAAGTTTACAATAGGAGATACATTTACTTTTGATCGTACGATTTTACATCTTCTATTATATTATCCTATCATGAGTCGTTTGGATAGGACATTTTTGCGTCGCTTATTTTTCTCTAAAATCATTTTTTTTATCACGATAGTCGTAGCAAGTAGAATAGGTTTTATTCAAGAACAAATTTATTCTAAAGTTACAATGACAGGAGAGGTACATTCGTTAGGTTTTATTAATGGTAATGCTGCTGGAGTTGTAATATTCAGTATTCTATTAGATTCAGTGATTTTAAATATACATAGAACAAAGAAAACATTAGTTTTTTCTATTGGTCTATTTGTTGCAGCATTAATGGTTTATAAAGTTACATATTCACGAACAGCTGTATTGATGTCTATTATTATTGCTATAATTTATCTCTTTAAAAAATTGTTATTACATAACATAGTCAGTGGGACTAAAGTTGCTATGATACAAGTAAGTATTGTAGTCGCTAATCTGGTGTTGGCTTTAAATTATAATCCTGATATAACATGGATGTCTATGTTCAATGAAGCAGTATCTGGTCGATTACGTTTAAGCCATATTTATTTATCTGTTTATAGACTAAGTTGGATGCCTCAGATTGTTACCCGCTATAAATATTTAAGAGTATGGGATAGCCTTGATTATTATTTGGATAATTATTGGATTAGTTTTTTTATTGAAAATGGTCTACTGTACTGTACTATTTTTGGGATTGTAATGTTCTTATTGCTACAAGGTAAACGTTTTAATTTATACACACTATTACTTATAAGTGTGTGTTATGTTTATCTCTCAATGGAGTCACTGGGGTATAATTTATTCTTGTTTACACCGCTTTTATTTAGTTTGATGAGTTCATCAAGCTTTGAAGATAAGGATTTGGTGATATCAAATGATTAAATTTTCAGTAATAGTTCCTATTTATAATGTTGAGGAGTATATTGAAGAATGCGTCAGTTCTGTTCTAAGACAGACATATTCTAATTTTGAGTTAATATTAGTAAATGACGCGTCACCGGATAGTTCTCTAGAAATTATAATACGTCTTTCAAAACGAGATGATCGTATTATTGTAATAAACAAAAAGGAGAATGAAGGTGTTGCCTTAGCACGTTCGACTGGGTTGTCTCAAGCAGTAGGTAACTTTGTATTATACTTAGATGGTGATGATCAACTTGTTCCTGAAGCACTAGAGATTTTAAGTAAAAAAATTCAATCTAACAATCCTGATATTGTTATTTACCCTAAAATAAAAGAGTGTAATGGAGAAAAATATGTCGAGCCTTATTTTTATGAGGAAACTATATTTTCAGATAATAAAAAAGAATTACTAGATGGCTTTTTACGTTACGGATATTTTATTATTGGTTTTGCAGCTGTTCGGAGAGAATTAGCATTAAAGTATGATATCGCTGATGAACTTCGTTCAATCTGGATTGGAGAGGATCTCTTACAAAGTTTACCTCTTCTAACTTACGCACAAAGTATTCTTTATATCACTGAAGGTATTTATATTATAACGTATAATCCAAATTCTGTGACCAGGAGTCGAGTGCTGAGGAAAGATAGATACTTGCAAGCAATTAAGACCCATAGAATAATTGAACATTATTTGTCCTTATGGAATATTAAAGAGTTAGAAGAAACGTTTCAATTTCATGTTATGAAGGATGCTATTGAATATGCTTTAGAAGGTATTTGGAGTGCTAATAATTTGAAAGAAGGAGTCGAATATTTAAAAACAATAGGAACTGATAAGCGTTTTATAAAGTCCTATTCATTGGGTTACCCTCATGATAAAAAAATGAGACTTATTGCGTTTTTATTAAAAAATAGACGATATACTCTTGTATATTATTTGATTAAAATAAAAGAAAGGATAGCGTTTTGAAAGTTCTAAAAAATTTTATCTATAATTTTTTGTATAAAGTTTTAACTATTATTCTTCCTTTTATTACTGTTCCGTATGTAACGAGAATTTTCAGTCCAAATATTATGGGGAGTTATAACTATACTGCTTCTATTACAACTTATTTCACCATGTTTGGTATGTTGGGGATAGTAACATATGGTAGTAATCAGATTGCAAAAGTAAGTCATAGAGGAAAACAAGAGATTTCTTATACATTTTCTTCAATTTATTACTTTCAATTGTTGACTACGGGAATAGCGACTTTATGCTATCTACTATATATATTGCTATTTCCAGGGCAGTATCAGCAATATTTTTTAGTTCAGATTTTTTCATTGCTTTCAATTATGCTTGATATTAGCTGGCTCTTTCAAGGTATTGAAGATTTTAAAAATATTGTAATCCGTAATACGTTTGTGAAAATGTTGGGTGTTGTCTGTATCTTCTTATTTATTAAGAGCCCATCGGATATTTATCTCTATATTCTAATGATGAGCCTTTCGTCAATGATTTCACAAGGATTCATGTGGCTTAATGTAAAAAATTATGTTTCGCTGGTGAAGGTCAGTATACAAGAAGTTTTGTCAAATTTTAGACCTACACTATCCTTCTTTTTGCCTCAAGTTTCCATTACGATTTATAATACGTTAGATAGAATTATTCTTGGTTCTTTAAGCAGTGTGTTTGACGTTGGAATTTATACACAAGCAGTCAATATCAATTCAATTTTAATTAGCTTAGTTGCTACGCTAAGCGCAGTATTGCTTCCTAGAATGACAAATTTATATGCCCAAGGCAAGCATGAAGAAGTTCAGAGGGTCATGTCATCATCCATGCTTTTCAATAGTATCATTACTTTTCCGACAGTATTTGGTATGCTTCTTGTGAGCCAAGAGTTTGTTCATCTTTTTTTAGGCAGACAGTATGCCGAATCATATGTTGCAATCAATATTGTGGTCTTTGCCCTGATTCCCATTGCTTTTTCTGAGATTGTTGGAAGGCAGACATTAATTCCTACAGATAATGTCAAACTCTTTACCGCGTCTGTAATGTCAGGAGCTGTCGTTAGTATTGTCCTTAATATGTTGGCTATACCGCTTTTTGGATATAGAGGAGCAGCAGTGACACTAGTTGTTGTAGAAACAGTAGTCTGTGTTTTGATGACTTATTTTGCTCGTAAATATTTAGATATTGTAGATTTACTTAAAATAGCAACTAAACCATTAGTTGCTAGTGTTGTAACGGGTACTCTTGTATATCTATTATTTTCAAGTGTGCTATCTATTTCTAATAATTTGTTAAGTATGTTACTAAAAGTTATTGTTTATTCAATAGTATATGGTTTTCTATTGCTGTTAACAAAAACAATTAGTCACAAAGAACTCTCTTTGCTACGAAAAAAAAGATAGTTTTGATATAATTGATATAATATAGTCTAATGAGAAACTAGACAGAAAATATAATGATGAAATACAAGATTTAACAATATAGAAAGGTTTTCTACTATGAAAGGTATTATTCTTGCAGGTGGTTCTGGCACACGTTTATATCCATTGACCCGCGCTGCGTCAAAACAGCTCATGCCGGTTTATGACAAACCCATGATTTATTATCCATTGTCAACTCTTATGCTGGCTGGTATCAAGGATATCTTGATTATTTCCACTCCAACAGATTTGCCTCGTTTTGAGGATCTGCTGGGTGACGGCTCTGAGTTCGGTATCAGGCTTTCTTATGCAGAGCAGCCAAGTCCAGACGGACTGGCACAAGCCTTTATTATCGGGGCTAATTTCATTGGAGATGATCGCGTGGCGCTGATTCTAGGGGATAATATTTACCATGGACCAGGTCTGAGTAAAATGCTCCAAAATGCTGCTGCTAAGGAAAAAGGAGCAACTGTTTTCGGCTACCATGTCAAGGATCCAGAACGCTTTGGTGTTGTAGAATTTGATGAAAATATGAATGCTATCTCCATCGAAGAAAAACCGGAACAGCCGCGCTCTAACTATGCAGTAACTGGACTGTATTTCTATGATAACGATGTTGTAAAAATTGCCAAGAACATCAAGCCAAGTCCTCGCGGAGAATTGGAAATCACAGATGTTAACAAAGCTTACTTGGATCGTGGTGATTTGTCTGTTGAGCTTATGGGACGTGGTTTTGCTTGGTTGGATACAGGAACTCACGAAAGCCTTTTAGAAGCCGCTCAATATATCGAAACAGTTCAGCGGATGCAGAACGTTCAGGTGGCAAATCTGGAAGAAATTGCCTATCGCATGGGTTATATCACTAAAGAGCAAGTGCATGAATTGGCGCAGCCGTTGAAGAAGAATGAATACGGACAATACTTGCTCCGTTTGATTGGAGAAATTTAGATGACAGATAATTTTTTTGGAAAAACACTTGCAGTGCGTAAGATTGATGCAATTCCAGGTTTGTTAGAGTTTGACATTCCAGTTCATGGAGACAATCGTGGCTGGTTTAAGGAGAATTTCCAAAAGGAAAAAATGCTACCGCTAGGCTTTCCTGAAAGCTTCTTTGCAGAAGGAAAACTGCAAAATAATGTCAGCTTTTCTCGTAAAAATGTCCTACGTGGTCTTCATGCTGAACCTTGGGATAAGTATATTTCAGTCGCAGATGACGGCAAGGTGCTGGGTTCTTGGGTTGACTTGCGTGAAGGTGAGACTTTTGGCAATACCTACCAGACAGTAATTGATGCCAGCAAGGGGATTTTTGTGCCACGTGGCGTAGCCAACGGCTTCCAAGTCCTTTCTGACACGGTTTCCTATAGCTATCTGGTTAATGACTATTGGGCTTTGGAACTCAAACCGAAGTATGCCTTTGTCAACTATGCAGACCCTGCTCTAGGCATCCAG
The DNA here is from genome assembly GCA_905221385.1 of bacterium. Lineage (GTDB taxonomy): Bacteria > Bacillota > Bacilli > Lactobacillales > Streptococcaceae > Streptococcus. The sequence continues at coordinate 53,764 of CAJNCV010000005.1, forward strand.
TGGGAAAATCTAGAAGCAGCAGAAGTCTCAGAAGCAGACAAGAACCATCCATTACTCAAGGATGTCAAACCACTAAGAAAAGAAGATTTGTAATATGCTTGGTGGTGAATTTTTAAATAAGAGAGAAAACAAGAAATGGATGTTGAATTTACTTTTATCAGTAACATTGCTCTCTTTAAACCAAGTATTCTCATTATTGAGTAAGAATACCTATGAAGTTTCAGTATTGGAAATTTTTAAAATTTCTAGTACATCTGCTATTATAATGTTTATGGGACTCTTTACCAGTGAAGAGAACTTTGACATATGGATTGGTGGAATTAAGAGTTGGTCTAGATTAAGGAAAATAATTTGGCTTGTTGCACTAATAACTTTATCTTTATTAAACTACTTTATTTTTGATAAATTCTTAGTACCAAGTCTTAATACCGTTGATTTATTTATCTATGAATCAGGTTTGTTACGTAATGCATATATTCTACTATTAAATATCCCTCAATATTTAATGTTATTATGGAATGGATTGATTTTGTGGATTGAAATAGCTTCATCTTCATTATTTATATCCTTACCTATTAACTTTATTATTGCTTTTTCCTATGACTGGATTGAGAAAAACTTCCTTAATATTGATAATGACTGACTGATATTTAAGTATTACTAAGTACTTGTTCTATAAAAAACGAAGGAATAGAAAGAATTTTATGACAGAATATAAAAACATTATCGTTACCGGTGGCGCTGGTTTCATCGGTTCAAACTTTGTCCACTACGTTTACAATAATCACCCAGATGTTCATGTGACAGTGCTGGACAAGCTAACTTATGCGGGAAATCGTGCCAATATTGAAGAAATTTTAGGCGACCGTGTTGAGTTGGTTGTTGGAGATATTGCTGATGCAGCCTTGGTAGATAAGCTTGCTTCTGAAGCGGATGCTATCGTTCACTATGCGGCAGAAAGCCACAATGATAACTCGCTCAATGACCCGAGTCCATTTATCCACACCAATTTCATCGGAACTTACACACTCTTGGAAGCAGCACGTAAATACGACATTCGTTTCCACCATGTGTCAACTGACGAGGTTTATGGTGACCTGCCTCTGCGTGAAGATTTACCAGGTCATGGAGAAGGTCCAGGAGAGAAATTTACGGCTGAAACCAAGTACAATCCAAGCTCACCTTACTCATCAACCAAGGCTGCATCAGACTTGATTGTCAAAGCTTGGGTGCGCTCATTTGGCGTCAAAGCTACTATTTCCAACTGTTCAAACAACTATGGTCCTTACCAGCACATCGAGAAGTTCATTCCGCGGCAAATCACCAATATCTTGAGCGGTATCAAGCCAAAACTCTACGGTGAAGGTAAAAACGTCCGTGACTGGATTCATACCAATGACCATTCATCAGGCGTTTGGACAATTCTGACCAAGGGTCAAATCGGTGAAACTTATTTGATTGGTGCTGACGGTGAGAAGAATAATAAGGAAGTGCTGGAGCTGATTCTCAAGGAAATGGGACAGCCAGCAGATGCTTATGATCATGTGACGGACCGAGCTGGTCACGACCTTCGCTATGCTATTGATGCTAGCAAGCTTCGTGATGAACTAGGGTGGAAGCCAGAGTTTACCAATTTTGAAGCAGGTCTCAGAGAGACCATCAAGTGGTACACAGACAACCAAGACTGGTGGAAATCTGAAAAAGAAGCTGTAGAGGCTAACTATGCAAAAACGCAACAAGTGATTAAATAATTAGATACTAAAAAGCAAGAGAACTCAAGGTCCCTTGCTTTTTATGTATGTAGTAATCTTTTATTTTCTTACTTCTTGTTTATAAAACTCTTTAAGGGCATCCTGCCAGGTTGGAATGACGAAACCTGTAGCCTTCGCTTTGGCCAAACTCATGGTTGAGTTGAGGGGACGTTTAGCCTTAGCAGGGAACTTGCTGGAGTCTACTGGTACTACTTCAACATCACTGTCCTTAAGAATTTCAACAGCAAAGTCATACCAAGTGGTGTCTTCAGTTGAGTCATTTGATAAGTGGTAGTAGCCAAATTCTTTTTGATTTTCAGTCAAGTAGGTCATGAACTCAGCCAAGGTACGTGTCCAGGTTGGGCGACCGTGTTGGTCGTTAACTACAGTGAGAATTTTATGGGTTTTGGCTAGATTTTGCATGGTAAAGACAAAGTTTTTGCCATAATTTCCAAAGACCCAAGCGGTGCGGATGATGTAATGCTGTGACGTAAGGTTTTCAACAAGTTCCTCACCCATTCGTTTGGTACGTCCGTACTCTGTCTGCGGATCAGGTAGGTCATCGACTTCCCACTCTTGTCCGATAGGTTTCTTTCCATCAAAGACATAGTCTGTCGAGATATAGACCAGAGTAGCTCTGTATCTCTCAGAGGCCTTGGCTACATTTTCAGTTCCAGTTACGTTTATGGCAAAATTCAGTTCTTTTCCCTCATCTTCTGCTGCATCAACAGCAGTATAAGCTGCACAATGATAGACCAGAGTTGGTTTAACCTCGGCAAAGACTTTCTCAACCGTTTCAGCATTAGTGATATCCATTTCGGCCACATCCACTGCAACATAGTCCACCTTTCGTTCATCTAGTAAATAACGCAGTTCGGTACCGAGTTGACCATTTGCACCTGTAATTAATATCATTATCTTCTCCTTAACTTTTCTTCTATCTAATCATAGCAAAAAAATGATAAAAAATCTTCTATTTAGTCAATATTTTAAATGATAAATTGCAACAAAATAATATAGGTAAGTTGAGTACTAATCCTCTCTAATAGGTTTACCGTTACACTATGTAACCACCGAGCGCCAATAGCTAAAACCTCCTGAGATTTTATTTCTCAGGAGGTTAATTTTGTTATTATGGCTGTCCTGTTTGAGGAGCCTGGTTTTGTTGATTTGGATTTGTATTTTGTTGAGGTGAACTTGGTTGCTGACTGTTCCCCGTATTTGGGCTTGTATTTGGAGTAGTAGTTTGAGATGTGCTTCCAGAAGTTGAAGTTGAGGTTTCAGGTATAGAACGCTGCTGGGTAGATGGATTTGTCCATGTAGAGCGTGTTCCATTTTTAAAGATGAAGTCTCCACTTCTATAGAGACCTTCAGGCATGGTCCAGTCACCAGGATGGTTATCTTCAGAAAGATAAGTCATCATTGAACGGTAGACCTTAGCCGCAACATAGAAACCGTCACCAACGATTGGAGTGAGGCGGTTAGAATAACCAGTCCAGACAGCCATCGAGTATTTACGCGTATAGCCAACAAACATTTCGTCTGGAGCTACATAACCAGAGTTCTTAATGTATTTTTCAATCTCGTCATCTGTATAGTTTGATGTACCAGTCTTACCAGCTTGTGGTAGCCATGATAGGTAGGCACCACGACCAGTTCCATAGGTTAGGACTGTTTTCATCATTTCCGTCATCATGTAGGCAGTAGTTTCTTTCATTGCCCGAGTACCAGGATCGGAGAATACTTTCAAGCTACCATCACTAAAGACGACCTTATTAACATACATCGGTTTATGGTAGATACCGCCATTAGCAAAAGCAGCATAAGCAGCAGCCATTTTTTCACTGCTAGCTCCGTATTGCTTATGAGATTCGACTGTATTACTTGAGATAGCATTGGCATAAACCATGCTAGGGTAATCAATTCCTAGACCATTTAGGAAAGTCTTGGCACGATCTAATCCCACCTTATCAAGTGTTTCTACAGCTGGCACATTCCGTGATTGCTGTAGAGCATATTGGAGTGTAATACTTCCAAAGTAACTCTTATCCCAGTTGTAGACAGGGGTGTTGGTTCCGGGATAATTGTATGGAACATCGTGGACAATCGCAGCAGTTGAGTCATAAATGCCATACTCTAAAGCAGGAGCATAGTCTGTGATTGGCTTCATGGTAGATCCCCAGTCACGGTTGGTTTCTACCGCTTGATTGATTCCGAAGGAAACATTGCTTGATTGGTGACGGGCACCTAATTGAGCGATGACTTTCCCGTTTGTCACATCTACGATAGTTGAAGCTACCTGCAATTCATCGTCTGGATAGTTGACATACTCGTCAGTATTGTAGATATCCCAGAGACGTTGTTGAACTTTAGGATCAACATTAGTATAAACTTCCATTCCCGTTGTCAAAAGGTTATAGCCTGTTTCTTGTTCGACTTGATCGATTACCTCTTTGAGATAATTGTCCATATACGGAGGATAGCTATTGGCAGATTTCAAGCTTTGAAGTCCGTCTGTAATCGGAGTATTAATCGCTTTTTCGTATTGCTCAGCTGTAATGTAGCCTTGCCCTTTCATCTCAGAGAGAACTAGATTTCTACGCTCTTGTGCTGCTTCTGGATGGGAGTACGGATCATATTGATTTGGAGCCTGAGGCATTCCGGCTAGAAGGGCCAATTGTGGCAAACTTAAATCTTTGAGGTCTTTGCCATAGTAATTTTGAGCAGCTGTCTGCATTCCGTAGTTACCATTTGACATGTAGACCTTATTGATGTAGTAAGTTAGAATCTCTTGTTTGGTTGCTTTTTGTTCTAGCTGAATGGCCAACCAAGCTTCCTGAGCCTTACGAGAAAGGGTCTGATCAGAAGTTGATGTAGAGAAATAGGTTAATTTAATCAACTGCTGTGTCAGGGTTGAAGCACCTTGAAGGCCACCGCCACCACGAAGATTTCGTAAGGAAGCACCGAGGATACGAATAGTATCTACTCCACGGTGATTAAAGAAACGATGATCCTCAATTGAGACGATGGCATTGACCAACTCAGTTGGAATCTCATTTGCTTGTGCATTGACACGATGTTCTGATCCAAGGTCGGCAATAAGCTCGTCATTGCTGTCATAAATCTTACTAGAAGTCGTTGCGACTAGCTTGCTTTCAGATAGGGCTGGAGCCTTGCTCACATAGTAGAGAAAGAGGCCTCCGCCTAGCATAATAGCTGCGATAAATAAGGTCAAAAGGCAGATACTGACATACTTAGCTATTCGCAGGAAAGTTTGTTTGTTCATCTTGTTTTACCACCTAGTAAATGTTCTTTGATAACGTCGAGATAGGGAATTTGAGGAAAAGCACCAGGCTCAATCTTATATCCATTTTCTCGAATATATCCAAGTGGCATTGACTTTTGTCCTCTATCTTGATGATAGAAACGAATCAAATCAATAGCCGGCAATAAGTAGGTTTCTTGCTGAGAAGAAAAGTGAAGGAGGACAAAACAGATTCCTTGCTGGGCAAGGACTTGTTCCATATGCTGAATCTGATGAGGATGAAAATTCTTCATTGGAATTGCATATTTTTGTCTGGTTTCCTTGGCTTCAAAGTCGATGTAGTATCCATCATAAACTCCTGAATAGTCTGTGGTTGAGGCCTGTCTAAAGTAGGCTTCAACAATCTTGGCACGACTTCGTTGGGGATAATCAACACGTACGATTTGGATGGGTGTCGGTTTCTTGTGGATAACAGCCAGCCCATGCGACAAATAGTAGTCGTTAGTAGCATTGATCATCTTTTCAAAAGACATTCCCCGATTTGCGAAATTTTTTGTTTGTGACAAGGGAGTCTGTCTTTTTTGCGATGAAATTTTATGTGGATAGTTGACCATAATTCTCCTTATTGGTACAATAACATCACTCTATTATATCATAAAATTACAAAGAAAGGTTAAAAATGGCAACGGTTTTAGTTTTGGGCTATTCCGCCTTTGATCTGGGCTTATTTAATGATAAGGATATCCGCATTGGAATCATTAAAACAGCCATTCGAAGAGACCTAGAACGTCTAGCAGAGGAAGGGCTGAATTGGCTCGTTTTTACGGGAACTTTGGGCTTTGAATACTGGGTACTTCAAGTAGCTCAGGACATGAAGGCGGACTATGGATTTCAGTTAGCAACGATTTTTGATTTTGAAACTCATGGCAGTAATTGGAATGAAGCCAATCAGGTCAAATTAAGTGAATTTAAACAAGTTGATTTCGTTAAATATGCCTATCCACACTATGAACATAAGGGGCAACTGCGTGATTATCAGAAATTTTTACTGGAAAATACGGATGGGTGCTATCTCTTTTATGACGAAGAAAAGGAAAGCAAGTTAGGCTATTTTTACCAAATGATGAAAAATCAAGAGAACTATGTTACAAGAAGATTAACGTTTGAGGACCTGAATGAATTGGTAGAAAATTTTCCCGAAAATTGAGGCTTTGACCTTGATTTTTGTTTGTTTTTTTATATAATAATACTAGCAACTGATAATGGAGATAGAGATGGCAAGTATTATTTTTTCAGCGAAAGACATTTTTGAACAGGACTTTGGACGTGAAGTTCGTGGGTATAGTAAGGCAGAGGTGGACGAGTTCTTGGACGATGTGATTAAGGACTATGAAACCTATGCGGCTTTGGTTAAATCTCTTCGTCAGGAGATTGCTGATTTGAAGGAGGAGTTGTCTCATAAATCACAGGCAACGCCGACTCAGCCAGATTCTATCGAAATGGCGAGCACTACCTCGATGACAAATTTTGATATCTTGAAACGCTTAAATCGTCTCGAAAAAGAAGTCTTTGGCAAGCAAATTTTAGACAATCAAGATTGATAATTGAGTGACTGATGTGTGCAATTTTTGGATAATCGCGTGAAGAGAATCTCTTTTCATGAGGAAAGTCCATGCTAGCACAGGCTGTGATGCCTGTAGTGTTTGTGCTAGGCGAATCCATAAGCCTAGGGACGAGAAATCGTTACGGCAGTCGAAATGGCTAAGTCTTAGGATAGGTCAGAATAGGCTTGAAAGTGCCACAGTGACGGAGTCTTTCTGGAAACAGAGAGAGTGGAACGCGGTAAACCCCTCAAGCTAGCAACCCAAATTTTGGTCGGGGCATGGAGTGCACGGAAACGAACGTAGTACTCTGACTGCTATCAGTTATAGGCTGTTAGCGGTAGACAGATGATTATCGAAGGAAGTGGTCCTAGTCACTTCTGGAACAAAACATGGCTTATAGAAAATTGCATATAGGTTGGGGCTGAGAAATCTTTCTCAACCTCATTTTTTAAAGTGAACAAGAGAAAGGTCTTGCAAGACTAGAAATGAAAGAACAATTTAATTTAATCGCAACTGCTGCTGCGGGTCTCGAGGCTGTCGTTGGACGTGAGGTGCGAGACCTTGGTTATGATTGCCAGGTTGAAAACGGCCGTGTTCGTTTTCAAGGAGATGTGAAGGCAATCATCGAGACCAATCTTTGGCTTCGTGCAGCGGATCGCATCAAGATTGTGGTCGGAAGTTTTCCAGCTAAGACCTTTGAAGAGCTTTTTCAAGGCGTTTTTGCTCTAGATTGGGAAAACTATCTCCCGCTCGGGGCGCGTTTCCCTATCTCAAAGGCAAAATGTGTTAAGTCTAAACTTCATAATGAGCCCAGTGTTCAGGCCATTTCCAAGAAGGCTGTTGTCAAGAAACTGCAAAAACACTATGCCCGTCCAGAAGGAATTCCCTTGATGGAAACTGGTCCTGAGTTTAAGATTGAGGTGTCCATCCTGAAAGATGTGGCAACTGTCATGATTGACACGACAGGTTCTAGCCTTTTTAAACGTGGATATCGTACGGAAAAAGGTGGAGCTCCTATCAAGGAAAATATGGCAGCGGCCATTTTACAACTCTCTAACTGGTATCCAGATAAGCCCTTGATTGATCCGACCTGTGGTTCAGGAACTTTCTGTATTGAGGCGGCTATGATTGCTAGAAAGATGGCGCCAGGACTTCGTCGTTCCTTTGCTTTTGAGGAATGGAACTGGGTTAGCGATCGATTAATCCAAGAAGTTCGCACAGAGGCGGCTAAGAAAATCAATCGTGAGATAGAATTGGATATTATGGGCTGTGATATTGATGCTCGCATGGTGGAGATTGCCAAGACAAATGCTCAAGCAGCAGGCGTCGCAGGTGATATCACCTTTAAGCAAATGCGGGTACAGGATTTGCGCTCAGACAAGGTAAATGGTGTCATCATTTCCAATCCACCATATGGTGAGCGCTTATCTGATGATGCAGGAGTCGCAAAGCTCTATGCTGAGATGGGCCAGGTCTTTGCACCACTGAAAACCTGGAGTAAGTTTATCCTGACGAGTGACGAGGCTTTTGAAAGCAAGTACGGAAGTCCAGCTGATAAAAAACGCAAACTGTATAATGGGACCTTAAAAGTAGATTTGTATCAATACTTTGGTCAGCGTGTGAAACGCCAAGAGGTAAAGTAGAAAGGGAGAGAAATGAGCAATAAGAGCAATAATGAGCAACACGAAGCTCAATTTGATTTTGGCGAGGCGAAAGATTTGACAGTTGGTCAAGCCATCCGTAAAAATGAAGAGGTTGAAGCTGGCGTACTGCCAGAAGACAGTATTCTAGACAAATATATCAAACAGCACCGTGAGGAAATCGAGGCGGATAAGTTTGAAACACGTCAATTTAAAAAAGAAGAATTGCTAGCGACTCAGACTCAAGAGGAATTAACACAGGATGTCAATGGGACAAATGAAGATTCAGCTCTGAATGTGGAGGCATCTGAGACAGTTTCGGAAGAAACCATATCGAACTCAGTGGAGTCAACAAATTCTGATGAGATTTTAGCTCCTTTAGGAGAGGAAAACAAGGACTTGGAATCGCTTGTGTTGGAAAAGCAAGAGCCAGCAGAGGTTGCTGATGAGAAAGAAGAGGAGACACCTGTTCTTTCTCGTTTAGCCCAGTCAGAGCCTGAAAGTGATTCTAAGAAGAGAAAGTGGGTTGTTGCGGGATCAGCCTTGGTGGCAGCCCTTGTCTTAGCAGGAAGTTACTATGTCTATCGCCAAGTAACTCGTTCCAACCAAGCCATCCAGTCTTCTCAATCGTCTTCTAACACTCAAGAAACACAAACGGTCCTACAAGAGTTTAATACCCTCTATGATGCTTTTTATACGGATGCTAATAAAACAGCTCTGAAAAATAGTCAGTTTGATAAGTTGGATCAGCTAAAGACCTTGTTAGATAAACTTGAAGGCAGCCGAGAGCATACACTTGTAAAATCTAAGTATGATAGTCTAGCAACTCAAATTAAGGCTATCCAAGATGTCAATGCCCAGTTTGAGACTCCAGCAATTACTGACGGTGTCTTAGATACCAATGCAAAAATCAAGGCAGATGCTAAATTTACAGAAATTAAAACAGGAAATACAGAGCTAGACAAACTGTTAGATAAGGCCATTAGTCTAGGTAAGAGCCAGCAAACAAGCGCTTCTAGCTCAAGTTCAAGTAGCAGTAGTCAGGAAAGCTCAAACGCAACGACTGATAGTAGCACGAGCAGTTCGTCTGCATCATCTAGTTCTGCATCAAGTGCTCCAACTGCCCCAGCAAGCAATGACACAAATGGTGGTTTGTCTGGCGATGGGGTTAATCTTCAAAGAAGTGCTAGTCGTGTACCGTACAACCAATCAGCTGTAGACGATAGCAACAACCCTGCTTGGACGTTTGCGGATGGTGTATTGGAACAAGTCCTAGCGACATCACGTGCTCGTGGCTATATCACTGGCAATCAATATATCCTAGAACGTGTCAATATCGTAAACGGAAATGGTTATTACAACCTCTACAAACCAGATGGGACCTATCTCTTTACCCTCAACTGTAAGACTGGTTACTTTGTAGGAAATGCTTCTGGTCATGCAGATGACTTAGACTACTAGGACTCCGTTACAAAATTCTTTCCTTTCATAGGTAAAAATGATAAAATAAAACATATTAAACAAGAGGAGTGTCACATGACAAAAGCTAACTTTGGTGTCGTTGGTATGGCCGTAATGGGTCGTAACCTTGCCCTAAATATCGAATCTCGTGGTTATACAGTTGCCATTTACAACCGTAGTAAAGAAAAAACAGAAGACGTAATCGCTTGCCATCCAGACAAGAACTTTGTACCAAGCTACGATGTAGAGTCTTTCGTTCAATCTATCGAAAAACCTCGTCGTATCATGCTCATGGTTCAAGCTGGACCTGGTACAGACGCAACCATCCAAGCCCTTCTTCCACACCTTGACAAGGGTGATATCTTGATCGACGGAGGAAATACTTTCTACAAAGATACAATCCGTCGTAATGAAGAATTGGCAAACTCAGGCATCAACTTTATCGGTACAGGTGTTTCTGGTGGTGAAAAAGGTGCCCTTGAAGGTCCTTCTATCATGCCTGGTGGACAAAAAGAAGCCTACGAATTGGTTGCTGATGTTCTCGAAGAAATCTCAGCCAAAGCACCTGAAGATGGCAAACCATGTGTGACTTACATCGGTCCTGATGGAGCTGGTCACTATGTGAAAATGGTCCACAACGGTATCGAGTATGGTGACATGCAATTGATCGCAGAAAGCTACGACCTCATGCAACACTTGCTTGGCCTTTCCGCAGAAGATATGGCTGAAATCTTTACTGAGTGGAACAAGGGTGAATTGGACAGCTACTTGATCGAAATCACAGCTGATATCTTGAGCCGCAAAGACGATGAAGGTCAAGATGGACCAATCGTAGACTACATCCTGGATGCTGCAGGAAACAAAGGAACTGGTAAATGGACTAGCCAATCAGCACTTGACCTTGGTGTGCCATTGTCACTGATCACTGAGTCAGTATTTGCGCGTTACATCTCTACATACAAAGAAGAACGTGTACACGCTAGCAAGGTGCTTCCAAAACCAGCTGCTTTCAAATTTGAAGGTGACAAGGCTGAGTTGATTGAAAAGATCCGTCAAGCCCTTTACTTCTCAAAAATCATCTCATATGCACAAGGTTTTGCCCAATTGCGTGTGGCTTCTAAAGAAAACAACTGGAACTTGCCATTTGCGGATATCGCATCTATCTGGCGTGATGGCTGTATCATCCGTTCACGTTTCTTGCAAAAGATTACAGATGCCTACAACCGTGATGCAGACCTTGCAAATCTTCTCTTGGATGAGTACTTCTTGGATGTTACTGCCAAGTACCAACAAGCAGTTCGCGATATCGTAGCTCTTGCTGTTCAAGCTGGTGTACCAGTGCCAACCTTCTCAGCAGCTATTACTTACTTTGATAGCTATCGTTCAGCTGACCTTCCAGCTAACTTGATCCAAGCACAACGTGACTACTTTGGTGCCCACACTTACCAACGTAAAGACAAAGAAGGAATCTTCCACTACTCTTGGTATGACGAAAAATAAGTAGGTCTGCCATGGGGAAACGGATTTTATTACTTGAGAAAGAACGAAATCTCGCTCATTTTCTCAGTCTGGAACTCCAAAAAGAGCAATACCGAGTCGATCTGGTTGAGGAGGGGGGGAAAGCCCTCTCCATGGCTCTCCAGACAGATTATGACTTGATTTTACTGAATGCTCGTCTGGGGGATATGACGGCCCAGGATTTTGCAGAGAGGCTGAGTCGGACAAAACCAGCCTCAGTGATCATGGTCTTGGACCATCGCGAAGAATTGCAAGACCAGATTGAGACAATCCAGCGCTTCGCCGTTTCTTACATCTATAAGCCAGTGATTATTGATAATCTGGTGGCTCGTATTTCAGCGATTTTCCGAGGTCGGGACTTTATCGACCAACACTGTAGTCAGATGAAGGTCCCAACTTCTTACCGCAATTTGCGTATGGATGTAGAACATCATACCGTTTATCGTGGCGAGGAGATGATTGCTCTGACGCGCCGTGAGTATGACCTTTTGGCCACTCTCATGGGAAGCAAGAAAGTCTTGACTCGTGAGCAGTTATTGGAAAGTGTTTGGAAGTACGAAAGTGCGACAGAAACCAATATCGTGGATGTCTATATCCGTTATCTACGTAGCAAGCTTGATGTAAAAGGTCAAAAAAGCTACATTAAAACCGTGCGTGGTGTCGGTTACACCATGCAAGAATAGAAAAGCAGTTGCCGTTGTGTAACTGCTTTTTTCAAATGGAGAAAGGTATGTCTTTTCGTTTTTTTCTTTGTATTGACAGGGACGAACAGGTGTGTTACAATTTTTTTCAGGAGGATAAAATTAATGAAGAAAACTTTTTATAAAAAATTGGGGATTTCAATTGTTGCTAGTACTTTATTGGCGGGTCAGCTATCTACAGTATCTGCTTTGACTGTTATTTCTAGTACTGGTGAAGAATATGAGGTAAGTGAAACATTACAAGAGAGTCCAGGAAATAATAATTTTTCACTTCCGAATGTTTCACCGACTTATGGTCAATTTTTTACAAGTCGGCCGGAAGCAATTATTGGGAGTAACGACTTAGTTTCGATTGAGAATACTTTACAATATCCTTATTCTACATCAGTCTATGTAGAATCTGTGTTTCGTGGTGTAGAAAATGGTAAAAACAAAACTTATAGGGGGAGTGCTAATTTTATAAAGGACAATATTCTTATTACTGCAGCTCATAATATCTACAAACATTAGTTTGGAAAAGAGGCTGAAGAATTATATGTTACTCCTGCTGCTACACCCAATAATACTCCATTTGGTACAGTAAAAGTAAAGAAATATTACTATCTAAAAAATTATGTGTCAGACAATCCAGATAGGCATTCAAAGAATGATTTAGCCTTATTAGTTTTAGAAGAACCTATTGGGACTAAAACAGGTACACTTGGTCTCTCATCTTTATCTACAAATCTTTCTGGTTTAAATGTAACTATTACAGGTTATTCAGCGCTTTCTGAAGCTGTACAGATGTATACAGATACCAGAAATGTAATACGTGATGCAGGTGACTTTTTATATTATAATGTCGATACATATGGTGGCGCTAGTGGTGCAGCTGTCTATGATGCTTCACATCGTGTCGTAGGTGTACACATAGGAAGTGAATCAAGAGGATCAGATATTGTTAATTTGGCAGTTAAATTAAATGAACAAAACCTATCCTTTATCTATTCCATCATTGAGGGACATTCTATTGATGGTTGGAAAATGATTAGTGGGACGTGGTATTACTATAAGAATAGTACGAAACAAACAGGTTGGCAAAAGATAAATGACACTTGGTACTATCTAGACGCTTCTGGTAAGATGCTCACAGATTGGCAAAAAGTATCTGGGGAATGGTATTATCTTGAATCTTCTGGCGCAATGGCAACAAGTTGGAAATATATACGCGGTAAATGGTACTATTTTGATTCCTCTGGTGAAATGGCAACGGGGTGGAAATACCTCCGAGGCAAATGGTATTACTTAGATAAGAGCAATGGAGACATGAAGACTGGTTGGTACAAAGATGGCTCAACATGGTACTATCTAGATCCTTCTAATGGAGATATGAAAACAGGTTGGATAAAAGTATCAGGTGAATGGTATTATCTCAATTCAAGTGGTGCTATGGTTACAGGTAGCCAGACGATTGATGGTAAAGTTTATAACTTTACTTCATCTGGTGAGTGGATTTAATATTGGAGGGGATATAAATGAAACTTTTGAAAAAAATGATGCAAGTTGGACTGACAGTGTTTTTCTTTGGTTTGCTAGCGACAAGTACAGTATTTGCAGATGATTCGGAAGGCTGGCAATTTGTCCAAGAAAATGGTAGAACCTACTACAAGAAGGGGGACCTCAAAGAAACCTACTGGCGAGTGATTGATGGGAAGTACTATTACTTTGATCCTTTATCTGGAGAGATGGTTGTCGGCTGGCAATATATCCCGTTTCCATCTAAAGGTAGTACAATTGGTCCTTACCCAAATGGTATCAGATTAGAAGGTTTCCCGATGTCAGAGTGGTACTACTTTAACCAAGATGGGGTATTACAAGAATTTGTTGGCTGGCAACAATTAGAGGTTAAAGATTCATTAACTGTTGGTAAAAAACATGGTGAAGGCTTTGAAGGTCCAGAAGTTCTTAAATTAGCAAATTATTACTTTAATGAAGATCATTCTTTAAAAACAGGTTGGCTCTACGATCAATCTAACTGGTACTATCTAGCAAAAACAGGTCATTTAGGAAAAGACTACCTTGGTGGTGAGAGACGTGTGGGTTGGATAAACGATGATTCGACTTGGTACTACCTAGACCCAAAAACTGGCATTATGCAAACAGGTTGGCAATATCTAGGTAATAACTGGTACTATCTCCGTTCATCAGGAGCTATGGAGACTGGCTGGTATCAAGATGGTTCAACTTGGTATTATCTAGATGCTCAAAATGGAGATATGAAGACAGGCTGGGCTTATGTTGGTAACAAGTGGTACTATCTCCGTTCATCAGGAGCCATGGAGACTGGCTGGTATCAAGATGGTTCAACTTGGTATTATCTAGATGCTCAAAATGGAGATATGAAGACAGGCTGGGCTTATGTTGGTAACAAGTGGTACTATCTCCGTTCATCAGGAGCCATGGATACCGGTTGGTATCAGGAAGGTTCGACTTGGTATTATCTAAATGCAAGTAATGGCGATATGAAGACAGGCTGGTTCCAAGTCAATGGCAAATGGTACTATGCCTATAGCTCAGGTGCTTTAGCAGTTAGTACAAGAGTGGATGGCTACTACGTCAACTATAATGGCGAATGGGTCCAATAATGAAAGAGGCGATTGTGAAGGAAACAATCGCTTTTTTTGTGAAAATATAATAAAATAGATAGGAAAGAATAAATACTTGTATGAAAAATGAGACGGTCTTTTCGTCTGGTTAAAGGAAAACATGACAAAAAAAGTTGGTGTCGGTCAGGCACATAGTAAGATTATTTTAATAGGGGAGCATGCGGTCGTATACGGCTATCCTGCCATTTCTCTGCCTCTCTTAGAGGTGGAAGTGACTTGTAAGGTAGTTCCTGCTGAAAGTCCTTGGCGCCTCTATGAGGAGGACACCTTGTCCATGGCTGTGTATGCTTCGTTAGAATATTTGGATATCAAAGAAGCCTGCATTCGCTGTGTGATTGCCTCGGCTATCCCTGAAAAGCGGGGAATGGGTTCGTCAGCGGCTATCAGCATAGCGGCCATTCGTTCGGTTTTTGACTACTATCAAGCCGACCTGCCTCATGATATACTAGAAATCTTGGTCAATCGGGCTGAGATGATTGCTCATATGAATCCTAGTGGTTTGGATGCCAAAACCTGTCTCAGTGACCAGCCCATTCGCTTTATTAAAAACCTTGGATTTACAGAGCTTGAGATGAACCTATCCGCTTATTTGGTGATTGCTGATACGGGCGTGTATGGCCACACTCGTGAAGCCATCCAAGTGGTTCAAAGTAAGGGCAAGGATGCCCTACCGTTTTTGCATGCCTTGGGAGAATTGACCCAGCAAGCAGAAGATGCGATTAGACGAAAAGATGCTGAAGGACTGGGACAAATCCTCAGTCAAGCGCATTTACATTTAAAAGAAATTGGTGTCAGCAGCCCTGAGGCAGACTCCCTCGTTGAAGCGGCTCTTAACCATGGTGCTCTGGGTGCCAAGATGAGTGGTGGTGGGCTAGGAGGCTGTATTATCGCCTTGGTAGCCAATCTGGACCAAGCACAAGAACTAGCAAAACGATTAGAAGAGAAAGGAGCTGTTCAGACATGGATCGAAAGCCTGTGACAGTACGTTCCTACGCAAATATTGCCATTATCAAATACTGGGGAAAGAAAAAAGAAAAAGAGATGGTACCTGCTACTAGCAGTATCTCTCTGACTTTGGAAAATATGTATACAGAGACGACCTTGTCGCCTCTACCGACGGATGCGACTGCTGATGCCTTTTATATCAATGGTCAGCTCCAAAATGAGGCTGAGCATGCCAAGATGAGCAAAATCATTGACCGTTACCGTCCAGAAGGTGAGGGCTTTGTCCGTATCGATACTCAAAACAACATGCCTACCGCAGCGGGCTTGTCCTCCAGTTCCAGTGGTTTGTCCGCCTTGGTCAAGGCATGCAATGCTTATTTCCAGCTTGGTTTGAATCGGAGTCAGTTGGCACAGGAGGCTAAGTTTGCCTCAGGTTCTTCCTCCCGCAGTTTTTATGGACCGTTAGGTGCCTGGGATAAGGATAGTGGGGAAATTTACCCTGTAGAGACAGACTTGAAACTAGCTATGATCATGTTGGTACTAGAGGACAAGAAAAAACCAATTTCTAGCCGTGATGGGATGAAACTCTGTGTGGAAACCTCGACGACTTTTGATGATTGGGTGCGTCAGTCTGAGAAGGATTATCAGAATATGCTTGTTTATCTCAAAGAGAATGACTTTGCCAAGGTTGGGGAATTAACGGAGAAAAATGCCCTAGCCATGCACGCTACGACAAAAACTGCTAGTCCAGCCTTTTCATATCTAACGGAAGCGACTTATGAAGCGATGGACTTTGTCCGCCAACTTCGCGAGCAAGGAGAAGCCTGCTACTTTACCATGGATGCTGGTCCCAATGTCAAGGTCCTCTGTCAAGAAGAAGACTTGGAGCATTTATCTGAAATATTCGGTCAACGTTACCGCTTGATTGTGTCAAAAACAAAGGATTTGAGTCAAGATGATAGCTGTTAAAACTTGCGGAAAACTCTATTGGGCAGGTGAATATGCTATTCTAGAGCCAGGACAGTTAGCCTTGATAAAGGCCATCCCCATCTATATGAAGGCTGAGATTGCTTTTTCTGAGACCTACCGTATCTATTCAGATCTGTTTGATTTCGCAGTGGACTTGACGCCAAATCCTGACTACAGCTTGATTCAAGAAACGGTTGCTCTAGTGGAAGATTTCCTCGTTTATCGTGGGCAAACCTTGCGACCTTTTTCCTTGGAAATTCGTGGAAAAATGGAACGGGAAGGCAAAAAGTTTGGTCTGGGTTCTAGCGGTAGCGTCGTTGTTTTGGTGATCAAGGCTCTGCTGGCTCTGTATGATATTACGGTTGATCCGGAACTCTTGTTCAAGCTGGCTAGCGCGGTCTTGCTCAAGCGAGGCGACAATGGTTCTATGGGAGACCTTGCCTGTATTGTGGCAGAGGATTTGGTTCTCTACCAGTCTTTTGATCGAAAGAAGATAGCTGCTTGGTTGCAAGAAGAAAACTTGGCGACTGTTATAGAGCGTGATTGGGGATTTTCCATCTCACACGTACAACCTGCCCTAGAATGTGATTTCCTAGTGGGATGGACCAAGGAAGTGGCTGTGTCTAGTGACATGGTCCAGCAAATCAAACAAAACATAGACCAGAATTTTTTAAGTTCCTCAAAAGCAACGGTATCTGCTTTGGTAGAAGCCCTGGAGCATGGGAATGCAGCAAAAATTATCGAGCAGGTGGAAACAGCCAGTCAGCTTTTAGAAGGTTTGAGCCCAGATATTTACACGCCTTCGCTGAGACAGTTGAAAGAAGCCAGTCAAGATTTGCTGGCTGTTGCCAAGAGTAGTGGCGCTGGTGGTGGTGACTGTGGCATTGCCTTGAGTTTTGATGAGCAATCAACTGAAACATTAAAAAATCGCTGGGCCGATCTGGGGATTGAGCTCTTATACCAAGAAAGGATAGGACATGACGACAAACCGTAAGGACGAGCATATCCGCTATGCCCTTGAGCAGAAAAGTTCCTATAATAGCTTTGATGAGGTGGAGTTGATTCATTCTTCCCTGCCTCTGTATGATCTGGATGAGATTGATTTTTCGACTGAGTTTGCAGGCCGAAAGTGGGACTTTCCTTTTTATATCAATGCTATGACGGGTGGGAGCGAAAAAGGTAAAGAAATCAATCAAAAACTGGCTCAGGTGGCAGAAGCCTGTGGGATTTTATTTGTGACGGGCTCTTATAGCGCAGCCCTCAAAGATCCTACAGATAATTCTTTTTCTGTCAAATCTAGCCATCCAAATCTCCTCCTTGGAACCAATATTGGATTGGACAAACCTGTTGAGTTAGGCCTTCAGACTGTAGAAGCGATGAATCCTCTCCTCTTACAAGTGCATGTCAATGTCATGCAGGAATTACTCATGCCCGAGGGAGAAAGGAAGTTCAGAAGCTGGCAATCGCATCTGGCAGACTATAGCAAGCAAATCCCTGTTCCTATTATTCTCAAGGAAGTGGGCTTTGGGATGGATGTGAAGACCATCGAGAGAGCCTATGAACTGGGTGTTCGAACGGTTGACCTGTCGGGTCGTGGTGGTACTAGCTTTGCCTATATCGAAAATCGTCGCAGTGGCCAGCGTGATTACCTCAATCAATGGGGCCAGTCTACTATGCAAGCCCTTCTCAATGCCCAAGACTGGAAAGACAAGGTCGAACTTTTGGTTAGCGGAGGGGTTCGGAACCCGCTTGATATGATTAAGTGCTTGGTCTTTGGTGCCAAGGCTGTAGGACTGTCACGTACCGTTCTAGAGTTGATTGAAACCTACTCCGTCGAAGAGGTGATTGGTATTGTCCAAGGCTGGAAAGAAGACCTGCGCTTGATCATGTGTGCCCTTAATTGTGCCACCATAGCGGATCTGCAAAACGTAGATTATATTCTTTATGGTAAACTCAAAGAAGCAAATGATCAGATCTAAAGAGGTCGGGACAAGAATCCCGCCCTTTTTTGTAGCCTTTTGTCAACTGTAGTGAGTTGATGAAACGTAGCTTATAGGAGCGATTTCTGTCCTATCTCCTTTTTCCATCCTCAGACCGAGGTGACTTTTTTGAATTGTGATAAAATAGAAGGGAGAGGATGCATCTATGAAAAAATTTCAAATCTTTTTATTTATCGAAGCCTGTTTATTGACGGGAGCTCTGATTTTGATGGTATCAGAGCATTTTTCGCGTTTTTTGCTGATTCTATTCCTCTTTTTGCTCTTGCTCCGCTATTATACAGGTAAAGAGGGCAACAACGTTTTCCTCCTTGTGGCGACTATTCTTTTCTTTTTCATCGTCATGCTCAATCCCTTTGTGATATTAGCTATGTTTGTAGCAGTTATCTATAGTCTCTTTCTTCTTTATCCAATGATGAATCAAGAAAGAGAGGAGACGGATTTGGTCTTTGAAGAGGTGGTAACGGTTAAAAATGAACACAATCCTTGGTTTGGCAATCTCCATCATTTCTCAAGTCACCAGACCTGCCAGTTTGACGATATCAATCTCTTTCGCCTCATGGGCAAGGACACCATTCATCTAGAAAGAGTTATCCTAACCAATCATGACAATGTTATTATCCTTAGAAAGATGGTCGGAACGACTAGGATTATCGTACCTGTAGATGTGGAAATCAGCCTCAGTGTTAACTGTCTTTATGGAGATCTTACCTTCCTTCATCAACCTAAGAGATCCCTTCGTAATGAACACTATCATCAGGAGACCAGAGACTATCTCAAGAGTAACAAGAGCGTCAAGATTTTCCTAACTACTATGGTTGGAGATGTGGAGGTGGTCAGAGGATGAAAAAGCAATCTTATCTGTTAATCGGCCTGACTTCACTCCTCTTTATTCTCTTTTTGGCTAATAGTCTGCTTGATATTCTAAATCTTGATTGGTCCTATTTGCTACAGGATATCGAGAAAACAGAGAAACTCATCTTCTTGATCTTGGTCTTTAGCCTTTCCATGATCTTCTTTTTTGTCCTCTTTTGGCGCGTGATAGAAGAAGTCTCTCGCAGAAAAATGCAAGTCAATCTCAAGCGACTGCTAGCAGGAAAAGAGGTGGTTGCCTTTGCAGATCCAGACTTGGATGCCAGTTTTAAGTCCTTGTCTGGCAAGCTTAACCTCTTGACAGAGGCTGTTCAAAAGGCTGAAAATCAAAGCCTGGTCAAGGAAGAAGCAATCATCGAGAAAGAACGGAAGCGGATAGCACGTGACCTGCACGATACAGTTAGTCAGGAGTTGTTTGCGGCCCATATGATTTTATCAGGTGTCAGTCAGCAGGCTTTGAAACTGGATAGAGAAAAGATGCAGACCCAGTTGCAAAGTGTCGCAGCCATCCTCGAAACAGCCCAGAAAGATTTGCGGGTCTTGCTCCTGCATTTGCGACCAGTTGAGTTGGAAGAGAAGAGTCTGGTTGAGGGGATTCAAATCCTCTTAAAAGAGCTTGAGGATAAGAGTGATCTCAAGGTTAGTATCAAGCAAAATGTGTCTAAATTGCCCAAGAAGATTGAGGAACATATCTTCCGTATTTTGCAGGAGTTGATCAGCAATACCCTCCGCCATGCTCAGGCATCTTGCCTAGATGTCTACCTCTATCAGACGGATGTTGAATTGCAGCTGAAAGTGGTGGACAATGGAATCGGTTTCCAGTTGGGGAGTTTAGACGACTTGAGTTATGGACTGCGAAATATCAAGGAGCGGGTCGAAGATATGGCAGGAACGGTTCAACTCTTGACAGCTCCAAAGCAAGGATTGGCAGTTGATATCCGTATTCCCCTGCTAGACAAGGAATCATAAAGGAGTAGAGATGAAAATTTTACTGGTAGATGACCATGAAATGGTCCGATTGGGCTTGAAAAGCTATTTTGACCTCCAAGACGATGTAGAAGTTGTGGGCGAGGCTGCCAATGGGGCTCAAGGTATTGAGTTGGCCTTGGAACTGCGTCCAGATGTCATTGTCATGGATATTGTCATGCCTGAGATGAATGGGATTGACGCGACCTTGGCCATCCTCAAAGAATGGGCTGAAGCCAAGATTTTGATTGTCACCTCTTACTTGGACAATGAAAAAATCATGCCGGTCTTGAATGCTGGTGCCAAAGGATATATGCTCAAGACTTCTAGTGCAGACGAACTACTTCATGCAGTTCGTAAGGTGGCTGCTGGGGAGCTTGCCATTGAGCAAGAGGTCAGCAAGAAGGTTGAATACCACCGAAACCATATCGAACTTCATGAGGAATTGACTGCGCGTGAACGTGACGTGCTTCAACTCATCGCCAAGGGTTATGAAAATCAGAGGATCGCAGATGAACTCTTTATCTCTCTCAAGACGGTCAAGACCCATGTGTCCAACATTCTTGCCAAGCTCGAGGTCAGCGATCGCACCCAGGCGGCGGTCTATGCCTTTCAGCACCACTTGGTCGGGCAGGAGGATTTTTAGATGAGTCTTACAGATTTACTTGAGGAGCTAGAAGCAGCAAAAGACCCTGAGAAAGCAGGCCCCATGGAAGCCTATATGCGCCATCAATTTCCCTTTCTAGGCATTGCAGGTCCTGAAAGAAATGCCCTCTATAAAAAGTACTTTCCAAGCGCGAAAAAAACAAGAGTTATTGACTGGGATTTTGTAGATATCTGCTGGGAAAAGGAGCCTAGAGAATACCAATATGTAGCTGCCAACTATTTGAAAGCTATGCAATCTTATCTAGCGAAGGATGATTTGCCTAAGCTTGAGTACCTGGTCGTGACCAAGTCTTGGTGGGACACGGTAGATATCCTAGATCGAGTAGTAGGAAGTTTGGTAGCCGACCATCCGGAACTTGAAGAAGTGCTTTTAAAATGGAGCCTCTCAGACAATATCTGGCTGAGACGAGTCGCTATTGACCACCAGTTATTAAGAAAAGAGAAAACAAATGTCCAACTGATGGAAAAGATCCTGCTCAACAATCTGGATCAGACAAAATTTTTCATCAACAAAGCTATCGGCTGGGCTCTAAGAGACTACTCCAAGACCAATCCCGAATGGGTAGCACGTTTTATTGAAAAGAATAAGAAAAGAATGGCTGAACTTAGTATCAAGGAAGCCAGCAAGTACCTTTAGCATCGTTGAAAAGCGTATTCATTACTTGAAAAAAGTCGCTCGTTTATGTTATAATAGACTGTATTTAAAAAATTTTAAGGAGAAATGACAGAATGTCTGTATCATTTGAAAACAAAGAAACAAACCGTGGAGTCTTGACTTTCACTATCTCTCAAGACCAAATCAAACCAGAAGTGGACCGTGTATTCAACTCAGTAAAGAAAACTCTTAACGTTCCAGGTTTCCGTAAAGGTCACCTTCCACGTCCTATCTTTGATAAAAAATTTGGTGAAGAAACACTTTACCAAGATGTGTTGAACGCTCTTTTGCCAAACGCTTATGAAGCAGCTGTAAAAGAAGCTGGTCTTGAAGTGGTTGCGCAACCAAAAATTGACGTCACTTCAATGGAAAAAGGTCAAGACTGGGTTATCACTGCTGAAGTCGTGACAAAACCTGAAGTAAAATTGGGCGACTACAAAAATCTTGAAGTATCAGTAGATGTAGAAAAAGAAGTTACAGATGCTGACGTTGAAGAACGTATCGAACGTGAACGCAACAACTTGGCTGAATTGGTTATCAAAGAAGGCGCTGCTGAAAATGGCGACACTGTTGTCATCGACTTCGTTGGTTCTATCGACGGTGTTGAGTTCGACGGTGGAAAAGGTGAAAACTTCTCACTTGGACTTGGATCAGGTCAATTCATTCCTGGTTTTGAAGACCAATTGGTTGGACACTCAGCTGGCGAAACTGTTGATGTTGTCGTAACATTCCCAGAAGACTACCAAGCAGAGGACCTTGCAGGTAAAGAAGCTAAATTCGTAACAACTATCCACGAAGTAAAAGCAAAAGAAGTTCCAGCTCTTGACGATGAACTTGCAAAAGACATCGACGAAGAAGTGGAAACACTTGACGAATTGAAAGAAAAATACCGCAAAGAATTGACTGCTGCGAAAGAAGAAGCGTACAAAGATGCCCTTGAAGGTGCAGCAATCGATAAAGCTGTAGAAAACGCTGAAATCGTAGAACTTCCAGAAGAAATGATCCACGAAGAAGTTCACCGTTCAGTAAATGAATTTCTTGGAAACTTGCAACGTCAAGGTATCAACCCTGACATGTACTTCCAAATCACTGGAACTACTCAAGAAGACCTTCACAAACAATACGAAGCAGAAGCTGAGTCACGTACGAAGACTAACCTTGTTATTGAAGCAGTTGCCAAAGCTGAAGGATTTGACGCTACTGAAGAAGAAATCCAAAAAGAAATCGAACAATTGGCTACAACTTACAACATGGAAGTTGCGCAAGTTCAAAACTTGCTTTCAGCTGATATGTTGAAACACGATATCGCAATCAAAAAAGCTGTTGAATTGATTACAAGCACTGCAACAGTAAAATAATCTTATACTCTTCGAAAATCAAATTCAAACCACGTCAGCGTCGCCTTACCGTACTCAAGTACAGCTTACGGCTATCTTCCTAGTTTGCTCTTTGATTTTCATTGAGTATTAATAAACAAAAATCCCACCTGACTAGGTGGGTTTTCTGATACTCTATTTTCCAAAGATCTCTTTGAGGTCTGCATCTGTAATCCCAATCATAGCGGGGATGCTGGACCAGTTTTTCTCGGTGAGGATGTAGGATTGTTCAGAGTCACTTGATGTGGCAGTTTCAGAGAAGGCTTGTTTACTTTCTTCAATATTATTTTCAATTAAATCACTGAAGCGCTCAATCAGATAGGTCTTACGGGCAGTTCCTATATGCTTGACTGCATAGTCAAAGGCCTGTAATTCGCCAAGAAGGATGAGCTTGCTTTTGGCCCGTGTAATGGCTGTATAGATGAGATTGCGTTCCAGCATGCGCTTGCTAGCACTGGTGATGGGCAGGATGACAACGGGAAACTCACTTCCCTGAGACTTATGGATACTCATGGCATAGGCTAGTCGAATCTTGTACCATTCGTTACGTGGGTAGACGACTTCATTGCCGTCAAAATCAATGACAATCTCGTCTTGTTTGGACTCAGTGTATTTTCCAGGAATCAAGTCTGTGATATAGCCTAGGTCTCCGTTAAAGACATTGACTTCGGCGTCGTTGACTAGGTGAATGATCTTGTCGCCCGTTCGATAGTGGCATTGAGGAGCTTCAAAGCTGAGTTGGTCTTTTTTTGGTGGGTTAAGGAGGTCTTGCATGAGCTGGTTGATGGCGTCAATACCAGCAGTTCCTCGATACATAGGCGCTAGTACCTGAATATCACGAGTAGCAATGCCACTTCTGAGGGCAGCGCCAAGAATTTTCTCAATCGTAGCAGGGATATAGCTACTCGCGATTTCAAAGTAGGAGCGGTCTGCCTTTTTATGGGTAAAGTCAGCTGGTAAGATTCCCTGTCGAATCTGACTAGCTAAGGTAACGATAGTTGATTCTTCGCTCTGACGGTAAATCCGCTCCAAACGAGTCTGCGGAATCAGGGGTATCTGGAGCAGGTCAGCCAGGACCTGACCAGGACTGACCGAAGGCAACTGGTCACTGTCTCCCACGATGAGGATTTTGCTGTTAGAGGAGATATTGGAGAAGAGTTGGTTGGCTAGCCAAGTATCCACCATGGAAAATTCATCCACGATGATAAAGTCGGCATCCAGATAATCTTCCAGATGGCTGGTATCATCGTCGCCTGTCATTCCCAAATGACGGTGTATGGTCGCGCTAGGTAAACCTGTTAATTCGTTCATACGGCGGGCTGCTCGGCCAGTTGGAGCTGCTAGAAGAATAGGTAGGTTGCTTTTTTTCCTGAGGTCAATTCCTTCTAAGAGGGCATAAACAGCGATAATCCCATTGATAACAGTCGTCTTACCTGTACCAGGTCCACCTGTTAGGATAAAGACCTTGTTCTGGATAGCGTCGCAGATGGCCTGTTTTTGGATGCTATCATACTCAATACCCAGTTCTTCCTCAACACTAGCGATATGCTTTTGAATGGTTTCTAAATCCTGATTTTTCTGTTTTCCTTTTTCAAGGATACGAACCAAGTGACTGCGAATGCCTTCTTCGGCGAAAAAGAGGCTGTTATCAAAGATTTTAGTATCAATCTGCTGAACCTTGTCTTCTTCAATCAGATGGGAGAGTTCTTGGGCAACTTGGCTGGGGTCCAATTCCACGGGTCGGGAAGACTCTAGGAGAGTCAGGGTCTGTTCCAGCAAATCTCGGGCTTCCATGTAGGTATCGCCCGTATCCATACAGCCTTGAAAGAGACTGTGGACAAGGCCAGCACGAAAGCGCTCGGGAGCCTGACTTTCGATGCCTAGTTCCTCCGCTAGTTGGTCAGCAATGGTAAAGCCCAATCCCTTGATATCTTCAACCAGCTGGTAGGGATAGTTTTCGACAATATCCAACGTTTCTTCCTTGTAAAAGTCTTGAATCTGAAAGGCTAGTTTATTGGGAATGCCGTAGTTGGCAAGTTTTGCCAAGACCATCTCTGTCCCATAGTTAAGACGGAGGGTAGAGAGGAAAGTCTCACGGTTTTTGGCAGAGAGTCCTGCAATGCTTTCTAGCTTTTCAGGATGCTCCAGAATTTCGTCTATGGTATTTTCACCATAGCTATCTACGATTTTTTGAGCAGTTTTGAGACCAATTCCCTTGAAATGGCTACTCGAAAAGTACTTGACTAGGCCTTTGCTAGTGGGTTTTGCTCGCTCATAACGACTGATCTGTAGCTGTTCACCATACTTGGAGTGCTGAACGATTTGCCCCCAAAAAGTATAGTCTTCGCCCTCAATCACGTCCGCCATGGTTCCTGTAACGATGATTTCAAAATCGTCAAAGTCCTCCGCATTGGTATCTTGGATATCTAGGAGGAGGATGCGATAAAAATTACTGACATTTTCAAAAATAATACGTTCAATGGTGCCTGAAAAATAAACTTCCATAGGTTTCCTTTTTGATAGAAAAAGAGCTGGGATAGAGCTCTCAGTTAGGCTTTTCTTGGATCTGGAACTTGGTACAAGATATCGCCAAGTTGCAATCTAATCCTAAAAGGCTAACTCAAAAAGACTATCACAGCATCTGGTTGCTGGTTTTAAAAGATTCCGATACGGTTGAGTGGCCAGAAACGGAATTTGGCTTCCCCTTTGATTTGACTGGCCTTAAAGGTTCCAACATGGCGACTGTCGCTAGAAACCAAACGGTCATCTCCAAGGAGGAGGTATTCACCTTCAGGAACTGTAAAGCTGAAGCTGGTGTTGAAATTTACATCGACAGTAAAGGCCTGAGCCTTCTGAGCAAGGCTTCTAAAATAGACCCCCTTATCCCCTTCAAAGCCTTTCCCTGAATAAGTGCTCTGAAGTTTGTCGTTTTTAAACTGTTGGAGGTAGTCTGCTAGGTAAGGTTCGTCCGTTTCTTTATCGTTGATATAAAGTTTATCGTTTTCATAGCGGATGGTATCTCCAGGCATACCGATGACCCTTTTGACAATGTCTTTATTTCCATCCTCCTCATGGGCAACAACGATGTCGAAGCGGTCAATTGGGAGGTGTTTAACAACGAAGAGAACTTCTCCGTCAGCTAGGGTAGGGTCCATAGAGTGTCCTTCCACACGGACATTGGTCCAGAGAAAGAGGCGACTGAGTCCCACTACTATAACGATGAGGAACGTAAGTCCCAACTCTTTTAGAAATGTTTTCAAATAATTCATAATTTACCTTTCCAGAAGTGCTTTGGCTTTTTCAGTGTTTTTAAAATGTAGTTTGGCACAGAAATGAAGTCCTTTCATGCCATAGGCCTGAAGGATTTTGCTTGCAACCTTATCAGATGCAGTTCCAGCGCCGCTTGGCAGTTGATAGCCTAGTTCTCGTCCAAGATTTTCCAAGTTCTCAAGGAAGAGATCCCGCGCGATGATGGAGCTAACTGCAACAGCCAGGTATTTTCCCTCGGCTTTTTCTTCCAAAGTGATCTTGTTTGGAAAACGGTTGGCTTCTTGCGTCAAGTACTTGTCATAGTTTTTAGGACTTGTAAAAGCATCAATCACGATTTTTTCTGGCTGGACTCCTTTTTGGAGAAGGAGAAAGATAGCCTGGTTGTGTAGGGCAACCTTTACAGAAACAGCATTGTAACGATCTCCGATAACTTCGTTGTACTTGCTCGGTGAAAGGAGGAGTGCTTGGTGCTGGATTTTTTCCTTGAGGACAGGGGCAATCTGACGAATCTTTTGATCTGTCAGGGTTTTAGAATCCCCCACGCCGAGTTTTCGCAAGAAGTCATGCTGGTCAGGTGTCACGAAGGAAGCCACGACAGCAAGCCCACCAAAGTAGGAACCATTTCCCACCTCATCGGTCCCAATCATAGGAAAATCTTGTCCACTGTTTTCTTGTTGAACTTGGTAGCCAAAGAAACTGGCGTATTGCTCAGCCATTTCGCCCTGCAGGAGGACTTTTCCAGAAGTATAGATGGAAACTGTTGCCTGAGGCAGTCGCAAAAAATAGCGAATATAGGGATTTTTACTAGGACTGAGAGCCTTCTGATACTGACTTAAAAAGCTCTGAATTTCCTGTTCACTTGGTGTGAGTGTGATACTTGCCATAGTCTCTATTGTACCATAAAAGCAGGAGAATTGGTAAAAACTGACAAAGTTAGCGAAATTTGGTATAATATCGTGAGGTGAATTTTATGGCAAATCTAAATCGATATAAGTTTACATTCGGGAAAAAGACATTAACCTTGACAACTGAGCATGACAACCTCTTTATGGAGGAAATTGCCAAGGTTTCGACTGAAAAATACCAAGCAATTAAAGAACGAATGCCTGGGGCGGATGATGAAACCATTGCCCTCCTTTTAGCGATTAACAGCCTATCAACTCAGCTTAGTCGTGAGATTGAGTTTGACGATAAGGAGCAGGAGCTTAAAGACCTTCGAAATAAGCTAGTGGCAGTCAAGCAAGAGCAGAACAAGATTGAGGATTCCCTATGATTTCGATCCTTCTCTTACTGGTTCTAGCTTGGGGGTTTTACATCGGCTACCGTAGAGGTTTGGTCCTGCAAGTTTATTATTTCCTCGTGGCAGTGATTTCAGCCTTTGTTGCGGGACAGTTTTATAAATCGCTGGGAGATCAATTTCACTTGCTTGTTCCTTATGCTAATCCTCAGGAAGGACAGGGTACCTTTTTCTTCCCTTCAGCCCAGCTTTTTCAGTTAGACAAGGTCTTTTATGCAGGCCTAGCCTATCTTCTAGTTTTTGGAATTTGCTACACTATCGGACGTTTTATCGGTTTGTTTCTACATTTGATTCCAGTTAAAACACTAGGTGGCAAGTGGTTCCGGGTTAGTGCGGGGGCTTTGTCTCTATTGGTAACCTTATTCGTCTTGCAAATGACTTTGACCATTCTTGCAACGGTGCCTCTGGCAGTCATTCAAAATTCACTCGAAAAAAGTACAGTAGCCAAACACATCATCCAAAGTGTCCCTTTTACGACAAACCTTATCAAACAACTCTGGGTGACAAATTTAATCGGATAAAAAGGGCGGGATTTTTCCTAGCCCTTTGTTTACAGATTGGACGACTAGGGTTAGGTAAAGTCCAAAAATTTCTAGGCGCTACGGTCTTGTAAACAAGCATACAAGGAAAGAATATGAATACAAAAATACTAGAAACATTAGAATTTAATAAAATCAAGGCCTTGTTTGAACCGCATCTCCTGACAGAACAAGGCCTAGAGGAGCTAAAAGGCTTGGCTCCAACTACAAAGGCGGATAAGATTAAACAAGCCTTTACAGAGATGGAGGAAATGCAAGCTCTTTTTGTGGAGCAACCTCACTTTACCATCCTAGCGACACGTGAGATTTCAGCTGTCTGCAAGCGTCTGGAGATGGGGGCGGACCTCAATATCGAGGAGTTCCTGCTCCTCAAACGGGTCTTACTGGCTAGCAGAGAGTTGCAAGGTTTTTATGCCAATCTTGAAAATGTACGCTTGGAGCAGTTGGCGAGATGGTTTGAAAAACTACACGATTTTCCACACTTGCAAGGGAGTCTTCAATCTCTAAATGATGCAGGATTTATCGAAAATTTTGCCAGTGAAGAGCTAGTACGCATTCGCCGGAAAATCCATGATAGCGAGCGTCAAGTTCGAGATGTCTTGCAAGACTTGCTCAAGCAAAAAGCGCAGATGTTGACGGAAGGCATAATTGCTAGCAGAAATGGTCGTCAAGTCTTACCAGTCAAGAACACCTATCGCAATAAGATTGCGGGTGTTGTTCATGACATCTCTGCCAGTGGAAACACGGTCTACATCGAGCCACGTGAGGTCGTCAAGCTGAGCGAAGAAATCGCTAGTCTACGAGCAGACGAACGCTATGAGATGATTCGCATCCTACAGGAGCTATCAGAACGAGTTCGTCCTCATGCTGCAGAGATTGCTAATGACGCTTGGATTATCGGCCATCTGGATCTGATTCGTGCCAAGGTGCGTTTCATCCAAGAAAGACAAGCAGTTGTTCCTCAACTTTCAGAGAGCCAAGAGATTCAACTCCTTCATGTTCGCCATCCTTTGGTCAAAAATGCTGTCGCAAACGATGTACACTTTGGTAAGGAGTTAACGGCCATTGTCATTACAGGTCCCAATACAGGTGGGAAGACCATTATGCTCAAAACCTTGGGCTTGACCCAACTCATGGCCCAGTCAGGCTTGCCCATTTTAGCTGATAAAGGAAGCCGTGTCGGTATTTTCGAAGAAATCTTCGCAGATATTGGAGATGAGCAGTCTATCGAGCAAAGCTTGTCTACCTTCTCCAGTCACATGACCAATATTGTAGATATTCTTGGCAAGGTCAACCAACATTCGCTCTTATTGCTAGATGAGCTTGGGGCAGGTACCGATCCGCAGGAAGGAGCAGCCCTTGCTATGGCTATTCTGGAGGATCTTCGTCTCCGTCAGGTCAAGACCATGGCGACGACCCACTATCCAGAGCTTAAGGCTTATGGTATTGAAACAGCCTTTGTGCAAAATGCCAGCATGGAGTTTGATACAGCCAGCCTGCGTCCGACCTATCGCTTTATGCAGGGAGTTCCTGGTCGAAGCAATGCCTTTGAAATTGCCAAACGCCTGGGCTTGTCAGATGTCATTGTAGGAGATGCCAGCCAGCAGGTTAATCAAGATAATGATGTCAACCGTATCATTGAACAATTGGAAGAACAAACACTTGAAAGTCGCAAACGCTTGGACAATATCCGTGAGGTGGAGCAAGAAAACTTCAAGATGAATCGAGCGCTCAAAAAACTCTACAATGAGCTCAATCGTGAAAAGGAAACTGAGCTCAACAAGGCGCGTGAACAAGCAGCCGAGATTGTGGAACTTGCTCTAAGTGAGAGTGACCAGATTCTCAAGAATCTTCACAGTAAGTCTCAACTCAAACCCCATGAAATCATTGAAGCCAAGGCTGAGCTGAAAAAACTAGCTCCTGAAAAAGTCGACTTGTCTAAAAACAAGGTCCTTCAAAAAGCCAAGAAAAAACGAGCTCCGAAGGTGGGAGATGATATTGTGGTCCTCAGTTATGGACAGCGTGGAGCCTTGACCAATCAGCTTAAGGACGGCCGTTGGGAGGCCCAAGTTGGTTTGATCAAGATGACCTTGGAAGAGAAAGAATTTGACCTTGTTCAGAACCAACAAGAAGCCCCAGTCAAGAAAAAACAAGTCAATGTCGTCAAACGTGCATCTGGTCGTGGTCCACAGGCGAGACTAGATCTTCGTGGCAAACGGTACGAGGAAGCCATGAATGAACTGGACGCCTTTATTGATCAAGCCTTGATCAATAACATGGCACAAGTAGACATCATTCATGGTATCGGAACAGGAGTCATCCGCGAGGGTGTTACCAAATACCTACAAAGAAACAAGCATGTCAAGAGTTTTGGCTATGCCCCACAAAATGCTGGAGGCAGTGGCGCAACCATTGTGACTTTTAAAGGGTAGAAGGATTCCGTAATTTATAAAGTAAGGTTGAATCAAACAATAAATTATAACGAAAGTTCCAGTCAGTTAAAAATACAAATTCGAGGTTGAAGATAAGATTGACGAAGTCAGTGGTAAATACATTGTAAAGAGATGACAATGAGGAGTGATTTTTGAGAATATAGAAGTACTGTTTTTGCAAATTTCACTTTTAAAAGAGTCGAGAAATGCAGGATAGATTTTAAAAATCTAGTACAGTCAGTTGGAGATTATCGTCATATTGAAGTTTTAGATGCTGAGTTGCTAGTAGAGTATTTTTAATGATTTTTGTTCAATCTGTTATATGTAAGAAATCACCATTGGTCAGGATTCAATATTTGAGAATGGAATGGGAGTTTTTGATTTTATTATTAATCTAATAACGATTATGTGCTTAAAACTGAATTGGATATTAACCACTGAAATGGGGTTGGCGATATTATTGGTAGCATTTCAGTGATAGGAAAATCAGATATTTAGCCTAGAGGATAAAGAGAACTTGGTGATGTATATTCGTCATCAACTAGGGAAAATTGATATTGGAGAGAAGTGATGAAAATGTATCATAAAGTGATTGCTCTTGGAGCGGATATTCATTACCTTGATAAGGTAGAAACCGTAATAAAATCCGTTTCGGTTCATAATCATGAAGTGAAATTTTATGTGTTTAATGACGATTTACCTAGTGAATGGTTTCTTTTAATGAGAAATCGCCTTAAGGTTATTGGCTCTGAGATTGTCAACGTTAAAAAAACGGCTCACAACCTTCGTGATTTTCGCTTGCCAAATGCAATTCTGTCCTATGCTACTTTCTTTAGGTATTTCATAGCAGATGAAGTACAAGAAGACAGAGTACTCTACTTAGACTCGGATATGATCGTGAATGCAAGATTGGATGAATTGTTCTCCTTAGACTTACAAGGCTATGCCATTGCAGCTGTTCAAGATTTTGGACAAGATGGTTGGTTGACAACCTTTAATGCAGGTATGTTATTGATTAATGCGAAGAAATGGCGGGAAAATCATTCGACAAAAAGTTTACTAGAGTTAACTGTCCAACACCATGAGCATGTTTATGGTGATCAAGGTATTCTCAACATGTATTTTGGTGACCAGTGGCTACATTTGGATAAAGAGTATAACTTTATGGTTGGTTTGGATCAATTTTTACATTTAACAGGCAACAGTAAATGGTATGAATCCGTCTATTATGGAAATTCTGAACCTAAGATTATTCACTATACCTCAGAGTTTAAACCATGGACTCATTTAACTTTGACTCGTTTTCGTAAATTGTGGTGGTTTTATTATGGCTTGAATTGGAATGATGTATTATTGGGAACAGATATCATTAGACGTTCTTTTGATGAGCTAGTGAGAGCGCCGTTATATCATACTTGTATTTTTACAAATAGTGCTGTTTTAGAATCAATAGAGTATCTTTTGTCAGAACTATCGGAAGTTCATTTTACAATATTAGCGCCAACAAATTTTGCTGATAGTGTAGTTGACATGCAACGATTTTTAAATTTGTCAATTTATCCAAATTTTAATCCTTTTAATATGAAAGAAGCTTTGGATAATATGGATTTTTATTTGGATATCAATCATGGTGGAGTTGTAGAAACTATTGTAGAAGAAATTGGTAATAAACATAAACCAATTTTTGCTTTTGACAATACCAACCATGAATTGAGAGGAAAAAGTCGTATTTTTTCGTCAACTGAACCGGAGAAAATGGTAGAAGCCATTCGAAAATTTTTAGGAGAAGCACCGAGTGGGAAATGAGTTTAGATAACATTTTAAAATTTATCAGAAAGTTATGATTTCTATTGAATTATGGCTCTACTTTCGGGGTAATAAGGCCATTTATACAGTAAAAACTGATGAACTAATTTCTACTTTATTCATAAACACATTGACAACTTCCAACATTTCTTGTAAAATAATAAAAAATTAAATACCAACACCGAATGAAGTTTAATAGAAGTGGAGAAACGTTTGATTTTCCATGACTGTAAATGGACGGAACTCTGGAGAGACCGTAAAGGCACCGAAGGGGCAAGGCAGGCAACTGCTCAAACTCTCAGGTAAAAGGACAGAGCTAAGATAGACCGCTTTTTGGCATTTATCTAAGCATTCCAGAGTACATGTATCCTGCATGTGCTCTTTCTTTTGGGGTTGAAAAGATAGGAGAAGGATATGTTAGAATTGCTAAAAGCGCTTGATGCTTTCGTTTGGGGGTCTCCCCTCTTGATCTTATTGGTCGGAACGGGTATCTATTTGACCATCCGACTAGGCCTTTTGCAGGTGGCTCGTCTCCCTAAGGCCTTTCAGTTGATCTTTACCAAGGATAAGGGGCATGGCGATGTGTCGAGCTTTGCTGCTCTCTGTACGGCTCTAGCAGCCACCGTTGGTACGGGAAATATCATCGGGGTTGCAACTGCTATTAAGGTTGGTGGACCAGGCGCCCTCTTTTGGATGTGGATGGCGGCCTTCTTTGGGATGGCGACCAAGTATGCCGAGGGCTTACTGGCCATCAAATATCGCACAAAGGATGCAAATGGAGCTGTAGCTGGAGGCCCCATGCACTACATCCTTTTGGGGATGGGAGAAAAGTGGCGTCCACTTGCTATCTTCTTTGCCCTATCTGGTGTATTGGTAGCCCTTCTAGGGATTGGTACCTTTACCCAAGTCAATTCGATTACAGAATCCATTCAAAATACGGCTCAAGTGGAACCAGCTATCACAGCTCTCGTTTTGTCTATTTTTGTAGGGATTGCCGTCTTTGGTGGACTCAAATCCATTTCTAAGGTTTCGATAGCAGTGGTTCCTTTTATGGCTATTGTCTATATTTTAGGAACTCTTACAGTTATTCTCTTTAATATCGAGAAAATCCCAGCCACACTTGCCCTGATCTTTACTTCAGCCTTTAGTCCAGCTGCTGCGGTAGGTGGTTTTGCAGGTGCCAGCATTCGGATGGCTATCCAAAATGGTGTGGCGCGAGGAGTCTTCTCTAACGAATCTGGTCTTGGTTCAGCTCCCATTGCAGCGGCTGCAGCTAAGACTAATGAGCCTGTAGAGCAAGGCTTGATTTCCATGACAGGAACCTTTATTGATACTTTGATTATCTGTACTCTGACAGGTCTAACAATCTTAGTAACTGGTGTTTGGAGCGGAAATTTAAATGGTGTTGCCTTGACCCAGTCAGCCTTTTCAACAGTTTTTTCACACTTTGGACCAGCTCTTTTGACTATCTTCCTTGTACTCTTTGCCTTTACGACGATTCTCGGATGGAACTACTACGGAGAGCGCTGTTTTGAGTTTCTCTTCGGTGTTCGCTTTATCTGGCTCTACCGTGTGGTCTTTGTACTCATGGTCTTGTTGGGAGGATTTATCGAGTTGGATATGGTCTGGATTATCGCAGATATCGTCAATGCCCTGATGGCTTTACCAAACTTGATTGCCCTCTTAGTCTTGTCGCCAGTCGTTATTGCTGAGACTAAAAAGTATTTTAAACACTAACCCAATCACACTTTTAGTGTGATTTTTTTCATTTCATAGACATTTTCTATCAAGGCGATTGAAAATATATATTATCCAAGGGGGAAATTCTATGATAGACTAAATGACAATAAAATGAAAAGAGGTTTCTTATGACAAGATTTACCATCCACACAGTAGAATCAGCACCAGCAGAAGTGAAAGAAGTCCTTGAAGCGGTACAAAAAGACAACAATGGCTATATTCCCAATCTGATCGGCCTTTTGGCTAATGCCCCTACCGCACTAGAGGCTTACAGAACTGTCGGAGCCATCAACCGCCACAATAGCTTGACACCAGTAGAACGTGAAGTGGTACAAATCACAGCCGCCGTAACCAATGGTTGTGCCTTCTGCGTCGCAGGTCACACAGCCTTTTCAATCAAACAAATCCAGATGAATGATGATCTTCTCCAAGCTCTCCGCAACCGCACTCCGATTGAAACAGATCCTAAATTGGACACCCTAGCCAAGTTTACCTTGGCGGTTATCAACACCAAAGGGCGTGTGGGAGATGAAGCCTTGGCTGAATTTTTGGAAGCTGGCTACACGCAACAAAATGCCTTGGACGTGGTTCTCGGTGTTAGTCTTGCCAGCCTCTGCAACTATGCCAACAACCTAGCCAATACGCCTATTAACCCAGAATTACAACCTTATGCTTAATTCATATCTGAGAAAAAATGAAGTCTGAAATAATCGGGCTTCATTTTTTAGGCTCTCATTTAAGCGCTTTTATGCTATACTAATAATAACATGATTATTGGAGGCTCGGATGAAAAAGTTCCCCTTGGTATTTTCTGGCTGTTTATTAGGTTTAGCAGGTGCAGGAAATCTGATTGCAGATACTTTGCCTATTCTGTCGCATTTATTGAGTCTGACTGGTCTAGTGTTGTGGATTTTCTTTCTTGTTGTTCATCTTTTTAATTGGGAAGAAACCAAGAAAGAATTGACCAGGCCCCCTCTTTTATCTGGGATGGCCACTTTTCCTATGGCTGGGATGATTTTATCGACCTATGTCTTTCGCGTATTCCCTGCTCTTCCTATAGTAGCACAAGGGATCTGGTGGTTTTCATTTCTCTTGGATTTGGCTTTGATTGCTATTTTTACCATCAAATTTGCCTGTCCAGGCAAGAGAGTCAATGCGACTCCAAGCTGGACGGTGCTCTATGTGGGAATAGCAGTAGCAGCCTTGACCTATCCTCTTGTAGGTATCATTGAAATTGCCTATGCGACCTTGAGTTTTGGTTTTGTCTTGACCTTCTATCTCTATCCCCTCATTTATAGCGATTTAAAGAAACATCCACTCCCTGTAGCCATGCTTGGGCAGGAAGGAATCTACTGTGCTCCTTTCTCTCTACTCTTGGCTTCCCTGGTTCGAGTTGGAGGAGCTAGCCTACCGACTTGGCTCTTGATTGCCATGATTTTGGCTTCTCAATCCTTCTTTTTCTTTGTTTTAACTCGTCTGCCCAATATTTTAAAACAAGGCTTTCAGCCAGCCTTCTCAGCCCTGACTTTTCCAACCATTATCACAGCTACTTCGCTTAAGATGGCTCAGGGAATTTTGAAACTGCCTTTCTTAGACTATCTTGTGTTTGCGGAAACCCTCCTTTGCTTAAGTATTTTATTCTTTGTATTAGGTGCTTATCTGATTTGGTTACGAAAAAAGGTCTAGCTAGAAATAGCTAGGCCTTATTTTTATGGTTTGATAACTTCAGCTCCACCCATGTATGGACGAAGTGCTTCTGGAATAGTTACAGAACCATCAGCGTTTTGGTAGTTTTCAAGAATAGCAGCCACTGTACGTCCAACTGCAAGTCCAGAACCGTTCAAAGTGTGAAGGAGTTTCACCTTGCCATCTGCTTCATCGCGGTAACGGATTTGAGCACGACGGGCTTGGAAATCTTCTGTATTTGAACAGCTTGAGATTTCACGATAGGTATTTTGGGCTGGAATCCAAACTTCCAAGTCGTAAGTTTTCGCAGCTGAGAAGCCCATGTCCCCAGTAGAGAGGGCAACGACACGGTATGGAAGGTTGAGTTTTTGAAGGATATTTTCAGCGTTGGCAGTCATTTTTTCCAATTCTTCGTAAGATTCTTCTGGTTTGGCAAATTTGACCATTTCAACCTTGTGGAATTGGTGCAGACGGATCAAGCCACGTGTATCACGACCAGCAGAGCCAGCTTCAGAACGGAATGATGGACTCATAGCGGTAAAGTAGATTGGTAGGTCTTTACCGTCAAGGATTTCATCACGGTAGTAGTTTGTTAGAGGAACTTCAGCTGTAGGAATGAGGACATAATTAGTGTCTTTCAATTCAAAAGTATCTTCCTTGAATTTTGGATATTGACCAGTACCAAACATTGAGTCATGGTTAACAATGTATGGTGTGATAACTTCCGTATAGCCCTCTTTACCATGCTCATCCAACATGAAGTTGTAGATAG
The DNA here is from genome assembly GCA_905221385.1 of bacterium. Classification (GTDB taxonomy): domain Bacteria; phylum Bacillota; class Bacilli; order Lactobacillales; family Streptococcaceae; genus Streptococcus. The sequence goes on from CAJNCV010000005.1 coordinate 90,338, forward strand.
CACGTTCTAAACGAGCACCGAGGCCTTTATAGAAGAGAAAACGAGCGCCCGTTACTTTTCCACCACGTTCCCAGTCAAGGATACCAAGGTCTTCACCAAGATCCCAGTGAGCTTTTGGTTCGAAGTCAAACTCGCGTGGAGTTCCCCAACGACGGACTTCCACATTGTCATCTTCATCAGCCCCAACAGGAACGCTGTCGGCAGGGATGTTTGGAAGAGTAGTGGTGAATTCTGTTAATTTAGCATCAATTTCTGCCAATTCAGCATCCAAGGCTTTGACTTCAGCAGATAAGTTTTGCATCGCAGCAATCTTGTCATCGGCATTTTCCTTGTTGCGCTTAGCTTGGGCAATCTCAGCAGAAACCGTGTTGCGTTCTGCCTTAAGGTTTTCAACCTTAACCAAGATGTCACGACGTTTAGCATCGATTTCTTTCATCTCGTTTAAGACAGCAGGATCTACACCACGTGTAGCCAATTTTTCAGCGACGGCATCAAAGTCTGTACGAATACGTTTAATATCTAACATAAGAACTCCTTTATGAAAAAAACACACCTGACAAAGCGTTGGAGTGGCAGAGCCACGGTTCCATCCAACTTCACAGGTGTGCACTTGATTGTGTATGTAATTGTTGATAACGGTAGAATTTCACTTATCCCTCCTATCTGCTCGCAGCAACCGCAGACTTTCTGAAAGAAGAGGACAACCTACTTATCCGTTGCTATGATTATACTAAAGTTTCTACTTTTTTGCAAATAGATTTTTAAGTTTTTGTCCAATGGTCTGGAGTAGAGTCGGAAGTTTCACAACCTTGTCATTGCCAAGTTTTTCCCGAGCGATTTTGAGGATAGCTCCAGAGTCTTTTGAAGCAAAGAGGAATTTTCCTTGGTCAGTGAAGACTTCAAAGTGACGGCTGATTTTGCGTCCACTTACGTTGGCTCCGATTTGCTGAATGCTGGACCAGGGGATTTGGATATATTGTTCGACATTGACATCAGGATAAAACTCTAAGGCTTGATCCCCGACTAGAAATTTCCCGACCTTTCCAGAGATAGAGAGGTAGGATGTCCCAGTAGTTTGCAGGTCAATGACTTTATTGAGTGATTGGGCCATGATTAGTCTTCCTTACTTTCACCGAAAAAGGCATGATAGAGAGCCTTAATAGCGGCCTTTTCTTGGTCTTTATTGACAACAAACATTATGGAAACTTCACTTGAACCTTGGGACATCATCTGGATGTTGATTTTATTCTCAGACAAAGCACGTGTTGCAGTAGCAGTTACCCCGATATGGCTCTTCATCTTTTCTCCAACAATCATAATGATGGAAAGGTCATGTTCGATTTCAGCATGGTCCACTTCAGCCTTTTGAACGAGTTGACGTAGAATTTCTTCTTCTTTGATAGGAGTTAATTCGCGGGAGCGGAGGATGATTGAAAGATCGTCAATACCTGTAGGCATGTGTTCCCAACCGATGTTGAGGTCCTCAAGGATTTGCAGAACCTTGCGACCAAACCCGACTTCGCGGTTCATGAGGTATTTAGACATGTTGATGCTGACGAATCCTGAGTCACCCGCAATCCCTACTACTGGGAATTTATCACTACTGTGTTCTAAAACAATGCGCGTACCTGGGTGGTCAGGGTTGTTGGTATTCTTGATGACAAGAGGAATTTTTCCGCGGTAGGCTGGAAGAAGGGCTTCGTCATGAAGGACTGAAAATCCAGCGTAAGCCAACTCACGCATTTCACGGTAGGTTAATTCAGGAATGGAGTGTGGTTGGTGGATAATACCAGGGTGGGCAGCAAAGATACCATCGACATCTGTAAAGTTTTCGTAGAGGTCGGCTTTGACACCGGCAGCGATGATGGAACCAGTTATGTCGGATCCACCACGGGAGAAGGTACAGATTTGATTTTCCTTAGTGACTCCAAAGAAACCAGGGATGACAAGGACTTCGTTGCTATCAGCCAAGCCTTCAATCTTGTCATAACTAGATGGGATGATACGTGCGTTTCCTGGTTCACTTGTGACAACGATTCCAGCTTCTCTTGGGTGAGCATAGCGCGCATCAATGCCGTTTTGGTTAAAGTAGGCTGCAATCAATTTGGCATTGTTATTTTCTCCAGCAGCTAGGAAGGTATCGTAGAGAAATCCATTGTCCTCTATAGGAAGAGTTGCCAAGGCACGAATACTTTTAGAGATTTTTTCTAAAACAGCAGGTTTTAACCCTAGTTCACTAACCATAGCGGCATAACGGTCAATGATCCAGCTTTGGCTAGCACTGATGTCATTTCCAGCCACATAGTCACGATAGTATTTGATCAAAGCATCGGTCACTTTGGTATCATCAGCATTGCGTTTTCCGGGTGCAGAAACGACTACAAAACGTCGTTCTTTATCACTTTTAACGATATTTAAAACTTTTTCTAACTGACCAGCAGAGGCAAGCGAGCTTCCGCCAAATTTTACAACCTTCATAAGGACTCCTCAAGTAAGTATTTTATACGATTATAGCAGAAAGAGGGGTATTTTTCAATGAAGAAAATACTATAGTCTTTAGGATAAAGTGAGCGTTTTGATCAGCTGAGACACTTTCCTTTAGTTTTTTCTTGCCTCTTTATCTAAAAAAAGGTATACTTTGATGATAAAATAATTTTATTGCCTTACAAAAGAAAAGGAGAAGCTATGAATCATATCTTATATCAGATCGTAGATGATCTTGCTATCATTACTTTGAATCGTCCCGAGGTGGCAAATGGTTTCCATATCCCAATGTGTGAGGAGATTTTAGAAACTTTAACCCTAGCAGAGCAGGATCAAGCTGTTCAGTTTATCTTGATAAACGCGAATGGCAAGGTCTTTTCAGTTGGAGGAGACTTGGTTGAGATGAAACGAGCAGTGGATGAAGATGATATCCCTTCTTTGAATAAGATTGCAGAATTAGTCAATACAATTTCTTTTAAAATTAAGCAAATTCCTAAACCTGTTTTGATGGAGGTAGATGGAGCAGTTGCTGGTGCTGCAGCCAATATGGCAGTAGCAGTCGATTTTTGTTTGGCGACTGATAAGGCAAAATTCATCCAAGCCTTTGTTGGAGTTGGATTGGCGCCGGACGCTGGTGGGATTCATCTCTTGAGTCGTAGTATCGGGGTAACACGAGCTGCGCAACTTGCCATGACAGGAGAAGCCTTGACCGCGGAAAAAGCACTGGAATGGGGTGTGGTATACCGTGTCTGCGAGGCAGATAAGCTAGAGAAGACAAGAGAACAAGTTCTGAAGAAATTAAGACGAGGCTCAGCAAACTCATACGCAGCCATTAAAAAGTTGGTTTGGGAAAGCCAATTTAAGGATTGGCAGAATTATGCTGAATTAGAATTGAAACTGCAAGAATCTTTGTCTTTGACTGAAGATTTTAAAGAAGGAGTCCGAGCACATTCTGAAAGAAGACGACCAAAATTTTCAGGAAAATAAAAAAATACTTGCGCAATTCTTTGAAGTTTGATATACTTTTTGTGTCAAATGTTTTGAATACAAAAGTTTTTTGAGAAGGAGGGAATACTTTGGACTACCAACAAGTGAATGAGTATTTAACATCTATTTTTAATAATGTCCTTGTGATTGAGGAGGTTAGCTTACGAGGTAGTCGTTTCAAAGACATCTCCATCAAAGAAATGCACACGATTGATGTGATTGGCAAGTTCCCAGAGGCGACACCAAGTAAGGTTTCTAAAGAACTGATGGTCACTCTTGGAACTGTTACGACCAGCTTGAATAATCTCGAAAGAAAAGGTTACATTGAGCGTATTCGTTCTGATCAGGATCGTCGTGTGGTCTACCTGCATTTGACAAAGAAAGGTCGTTTGGTTCACCGCCTTCATAAACGTTTCCACAAGGCCATGGTCGAGAAAATTATCGATGGTATGAGTTCTGAAGAAATAGAAGTGATGGGCAGGGGCTTGACTAACCTTTATCAATTTTTGGAGGATTTGAAATAATGGCTTTTGCAAAAATAAGCCAGGTTGCTCATTATGTTCCAGAGCAAGTGGTCACTAATCAAGACTTGGCCCAAATCATGGATACAAGCGATGAGTGGATTTCAAGTCGGACAGGAATTAAACAGAGACATATTTCAAAAACGGAGTCAACGAGTGATTTGGCGATAGAAGTTGCCAAAGACTTGCTGGCTAAAGGGAGCTTAACAGCGGATCAGATTGATTTTATCATTCTAGCGACGATTACTCCAGACTCGATGATGCCTTCTACAGCAGCTCGAGTTCAGGCAAATATCGGAGCGCATAGAGCTTTTGCCTTTGATCTGACGGCAGCTTGCAGCGGCTTTGTATTTGCTCTCTCAACTGCAGAAAAGTTTTTAAGTTCTGGACAGTTCAAAAAAGGGATTGTTATCGGGGCTGAGACCTTATCCAAGGCAGTTGATTGGTCAGATCGTTCGACAGCCGTTCTCTTTGGGGATGGTGCTGGTGGGGTTCTCTTGGAAGCGAGCGAAACACGGCACTTCCTTGTGGAAAGTCTCTATACAGATGGCTCTCGGAGCGAGTGTTTGACCTATGGTCAAACGGCTTTGGCTTCTCCTTTCTCAGATCAAGAAGCAGTTCCTGCTTTTTTGAAGATGGATGGACGAGCAGTTTTTGATTTTGCAAATCGAGATGTTGCTAGATCGATCAAAGAAACCATTGAAAATGGTCCAATCGCAGCATCGGAATTGGATTATCTCTTGCTTCATCAGGCAAATATCCGCATTTTGGATAAGATGGCTAAGAAGATCGGTGTAGATCGAGACAAGCTTCCTGCCAATATGATGGAGTATGGAAATACCAGTGCAGCAAGTATCCCGATTTTGCTCTCAGAGTGTGTGGAGAATGGCAAGATTCGTTTAGATGGTAGCCAGACGATTCTCCTATCAGGCTTCGGCGGAGGTTTGACATGGGGCACACTCATTCTCACAATCTAGGTAATCATGTGGTAAACACATAGTTATAAATTTTTTATATTTTAAAGGAGTCCTATCATGGCAGTATTTGAAAAAGTACAAGAAATTATCGTTGAAGAACTTGGGAAAGACGCATCAGAAGTAACACTTGAATCTACTTTTGATGATTTGGATGCAGATTCATTGGACTTGTTCCAAGTAATCTCTGAAATCGAAGATGCTTTCGATATCCAAATCGAAGCAGAAGATAACTTGAAAACAGTTGGTGACTTGGTTGCCTACGTTGAAGAGCAAACAAAATAATTAACATATTACTAGAAGGAGTAGGGGAAACCCACTCCCTCTTGTTTAGGTAATAGTTTGAAACTCAAATGATAAACTCATCGAACTATTACGTAAGCAAGGAATGATGGAGGCACTATGAAAACACGTATTACAGAATTATTGAACATTGATTATCCTATTTTTCAAGGAGGAATGGCCTGGGTTGCAGATGGTGACTTGGCTGGTGCAGTATCAAAAGCTGGTGGTCTAGGGATTATCGGTGGTGGGAATGCACCTAAAGAGGTCGTAAAGGCTAATATCGATAAAATCAAATCACTTACGGACAAACCTTTTGGTGTCAACATCATGCTCTTGTCACCTTTTGTAGAAGACATCGTTGATCTCGTGATTGAAGAAGGGGTCAAGGTGGTGACAACTGGTGCAGGAAATCCAAGTAAATACATGACTCGTTTCCATGATGCAGGAATTACAGTTATTCCTGTTGTTCCAAGTGTTGCTTTGGCAAAACGCATGGAAAAAATTGGTGCAGATGCAGTTATTGCAGAAGGAATGGAAGCCGGTGGGCATATTGGTAAATTAACAACGATGACCTTGGTTCGCCAAGTTGCTACAGCTGTTTCAATTCCAGTTATCGCAGCTGGAGGAATTGCGGACGGTGAAGGTGTCGCTGCAGGCTTTATGCTTGGTGCTGAGGCCGTTCAGGTTGGTACGCGTTTCGTAGTGGCTAAGGAATCTAATGCCCATCCAAAATACAAGGAAAAAATCTTAAAAGCGCGTGATATCGATACGACTATCTCAGCTCAACATTTTGGTCATGCTGTTCGTGCCATTAAAAATCAGTTGACACGTGACTTTGAGCAGGCTGAAAAAGATGCCTTTAAACAAGAAAATCCAGATTTAGAAATCTTTGAACAAATGGGAGCTGGTGCTCTTGCTAAAGCCGTTGTTCATGGAGATGTAGAAGGTGGATCTGTCATGGCAGGTCAGATCGCTGGTTTGGTTTCTAAAGAGGAAACTGTCGAAGAAATCCTAAAAGATCTATACTATGGCGCAGCCAAGAAAATTCAAGAAGAAGCCTCTCGTTGGGCAGGAGTTGTAAGAAATGACTAAAACAGCCTTTCTATTTGCAGGTCAAGGTGCTCAGTATATAGGAATGGGGCGTGATCTCTATGATCGCTATCCTATCGTCAAGGAAACCATTGACCAAGCCAGTCAGGTCTTGGCTTATGACCTTCGTAACTTGATTGATAAGGAAGAAACCAAGTTAAACCAGACTCGCTATACGCAACCAGCAATTTTAGCGACCTCGGTTGCCATCTACCGTCTATTGAAAGAAAAGGGCTATCAGCCAGATATGGTAGCAGGATTGTCTCTTGGGGAATATTCTGCTCTTGTAGCAAGTGGTGCCTTGGACTTTGAGGATGCAGTTGCCTTGGTTGCTAAGCGCGGAGCTTATATGGAAGAAGCGGCGCCAGCTGGTTCTGGTAAAATGGTAGCCGTCCTCAATACTCCAGTAGATGTGATAGAGGAAGCTTGTAAAACAGCTTCTGAAGCCGGTATAGTCACTCCAGCTAACTACAACACTCCAAGCCAAATCGTTATCGGTGGAGAGGAGGCTGCGGTTGACCGTGCAGTTGAACTTTTGCAGGAAGCAGGAGTCAAACGATTGATCCCCCTAAATGTGTCGGGTCCTTTCCACACAGCCCTTCTAGAGCCAGCTAGCCAACAGCTAGCTGGAGCTCTTGAGGGAGTGAGTTTCTCAGACTTTAACTGTCCTCTAGTAGGTAATACTGAAGCTGCAATCATGGAAAAAGACCGAATCCAAGAGCTCTTGACGCGTCAGGTGAAAGAACCTGTTCGTTTTTATGAAAGTATTGCTGTGATGCAGGATGCTGGTGTGACCAATTTTATCGAAATTGGTCCTGGAAAAGTCCTATCAGGCTTTGTCAAAAAAATTGATAAAACAGCTGAGCTAGCTAACGTTGAAGACCAAGCAAGCTTGGATGCTTTGCTAGGAAACTAATGATCCCTTCTCCCACAAAATACAACAGGAAACAGGAGAAATAGAATGCAATTTACAAACAAAAATGTCTTTGTAACAGGTTCAAGTCGTGGTATCGGACTTGCTATTGCTCACAAATTTGCCCAACTAGGCGCTAATGTAGTTTTGAATAGTCGCGGAGCAATCTCAGAAGAATTGCTGGCTGAGTTTTCAAACTATGGTGTCAAAGTAGTACCGATTTCAGGTGATGTTTCAGACTTTGCAGATGCCAAGCGTATGGTAGATCAAGCGATTACAGAACTCGGTTCTGTTGATGTCTTGGTCAACAATGCTGGGATCACTCAAGATACGCTTATGCTCAAGATGACCGAAGAAGACTTTGAAAAAGTGATTAAGATCAACTTGACAGGTGCCTTCAACATGACGCAAGCAGTCTTGAAACAGATGATTAAGGCACGTGAAGGTGCGATCATCAACATGTCTAGTGTGGTCGGTTTGATGGGAAATATCGGACAAGCCAACTATGCAGCTTCTAAAGCAGGTTTGATTGGTTTTACCAAGTCAGTTGCACGTGAAGTTGCCAATCGCAACGTACGCGTAAATGCTCTTGCACCAGGGATGATCGAGTCAGATATGACTGCTGTTTTGTCTGATAAGGTCAAGGAAGCGACATTGGCCCAAATCCCAATGAAACATTTTGGTCAAGCAGAACATATCGCAGATGCTACAGTGTTCCTGGCTGGACAGGATTATTTGACTGGACAAGTTCTCGCTGTTGATGGCGGACTTAGCATGTAAAAAATAAGGAAAGATATAGGTAAGACAGATGAAACTAAATCGAGTTGTAGTAACAGGTTACGGATTGACCTCTCCTATCGGAAATACCCCAGAAGAATTTTGGAACAGTTTGCAAACTGGGAAAATTGGAATTGGAGAAATCACTAAGTTTGACCACAGCGAATTTGCTGTGCACAATGCGGCAGAAGTTCAAGATTTCCCATTTGATAAATACTTTGTCAAAAAAGATACCAACCGTTTTGACAACTATTCTTTGTATGCCTTGTATGCGGCTCAAGAAGCGGTGACAAATGCAAATCTTGATGTAGAAGCAATCGATAAAGATCGCTTTGGTGTTATCGTAGCTTCTGGTATTGGGGGAATTAAAGAAATCGAAGATCAGGTTATCCGTCTTCATGAAAAAGGTCCAAAACGTGTTAAACCAATGACACTTCCAAAAGCCTTGCCAAATATGGCTTCAGGAAATGTTGCCATGCGCTTCGGAGCAAACGGTATCTGTAAATCAATCAATACAGCCTGTGCCTCATCAAACGATGCCATTGGGGATGCCTTCCGCTCTATCAAGTTTGCTTTCCAAGATGTCATGTTAGTTGGTGGATCAGAATCATCGATCACTCCTTTTGCTATCGCTGGTTTCCAAGCATTGACTGCCCTATCAACTACAGAGGATCCAACTCGTGCTTCTATCCCATTTGACAAAGACCGTAATGGTTTTGTGATGGGAGAAGGTTCAGGAATGTTGGTTCTTGAAAGTCTTGAACATGCTGAAAAACGTGGTGCAACTATTTTGGCTGAAGTAGTTGGTTATGGGAATACATGTGATGCTTACCATATGACTTCACCTCATCCAGAAGGTCAAGGTGCGATTAAGGCGATTAAACTGGCTTTAGAAGAAGCAGAAATTTCTCCAGAGCAAGTGGCTTACGTCAACGCCCACGGAACTTCAACTCCTGCTAATGAAAAAGGAGAAAGTGGTGCGATTGTAGCTGTTCTTGGTAAAGAAGTCCCTGTATCTTCAACCAAGTCCTTTACAGGACACTTGCTTGGAGCTGCAGGGGCAGTAGAAGCCATCGCTACCATTGAAGCCATGCGTCATAACTATGTACCAATGACAGCTGGAACAAGTGAATTGTCAGATTATATCGAAGCGAATGTCGTTTATGGACAAGGCTTGGAGCAAGAAATCCCTTATGCTATTTCAAACACTTTTGGTTTTGGTGGACACAATGCGGTTCTTGCTTTCAAACGTTGGGAGAATAAATAATTATGAATTTAAATGAGATCAAGGACTTGATGGCTCAATTCGACCAATCAAGTTTGAGAGAATTTTCTTATAAAAACGGACAGGACGAATTGCAGTTCAGCAAGAATGAAGCTAGAATGGCTTCTGAAGCGCCTGCTCAAGTTGCTCCAGTACCAACTGCGGCAGCTACAAGTCCAGTAGTTTCTGTCCCTTCAACTCCAGTAGAAAGTGTAGTGGAAAAAGCTCCAGCGCCTGCTGAAACCACGGTTGCTCCAGAGGGTGATGTCGTTGAGAGCCCACTTGTAGGGGTGGCTTACTTAGCCGCTGGACCAGATAAACCTGCCTTTGTCACAGTCGGAGACAGTGTTAAAAAAGGTCAGACTTTGGTGATCATCGAAGCCATGAAAGTCATGAATGAAATTCCTGCACCTAAGGATGGTGTGGTGACAGAAATTCTCGTTTCAAATGAAGAAATGGTTGAGTTCGGTAAAGGATTGGTACGCATCAAATGATCGATATTCAAGGAATCAAAGAAGCTCTACCCCATCGCTACCCCATGCTCCTAGTGGATCGTGTCTTGGAAGTGAGCGAGGATACCATTGTTGCCATTAAAAATGTGACCATCAACGAACCTTTCTTCAATGGTCATTTTCCTCAATACCCAGTTATGCCAGGTGTTCTTATCATGGAAGCCTTGGCTCAGACTGCTGGTGTCTTGGAATTGTCCAAACCTGAAAATAAAGGGAAACTGGTCTTCTACGCTGGCATGGACAAGGTTAAGTTCAAGAAGCAAGTTGTACCAGGTGACCAATTAGTCATGACGGCTACTTTTGTCAAACGTCGTGGTACGATTGCTGTGGTTGAAGCAAAGGCTGAAGTAGATGGTAAGCTTGCAGCTAGTGGTACTCTTACCTTTGCAATTGGAAACTAAGGAGGTTCTCCATGTTTCGTAAAATTTTGATTGCCAACCGTGGTGAGATTGCGGTTCGCATTATTCGAGCTGCGCGTGAATTAGGCATTGCTACTGTAGCAGTCTATTCAACTGCTGATAAGGAAGCTCTTCACACACTCCTAGCGGATGAAGCTATCTGTATCGGACCTGGTAAGGCGACAGAGTCTTATCTCAATATCAATGCGATTTTATCTGCAGCAGTTTTGACAGAAGCAGAAGCCATTCACCCAGGTTTTGGTTTTCTTAGCGAAAACTCTAAGTTTGCTACTATGTGTGACGAAGTGGGAATTAAGTTCATCGGTCCTTCTGGGGCAGTGATGGATACCATGGGAGATAAGATCAATGCGCGTGAGCAAATGATCAAGGCTGGGGTTCCAGTTATCCCAGGATCTGATGGTGAGGTTCACACGGCTGAAGAGGCCCTTGCAATTGCAGAAAAAATTGGTTATCCAGTCATGCTTAAGGCATCGGCAGGTGGTGGTGGAAAAGGGATTCGTAAGGTTGAAAAGGCAGAGGACTTGGTCGCAGCCTTTGAGACAGCATCCAGTGAAGCCAAGGCCAATTTTGGAAATGGCGCTATGTATCTTGAGCGTGTGATTTATCCAGCTCGCCATATCGAAGTTCAGATCCTTGCGGATCAAGAGGGTCATGTTGTCCATCTTGGTGAACGGGATTGTTCACTTCAACGGAATAACCAAAAGGTCTTAGAAGAAAGCCCATCTATTGCGATTGGCAAAACCCTTCGTAATGAAATTGGTGCTGCAGCCGTTCGTGCAGCAGAGTCTGTTGGCTATGAAAATGCAGGGACAATTGAATTTCTTCTCGATGAAGCGAGTGGCAATTTCTACTTCATGGAAATGAATACTCGTGTGCAAGTGGAACACCCAGTCACAGAGTTTGTTTCAGGTGTTGATATCGTGAAGGAACAGATTCGCATTGCTGCCGGTCAACCTTTACCTTTCAAACAAGAAGATATCGTCCTACGAGGTCATGCTATCGAGTGCCGGATCAATGCAGAAAATCCAGCATTTAACTTTGCTCCAAGTCCAGGGAAAATTACCAATCTCTATCTACCAAGTGGTGGAGTTGGTTTGCGCGTGGACTCAGCAGTTTATCCAGGTTATACCATTCCCCCTTACTATGATAGTATGATTGCTAAAATCATTGTTCATGGGGAGAATCGTTTTGATGCTCTTATGAAGATGCAACGGGCACTTTATGAACTTGATATTGAAGGAGTGCAAACCAATGCAGACTTCCAGTTGGATCTGATTTCAGACCGCCGAGTTATCGCTGGTGACTACGATACTTCCTTCTTGATGGAAACTTTCTTGCCAAAATACCAAGAAAAAGAATAGACTTTCAAACAGTATGAGAACTAAAAGGGGGAGTTATGGCTCTATTTAGTAAAAAGGATAAGTATATTCGGATCAATCCTAACCGTTCCGTAAGGCAGAAACCACAAGCCAAGCCTGAGGTTCCGGATGACCTCTTCTCCCAGTGTCCTGGTTGTAAACACACCATTTATCAAAAGGATCTTGGGAGCGAACGAATTTGTCCCCATTGTAGCTATACTTTCCGTATTTCAGCTCAGGAACGCTTGGATTTGACGATTGATTCTGGTAGCTTTGTGGAGATGTTTACAGGTATTGAAACTCAAAATCCATTAAACTTTCCTGGCTACCAGAAAAAACTTGCAACAATGCGTGAAAAGACAGGTTTGGATGAGGCAGTACTAACTGGTACAGCTAGCATCAAGGGACAAAAAGTTACCCTTGGAATCATGGATTCTAACTTTATCATGGCTTCTATGGGAACAGTTGTGGGTGAAAAAATCACGCGCTTGTTTGAGTATGCAACGGTAGAAAACTTGCCAGTCGTTCTCTTCACAGCTTCTGGTGGAGCCCGTATGCAAGAAGGAATCATGAGTTTGATGCAGATGGCTAAGATTTCTGCGGCAGTTCAACGTCATTCTAAGGCAGGACTTTTTTACCTAACTATTTTAACTGATCCGACAACAGGTGGAGTGACCGCTTCTTTTGCTATGGAAGGTGATATTATCCTAGCGGAGCCACAGAGTTTGGTTGGGTTTGCTGGGCGTCGTGTTATCGAAAATACAGTTCGTGAGACCTTGCCGGATGACTTCCAAAAGGCAGAATTTCTACTTGAACATGGATTTGTTGATGCAATTGTTAAACGGAGAGAATTGCCTGAAACAATTGCTAAATTAGTAAGATTGCATGGAGGAAGTCGCGGATGAATATTGCAAAAATAGTCAGAGAGGCACGCGAGCAGAGTCGTTTGACTGCACTTGATTTTGCCAATGGAATCTTTGACGAGTTTATCGAATTGCATGGAGATCGCTCTTTCCGCGATGATGGTGCGGTCATTGGTGGAATTGGCTGGTTAGGTGAACAAGCAGTAACTGTCGTTGGTATCCAAAAGGGGAAGAGTCTTCATGACAATCTCAAACGGAATTTCGGCCAACCACATCCAGAAGGCTATCGCAAGGCTCTTCGCCTGATGAAACAGGCAGAAAAGTTTGGTCGTCCAGTTGTGACCTTTATCAATACGGCGGGTGCTTACCCTGGTGTAGGAGCCGAGGAACGTGGGCAAGGGGAAGCAATCGCTCGAAACCTGATGGAAATGAGTGACCTCAAGGTTCCAATCATCGCGATTATTATCGGTGAAGGAGGATCTGGTGGTGCCTTAGCTCTAGCCGTAGCTAACCGTGTTTGGATGCTGGAAAATTCGATCTATGCCGTGCTCAGTCCAGAAGGCTTTGCCTCTATCCTTTGGAAGGATGGGAGCCGTGCTATGGAAGCGGCGGAGTTGATGAAAATCACTTCACACGAACTCCTAGAAATGGGAATCGTAGATAAGGTAATCTCAGAAACAGGCCTCTCTAGTAAAGAACTACGAGCTCGCGTTAAAAATGAATTGCGTGCAGAACTAGATAGGTTGCAAGAACTACCACTCGACCAACTTATTGAAGAACGTTACCAACGCTTTAGAAAATACTAAGAATGACTAAATGAGACTAGAAAGGTCTCATTTTTTATGGAAAAATGCAATTCAAGACGAGAAATTGACAGTTGAGGAGATGGACAGTAAAATAGAGAAAAAAGATGTATACTGTAGATGTAAGCTTACAAAAATTTATTTTAAGGAGCTACTTGCAATGACAGGTACAGAAACATTTACAGCTCTTTCAACTGAGGACTTAGAGCAAACCTCAGGTGGTGGCATGATTTGGTTGGTTGATGATATAAATTGGAGTTGGCCTTATGCTTACAGCATTGCAACTGATTCGAGTACAATACGTACTAGAATGACTGGTTATGGTAACGGAATTATACCTTAATATTCTAATAATTTAAAGGGGTAAGTATGAAAAAACTAGGGCATTTGGGAGTCTATACATCACTGGTATTTCTATCGGTTTATCTACCAGAGTTAGGGATTATGCATTTAACTAAGTTTTTAGGATGGGGGATAGATGGCTATTCTATCTTTTTAACAGTTGAAGTAATAGCTCTTTTGCTATTATTTATCTACTGGCTCAAAAAGAAAGAGATGCTCTATATTTTTGAAAAAAAGGGTTCAAAGAAGTCAAGATTCTTTTACCTTGTAGTTGGTCTAGTGGCTACTTATTTTGATCGTCAATTGGTGGATGCTTTTCAGTTACAGTTTCATCACCTAATTGATAACAAGTATATCTTTCAAGACCTTCTTTCGATTCTATACTCCAATGGGCAACCAACTTTTCTATCAACTGTTCTCAGTTTTAGTTTAACAGTAATCGTCGGACCTATATTAGAGGAACTGATTCATAGAGGGTACTTTATGAATACCTTTTTCCCCCAGTCCAAGTACTATCTGGATGTTATCCTATCTGCTCTTATCTTTGGACTTAGTCATTTGATCCTAACCCACCGAGATCCTATCAGTTTGATTATTTATAGTTTAGGCGGTCTCTTCTATGCCTTGGTCTATCGTTGGACAAAGAACTTAAAAATTACCATCCTGTGCCATAGTTTTTTCAACTTTCTCATTTATGCAAAACCTATCTGGATTTTTGTTTATAATTTTATCTACTATAGTTTTTTTAGATAGTGGAGACAAAGAAAAAAGTGTTTGATATTTGTCAAACACTTTTTCTATTTACTGTTCTTCTGTTACAAACTGGCTGAGCAGTCCGTTGATAAAACGGGCAGATTTTTGATCTGAGAAGTCCTTTGCAAGCTCGATAGCTTCATTAACAGCAACCAACTGTGGGGTGTCGAATGAAGTGATTTCAAAGACTCCCAAGCGAAGGAGGTTTCTCTCCACGAGTGTTAAACGCTCGATGGTCCAACCTGATTTTAAATGCTGTGCGATTTGCTTGTCTAGTTCTTCCTTTTTAGCCTGAACACCAGAAACGAGCTCTGTCAAAAAGGCTGGAAGTTGCACATCCGAATCTTCCCGATCGTGTGTGTAGGCGAAACGACAAGCAGTTTCGACATCAGTACCGAATTCAAGGCTCATGAGAGCTTGAAAAGCGCATTTACGGAGCTCACGTCTAGATTCTAATAGTGGACTAGTCATTGAGGAAGTCCTCATCAAACAAGTCTTTCAAGTCAGGTTTTGGTGTTTTATCTGGAACGATACCTGTAACATGGATATTAACAATATCCAATTCCACATCAGCCATATTGTAAACAGCATCTTTGACAGCTTTTTGAATAGCCATAGCGACTTTTGGTACCTTTACCCCGTACTCAAGATAGAGGTAGATGTCCACTGTTAGTTTTTCATCAACATTTCGTAGATAAACACCGCGACCAAGAGAAAGTTTTGAAAGGGTGTCAGATACTGATTTGTTTGAAAAAGAGTGGACACCGTCAACTTTAGCTGTTGCGATAGCAATGATTTTTTCAAGTACACGTGGGGCGATAACGATTTCGCCTAGTTGTTCTTCAATTCCCATAGAATGACCTCTTTCTAGAGATTAGGCACGAGAAACGTAAGTTCCTTCTGCAGTGTTGATAACGAGCTTTTGCCCTGCCTCGATGAAGTCTGGAACGTTTACGACAAGTCCAGTTTCCATAGTTGCAGGCTTACCAGAACCTGTTACAGTAGCGCCTTTGATAGACGGTTGAGTTTCTGCAACTGTCAATTCGACAGTAGTAGGAACCGTAACACCGATCACTTCAGTTCCGTAGAATTGGATTTTCACTTCTGAGTTTTCAAGGATGTAAAGCAATTCGTTTTCAACGTTGACTACAGGGATTTCGTATTGGTCGTAAGTTTCTGTATTCATGAAGTAGGCTGTGTCATCCATTTTGTACAAGTATTGAGCTGGAACAGTCTCGATGATAGCTTGTTCAAATTTTTCTTCTGGACGGTAGCTTGTGTCAAATGTAGAACCAGTACGGACATCACGCAATTTCATACGCATAATCGTGTTTCCTTTACCTGGTTTGTGGTGGCTAGCTTCCAAAACGCGGATCAATTTTCCGTCTGCAGTTTCAAATGTCATACCAGCTTTTAATTTACTTGCTTCAATCATGTTTTTACCTCTTTAATAAAATAATTTACTCTTTATTGTACCATAAAAGACAACATTACTCAAATGTCAGAAGGAACTTGATTAGTTGACTGGTACGATATTTCCATCTTCGTCTTTGGTGACGAGAACGTATTTTCCATCGACTTCGATGTAAAAATTCTTGTTGGCAGTTTGCCCAGCATTTTGAGCTGGTGCTTGATTTTGAACTTGTTGGCTTAGTTGACCACCGAGAGTTTGGCCAAGATTCATACCCATAAACATGTTCATCCCATTGCCATTCCCTTCATTGGCAGCTGCAGCAATGAGTGCTTCGTTGCGAGCACGGCGTTCTTCGATTTCAATCGTGTTGTACTTCATTGCCACGAGCTCACTATCAAGCTTACGAACGATATCAAGACTTTCTTGGTCGTAGCTGAGGTCTTCAAGCAAGATGTTAGTTGCTTCAATCCCGTAGAGACCTGTCCAAACCTTGTTGACCTCTTGTTTAGCGAGTTCGTTAAAGGTATCTTGATTGGCATTTAGGCTATAGATATCTACCTTGTTTTCGTTGGTGTATTTGGCAATGGCAATCGCGATTTTCGGTGCGATATTTTGACGGAGCGTTCCTTGAGCTACATCTTGGAGAGTAAATGGCTGTCCGTCAGTAATTTGACGGCTAACAGAGCTCACGTAGAAGAGGACTGGATCTGCTATTTTTACATCAAACAAGCCATAAAAACGGATGTTGAGCAGTTGTTGGTAACGTTCGCTGAAATATTCGACCGCATTTTGTGTGCCGAACTTATTACCTGCAATAGGTTGCATGCGGATAAAGATAATTTCTTGTTGGGTGATGACTTGTCCACCAAAAGAGAAACGGTTTTTAAAGTTTTCCCAAGTGCCTTTTAAACCACCTTTTTCAAGGAGCCAGGCGTTATCACCAGCTTGCCATTCGTGGCTACCAGCTTCGAGGACTTCACCAAGGAAGGTACCGTTGTTTACCAAAACAGCGGTATAGCCTTGGGGAACGATAACCACACTGCCATCTGACAAGAGGCCTGTGTTTTGATTGCTGTGACGAGAACGTCCATCTGGGTCTTTAGTGAGTAATTGACCCTTGACGGCCAAGGCGTCGCCAGAGACATTGTCTGGAAGGACAATGGCTTCCTTGAATTTACTATCATTAAAACTATTTAAGCCTGCTGATAAGGCTGCACGTATAAATCCCATAATTCCTCCTAATTATAAAGCTCGTCTTCATCCACAACATCATAGGTATCCAGTACCCATTGGTTTGGACTGCGAGAGAGATTGGCACCACAGTAGTCGCACTCGCTAACTGCAGAGATTTTCAATGGGGCGCCACAGTTTGGACAGTGGTCGCTCACAACTTCGTCTGGATTGACTGCTTGCGTTTGGCTACCGTGTTGACGGATAAAGTTTAATTGATACACGGTGAAGAGATCTTTTTTAGGGTCTCCTTCAAGGACACGGCGAGTCTCATCGTCAATGACATAGTCCCGCAAGGTAGATGACAGGATCACCACTAAGGTATCGTTTCCGTCAGGATTTTCAATGAATCCCTTGATGCGAACATTTTCGATACAAACTTTCTCTAAAACATTGGTTGTTTTAGCTCGAATATGGTCCTCAAGTTGGGTACTGTGTTGAGAGTAGAGACTGGTACTTTCCAAAGTGCGGACAGAGTTCCAATTTTTTTCAGTCCAGGCAACCTGCAATTTAAGGTAGACTTCCTTAACCCAAGATGTGAAGGCTTCCGCGTCAAAGTTTGGATCCCCGTATTTCACACGACTAATGGCCAGTGTGTTGTGTTCAACTCGACGATGGAGCGTTTGAGAATCATTACTAGTGAACGTTGAATTCGAATCTCCAGACTTATTCTGCAAGGATTTGACGATAACAACTAGTATGATTCCTCCGACTAATATGAACATAAATCCTAGATAGGGAGAGCTAGCAGAACTGTCAGAGGATGATCCATATCCAGAGCGGTAGTAGTGGTAGGATGAGCCACCAGAACGACTTCCACCTCCACTTGAGCGGCTGCTACTTCTGGAGCTACTGCGGCTGCTCCCTCCACTTCTGGAATGTCCGACACCCGCATCAACGATTTGAGGCACGGATAGAAAAACAAGTAATAAACAGGTCATTAAAAGAGCATAAAACTTTTTCATGTGTCTCCTAACTATATGATTGAAAAGGTATCTGGTTAGACTACTGGGTGACTACTAGTAAATTACTCACTTTCTTTCAACTTGGCCAATTCCTGGGCAAGAAGTTTAAGGGCAACTTGTGGGTTGGCTTGGCCTTTGGTTGCTTTCATAAGGAATCCTGTGAAGGCCTTGTCTGCGTTGCGTTTGCCTGACTTGAAGTCAGCAACGGCTGCTTCATTATCTGCGAAGACTTGATGAATGATTGGAATCAAGACATCTGGATCTGAGATTTGAACCATACCAGCTTTTTCCACGTATTCACGCGCTCCACCGCCATTTTTAGCCAGGTGGACAAAGACTTTCTTGGCAATCTTAGAAGAGATGGTGCCGTCTTCGATGATGGCAATCATTTCTACCAAGTTTTCTGGTGTCAATTCGATTTGTTCCAGTGTCTTACCTTCAGCGTTCAAGAATTGAGCGACTTCACCTTGGAGCCAGTTAGAGACTTGTTTGGCATCGCCACCGAGGGCAACAGCTTTTTCAAAGAAGTCAGAAGTGACTTTGTTTGCAGTCAACTGGCTGGCATCGTAGTCTGACAAGCCAAGGTCAGATACGTAGCGCGCACGGCGTTCTTTTGGAAACTCTGGCAATTCAGTGCGCATTTCCTCAATCCACTCATCTGAGATTTCAAAGAGTGGTAGGTCTGGTTCTGGGAAGTAGCGGTAGTCTGCAGCACCTTCTTTGACACGCATGAGGATAGTTGCCTTGTTAGCTTCATCGTAACGGCGTGTTTCTTGACGAATTTGACCACCTGAGCGCAGGATTTCAGCTTGACGTTGGACTTCGTACTCAAGACCTTTGCGGACATTTGAGAAGGAGTTCAAGTTCTTCAACTCAGTCTTGGTACCGAATTTTTCTTGACCATAAGGGCGAAGGGAGATGTTGGCATCCACACGCATAGAACCTTCTTCCATCTTAACGTCTGAAATGCCAGCGTACTGGATGACTTCCTTGAGAGCAGTTAGATAGGCATAGGCTTCTTCAGGAGAACGCATGTCCGCTTCAGATACAATCTCAATCAAAGGCACCCCTTGGCGGTTGAGGTCAACATAGGAGTAGCCATCTGTACCGTGGGTGTTTTTACCAGCGTCTTCTTCCAAGTGTGCGCGTTCGATACCGATTTTCTTGGTCGTACCGTCTTCTAGCTCCACTTCAATCCAGCCGTTGTAGCCGATTGGCTCATCAAACTGAGAAATTTGGTAGGCTTTGGGATTGTCGGGATAGAAGTAGTTCTTGCGGTCAAAGTGCATCTTTTTGTGGATGTCCATGTTGAGGGCAAGAGCTGCCTTGATACCGGCATCGACAACCCCTTTATTGAGAACTGGCAGAACTCCTGGGAAGGACCAGTCAATCACGTTGGTGTTGGCATTTTGGTCATTTCCAAAGTGGGCAGAAGTAGGTGAGAAGATTTTTGAATTGGTGTTGAGTTCTACGTGGACTTCAAGTCCAATGACTGTTTCAAAGTTCATTAGTTATCACCTCCAAAAATCACGGGTTGTTGTTTGTGGTAGTCTGTTGTCGCCTCAAAAGCAGCAGCAGCTTGGTAAATGGTTTCCTCAGAGTATTTAGGACCGATCAATTGCAGACCGACAGGTAGACCTTGAGAGAATCCAGCAGGAATTGAAATTCCTGGGAGACCTGCCAAGTTGACTGGGATGGTCAAGAGGTCAGCCAAGTACATGGCAACTGGGTCGTGATTGAGGGAATCCAAGTCATAAGCAACGCTTGGTGCAGTTGGTCCCAAAATCAAGTCATAATCCGCAAAGACGTTTTCGAAATCTTGAATGATAAGGGTACGGACCTGACCAGCCTTCTTGTAGTAGGCATCATAGTAACCTGATGAAAGACTGAAAGTACCTAGCATGATACGACGTTTCACCTCTTCACCGAAACCTTGGCTACGGCTGTTTACATAGATTTCATCAAGATTAGTCGCATCCTCTGCGCGGTAGCCGTAACGAATACCGTCAAAGCGTTGCAAGTTTGAGGATGCTTCTGATGAAGCGATAATGTAGTAAACGGCAACACCGTATTTAGAGTGAGGAAGGCTGACTTCTTCAACGATAGCACCGAGTTTTTCAAAGTGTTTGGCTGCGTTCAGGATAGTTTCCTTAACCTCTGGGTCAATCCCTTCACCAAGGTATTCCTTAGGCAAAGCAATTTTCATGCCCTTGATGTCTTGCCCGATTTTTGAAGTAAAGTCGGCAATGCGGACAGGAGCAGAAGTAGAGTCTTTGGCATCTTCGCTGGCAATCGCATTGAGCAAGAGGGCGTTTTCCTTAACAGTTGGTGCAAAAGGCCCAATCTGGTCTAATGAGCTACCGAAGGCAATGAGACCGAAACGAGAAACTGTTCCGTAGGTTGGTTTGAGGCCAACGATTCCGTTGAAGGCAGCAGGTTGGCGGATCGAACCACCAGTATCAGAACCAAGTGACAAGCGGACTTGCCCAGAAGCTACGGCTGCAGCAGAACCACTTGATGAACCACCAGGAACCTTGCTATGGTCCCAAGCGTTTTTAGTGGCACCGTAGTGAGAAGTCTCACCTGAACCACCCATGGCAAATTCGTCCATGTTGGTTTTCCCAACGACAATCATGCCTTTAGATTTTGCATTGGAAACGGCTGTCGCATCAAAGATAGGCTCGTAGTTGTAGAGCATTTTTGAGGCAGCAGTTGTGAGGATACCGTCTGTAGAGATATTATCCTTAACAGCCAGTGGAATTCCTGAAAGGACATTATCCGCGTCGATTCCAGCTTCATCAATAGCCTTAGCTTGAGCAAGAGCTTGCTCCTCAGCGATAGTGACAAAAGCGTTGATAGCTGTCTCGCGAGACTTGATATCTTCAAGTGTTGCTTGGGTCAATTCAGTAGCTGAAATCTCCTTAGAGACAAGGAGATTGTGCAAGTCTTCAATAGTTTTGTTATTAAAAGTCATTAGGCATCTCCTCCATCATCTAGGATAGCTGGTACCTTGATATAGTAGTTGTCTTTTTCAGGTACGTTTTTAAACAAGAGATCGCGATCTGTTCCTTCTTCGGCCACATCAGGGCGGAGTACAGTCTTGCGGTCTGCCATGGTCGTAGTAGGTGCGACACCAGTTGTGTCGACTTCTCCCAGCAACTCAACCATATCAACAATTTTAGACAAGGTTGTCGCAAAGGCAGCAGTTTCTTCTTCAGAGAATCTTAATTTTGAAAGATTGGCAACGTGTGTTACCTCTTCTTGCGTAATTTTCATCTTGCATCCTTTCGTGAAATGATGATTTTTAGTCTGTTCTATTTTACCATATTTTCCTATAAATAAGGGAGGGATAAGTGAAAAGAAATAGAAATTGAAAAATCGCTTTTAATTCGCTATAATGGTTAAACTAGAGAATAGAAAAAATAAGAGTTAGGATAAAAAAATGTTCCATCAATTTATCACCAGATCTCAAACTGTTCCTCCTCCCATTTCGCTTTTTTGGTATGGGATCATGATGCTTCTCTTAGTACTTTGTATTTATGGAGCACTTGCTTATCACAATAATCCGAAATTTGTCCGCTTGTTTAAGGGGATTCAGATCCTCCAGTTGCTAGTCCTATATAGTTGGTATGTTGGTTTTGAGATTCCATTTTCTAATAGCCTTCCATTTTATCATTGCCGTTTGGCCATGTTTGCGGTGGTTTTCTTGCCAGATAAATGGCGGAGCAAGCAATATTTTGCCCTCTTAGGAGCAAGTGGAGCGGTCTTTGCCTTGGTTTACCCGGTTTTTGATCCCTATGATTTCCCCCATATCACCAGTTTTTCATTTTTGATTGGGCACTATGCCCTTCTAGTGAATTCCTTGGTTTACTTGATGAATCACTATGACAAGAGCTTGCTTAAGAAGTATATGATCGTAGTCTATACTTTTATCCTCAATCTCTTTTTAGTTGGGGTTAATCAGGTGACTGGTGGAAATTATGGCCTCTTAAGGGATACACCGTTTATCTCGAATGCTCCTCTATGGATAAAGTACCTCCTTGTGTCGGTCATCCTTTCACTGGCTCTTGTTTTCTTTGATATTTTGTTCGAAAAACGATGGGAAAAGAGAAAACAGATGAAATCTGTACTCTAGCTTGCCTTTTCATCGGATGAGCAATTGAAAAACTCCCCAAAATCCGATATAATGGAGAGTTGAAAGGAATGGTAAAATCCAATGTAAAAATCATTCTTAGCCATTGAAACAACTAAAAATAGAAAATCAAAGAAAGAGAACTTATGACTATTCAAGAAGAAATCAAGAAACGCCGTACCTTTGCTATCATCTCCCACCCGGACGCGGGTAAGACGACTATCACTGAGCAGTTGCTCTATTTTGGAGGTGAGATTCGTGAGGCTGGTACCGTAAAAGGTAAGAAAACAGGGACTTTTGCTAAGTCTGACTGGATGGATATCGAGAAACAACGTGGGATTTCGGTTACTTCATCTGTTATGCAGTTTGACTATGATGGCAAGCGCGTGAATATCCTCGATACACCAGGGCATGAGGACTTCTCAGAAGACACCTATCGGACCTTGATGGCGGTGGATGCTGCGGTCATGGTCGTGGACTCTGCCAAGGGTATCGAGGCTCAAACTAAGAAATTGTTTGAGGTTGTGAAACACCGTGGTATTCCAGTCTTTACCTTTATGAACAAGCTAGACCGTGACGGTCGTGAGCCACTGGACCTCTTGCAAGAGCTAGAAGAAGTCTTGGGCATTGCTAGCTACCCGATGAACTGGCCAATCGGGATGGGGAAAGCCTTTGAAGGCTTGTATGACCTCTATAACCAACGCTTGGAACTTTATAAAGGGGATGAACGTTTTGCCAGTTTGGAAGAAGGTGACAAACTCTTTGGAAGTAACCCATTTTATGAGCAAGTCAAGGATGATATTGAGCTTTTGAACGAAGCAGGAAATGAATTTTCAGAAGAAGCTATTCTTGCAGGAGAACTGACTCCGGTCTTCTTTGGTTCAGCCCTCACTAACTTTGGGGTGCAGACCTTCCTTGAGACCTTCCTTAAGTTTGCTCCAGAACCACATGGCCACAAGAAAACAGATGGCGAAATTGTGGATCCTTATGACAAGGATTTCTCAGGATTTGTCTTTAAAATCCAAGCCAACATGGACCCTCGTCACCGTGACCGTATCGCCTTTGTTCGTATCGTATCAGGTGAATTCGAGCGTGGAATGAGTGTCAATCTGCCTCGTACTGGTAAGACTGCCAAACTATCGAATGTCACTCAGTTTATGGCCGAAAGTCGTGAAAATGTGACCAACGCTGTTGCAGGAGATATTATCGGGGTTTACGATACTGGTACTTATCAAGTTGGAGACACCTTGACGGTTGGAAAAAACAAGTTTGAGTTTGAACCACTGCCAACCTTTACACCTGAGATTTTCATGAAAGTTTCTGCTAAGAACGTCATGAAGCAAAAATCCTTCCACAAGGGGATTGAGCAACTGGTGCAAGAAGGAGCCATTCAGCTTTATAAGAATTACCAAACTAGTGAGTACATGCTAGGAGCTGTCGGACAACTCCAGTTTGAAGTCTTTAAGCACCGCATGGAAGGCGAATACAATGCGGAAGTAGTCATGAGCCCGATGGGTAAAAAGACCGTTCGTTGGATCAAGCCTGAGGACTTGGACGAGCGCATGTCATCAAGCCGCAATATCTTGGCCAAGGACCGTTTCGACCAACCTGTCTTCCTCTTTGAAAATGACTTTGCCCTCCGCTGGTTTGCGGATAAATATCCAGACGTAGAGTTGGAAGAGAAGATGTGATTCAGTAAGCCTACTTGATTGCAAAGCAATCTAAGTAGACTACGGCAAGTCCTATTAGACTTGCCTAACTGCCTCACTAACTGAGTTTTACAAATGGAATCGATTTGCCAAACTCCGTGTTGTAGTATAATAATCGTTCTAGCAAGAAAATCCCACGAATTCAAATTATTCGTGGAATTTTTTATAATGATGATAATTTAGTGAAAAAAGTCTAACTTACATAGGGGATACAGTTACTTCCTCTGGGATGATTTTGTTGTTCAATTATCCGAAAATGATATTTCTCCTTAGTTTGGAGTTGAAATCACGTACCTTTTATAAATGTTGTTTAGGCTCTTCTGTCGGAGGGAAAGCCACTTGATTCTTATTTTTCTATGAATAGCTGAACAGAATTTATTCCTAGATTGTGCTGGAGTTTCCATTTCTTGCTTTGCCACACCTAGTTGGTAGAAAATAGGCCGATTTTCGTTTTTTCTCTAATCATAAATATTGAATTGTAGGTATGTTTAGGATATAATAAGGAGATAAAATTTTTGGGAACTATATACCAGTTTACACCAACCACAATATGTAGTATTTTCAACAATACCAAAAAGACGACTTCCTTT